>JAIYAZ010000032.1 GCA_027488755.1 Verrucomicrobiaceae bacterium | reverse complement strand
GGGCAAAGGCGGTAACGGCGGGCGCAACGGCGGACATCAAACCAAAAACGACTTGCGCGCAGATTTATTCAACGCGCCGCGCCGCCGCAACTGCGATTCGTGGAAATTGGAACTGGCCCCCGCGGCATGATTCCGCAAGCATCCGCGTCGGTGCTTCCCGACGTCGAAAAACTCCTCACGCTGCAGGAGCGCGATCAGCGCATTCGCTCCTTTCAACTCGAACTCAACGCCATTCCCGAGGAACGCCGCCTCAAGGAAAAGCAAATCGCCGATGCCGCCGCGCGGCTCGATGCCGGCAAGACCGAGATGCGCGCCATCGAGGTCGAGCGCAAACGCCTCGAGGTCGAGGCCCAAGCCAAACGAGACCAGATCACCCGCTATCGCCAGCAGCAGATGCAGACGCGCAAGAACGAGGAATTCGCCGCGCTCGGCCACGAGATCGCCGCCGCCGAAAAGGTCATCACCACCATCGAGGACCGCGAACTCGAACTCATGGAATCCGCCGAGTCCCTCCGCCCCGCCGTCGCTGAGGCCGAGCGCGCCCACGCGGAGGAAAAGGCCAAGCTCGAGGCCCAGATCGTCGAACTCGGCCGCAAGTCCGCCAACCTCGAAGCCCAGCTCGCCGAGCTTGCCGCCAGCCGCGTTCCCCTCACCGAGGGCGTCGACGAGGATCTCCTCGACCAATACACCCGCCTCTTCAAGAGTAAGAACGGCCTCGCCCTTGCCGAACTCGACCACGAGGTCTGCAACGGCTGCCACATGAAGGTCACCACGCAGACCGCCCTCGAGGTGAAGGCCCAAAAGGCCCTCACTCACTGCCCGAACTGCGGGCGCATCCTCTACCTCCCGGCCTGAACCACCGGCCGCCCGCGCGCCGGCTCATCCGCGCGCGTTGCCGTAGGACTCGTAGCTGTCCACGAGCGCCTGCCAGCTGGCCTCGATGATGTTGTCGGAAACCCCGACGGTTCCCCACGAGCCGTGGCCGTCGGCGGACTCGATGAGCACGCGCGTGCGCGCCGCGGTGCCGGAGCGGCCATCCACGATGCGGACCTTGTAATCCGTCAGCGCCACCTGGTCGATCCAGCCGTAAAACGGGCGCAGCGCCTTGCGGAGCGCGGCATCCAGCGCGTTCACCGGGCCGTCGCCCTCGGCCACGACGTAGGCCGCCTCGCCGTTGACCAGCAGCTTCACCGTTGCCTCGCACGTGCTGCCCTGGTGGCCCGGCACGAAGCGGAAGTCGCAGTGGTATTCCTTGAGCTCGAACAACGGGCGCGCCACGCCGAGCTGGCGGCGCACGAGCAGATCAAATGACGCGTCGGCCGCCTCAAACTCATAGCCCTCCGCCTCCAGCCGCTTCACTTCGGTCAGAATCTTCGCTGCCTCGGGCGCGCCCTTTTCGAGGACAAACCCGAGCTCCTTCGCCTTCGCGAGCACGTTGCTCTGCCCGGCTAGATCCGACACGACGATGGTCTGCCGGTTGCCGACGAGCCGCGGATCGACATGTTCGTAGCTGCTCGCGAGCTTCTGCACGGCGTGCACGTGCTGCCCGCCCTTGTGGGTGAACGCCGCCGCGCCGACGTAGGGCGCGCGGATGTTCGGCGTCACGTTGGCGAGCTCGTCCACGTAGAGCGAGAGCTCCCGGAGGCCGGTCAGGTCCGACACGACCGGGCGGTCGAGCTTGAGCTGGAGATTGGCCGCGACGGTTACGAGGTCGCAATTGCCCACGCGCTCGCCGTAGCCGTTGATCGTGCCCTGCACCTGACTCGCGCCCGCGGCCACGGCGGCAAGGGCGTTCGCCACGCCGAGACCGCAGTCGTTGTGGGTGTGAATGCCGACCGCGCCGCCCAGCGCCGCCACAGCGTCGCGGGTGGCCTGCGCGACAAACTCCGGCAGCGAACCGCCGTTCGTATCGCACAGGATCGCCAGACTCGCCCCGGCCTCGTGCGCGGCGCGGATCGTCGCCAGCGAGTAGGCGGGATCGTCGCGGTAGCTGTCGAAGAAATGCTCGGCGTCGTAAAACACCTCGCGCCCGTGCTGGCGGAGATACGCGACCGTCTCGGCGATCATCGCCAGATTCTCCTCAAGCGAAACGCCGAGAACTTCGGTGACCTGCAGCGGCCACGTCTTGCCCACGATGGTGACGACCGGCGTCTCCGCCTCGAGCAGCACGCGCACCTGCGCATCCTCCTCCACGCGGGTGCGGCCGCGTCGCGTCGCGCCAAAGGCCGCGATCTTCGCGTGCCGCCACGTGCGGCGACGGGCCTCCTTGAAAAATTCGGCGTCCTTGGGATTCGAACCCGGAAATCCGCCCTCGACGTAATCGATGCCAAACGAGTCGAGCCGCTCCGCCACGCGAATCTTGTCCTGCACCGAAAAGGAGATGCCGGTGCCCTGCGTGCCATCACGCAGCGTGGTGTCGTAGAGGTGGACGGACTTTTGCATGGACTAAACGACCAACCTAAGGGAAGCGAACCCCCGGCGCAAGCAGGCGGGCTCCCGCTTGCGGTTGCGCCCGGGCCGCGGTCCGGGTTAGCTTCCGGCTGTGTTCCAGGTTGTCTTCAACAAAATCAGCGCCGCGGAGATGGCCGCCCTGCCTAAGGAGCTGCAGCTCGACCTGCTGATGGATTTCCAGGTTCTGCCGCAGGACCTCGAACAGCTCTCCGGCGAGCAGTTCGGCCGCGTGCGCCGCGACGGCCGCCAACTCTTCCGCTGCCGCGCAAAGGATTACCGCATCTACTTCAGCCCGCACCCGCAGGGCATCGAGGTCCACCGCGTACTGCACAAAAACACGATCCGCGACTTCCTCTTCCGCTCCAACCTGCCCATGGCCGAGGAGGACGAAGCCCTCGGGGCAAACGGCGGCTTCTGGGACCTCATCCACGAGGGCCAAAGCCAGCGATGATCCCCTACGCCAACGAAACCGAACGCCGCGCGCAGTTCCCCGTCGCCGCCGCGCAGATTTTCACCGGCCACGCCGGCGTCACCGCCCTCCCCCGCCGCGTGGCCGATGCCATGCGCGGCCACGTCACCCGCTCGTGCGAACAGCACCAGGAATTCGGCGAGGTGCTCGCCGACGTGCAGCGCGCCCGGCAGCGGTGCGCGGACCTCATCCAGGCCACCCCAGAGGAAATCGCCCTGCTCGGCCCGACCTCGCTCGGCTTGAGCCTCTTCGCAAACGGCCTCACCTGGAAGCCCGGCGACGAAATCCTCTGCTACCTCGACGATTACCCCGCGAACGTCTACCCGTGGCTGAACCTCCAACGCCAGGGCGTCACCGTCCGCTTTTTGCAGCCCGCTGTCCCGGGCGCCATCACCCCGGAACTCGTCGCCGAAACGCTCACCCCCCGCACCCGGCTCGTCGCCCTCGCCAGCTGCCACTTCCTCTCCGGCTGGCGCATCGACGTGGACGCCATCGGCTCCCTGCTCCAAGAGCGGGGCGTGCTCTTCTCGCTGGACGCCATCCAGACGCTCGGGGCCTTTCCCACCACGGTGCGCCACGTGGATTTCCTCAGCGCCGACGCCCACAAATGGCTGCTCGGCCCGCTGGCCATGGGCATCGTGTTTGTCGCGCGCCGCAACTTCGAGCAATGCCACCCCACCCTGCTCGGAGCCTGGAACGTCCGCTCGCCCCAGTTCATCACGCAGGAAACCCTCTCCTTCCCCGAGACCGCCCAACGCTACGAGCCCGGCGTGCTCAACATCACCGGGATGTATGGCATGATGGCCGCGATCGACCTCCTGCTGGGCGT
>JAIYAZ010000117.1 GCA_027488755.1 Verrucomicrobiaceae bacterium | reverse complement strand
TCGCTCTGGCATCAGAACCAGTTCGTCGAACATGGAGCCACCAAGAGCATGTGGACCATCGACTCGTGGGAGCAGCTCTCTACATCGGTCGCCAAAGCCCAGGCCGGGGTGGATGTCTTTCACATTCACGCCTACCACAACGGGATTGAGGACAAGTTCACCCTCGAACCAGACGGCACCAAGCGAGCGATCAGCTTCGCGGCTTGGAAGGAAGTCGCCGCCTGCCAGGGCCAGCCACTTTACATCGGCGAATGGGGTGCCCTTGCGAAGCCGCGGAACAAGAACAACGCGGATTTCTGGGCGAAGAATCCGGACTGGTTCGATTCGTTTGCCGGGCAGCGCGACAAGGCGAATCCAATCATCCAACGCTGCCTTGATCTCATCGTTGCGGATCAGGTGCAGCTCACGCACTGGTGGGCCTTCGAGTCCGAGCGGCAAATGGATCAGGTGCCCCACCGCATGGATTTCACGATGAAGGAAACGCCGGAATTCATCCGAATGGTCGCCGAGGCCAACCGCCGCCTTCAGCTCGCCACGATGGGATTCACCTACGCCAAAGACCCTGCCGGTCCATGAGAGCATCACTGCTCACCATCTTGGTCGCACTGGCCATTCCCCTCGCCGCCGCCTCCGAGCCGGATGCCCCGAAGTCTTTCTCGCACGACGTGGATCGGGCGGTGGCGCAGTTCCGGGATTTTTTCGCCAACTCGCCAGACGCCCACGGCATGCGCGACACCAACGAGGCGCGGCCCTCGCCCGATCAGGCTTTGCGCTTCGCCGCCGAACTCGGCGCCGACGGGCGCTGGAGCGACATTGATTACGAGTCGAAGGCCCGCTCGGGCTGGCCGCCCGCGCAGCATTGGCAGCGGATCCAAGCCATGGCGACGGTCTATGCGCGCACCGGCACCGGCGCAGCCGACCGTGCCACGTTGCTCGCCGCCGTTCACCGCGCCTTCGGCCACTGGATCGTACGGGATTACCTATGCACCAACTGGTGGTTCAACCAAATCGGTGTGCCGAAGATCGTCGGCGCGACGCTGCTGCTGCTCGGCGACGCGGCCACGCCGGAGGAGTTTCACTATGGCACGCAGGTTTCGCTGGCGCGTTACCCCATCAAGCTCACCGGACAGAATAAAATCTGGCTTGCGGGAAACACGTTGATGCGTGGTCTGCTCCTGCGCGACGAGACGCTGATTCGCGCGGGCATCGACGCGATTTGGGACGAGATCGAGATCACGACCAAGGAGGGGCTTCAGCCCGACTTCAGCTTTCACCAGCACGGCGCGCAGCAGCAATTCGGCAACTACGGCCTCGCCTATGCGGTCAACATGGCGATTTGGGCTCGCGTGCTCGACGGAACGCGTTGGCAGTTGTCGCCGGCCAAGCTCGACGCCCTTCGGAGTTACCTGCTGGAAGGGCAGGCGTGGATCTCTTGGCACGGCGCGATGGACATTAGCGCCTGTGGACGGCAACTCATGCCCGGTTCGCCGCTCGACAAGGCCAGCACCATCACCCGCGTGATGCGTCAGGCCATGATCTTCGACCAGGTTCGCGCGCCGGACTACGCGGCGTTTGTCGCCCGCAACGAAGCTGGCGGGGCCAACACGTTGACGGGCTTCCGGCATTTTTGGCGGTCGGATTATGCGGTGTTCCGCCGTCCGGAGTTCATGGCGACGCTGAAGATGTCTTCGAATCGCGTGATCGGCACGGAGCGGGAAAATCAGGAAAACCTCTCGGGCTACCATCTCGGCGACGGCGCGCTCTATCTCTATCGCCGGGGCGACGAATACATAGACATTTTTCCGCTCTGGAATTGGAACCGGGTGCCCGGTGTCACCTGCGCGCAGACGGTTCAGCCGGAGTTCGTGGTGTCCCATATGAAAAGTGACTTCGTCGGCGGATTGTCGAAGGGCGACGCGGGTCTCGCGGCCTTGGATTATCGGCGCGATGGTGTTTCGGCGAAGAAGGCGTGGTTTTTCCACCGCGACGCGATCGTGTGCCTCGGCGCGGATATTCGCGGCCAGTCACCGGCCGGAATCGCGACCACGCTCAACCAAGTCCACTTGCGCGGTCCGGTGCGCGTCATCAAGGCGGGCCGCGCGGAGCAGTTTGACACCGGCGAACGCGTCGTGAACGGCGAGACGACGGTCGAACATGACGGGTGGCGTTACACGATCGCGGCCGGCTCGCCGGTGCGGATCGCCGCGCTGCCGGCGGTCGGGAATTGGCAAAACGTGTATCGCAATCCGACGACACCGACGGACGACGTGCGAGGGTCGCTGTTTACCCTTTGGCTCGACCATGGAACCGAGCCCACCGGTGCGAGCTACGCCTACACGGCTGCCCTCGCAAACGCTTCTCCGGGCGACGCGCCCCGGGTGCTCGCCAACGGGCCGTCGTTGCAAGCGGCGGCTCTCGAGGACGGCACCGTGGGGGTCGTGTTTTGGACGGCGGGCGAGTTCGGCCTGCCCGACGGCACGCGCCTCAAGGCCGACGCGCCGTGTCTGGTGTTGGTCAAAGGCATGACGGCGCAGGTGGTTGATCCTACCCATAAACTCGCCCGTCTCGCGCTCGCCCGCGACGGCGTGGTCCGCGAAGTGGTGTTGCCCGTCGGCAGCGCCGCGGGCACGCCGGTGCAGGTCGATTGGCAGCACACGTCGCTCTGGCAGATTTTCGGCGCTGGCAACCTGGAGGCGATGGCCCGGGTGCGCCTCGGTGACGGGCTGATTATGGAAGTGGCCTGCGGCATCCATGAAAAGCGTCGATTTCGCCGCTTTGTTTTCTCGGGCTTTTTCGCCCCCCTGGCTCTCGTCCTCCTGCCCTGACCGATCGCATCCCAAGTTCTGAGCCCTCTCGCTAAGGCCCAATCACCCCAACAAACTCGCTCCCCAACCATGAAAACTCGCCTCCTCCTCCTAGCCCGGTTCGCCGTGCTCGGACTTGCTCCGCAGCTGAACGCCGCCGCGGCGCCGGATGCCCCGAAATTTCTCAACGAACCGTTCGCTTCGAAGCTCGCGCCCTCGACGCTGAATAATGCCGCCCGCGCGGTGGCCACGCATTACCTCGCGATGGACGCCGCCGCGCAACCCGAGGGGGTCCGCGCGATCTGGAAGGCCGGGCTCGTGGCCGCCGCCCAGATGACCGGAGACGCGACGTTCGCGGCGGCGGCAGGTAAGATCACCGCCGACCCGAGTGCGGTCGCCTCGCTTGCGGAGGGCGCTAATCCCGCCCGGGCCAAGGCGGTTAGCCTTTGGATCGCACGCAACGAACTCGAGCCGCTTACCGATGCCCAACGCTGGCACGCCCCGGGCTTCAAAGTGCTCACCGAAATGTCGAACCGAAATGTCGGGTCCGATCCCGATCCCGCAAACGCCGGCCTCGGCCTCGCCGCGGTTTTCTGGGGAAACCGCACCCCGCTCGGCATCATGATCATCGACTACATCCGCGTGCCCGCCTTGGCCGGCTGGATGAAGCTGCTCGACCGCGTGGAGCCGGACGGCGCGATCCGGGATGCGGGACCGCAGCCGTTGTTCACCGCCGGGGCCTTTCTCCTCGCCGCGCGCGAGGCCTTGGCATTGTCCGGGCAGATGAGCCAACCGCAGCCCTATACGGCCACGCCGGAATACAAGGCGGACCTCGAGTTTCAAAAGAAACGCCTCGCCGACGCCCCGATTCCGAACGCCTCCGACTCGCTCACCGTGTTGCGCAAGGCGACGGCGTGGCAGATGCAGAACCTCAACACCAAGAGCGGCGCAGTGCCGGATGCCTTCTGGCTCCGCGGCACCTTCGCGGCAGGCGTCATCGCGATGTATCAGGCCACCGGCGACAACTACTACCTCCGCGTCGCGCGCGACCTCGCCCAGAGGGTGAACTTCACGCCGGGTCCGATGGCCGACGAGGTCCACGGCGCCGACGATCTCGCGATTTCGCAGCTTTTCCTCGCGCTCTCGGAAATCGAAAAGAATCCGAAACACCTCGAACCCACGCGCGCCGCGCTGGATTCCGTGCTCGGGAAAACGAAGCCGGGAGCCTTCGAATGGTATTGGGTGGATGCGCTCTTCATGGCACCGCCGGTCTGGGTCCAGATGGCGGA
>JAIYAZ010000143.1 GCA_027488755.1 Verrucomicrobiaceae bacterium | reverse complement strand
GAGCACGGCGGGATGACGCTAGGAGGACGCGGGGCGTTGCGGAATCCGAAACTGGCCGGCTTGCGCGCGCGGAGCGATTTTTGTAAACGGAGGGGCATGAACATCGCTCGTTCCCTCGCTTTGGTGGTGGTTGGCTTTTTGCTGGCGGTTCCCGCGGTTTCCCGCGCGCAGAGCGCGGAGGAGATCAACGTGGAGTCGCACCACGCGCTGCGAAAACTTTACGCGCAGAATCCGGTGGCGCGGGCGCTGGGCGAGCAGGCGGTGGCGGTGCTGGTGTTCCCGAGCATCGTGAAGGCGGGGTTTGTGTTCAGCGCGTATTACGGGCGCGGAGCGTTGTTTGAGAACGGGCTGGTGACGGGTTACTACGCGACGGGCGGGGGCTCGGCGGGTTTCCAGGCGGGCGGCGTGGAGTATGGCTACGCGTTGTTTTTCATGAATGAGGGGGCGCTGCGGTATCTGCGCAAGAGCAAGGGCTGGTCGGTCGGCGCGGGGCCGCAGCTGGTGCTGGTGGACGAGGGGTTCGCGAAGAATTTTTCCACGACGACGGCGCGGAGTGACATTTACGGCGTGGTGTTTAACCAGAAGGGCGCGTTCGCCGGCGTGGGCATCGAGGGCTCGAAGATTTCGCGGATCTCGCTCGACTAAAGCGGAGAGCGGAAAGCGGGGGGGAAAGCGGGGAGGGGACGAGGAAAAGGGAAAAAGGGAAAGGGGGGACGGTGCTCTAGTTTTCGTGGGAGGGGAGCCAGGTGGCGACTTCGGGCCAGGGGGCCAGGAGGAGGTCGAAGTCGTTGTGGCCGGCTTCGGGGGCGAGCCAGAGGCGTTTGGGTCCGGTGTGGCCGGCGAAGAGTTTTTGACCCAGGGCCGGCGGTGTGGTGCCGTCGCGGCCGCCGAGGAGGAAGGCGACGGGGCCGGGGTAGCGGGCGAGGTTGCGGTCCGAGTCGAGGTGGTGGCGGAGCAGCAGGCGCACGGGGAGCCAGGGGTAGTGGTGGCCGGCGGCATGGGCGAGGGAGTCGAAGGGGGTGAGGAGGACGACGGCGGTGACCTGCGCCGGGCGGGCGGCGGCGGCAGCGCTGGCCACGCCGGAGCCGAGGGATTGGCCGAGGAGGATGAGGGGGCGGGTGGGGTTTTCCGCGCTGAGGGTGTCGATGGCGTCGACCTCGGCGGCGACGAGGGCGTTGGCGCCGGGAGGGCCGGGGCGGGCGCCGTAGCCGGGGTATTCGAGGAGGTGGAGCTGGAAGGTGGGCGGGGTTTCGCTGAGGGCGGAGAAGTCGCGGCCGAGGGCGAAGCCGCCGTTGCCGTGGCAGATGAGCAGGGCGGGGGCGTCGGGGTGGCGGGGGGATTTCCAGCCGATGCGTTCGCCGCGGGCGTTGGTCCAGGGGAGGAGGCCGCGTTCGCGGGCGAGGGCTTCCAATTCCGCGTCGGTGGCGCGGGCGGGGAAGAAGAGGAGGCGTTCCTGATTGGCCCAGAGGTAGGCGCAGATCGCGAGGTAGGCGAGGCCGGCGGTGAGGAGGAGGAAGAGGGCGAGGCGGAGAAAGAGCATGGGCGCGGCCTCGATTCCTCGTCGGGAATGGGGGCGCGCGCAAGGGCGGGGTTTCAGCGGGTGAGTTCGCCGAGGAGGGCGTCGAGCAGGCCGGGGGCGGGTGCGCGGCGGTCGCTGTCGAGTTCCCAGATCATCGCGCCGCCGAGGCCCATGGTTTTGAGGTAGCGGGCTTTTTCGGCGATGGACTCGGGGTCGTCGTAGGTGATGAAGGTGCCGCCGTCGAGGGTGGGGACGTGGATCCAGGGCACGCGGGCGACGGGGTCCCAGCGGCGGGCGTAGGCGGCGGGGTTCGCGGTGATTTTTGCGGCGAGGTCGAAGTAGTCGATGACGCCGGATTCCCAGGTGCCGGCGCCGGCGCCGGGGGAGGGCTGGGCGAGGCCACCGTTGGTGGCGGGGACGCCGCGCCAGGTGCGGCCGTAGAAGGGCACGCCGAGGACGAGTTTCTGCGGGGGCGCGCCGGCGGCGAGGAAGCCGCGGACGGCGGCGTCGACGGTGAGGGGGTCGCCGGCGAGGCCGAAGAGCGGGGCGTTGTGGCCGGTGCGGTTTTCCCAGGCGCCGTGGAAGTCGTAGGTCATGAGGTTGATCCAATCGAGGATCGTGGCGAGGCGGGCGACTTCGAGGTTGGCGATTTTGTCGGGGCCGCAGCCGGCGGCGATGGAGAGGTAGTAGCGGCGGCCGTCGGCGGAGGCGGCCTGGTCGAGCTGGGTGCGGAGTTCCTGGAGGAGGAGGGTGTAGTTTTGCCGGTCGGCGGGGCGGGAGACGTTGGTGTCGAGTCCGCCGCCGCCGGGGTATTCCCAGTCGATGTCGACGCCGTCGAAGCCGTATTGGCGGAGGAAGCGGACGGCGGAGGCGGCGAATTTCGCGCGGGAGGTGGCGGTGAGGGCGACGTCGGAGAAGCGGGCGGAGAGGGTCCAGCCGCCGACGGAGATCATGGTGACGAGGTGGGGGTGGGCGGCCTTGAGTTTTTTGAGCTGGTTGAAGTTGCCGCGGAGGGGTTGGTCCCAGGTGTCGCCGGGGTAGGTTTTTTCGACGGCGGCGAAGGAGTCGTAGAGGGTGACTTCGCCGGCGGCGGAGACGTTGGCGAAGGCGTAGTTGATGACGTTGAGCTTCGTGGCGGGGATGTCGGCGACGTGGTAGTTGCGCTGGTAGATGCCCCATTCCACGAAGTAGCCAACGAGGCGCTTTTCGGTTTTGGGGGCGGTGCCGGGGGTGGGCGTGGCGCCCGGGGTCGGGGCGGGAGTGGCGACGGGCGTGGGTTTCGGCGTTGCGGTGGGAAGGGGGGTGGCGCTGGGCACCGGCGTCGCGGTCGGAACGGGCGCGGGGGTGGCGGTGGGGGACGGGCTGGGCGCGGGCGCGGGGGAGCCGTTGGTTTCGACGAGGAGGTTTTTGAGGGTGGCGGCGGGCGTGGCCGGGGAGGCGAGGAAGCCGATGGTGACGGTCTGGCCGGGAGCGAGGGTCGCGTTCCAAGCGGCGGGGGTGAGGCGGTGCTGGCGGGTTTTTCCGGGGGCGAGGGTGGCGTTCCAGAGGGAGTCGATGCGGGCGGGATAGTCGAATTCGAGGGCCCAGGTGCTGAGCGGCGTGGTGCCGGCGTTGCGGAGGATGATCTCGGCCTGCATGCCGCCGCTCCACGTGTCGGTGACGCGGTGGGTGACTTGGAGGGAGCCGGGCTGCGGGGTGGGTGAGGCGGTGGGCGTGGGCGTGGGCGTGGGCGTGGTCGCGGATGCACCCCGGGTGATGTATTCTGCGGCTCCGGGCGCCACCAGTGACTGTGATTGGTCCGAGTCGCCGCCCGCGGCGGGCGGCCCCTCCAGCGCGCACATGAGCGCGTCCAGGTCGTCGCTGCCCTCGTTGCACAAGGTAGAGTTGGTTGGCGGGATGCGCGCCGGGCTGATGGGCCCCGGCTGGATGGCGGGTGGCGGGTGCCGCGCCTCGGGGGTGGCAACGGCAACCAGGGGCGCGGCCCCCGGGCCCGCAGCGCAGGGTCGTTCGGCGGCCGCATGCAGGGCTGGCGGCGTCAGTGCATGCAACGAGTCGCAATCCGAGTCCAGGGGCCAGCCCTCGGGCGCGGGCGCGGGGCTGGGGCCGCTGGTGGCGACCCGGCCGGGGCCTGGGCCGTGCAGCGGCACGAGCTTGCCGCCAAACGCGCATGCGGCGCGCATGGGCACGAGCGCGGCTGCCGGCCACCAGCGGCGGCTGCCGTGGCGCTGGGCGGTGGCGGGCATGCCGATCACGGCTGGAGCGATGCCCGGGTGTGTCGTCGCCGCCGCCGGTTCCAGCAGCAGTGGCGCGCCCCGCGCGACGCCCAGCGACTCGCCTCGTCCGCCGTCCCGGGGCTGTTGGTCTGCCTGCGTGGCCACAGCGGGGTGGTGTGAAGGCTGCCGGACACATACAGGAGCACGGGCCCCTGGGGCGGCGGAACGCCTCGCCGCGAGGCAACCTCCGTCGACGCCGGTTCATGCGGCCGCCTGGGACCAGCCCAGCGCCATTGAGACGATACCTGGGCCTTGAGCTTCACTTGAAGAATAGTGGTGGCGGGGTCTCTGCCCGGATCCATGCAGGTCGACAGGGAGAGGAGATATGAACAGTTGAGTGACCTGAGATGTTCTGTACATACAATGAAAGCATCCGCTCGTATGAGTTCCAGGTGAAGCCCCCTCTCCGCGCGTCCGCACCTCCCCGTGAGCCTCCCAATCACGCCCCCGTCCTGTCGGCGCTGGCCTGCCCCGTATCGGTGCCGTGGACGTTTGGAGACGCTGCAACACAGCACAGGGCGAGCGGGTGGCACGCCGCGGCGTCAGCGCCTGCAGCGTCAGATTGACGCTGCGCGGCGCCGCTGCACGCACAGCAGCTGCGGCACCAGGCACGCTGCGACACGCCTAGCAGCGGGCCACGCGGCGCGCCAAGGGCGCACGCGCCCACGATGGTCGGCGTGCTGGACGCGCCGTCCGAGGACCTGGACGAGCGCCGCAGCCAGCACAGCGTCAGCACGGTGCGCGCGCGCACGGGCG
>JAIYAZ010000065.1 GCA_027488755.1 Verrucomicrobiaceae bacterium | reverse complement strand
CGTGCGATGCCGTCACGCTCCGGCTCGCCGCGGCGACGAGTTACCGCCGCTACGACGACGTGGGCGGCGACCCCGATGCCCGCGTGGAGGAGTGCCTTGCCGCCGCCGGGGCCGCCGACTTTGCGTCGCTCCTCGCGGCCCATCTCGCCGACCATCGCGCCTTGTTCCGCCGCGTCGCGCTCGACCTCGGGGTGGGGGAGGGGAGGGATCGCCCGACCGACGAACGGCTGCGCGACTTTGCCCGCACGGGCGAGCCCGCCTTGGTCGCCCTGTTCTTTCACTACGGCCGCTACCTGCTCATCGCCAGCAGCCGCGCGGGGGGGCAGCCCGCCAATCTCCAGGGCATCTGGTGCGATTCCCTCACGCCGCCGTGGGACAGCAAATACACCATCAACATCAACACGGAGATGAACTACTGGCTGGCTGAGCCCGCGAACCTCGCGGAATGCCACGAACCGCTCCTGCGCATGGTGACCGAAATCGCGGAGACCGGCGCCCGCACGGCCCGCACGAATTGGGGCGCGGGCGGCTGGGTGTGCCACCACAACACCGACCTCTGGCGCGCCACGGCGCCGATTGATGGACCGACCTGGGGTTTCTGGCCCATGGGCGGAGCGTGGCTCTGCCGGCACCTCTGGGAGCACTACGAATACGGCGGCGACCGTGAATTTCTCGCGCGGGCATGGCCGGTGCTGCGCGGCGCGGCGGAGTTTTTCCTCGAGACGCTCGTGGAGGATCCCCGCACCGGCTGGCTCGTGACCTGCCCGTCATTGTCCCCCGAGAACACGCACCCCGGCGGCGTGAGCGTTTGCGCGGGTCCGGCGATGGACACCCAGATCCTGCGCGACCTTTTCGACCGCTGCCTCGCCGCCATTGCGGTGCTCGGGGGCGAATCGGACTTCGCCGCCCGCGTCATCGCCGCGCGAGAGCGTCTCGCACCCCCGCAGATCGGCGCGGCCGGGCAGCTGCAGGAGTGGCTGGAAGACTGGGATCTCGCCGCCCCTGAGCGCCACCACCGACACGTCTCGCATTTGTTCGCGCTGCATCCGGGCGATCAGATCACGCCCGACGGCACGCCGGAACTCGCGGCGGCGGCCCGCCGCACGCTCGACTTGCGGGGCGATGCCGGCACCGGCTGGAGCCTGGCGTGGAAGATCAATTTCTGGACGCGTCTGGGCGATGGCGGGCGGGCCTGCGCCCTGCTCTCGCAACTGATGGTGCCTGCTCCCGCCGAGGCCGAGGGGCAGCAGGGCGGGCTCTATCCCAACCTTTTCGACGCGCACCCGCCCTTCCAGATCGACGGAAACTTCGGCGCGTCCGCCGGCATTCTCGAAATGCTCATTCAATCCCACGCCGGTGAAGTGCACCTGCTCCCCGCCCTGCCGCCGGCGTGGCCCGCCGGCGAGATTCGCGGCGTGCGCGTGCGAGGCGGCTTTGAACTTCGCCTCGTCTGGGCCAACCACGCGCTGGCCTCCCTGCACGTGCGCAGCCTCCGCGGCGGCGAGTTGGTCCTGCGGAGCGGCTCGATCCGGCGCCGGATCCCGTTCGCGCCCGGGGAGGAGCAGCATTTGGACGCCGGATTGACGGTGACCGGCTGAGTCTGTGCATTGTGCGTAAAAAATTGCGGTAAAACTTCCAATTTTCCCTTGAGCGGGCGGGGAGCCGCGGCCATGTTTGAGACGAATCGTCAGCCCCCCGTTTCTTCCCCGCCATGAACGTTCTCCCTCGCAATTCCTCCCGTGATTCGAAACTCCGGCGGGCCTCCTTGGCCGGCGCCGCGCTGGCTCTCCTGCTCGGAAGCCTCGCCACTCCGGCCTCCGCGGCCACCATTTCGTGGTCGGGGGCGGTCAGCAACGACTACAACGACCCTGCCAACTGGTCCGGCGGCGTCCTGCCCGACCCGGCGGTGGACATCGCCGCCTTCAGCACCGTGGGGCCGCAGGGCAACACCACGATCGGCAACGTGACCGTCACGCTCAGCAGCACGGGCACCCAGGGAGGAACGAACCTCGGGCAGATTTCCTTCCAGGGCTTCTCGACCAATCTCACGCTCGGCGGCGGCACCATCACGCTCAACGGCGCGCTGCATAACAACGCGATCGTCATGTCCAGCGCCACCGCCACGCAGACGGTGGCCAGCGACCTCGTGCTCGGCATGGGGACCGGGGCCTCGACCTACTCGGTGGTGAGCAGCGGTGTGGGCGGCACGCTGGTTTTCGCGGGTTCGATCACGGGCAACACGACCGGCACCACAAACGCCACCTTCACCTTCGGCAACACCAGCACGCAAAACGGCAACTACCTCGTCACCGGCAACATCACCGCCGGCACTTCCGGCGGGGTGATCCTCGGCAAGCGTGGCAACGGCACGGCCACCGTTACCGGCGTGAACCGCGTCAACCAATTCTACGCCCAGGAATTCGGCACGATGCAGGTCAACGGGGGCAACACCACCATCACCAACGCCAACGGGGCCGGTTGGGGCGGCTCGGGCAACGGCAACGCCACGATCCGCGTCAGCGGCGGGGATCTGAATGCGTTTGACGCCCGCAACCTCCGCAACAGCCTGCGCGTCGACGGCGGCAACCTCGTCATCGGCGGCACCAACGTCTCCGGCGGAGCCCGCCTCAGCTTCAACGGCGGCTCGACCGTCCCGTATCTCCTGAACATCAGCGCGGGCAACCTGACCTACGCCCCGACCTACGGCACCAGCAACTTCGGCGTCCGGCTCGGCAACGACAGTGCCGCCGGCAACAACGGCACCTCGTCGAACGTCACCGCCACGCAGACGGGCGGCACCTTCACCGTTTACGGCGTTGGCGCCGTGGACCAGACGTTCTCCCTCGGCACCGGCAACGCCACCGCCGGCTACAGCAGCTCCTACTCGCTGAGCGGCGGCCTGCTCAACGTCAAGGGGAGCAACTCCACGAACGGCCGCATCGACATCGGCGCGGACATCTCCGGCGTGAACACCACGACCTTCACCCTCAGCGGTAACGGCACGCTCATCGTCGAGGGCAACGGCACAAACGCCGGCATCTACGGCCGCCAGGCGAACGCCGGCGCCAAGCAGGTTCTCGCCCTCCTCGGGGGCACGCTCGTCGCCGGAAAAATCGACGCGACGAACCTCCGCGGATCGGCCCTCGACGCCAACGGCACCCTCCTCAACAACGGCGCGACCATCGCCCCCGGCAACATCGACCGCGCGGGCCGCACCAGCATCACCGGCGCGCTCAGCATCGCCACCGGCATCCTCGACGTGAACCTCGCCGGCCTCACCGCGGCGACCTCCTGGCAGGATGCCCTCGTGGCCGGCTCCTTCGACAATCTCCTCGTCACGGGCGCCCTCACGCTCGGCGGCGATCTGCGCATCAGCCTGCTCAACGGTTTCGTTCCCTCCTCCGGGGATTCCTTCACCATCGTCACCGCCGGTTCGATCGCGGGCTTCTTCGCCAACGTGAGCGACGGCGGCACGCTGACCACGCAGGACGGACAAGGCCAGTTCACCGTCAGCACGTCCGGCAACTCGGTCGTTCTCTCGAACTACTCCGCCGTGCCCGAACCCGGGACCATCGCCCTCGTCGCCGGCGGCCTCTTCCTCCTCCTCGGCCGCCTGCGCCGCCGCGCCTGAGGGACACCCGCTCCACCGCGGGCTCAATCCGGGAGGCCAAGCGGCCTCCCGCATCTTTTTTTTGGTCCGAAAAAAATCCCATTGTCTTCGTCGCTGAAACCGTCAATCATTCCGGCAGTCAGTCCCGGTTTCGGGGGATTCCGTGATTGATTCGACGGGGGGCTTCGGCCCCCCGTTCGCTTTTCCGGGCGGCTCCGTCGGCCGCCCGCCCTTTTTTCCGGAGCCCGCAAAGGCGGCTTTCCGCTCCTCCCCGACCCTCTTTTTCCACCGGATGAGTCCGTGGCGACGGCAACGGGAATTCTGGGCCTCAGAAACGGCCTTTTCCGAAACAATGCGGTTGAGTTTGCGGAAATATTGTGAGAAATGATTTCTTCAGTTTTCCCCCTTCCCCTCCCAATGAACAAACTGGTTTTGGCGGGCTCTTTTGCCCTCGTTTTCTCGTCCCTGCACGCGGCCAATCTGACCTGGACCGGAGCCACGGACACCTCGTTCTCCAACAACGCGAACTGGAGCGGCGGCCTGGCTCCGGCGGACAGTTTGACCACGGACCTCGGCGTGTTCTCCGGCGCCGTCACCGCCAACCTTCCGCAGCTCACGGCCTCCCAGGCCATCACCGGGCTCAGCTTTTCCACGGCCACCGGCGGCTGGACGTTCAGCAGCAACTCCACGGACAACACCCTCGCGATCGGCGCATCCGGCATCAGCTCCACCAACACCAGCGGCACCAATCTCGTCTCCGCCAATCTCGGTCTCGGGGCCAACCAGACTTGGAATGTCTCCACCGGCGGCACGCTCCTCGTCACGGGGAACATCACCACGGGCAGCTCGGGCAGCCCCGCCAACCAGACGTGGACGCTCGGCGGCGCGGGCGGCGGCACGGTCGTGCTCGATCCCAGCGCCGGAAATAGCGTGAATATTTACTCCAGCGCGGCGGGTCCCAGCGGCGTGCTTTCCGTCGCGAAAAACGTCGTGTTCGGCTCCACCACCGCGTCCACGAATTCCACGAACGTCATCGCGGGCACGGTGGCCGGCTCCACCGCGGCGATCGGCCTGCGCGTTCCGGCCGGCGGCAGATTGACCGTGAACTCCGGCACCTGGATCACCACCGACATGGGCTTCAACAGCGGGGCCTCCATGGCGGGTAACGTGACCCTCAACGGGGGCACCCTCGCCACCGGCAGCGGTCGCTACCTCATCTCCGCAAACGCGGCGGCGGGCGGGACGTTCACCGTCAACGGGGGCACCCTGCGGGTGACGGGTTCCGGCAACAACGCGGTGAACGCGGGCAGCTTCCAGGTCGGCGCGGCCGCCTCGGGTAACGCGACCGGCGCCACCATCAACTTCAACGTGCAAAACGGTCTGGTCGATGTCGCCAAATCCACCGGTTCGGCCAACGGGATCGGCACCTCCTCGATCACGGGCACGCCCAATGTTCTCCTGAACCAAAGCGGCGGCGTGCTTCAAATCGGCGTCACCACCGCCACGAACGTCCTCACCGGCGCCTCGGCCAACAACACCGGCACCGGCATCACCATCGGCTCGGCCGGCAACGCGACCGCCGGCACCCGCGCGGCCTTCACCCTCACCGGCGGCAACGCCGTGATCCTCGGCACCATCGCCGGCGTCGCCCCCGCCGGAAACAGCTCGAGCGTGAGCAACCTCAACTTCATGGGCGGCACGCTCACCGCGCAGACCATCAACGTCAGCAACCTCGGCTCCAGCCCCACGGCCACGGCCACAGCGAACCAGACCGTGGCTTCCACCAACGTCGGCACCCTCGTGAACTACGGCGGCAACCTCGCCCCCGGCGGCAACCTCGTGAGCTACACGACCGGGGACTTTGGCGCGACGAACGTCACGCTCACCCCCACCGCCGGCCGCACATCGATCACGGGCAACTACTCCATCCTCAGCTCCAACGCGACGCTCTCGATTAACATCGGCGGCCTCACCACCTCCACCGCGTTCCAGGAAATCGCGACCTCCACGCGCTACAGCAACGTCATCGTGAGCGGCAACGTCCTGCT
>JAIYAZ010000063.1 GCA_027488755.1 Verrucomicrobiaceae bacterium | reverse complement strand
ATGCGAACCGATAAACCCGGCCCCGCCGGTGACGACAACTTTCATCCCCGCACCCTACCGGCCCCCAAAAAATGCCGGCAAGGCTTTTCGAGCGCCGCTCCGTGCCGGGAATTCTTCAGCGGCGCACTTGCAAAAATTCCCGCCCTCGCCGATGCTGCCGGCCAGTTTCCCCGTCATGAACTCCCTCCGAACCTTCGTCCGGATGGCCGCACTTGTCGTCGCGTGCAGCCTCCACGCCCCGGCTCAGGCCCTCAGCCTGTCCGGCCCGCTGCCGCCCGGCCTCAAGCCCCCGGTTGCCCCGGCCCCCTCACTCTTTGCGTTCCATTCTCCGGCCACCGACCTTGACGGCTCCCCCCACCTCACCCTGCTCAGCCCGGCCCCCTCGCTCGAGTCCCTCCCGCCCCTGCCCGCCGGAACCGAACCGGCGCTCGGAATGACCCCGCCGTCGCCCGCCGCCGCCCTGCCGCCCAGCCCGCCGCCGGCGGACGCCCCCAGCACCTTCTCCATGGGCAGCGTCTCCACCATGACCTCCGCCACGATGTCCCGCGTCTTTGCCCTCGGCGACATCTGGATGCCCCCGGCCGAGCTGCCCCACGCGAACGGCCCGCTGCCCCTCCTCGCCATCGCCTCCGCTGCCCTCCTGCTCGGCCTCCAGATCCTGCGCCGTCACCACCGCAAGTGGTAGCCCGCGGCCCGGTCCGCGCCGCCTAAAGCGCGAAGGAATACCAGCCGTCGTTCAACCCGCGCCACGCCGTCCAGTCCGCCGGCTTCTTCAGCGCCTCCGCGCTCGGTGCCTCCGTCGGCATCTTCCGCCGCGCCCGCAGGTTTTCGTAGACCCGCAGCTCCACCGCCCCGCCCACCAGCACCGCTTCCCGCTTCTCCTCGCGGACCACGTAATAATACCGGTTGCCAAACAGCACGGGCGTCATCACCCCCGGCGCAAGCGGCTTCAACAAATCCTGCTTCGCCGGCGTGTTCGCCGGCATCGAGCGAAAGCCGGCCTTTGTCAGCAGGTTCTCGCGGCCCGGATTCTCCCCGGCACAACCGGCAAACCCCAGCAGCACCACGAGCGCAAACAACCTCCCCAGAAAAAACAACGGCAGCTTCATCCCGCCGGAACTAGCCGACTTCCCGCCAAAGGGCAATCCGCCGAAACCGACAAATCCGCCGCGCGCGCAGCCTTGTCGTCGGTCGCGTTTTCCGGCATTGCTCCCGGCATGAAGCGACTCCTCCTCCCCCTCGCCCCCCTGCTCCTCGTCGTCCTCGCCCTCACCGGCTGCCTCACCACCCCGGTCGGTCGCACCGGCGGCCCCGGCGCCTTCACCGTCCAGAACACGAACCCCTCCGCCATCGTCGACGCCGCCGGCGCCATCTTCCCCCGCTACGGCTACACCGTCGGCCCGGTCAATTTCCCCACCTCCATCAGCTTCGACAAACCGGCCGGCAGCTTCGACAAGCTCCTCTACGGCAGCTACGGCGTCACCACCAGCGTGCGCGTGAAGCTCGTCATGACCCCCATCCCCGGCTCGAACGACTACCGCCTCAGCACGAAGGTCTACCGCGTGAGCGACGCCGGTCAGGCCGGCTTCGAAGAGAGCACGAAAATGATGAGCCTCTGGTCCAGCGAATTTAAGCCCATCCTCCGCGACATCGCCGCGCAGGCCGGCGGCGCCGGACCGATGTAATCACGGCCGCGGCGTCGGCGACGCCGCCCCGCTCTCGATAAACACATCCATCTGCTGCCCGGGATAAACGGGCAGCGTGTGCTCCTCGAACTCGTAGATCACCTGCAGCACCCGGGTATCCACCCGCTCCGTGCTGTCCCCCGTGAGCGACCGCTTCGGCAGGATGTAGGGCTCGATCCGCACAAACCGCAGCGGCAGCGGATCGGACCGCGTGCCCTTCGGGAACGCCACCGCCGCCGCGCCCGGCCGCACCCGCGACGCGCTGTCCTCATCCACGTCCGCCCGCAGCTGCAGCACCCGCGTGTCGCCCAGCAGCACCGGCGGCTCGGTCGCATTCACCGCCGCGTATTCCCCCTCGCGAATATTCACCTGCAGCACCTCCGCGTCCCGCGGGGCCCGCACCGTCAGCAGATCCAGTTGCACCCGCGCCTCCCGCAACTGCGCCTCGGCCAGCAGCAAATCCGCCTTCGCCCGCTCCAGTTGCATCCGCGCCGCCTCCGCCGCAAAATACGCCCGCTGCGAATCATCCTGGCTCGCCACGTCCTTTTTCCGCAGCGCCTGCGTGCGGGCCAGCGAATCCATCCGGTCCGCCAGCGGCACCTCGGCCTCCTTCACCTTCGCCCGCAGCACGGCCACCTGCGCCTCCTGGAGCCCCACCGTGCTCTCCGCCTCCCGCGAATCGAGCTGAAACAACGGCTCCCCCGCGCGGACCTGCCCGCCCACCTTCACAAACACCCGCTGCACCCGCCCGGCCACGTTCGGCGTCACGCGCACATTCTCGCCGCGCCCCTCCACGATGCCCCGCGCCCCCACGGAATCCGCGTAGGGCGCCCGCGGCGGCTCCACCAGCGGCACCGCCGGCGGCTCGCCGCGCTGCAGACGAAGAACCAGCAGCGTGACGGCAATGATGCCCGCCAGCGCAATGAAGAATGAGGGACGCTTAAACATGGTGAAAATCCTTGGGCAAATGCACGCCGACCACGCGGCCATCCTCCATCTCGGCGATGCGGTCCGCGAAATGAAAAATGCGGCTGTCGTGCGTCACCACGATCACGCAGCGATCCGGCCGCAGCGCGCTTTCCTTGAGCAGCTCCATCGTCCGCTGCCCCGTCGCCGCATCAAGCGAGGCCGTCGGCTCGTCGCAAATGATCAGCCGCGGCTCATGCACCAGCGCGCGCGAAATCGCCACCCGCTGCTGCTGGCCGCCGGAAAGTTCGCGGGGATAGGACCGCTCCCGCCCGCCCAGGCCCATGTGGCCCAGCACCGCCGCCGCCCGCGCCTCCGCCCGCCGCGTCGGCTCGCCGCGCAGCAGCAGCGGCACCGAGGCATTCTCGACCGCGGTGAGCGTCGGGATGAGGTTGAACTGCTGGAAGATGAACCCGACGTTTTCGCCGCGGAATTTCGTGATCGCCCCCGTGCTCATCCCGGCGAGGTCGTGGCCAAACACTTCGATGGCCCCCTCGTCCACGTCGAGCGTGCCGCAGATCACGCTCAGCAGCGTCGTCTTCCCGCAGCCCGAGGGCCCCACGATCATCAGCAGTTCGCCGAACCGCGCCTCCAGCGAGGCGCCCTTGAGGGCCAGCGTGCGCGTCTCGCCGCGGCCGTAGGATTTCACCACGCCGTTCACCCGCACGGCGGTCTCGACCGGTGCCGCGCTCATTTGAACACCACCGCCGGCTCGAGCCGCGCGACCTTGATGAGCCCGATCACCGCGGAGAACGAGCAGATGAACACGATCACGACGGCGACAAACACCGGCACCTGCCACGGCATGAAAAACGGCGGCTGCCCCTTCGCGAGCACGGCGTTGCCAAACCACGCCGTCAATCCCACGCCAAGGCCGTAGCCGATGAATCCCACCGAAAACGCCTGCAGCAGCACCATCGCCGTGAGCGTCGTCATCCGCGCCCCCATCGCCTTCAGCGCCGCGAGGTAGCGCAGGTTGTCGTAGATGAAGAGGTAGAACGTCTGCCCGGCGATCGCGATGCCCACGATCACCCCGAGGATCACCACCGTGCCGAAGGAAATCGGGATGCCCGTGTTGCGGATATACCACCAGATCGTGTCCCAAAAGAGCGCGTCCGCCGTGTGCGCCCGCACGCCGCGCAGCAGGTTGATGCGGCTCACCAGCTCCTCCGGCGACACGCCCGGCTGCGGCTCCGCCAGCACGAAGCTGAGCTGCTTGCGCTGCGGCTTCGCGTATTCCATCGCCCGGTCGTAGGTCGTGAACACATACGGCTGCCCAAGAAAACTCCGGCTGCTCTGGCAGATCGCGACGACGCGCGCCGCCTTGTCGTTGATCTCAAACGTCGTGCCCACCTCGAGCGTGATGCCGCGCGAGCGGAATTTCTCCACGCCGACCTGGTCAATGATCACCGCGTCCGGCAGGCGCAGATCCTCGATGCGCCCGGCGGTGATTTTCATCGGCCGCCCGACGAGCGTGCCGGTGTCCAGGCCCGTGAGCTGAATGTTTTGGAACGAGCCGTCGCCCAGCCGCGCCTGCTCGATCCCGAGATAAAGCGGCACCGCCCACTGCACGCCCGGCACGCTGCGCACCCGCTCGACCTCAATGCGCCGCATGGGGATGACCTCGTTGACCTGCTCGACCTTCGCGTCCATCACCCACACGGGGGCGCCGATGTTCCGGATCGTCGCGGTCGTCCACATCATCAATCCGCAGAACACCGAGGTCTGCTGCGTCATCAGCAACGAACAGAACGCCAGCCCGCACACGAGCATCGCGTATTTCGCGCGGTCGCGGAACAGCATCTTCAGGGCGACTCCAAACATCTCCCCCGTTCATACGTCGAGCCGGGGCCGGGGGCGCGGTAAAATTGCGCGCCGCCGGGGAATTTTCCGCTAACGTTCCCCCCATGCGCGCCCGTGGCCGCCTGTTCCGCATCACGATCATTGCCCTCGTCGCCTTCGGCTGCGGCGTCATGGTTTTCCGCCATCTCGCGGTGAACATTCCCGCCCTTGTTGCCGGGCGCACCGTGGCCGAAACCAAAAAGGTCGCCCGCGAGATCGCCGCCGAGGTCGCCACGGCCCTGCAAATCCAGCCCCGCGTGGTCGTGGCGGGAAAAACCGTCGTCCGGCAGCAAAGCGAAGTCCTCACGCTTAGCACGGCCGAGGAAGCGCTCACCGAGCGGCACCGGTTCGACGAATCCTGGCTCCACAGCACGAAGACGCTCGAGGTCGAGGGGGACTTCGTCGCCCGCGCCGGCTTTGACCTGGCCGACCCGTTTGTCATCACCGTTGTCCAAGGCGGCAACGGCCTGCGCATCACGCTGCCCCCGGCCCGCCTGCTCGGCGTCGAGACCCGCGACATCCGTTTCCTCAAGGACGAGAGCGGCCT
>JAIYAZ010000162.1 GCA_027488755.1 Verrucomicrobiaceae bacterium | reverse complement strand
GCGAGCTTGCGGTAGGCCCGCTTGATTTCCTCGGGCGAGGCCCCGCGTTCGACGCCGAGAATTTCGTAATAATCGCGCTGCGTCTTCACGTTACGCGGCCCCCTTCGAGACCATGACGGTGGCGGGGCGGATCAGGCGGTCGCGCAGCTTGTAGCCGCGGCGGAGCTGGCGGAGGACGACGCCCTCGGCCACGTCGGCGCTGGCTTCCTGGCCGATGGCTTCGTGGAGGTTCGGATCAAACGGGGTGCCCACGGCCTCAATCGGTTCGACGCCGCTTTCGCGGAGAAAATCCTGAAGCTGCTTTTGCACCATGCCGAGGCCCTGGATGATCGTTTCGGCGCCGGGGGTCTGCCGGGCGGCGTCGAGTCCGAGCTCGAAGTTGTCGAGGATGGGGAGCAGCCGCTCAAGAAGGGAGGAGTTCGCGTAGCGGGTGGCGTCCTCGCGCTCGCGGGCGGCGCGCTTGCGGAAGTTGTCGAGGTCGGCCTGGCTTCGCAGGTAGAGGTCGCGGAATTTCTCGAATTCCGCGCGGAGGGTGGCGGTGTCGTCCGAAGCGGCAGCGGCCTCGGGCGAATCGGCGGCGAGGGGCTCGGCGTCGGCGGAGTTTGCGGCGGGTTCGGTCATAATTTGCGGATGGCGATCAGGGTGATGTCGTCGTGTTGCGGATAGGCTCCCACGAAGGCTTTGACGTCCTCGGTCAGTTGCCGGATGACGTGGGCCGAGGTGCCGGAGGCGTTGGCCTGCAGGGCTCGCACGAGCCGTTCCGGGCCGAATTCATCGCCGGCGGCGTCGAGTGCCTCCGTGGCTCCGTCGGTGTAG
Organism: Verrucomicrobiaceae bacterium; assembly: GCA_027488755.1. Classification (GTDB taxonomy): domain Bacteria; phylum Verrucomicrobiota; class Verrucomicrobiia; order Chthoniobacterales; family JAATET01; genus JAATET01. The sequence goes on along the minus strand of JAIYAZ010000162.1, from coordinate 13,048 downwards.
AGCAACAGAAAATCGCCCGGCGCGAGCGAGAATTCAAAATCCGCGCAAATCCTATCGAAGACCTCTCCGCTGTCAATTCCCAGCGCCATGCCCTTCGGATTGATCATTTCAACCTTCCCGGTGGCGGCGCGGTAGACAAACGGCGGGTCGTGTCCGGCCCGAGCGATGCGGACGACGTCGGAGTGCGCGTCGAGCACGAGGTAGACCATGCTGATGAACATGTCCTCCTTGATGTCGGGGTAGAGCTGGCGGTTGACGCGGCGGAGCACCTCGGCCGGGGAGGTGTTGCCCGGGGACTGGCTGCGGATCACGCTCCGGCACATCGCCATGATGAGCGAGGCGGGCACGCCCTTGCCGGAGACGTCGGCGATGGCTACGCCCGTGCGGTTGTCGTCGATCACGAGATAGTCGAAATAATCGCCGCTCACCTGGCGGGCGGGGATGTTCAGACCGCTGATCTCGTAGCCGGGCACGGGCGGGGGATCGGAGGGCAGGAGGATGCTCTGGATTTCGCGGGCGATTTCGAGGTCGTGGTCGAGGCGCTTTTTTTCGTTGGCCTCGAGGTAGACAACCTCATTGTAGAGCGCGAAGGCGGACTGTTCGCAGATCGTGTGAAAAACCTTCACGTCCGCCGGCGAGAAGGGCGTGGCGCCCGGGAGCGTGCACACGGCGAGCACGCCGAGGCATTTGCGGCGGTAGATGAGCGGGCCGACGAGCACGCCGCCGAGTTGCTGGCTGCGGTCGCGGAATTCATTGATCGCCTCGAACCCCTCCGTGATCAGCCGCACCTCCGGGCTCTGCCAGGCGACGCCGATCAATCCCTCGCCGTGCTTGATCGCATGCAGCCGCACGTAGCTGTCGATCGCGATGGGGGCGTGCGCGCCTTGTTCAAGGACGTGGCGCGGCACATCGATCAGCGGCGGGCAGCCCTTCGAAAGAAACGCCGGCACCATCGCGGCGTCCTGCCGGTCGGTGAGGTAGATCGCGCCGCCGTGCGCGTCGAGAATGCGGCTCGCGCTTTCAACAATGAGGCGGTGCAGGTCGGCGGAACGCACGCCCTCGGCAAAGGCCTCGCCGAGGCTGTGCAGATATTCAAACACGCGGCCTTCCTCGACCTCGATCTCCACCCGCGCGCGCTCGGCCCGCTGCACCCGCGCCGTCATGATTCCCCAAAGCCCGAGCAGGGCGACCAGCGAGGCGGCCAGAAGGAGAAAGAATGCCAGTGCCCAGCCCATGGGGATGCTTCAGCCGCCGCGTCGACCGCCGGAACGCGGGCGATCCCAGGGTTGCATGGCCGGGGGGCGCGGGTTCATCAGCTTTCGCCCGCCCCCGGAGGCGCATCCTGCTTGAGGAGCTCGAGGACGTCCTTGAAACGTTCCTCGTTTTCCGGATCGGCCTCCACGAGCGCCTCGTGGGCGGCGAGGATCGTGGCGTGTTGCGCGGCGGCGTCGGGATTTGGCGGGGCGAGATTTTCCTGCGCGGCGCGCACCGGCGCGGGGCGGAGACCCTCCGGCAGGTCGAAGGAGAAGAGGTGATCGAGCCCGAGATTTTCGAGCAGCGTGCGGTTGCGCGTGTTCGGGTTGAGAACGGACAGGCTGCCGCTGCCGATCTCGCGTAGACGCAGGGCGATGCCCGCGAGCGTGCCCATGAACGTCGAGTCCATCAACTCGCAGGCGGCAAGATCCACGACGAAGATGCGATGACCCCGCTGGATCATCCGGCGGGTGTATTCCTTCATTCCGGCGCTGGTCTGGAAGGTGCCGCGGCCATGCACGCGCAGCCATACGGCTTGGTCATGGAGCCCGGCGAGAATCGTGGATTTCGGAGTCACGAATGAATTCAACCTAGGGCCGGCCGCCGGGCGGTGTCAATTTTCCCGGCGGCGCCGCCTACTTCCACATGAAGGATTGGCGCAGGGCGACGATGCGGCCGTTGATGATGAGCAACGCGCGCCATTCGGTCACGCGCCCGTGCTCGAGGTAATCGTCCCCCGTGACGCGGAAGTCCGAGCGATAGCTGCCGCGCGCTTCCGGGTAGTAGCGCTCCTGGGCCATCACGTAGTCGCCGAGGGCGGCCTGGCGGTATTCCAGGCGCACGGTGACGTCGGCCCGCTCATCCGCGCGCCAGAAGAACGAAAAGAAATTCCCCGTGACCTCGTCGATATCGCGCGGCGTGACCACGCCGTAGTTCATCCGCAGGCGGAAGAACCGCATCGCGTCGCTTTGCGTCGGCACGTAGGTGCGCGGGTCGTTGAAAAAAAGCTGCTGCTTGCGGAAGGTGAAGCGCGGGTTGATCTCGAGCGGCAGGACGTTCGCCCGCTCCAGATACACCGGCGGCTTCTCCGGGCCGGCACAGGCCGCCAGCAGTCCACACGTCAAAATCGCGGCCAAAATGCCTCTCATGCGCGCCGATGAAAGCCGCTTTGGCAGGGGCTGTCAAATGCCGCGCCACCGGGCGGCCCTCCGCCACCCCGCCTTGACTCGCGGGCGCGCTTCGGGGATACGGATAGCCCGCGCTCCGGCCGGCTCCCCCCCGGCGCCACCGCGCGGGCCATCCCACTCACCATCCGTGACCGCCCACGAAATTTTTGCCGGCCTCAGCCCCGCCGAGGCCCACTCCGTTTTCGAAACCCTCCACGAAATCAACAAGCCCGCCTACAAGGGCGCGCTCCAACTCACTGCCTCGCGCCGCCGCCTGCGTCCCGTCTTCCTTGAGCGCAAGCCCCGCGTCGAGCGCCACGCGTGGATGCAGGCCGCCCTCGCCCAGCCGGTGAACGAAGACCTCGGCCTGGAAATTCTCCAGAACTGGCTGCTCAGCGCCCATCGCCCCATGCTCGGCGACTTCCTCACCGCCTGCGGCTTCCAGCACGAGGACGGGCTTATCGACGAAATTCCCGCCCAGCCGGCGCGCGAGGTGGTCGACGCCGCCGTCAATGCCATCGCGGAAAAATACCCCGCCTCTGCCGTGAAGGTGTATCTTAATCTCTTCCAGCCCCAAGGCCCCGAGGCCTGGCCCGATCTCGACGCCCTGCTCGTGATCGACCCCCGCCTCGCCCTGAACCGCGCATGAGCCATTTCCACAGCTCCCTCAAGGACGCCCTCGCAACCTTCAAGGCCCTCTCCGCCCACGAGGCCACGCTCCTCGAGGCGGCCGCCGTGCTGGAAACCGCCTTCCTTGCCGGCCACAAGCTCCTCATCTGCGGCAATGGCGGCAGCGCGTCCGACGCCGCCCACATCGCCACCGAATTCGTCTGCCGCTTCAAGGCCGACCGCCGCCCGTATCCCGCCCTTGCGCTGAACACCGACGCCGGCCTGCTCACCGCCATTTCGAACGACTACGCCTACCAGGAAGCCTTCGCCCGGCAGGTCAAGGCCTTCGGACAAAAGGGCGACGTCCTCCTCGTCATCTCCACCAGCGGCAAGTCCCGCAATCTCCTCGACGCCATCGAAGAGGCCCGCCGCGCCGACGTCCGCACCATAGCCCTTCTCGGGCGCCAGGGCGGCTTCACGAAGGGTGCCGCCGAGATCGAGATCATCGTCGACGGCCCCGACACCGCCCGCATCCAGGAGGCCCAGAAATTCCTCCTCCACGTGCTCTGCGAGATTCTCGAGGAGCGGCTGCCCAAGGAATGACGGCCGTCCTCGCGACGTTTGCCTTCGTCCTCGGGACCATCGTCGGCTCCTTCCTCAACGCCTGCATCCACCGCCTCCCGCGCGGCATCTCGCTCGACCGGCCGCGCCGCTCCTTCTGCCCCGCCTGCCAGGTCACCATCCCGTGGTATTATAATCTCCCCATCGTCAGCTGGCTCTGGCTCCGCGGCCGCTGCGCAAAATGCCACGCGCCGATTTCCCCGCGCTACCTGCTCGTCGAAATCCTCACCGGCCTCATCTTCCTCGGCCTCTGGCTGCAATTCGGCCTCCCCCTCGCGCCGGTCTACTTCGTCTTTGCCGCCCTGCTCATCGTCGCCACGTTCATCGACTTCGAGCACACCATCATCCCCGACGAAATCACCCTCGGCGGCACCGTCGCCGGTCTGATCTTCAGCGCCGCCGTGCCCGCGCTCATGGGCGTGGACTCCCGCCTCCACGCCGTGCTCCTCTCGCTCGCCGGGGCCGCCCTCGGGGCCGGCCTGCTCTGGCTCGTGGTCGAATGCGGCAAGCTCGCCTTCGGCCGCAAACGCATCGTCCCGCCCCAGCCCGAGCCCTTCCACTTCGAGCCCGATGCCGAAAATCCCCGCCTCATCCTCGGCGGCGAACCCTGGCCCTGGGACGAAATCTTCAGCCGTCCCCGCGACGTCCTCGTCATCGAAACCGTCCACGGCACCCTCAACGGCCGCCCGCTCCCGGCCGGTGACCTCCGCATCTTTTTCGACCGCGTCGTTATCGAGGGCCGCACCGTGCCGCTCGAGGAAGTGCGCGACCTCCGCGGCGTCCTCCGCTCCGTCGTCATCCCCCGCGAAGCCATGGGCCTGGGAGACGTCAAGTTCATGGCCTGCATCGGGGCCTTCCTCGGCTGGCAGGCCGTGCTCTTTACCGTGGCCGCCTCTTCCGTGGTCGGCGCGCTCGTCGGGGGCGGTCTGCTCCTCGCTACCCGCGGCCGGGCGGGCGGGCGCATCCCCTACGGTCCCTACCTCGCCCTCGGCGCCGCCCTCTGGGTGGTCACCGGTCCCGCGCTCGTGGCGTGGTATCTCGGCCTCCTCCGCCCCGTCGTCCCGTAAGACTTTTTCCTTCGCGCCCCGCGCGATCCCGTTACCCTTTTCCTCTGGCCAATGGCTGACCCCAAAAAGAAAAAGCTCCCGCTTCCGCAGCTGATCCGTCAGCTCTGGCGGCCCTACCTTGCCCTGGCCGCCTACCTGCGCCCCTACAAGGCCCGCTTCACCCTCGGCCTCGTCTTCGGCGTGCTCGCCGGCCTGCTCAACGGCGTCTTTCCCCTCGTCATCAAGTTCGTGGGCGAAAAGGCCTTCCCCGGCGGCAGCGTCGACCTCGCCAAGGCCAATCCCCTGCTCGGTGGCGGCGAAGGCGGCCCCGGCATGCACAACCTCGGGGGTTTCATCTGGGTCATCATGCTCATCCCGCTCGCCATCATCGCGCGCGGCATTTTTTCCTACCTGAATTCCTACTGCATGGCCTGGGTGAGCTACCGCGTGCTCCGCGACCTGCGCAGCCAGCTCTTCGCCCACCTCGCCGGGCAGTCCCTCGATTTCTTCAACCGCGCGAAGTCCGGTAAACTCATCTCCCGCGTGCTCAACGACACGCGCATGGCGCAGAACGCTCTCACCTCCATCGCGGGCGACCTCGTCAAGGACCCCATCGCCGTCATCACCGGCATCGCCACCCTCGTTTACATCGACTGGCGCTTCAGCCTCACCACGCTCGTCCTCTTCCCCATCTGCATCCTCCCCGTCGCCATCTTCGGCCGCAAGGTCCGCCAGGCCGGCAAGGCCGAGGAAAACGAAGCCGGGCAAATGGCCGTCATCCTCCAGGAGACCTTCGCCGGCATCCGCGTTATCAAGTCCTTCGCCCGCGAAGGCTACCAGGCCGAGCAGTTCCGCAAGTCGAGCGAGATCCAGTGCCGCAACAGCATGCGCGTCCGAAAGAGCATCGACATCGTCCAGCCCATCATCGAATCCGTCTCCGCCCTCGGCGTCGTCCTCGCGCTCATCTACGTCGTCTACTTCGACATCCCGTTCATGAAATTTGCCGCCCTCTGCGCCGGCATCTTCCTCCTCTACAATCCCGTGAAGGCCCTGAGCAAAATCCCCATGCTCATGCAGAAGTGCCTGGCCTCCTCCACCTACATTTTCGAGATCCTTTCCACCAAGGCCACCATCCAGGACTCCCCCAACGCCGTCGCTCTCACCGCCGCCCGCGGCGACATCCGCTTCGACCGCGTCACCTTCGGCTACGGCCCCGACCGCCTCGCGCTCGACGGCGTTTCGCTCGAAATCGAGGCCGGCAAGCAATACGCCCTCGTCGGCTCCAGCGGCGCGGGCAAGACCACCATGCTCGCCCTCCTGCTCCGCTTTTACGATCCGCAGAGCGGTGCCATCCTCCTCGACGGCCGCGACATCCGCGAGATCACCCAGCAATCCCTTCGCGAGCAGATCGGCATCGTGACCCAGGAGAGCTTCCTCTTCCACGACACCATCTACGAAAACATCCGCTACGGCCGGCTCGACGCCACCCGCGCCGAGATCGAGGCCGCCGCGAAGCTCGCCTACGCCCACGATTTCATCATGGCGCAGCCCCAGGGCTACGAAACCATCGTCGGCGATAAGGGTAGCCTCCTCTCCGGCGGCCAGCAGCAGCGCCTAGCCATCGCCCGCGCGTTGCTCAAGAACGCGCCCATCCTCCTGCTCGACGAAGCCACGTCCGCCCTCGACAGCGAGAGCGAGCGCATCATTCAGGCCGCCCTGGAGCGTCTCGCCGAGGGCCGCACCGTCATCGCCATCGCGCACCGCCTTTCCACCATCCTCAAGTCCGACCAGATCGTCGTCATGGACCACGGCCGCATCGCCGAGGTCGGCACCCACCAGGAACTTCTCGATAAAAGCGGCCTTTACCGCCGCCTCTACGAAATCCAATTCCAACACGAAGAAGCCGCCGCCGCCTAACATGAAAATCACCCGCGCCCTCATCTCCGTCTCCGACAAAACCGGCATCGTCGAATTCGCCAAAGGCCTCCACGCCCACGGCATCGAGATCATCTCCACCGGTGGCACCGCCGCCGCGCTCCAGAAAGCCGGCATCCCCACCATCGAAATTTCCGCCTTCGCCGGCTCGCCTGAAATTCTCGACGGCCGCGTGAAGACGCTCCACCCGAAGGTCCACGGCGGCCTGCTCTACCTCCGCGAGAACCCCGAGCACGTCGCCACCGCCGCCGAGCACGACATCAAGCCCATCGACCTCGTCTGCGTGAACCTCTACCCCTTTCAGGCCACCATCGCGAAGGAGGGCGTCACCCTCGCCGAGGCCATTGAAAACATCGACATCGGCGGCCCGTCGATGATCCGCAGCGCCTCGAAAAACTACCAGTCCGTCACCGTCGTCACCGACCCCGCCGACTACCCCGCCGTGCTCGCCGAACTCGGGGAGGAGGCCGGCGCCACCACGCTCAAGCTCCGCGAGCAACTCGCGGTGAAGGCCTTCGCCACCACCTCCGCCTACGACCGCGCCATCGCCGACTACCTCGGCCAGGAGCAGGATGGCGGCGTCTACTCTGTCACGCTGCCCCTCGAGCAGCGCCTCCGCTACGGCGAGAACCCCCACCAAAAGGCCGAGCTCTACGGCACCTTCAGCGACTACTTCGAAAAGCTTCAGGGCAAGGAACTCTCCTACAACAACATCCTCGATATCACCGCCGCGACGAACCTCATCGCCGAGTTCGCCAAGCCGACCGTCGCCATCCTCAAGCACACGAACCCCTGCGGCGTCGCCACCGACGTGGACCTCAAGGCCGCGTGGGATAAGGCCTTCGCCACCGACAAGCAGGCCCCGTTCGGCGGCATCATCATCGCGAACCGCCCCGTGGACGCCGCCCTCGCCCGCGCCATCAGCGAAATCTTCAGCGAGGTCATCATCGCCCCCGACTTCGACGCCGAGGCCCGCACCGTCCTCCAGAAAAAGAAAAACCTCCGCCTCATGCGCCTGCTCCGCACGCCCGAGGCCGAGGGAAGGGACATCCGCGCCGTCCTCGGCGGCTTCCTCGTGCAGGACGCCGACCACGCCGAGATCGAGGAGCTCGAGCACAAGGTCGTCTCCGCCCGTCCGCCCACCAAGACCGAGCTCGAAGCCATGGAATTCGGCTGGAAGGTCGTCAAGCACGTGAAGTCCAACGCCATCGTCTACGCCGCCGCCGACCGCACCCTCGGCATCGGCGCCGGCCAGATGTCCCGCGTGGACAGCTCGCGCATCGCCGTGTGGAAGGCCAAGGAAGCCGGCCTCTCCCTCAAGGGCAGCGCCGTCTGCTCCGACGCGTTCTTCCCGTTCCCCGACGGCCTCATCGCCGCCGCCGAAGCCGGCGCGACGGCCGCCATCCAGCCCGGCGGCAGCGTCCGCGACGAGGAAGTCATCAAGGCCGCCAACGAACACGGCGTCGCCATGGTCTTCACCGGAATCCGCCACTTCCGCCATTGAACGACCCTTTAACCATGGAGGACATGGAGGTCATGGAGAATGGATCCTCTGTTTTTAACTCCCCATGATCGCTCTCGGCGTTAACATCGACCACATCGCCACCCTCCGGCAGGCCCGCTACCGGGAAAATCCCGCCGCGTTCAACGCCGAGCCCGACCCCGTGGCCGCCGCTCTCGCCGCGGAGCGGGCGGGGGCCATTGGCATCACCGCGCACCTCCGTGCCGACCGCCGGCACATCCAGGATGCCGACATCCACCGCCTCCGCGCGGAGATCACCACCAAGCTCAATTTCGAAATGGGCAACACGCCCGACATCGTCGCCGTCGCCCTCGCCGTGCGCCCGGAGGACGCCTGCCTCGTCCCCGAGCACCGCGCCGAAGTCACGACCGAGGGCGGCCTCGACTGCCTTGCGCACGCCGCCGCCCTCCGCGAAACCATTGCCGCCCTCCAGGGCATCGGCACCCGGGTGAGCCTCTTCATCGACCCCGATCCCGCGCAGGTCGAGGCCGCCGCCGCCCTCCGCGCCGAGTTCATCGAGCTCCACACCGGCGCCTTCGCGAATGCCCAGGGCTCCGCGCAGCAGGCCGAGCTGGCCCGGCTCGCCGCCGCCGCCGCCCAGGCCCACACCCTCGGCCTGCGCGTTAACGCCGGCCACGGCATCAATTACCGCAACGTCGCGCTCATCCGCACGCTCCCGCACCTCGAGGAGCTCAACATCGGCCACAGCATCGTCGCCCGCGCCACCGTCGTCGGCATGGAGCAGGCCACCCGCGAAATGCTCGCGGCGATGAATGGCGCTTAGGCGCGGGTGGTGACGCGATGAGCGACCTCGACCAATGGCTCGCTGAACAGCTCGCCGCCATCGACGCCGCGAACTTGCGCCGCCGCCTTCGCCGGCTCGATTCGCCCCAGGCCGTTGAGTCCCTCGTGGACGGACGGCCGCTCGTCAACTTCGCCTCGAACGACTACCTCGGCCTTGCGAACGACCCGCGCCTTCGCGCCGCCGCGATTGCCGCCGTCGAGCGATTTGGGGCCGGGGCCGGAGCCTCCCGGCTCATCTGCGGCACCCTTGCGCCCCACGCTGAGCTCGAGGCCGCGTTGGCCCGCTTCAAGGGCACCGAGGCCGCGCTCACCTTCTCCACCGGCCACGCCGCCGCCCTCGGCACCATTCCCGCGCTCGTCGGCGAACACGACGTCGTCATCCTCGATAAGCTCAGCCACGCCTGCCTCGTCGACGCCGCCCGCCTCAGCGGAGCCACGTTGCGCGTCTTTCCCCACAACCACCTCGAGAAGCTCGAACGCCTCCTCGCCTGGGCCCGCGACAATTACGCCAAGGCCCGTGTCCTCGTCGTCACCGAGAGTGTGTTCAGCATGGATGGCGACCTCGCCCCGCTGCGCGAAATCGTGGAGCTCAAGGACCGCTTCGGCGCAGCCCTCCTTCTCGACGAAGCGCACGGCGTTGGCGTGCTCGGCCCGCACGGCCGCGGCCTCGCCGCGGAGCTGGGGCTGGCCGACCGCGTGGAAATCCAGATGGGCACCCTCGGCAAGGCGCTTGGAGCCTCGGGCGGGGCGATTTGCGGGTCCGCCCGGTTGATCGACTTTCTCGTCAACCGCGCCCGCAGCTTCATCTTCTCGACCGCGCCAATTCCCGCCGCCGCCGCCACCGCGCGGGCCGCGGTGGACCTGCTCGACTCGGGGGCTGCCGAGCCGCTCCGCGCCCGGCTTTGGGAGAATCTCCGCGCTCTCGACCCCGCCGCCACCAGCGCGATCGTGCCCCGGATCATCGGCGACGAAGCCGCCGCCGTGGCGGCTTCGGAATCCCTCCGCGAAAACGTCGGCCTGTTTGTCTCCGCCGTGCGCTACCCCACCGTGGCCCGCGGCCAGGCCCGTCTCCGCATCAGCGTGAGCGCCGCCCACTCGCCGGAGCACATCGCCCGCCTCAAGGCCGCGCTGGCGGAAGCGTAGAAGCGGGGCGGCCGCCGAGACGCTGCCACAGCGAGGCGGGGCGCGCGGGGGCGTCGGTCTCTCCGCCGATGACGCTTTCGAGCACCTTGAAGGCGCCGCCGGCTCCGGTGTGATCCGCGAGCTCGGCGTCGTGCAGGCCGGCGCGCACGGCGCCGTGCGCGGCGAGAAACTCCGCCTGCGAGGTGAGTTCCGCCGTGCGCCAGCCGCAGCGTTCCGTCCAGGCGCGCAGATCGGTGAAGTTCACGTCGGCGGTGAGGTCCTGTTTGCCAAAGCGGTGGTAGACCTCCGCGCCCTCGTAACGCTGGTGGTGGAAATATGCCCGCAACGTTCCGCGCAAACGGCGGCGGTATAGCGCGGGCATTTCGTCGCCGTAGTCGATGGTGAGCATGCGCGCCTGGCGCGCGGCGGAACTCCACGAGGCGAGCCATTCCGCGACGGAGACGTGAACCTCGACGCGCTGGCCGGGGGCGGCTTCGGCGAAAAGCGCGCTGCTGGCGGGGAGGTCGCGGCCGACGGCGCATTCGCTGACGCGGCCGCCCTCGATGCGCACGCCGACCTCGGTCCATCCGCCGGGCGTGCGTTCGTAGAGGCGGCAGGGAAACGCGTCGATGAGTTCGTTGGAGAAGATGAGGGCGCGGCCGCCGCAGGCGGCGAGCGCGTCGGTCATGGAGTCGTGCCAGCGCACGCGAAACTGCGGCAGGGCGCGCTGCTGCTCGGCGCGGAGCACGGGCGAGGTCTCCACGATGTGGTAGGTGAGGCCGGGCCGCCCGAGCGGGCCGAGGCGGCGCAGGACGGTGCGGGCGAGTTCGCCGGAGCCGGCGCCCGCCTCGATCACGTGCCAGGCGAGGCCGGACGGACGGTGACGCCGGAGCCAGCGGGCGATGCCGGTGCCGAGGGCTTCGCCGAGGCTGGCCGAGGTGGCGAAGTCCCCGCGGCGGCCCACGGTTCGGATGTTGCGGGCGTAGTAGCCGAAGTCGGGGTGGTAGAGCGCCTCGCGGAGGTAGCGTTCCACGGGGATGGCGCCGCCGCCCTCGGTCTGGAGCGCGAGGAGGAAGTCGAGCGGGCTCGTCACAGGCGCAGGCGCTGGAGGAGGTCGACGGCTTGCGCGCTGAAGAGCGCGGTGTTTTCGAGCAGGTCGCGGGTGAAGCTGCCGAGCGTGACGCCGGGCGAGGCGGCGATGAGGAAGCCGGAGAGGATGGCGATGTTGAGCCCGAGGATGACGACGAGGGAGAAGAACGTGCCGCCGTAGGTGAGGTCGCTCTGGCCGCGCGGGATCATCCAGACGGTGAAGGTGATGTGAAACGCCCACGTCGCGCCGATGAGCATGTAGAGCACGGGGCGGAAGGGGGTCATGTCCCAGAACAGGCCGGCGAGCCCGTAGACGGCGATCACAAGCAGGCTGTAGATCGGAAAGAAGTAGGGGGCGAGGGCGATCCAGGTGTTGATGCGGTCGGCGAGGATGTGGCCGCCCTGCGGGGTGATGCGGAAGGCGCTCACGCGGCCGCCGTGCAGCCAGACCCAGAGGACGTGCGTGAGTTCATGGCCGAAGACGTAGATCCAGAGCGGGCGCGGCAGGCCGAAGAACGGCACCAGCCACAGGATCACGCCGAGGCCGAAGAACCAGAATTCCTCGCTGGCCCAGAAGGCCTCGTGGAGCGTGGTGCGGGCGAAGGCGGTGAAAAAGGTCTTCGCGAGAATCCAGAGCGGCGGGAGGAGAAAGAGCGCGACGACGAATTTCACCCAGCGCGTGGGGACGGTCGCGGGCAGCGGCGGCGCGGCGGGCGCGAGGGCGGCGCGAAGCTTGGTTCGCGGTTTCGGGGCGGGGTGCTTTCGCCGGCTGGGCACGCGGGGGATTGAAGCCGGAAATGCCGACGGCGGCGAGCTTGAAGGCTGCGCCGCCGTTGGAAACGGAACGGGAGTTTGGGTGCCGGTGGGTGCGCCTAGGCGCGGCCCATGTAGTTGCCGGTGCGGGTGTCGATCTTGACCTTCTCGCCTTCCTTGATGAAGAGCGGGACGGTGATGACCTTGCCGGTTTCGAGCTTGGCGGGTTTCTGGACGTTGTTGGCGCTGTCGCCCTTCACGCCGTCGGCGCTTTCGGTGACGGTGAGTTCGACGATGGGCGGGAGCTCGACCTGCGCGGGGCGGCCTTCGAGCGAGAGGACGTTCACCTTGAGGTTTTCGACGAGGTAGTCCTTGGCCTCGGTGAGGAGGGATTCCTGCAGTGTGATGGTCTCGTAGGTCTCGGGGTCCATGAAGTGGAAGCCGGTCGGGTCGGAGTAGCTGAACTCGAGCTCCTGGCGGTTCACCTCGACGAGGTCGACTTTTTCCGTGGAGGAGAAGCGGACGTCGGCGGATTTGCCGGTGCCGATGTAGCGGATGATGACCTGGACGAACGCGCGGAGGTTGCCGGGCGTGCGGTGTTGGACTTCAAGGACGATGGCCGGGTTTCCGTTGTAACGGATGGCCATGCCTTTGCGGAGATCGTTTGCGAGTGCCATTGGGGAATGTAGGGAGTCGTTAGTTGATAGTTGAGAGGATGAGGGCTGGCAAGTTATGGTCGCAGCATGAAAGCGGTGGTGGCGATGATTCTGGTGGCGGCAGGGACGGCGTCCGCGCAGGAGTTCGTGGCGCCCCAGAGGCCGCGCGAGATTCCCATCGTGCCTGCGCCGGTGGTGGAACCTCCGGTGACGACCGAGGGGATCGTGGCGAAGATCTTCAACGTCGAGAAGCCCTGGCAGCTGCTGAATCCGGCGGCGCCGAAGAGCTACGGCAACGGCACGAGCAGCACCTCGTGGAGCGAAAACGACCCCGGCAAGCCGAAGGGGTTCATCCTGTTTGGGATTGAGTTCTGGTGATGCCCCGGTGGTCGCGTTTTTTTGCGCGACCTACCTCAAGCCGGAGATGCACCACGTGCACCGGCAGATTGGCGCGGTGGCGCCGGCGTGGCG
>JAIYAZ010000106.1 GCA_027488755.1 Verrucomicrobiaceae bacterium | reverse complement strand
GGCGTCACCCTCGTCGGCCTCGACGCCACCACGTTCACCGGGGCCCCCACCACCTTTCTCGAGGGCACCATCACCGACCTCCGCGAAGCCGACAGCGTCATCATCGACGAACTCAACAGCAAAGTCCTCCTCGCCCGCGATCCCGCCCATCCCCTCAAGGTCGGCGACACCTTCGAGATGAACGACCGCACGGCCCGCGTCGTCGGCATCTGCCAGGCCGCTCCCACCATGGGTGGCGGCTCCTACGTCTTCACCACCTACGACCGCGCCGTCCAATACGCCGCCAACCAGCGCAAAATGCTCAGCTACGTGCTCGTGCAACCCGACGCCGGGCTGAGTCCCCGCGAACTCGCCGACCGCATCACCGCCGAGACCGGCCTCAGCGCCCGCACCGAGCAGGAATTCATCGGCACCACCGTCCTCTGGATGCTCAAAAACAGCCCCATCCCCTTCGTTGTCGGCATCATCGTGACCATCGGATTCCTCGTCGGCACGGTCATCACCGGGCAGACCTTCTACGCCTACGTCCTGGAAAACAGCCGCTACTTCGGCGCCCTCCGCGCCATGGGCGCCGAGTCCTCCCGGCTCGCCCGACTCATCCTGCTCCAGGCCGGATTCGTTGGCCTCGTCGGCTACGGCATCGGCATGGGCCTCATCAGCGTCACCTTCTCCCTGCTACCCGCCGGCCGCGCTCCGCTCCTCCTCCTCTGGCCCGTGCCGCTCATCGCCCTTGCCGCCATTCTCGCCATCAGCGCGCTCGCCGCCATCCTCGGCATCCGCCGGATCGCCGCCCTTGAACCCGCCATGGTCTTCCGCGGATGAATCCCACCGTCCAACTCGAAAACGTCCACAAGTCCTTCCCCAGCGGCGCGACGTCCACCCCCGTGCTCCGCGACGTCCACTTCGAGGCCCGCGCCCGCGAGATCCTCTTCCTCGTCGGCCCCTCCGGCTGCGGCAAGACCACCCTGCTCTCCATCCTCTGCGGCACCCTCACCGCCGACACCGGCCGCATCGAAGTGCTCGGCACCCGGCTCGACCGCACCCTCGATCCCCACCTCACCCGCTTCCGCGCCCAAAACATCGGCTTCGTCTTCCAGCAGTTCAACCTCATCCCCACCCTCGACATCACGCAAAACGTCGCCGTGCCCCTGCTCATCCAGGGAACCTCCCGCCGCGTCGCGCACGACCGCGCCCGGGAGCAACTCGCCGCCGTCGGGCTCGCCGACTTCCTCCGCGAGCGCCCCCACCGCCTCTCCGGCGGCCAGCAGCAACGCGTCGCCATCGCCCGCGCCCTCGTCCACGAGCCGCCCCTTCTCATCTGCGACGAACCCTCCTCCGCCCTCGATTCGCGCACCGGCCACCAAATCATGGAACTCCTGCGCCCCCCCGCCAACGCCCGGCCTCGCACCGTCATCGTCGTCACCCACGACCCCCGCATCTACGGCTACGCCGACCGCATGGCCGAAATGGAGGATGGCCGCATCCTCCGCATGCTCAACTCCCGCGCCGAAATCGCCGCCGCCCACCCCGCCCTGGACACCCCATGAAAAACCGCCTGCCCGCCGCCACCATCCTTCTCGCCCTCCTCGGTTTCCTCTTCGCCGGCCTCATCGTCGCCCGCGTCAACGCCGCCAAACCCACCCCCACCGTTCCCATCCCGCCCCCCCGCAAACCCTTCCCCACCGGCATCGGCGCCACCGGCATCATCGAGTCCCGCCACGAAAACATCCGCATCGGCACCCCGCAGCCCGGCCTTGTCACGCAGGTCTTTGTGAAAGTCTGGGATGCCGTCCAACCCGGCACCCCGCTCTTCGCCCTCGATTCCAGCGAACTCCGCGCCCAACTCCCCGCCCAGCAGGCCGAGATCCGCGTCCGCCGCGCCCAACTCGAGGACTGCACCGATCGCCTCCGCCGCATGGAACGCCTTGACCGCGCCTCCGTCGCCACCGCGCAGGAAGTCGAGAACGCCCGCAACGAAACCGCCATCGCCACCGCCCAACTCGCCGCCGCCGAAGCCCGCGCCGACGAGATTCAGCTGCTCATCGAGCGCCTCACCGTGCGCGCTCCCTCCGCCGGCACCGTCCTCCAACTCAACACCCGCGCCGGCGAATACCTCACCCCCGCCGCCACCGATCCCCCCGTCATCCTCGGCAACATCGAGGAAGTCCAGGTTCGCGCCGACGTTGACGAACAGGTCGCCCCCCGCATCCGCGCCGGAGCCCGCGCCGTCGGCTTCATCAAGGGAGACGCCAGCCGCAGCATCCCGCTCGAGTTCGTGCGCATCGAACCCTACGTCGTCCCAAAGCGCAGCCTCACCGGCAGCGGGGCCGAGCGCGTGGACACCCGCGTGCTCCAGATCATCTACCGCTTCCCGCGGCCGGCCGACGCGCAAATCTACGTCGGCCAGCAGATGGATCTCTTCATCGACTCCGCGCCGACGCCCGCTACCAGCTCAACGCCTTGAAGCGGCGCGCCACTTCCTCCACGTTCGCGCGACTGTTGAACGCCGAGATGCGGAAATACCCTTCGCCCGCGAGGCCGAAGCCGCTGCCAGGCGTAATCACCACGTTCGCCTCGTTCAGCACCACGTCGAACAGCTCCCAGCTCGTGCGCCCCTGCGGCCCGCGCACCCAGATGTAAGGCGCGTTCGTTCCGCCGAACACCGAGAGCCCGCACTCCGCCGCCGCCGCGCGGAGGATGGCGGCATTGCCCATGTAAAGCTCCACCAGCGCGGCGACCTGCGCCCGGCCCTCGGGCGAATACAGCGCCTCCGCTCCCCGCTGCGTGATGTAGCTCACGCCGTTGAACTTCGTGCTGAACCGCCGGTTCCAGAGCGGATGCAGCGGCCGGCGCTCGCCCGTGTCCGTCTTCGCGAGAAGGTCCTTCGGCACAATCGTGAACGCGCAGCGCGTGCCGGTGAACCCGCCATTCTTCGAAAAGCTGCGGAACTCGATCGCGCACTGCCGCGCCCCGGGAATCTCGTAGATCGAATGCGGCACGTCCGCATCCTGGATGTAGGCCTCATACGCCGCGTCGAAGAGCAGGATCGCCTCGTGCTTGAGCGCGTAGGCCACCCACGCCTCGAGCTGCGCGCGCGTCGCGGCGGCGCCCGTCGGGTTGTTCGGGTAGCAGAGGTAAACGATGTCCACCGGCTCGTCGGGAATCGCCGGCACGAAGCCATTCGCCGCGTTGCACTCGAGGTAAACGAGCCCGCCGTAGCGGCCCGTCTCATCGGCCTCGGTCGTGTGGCCGGCCATCACGTTCGTATCCACGTAGACCGGATACACCGGATCCATCACCGCAATGCGGTTCCCCGCCCCGAAGATGTCGAGGATGTTGCCGCAGTCGCACTTCGAGCCGTCGGAAACAAACACCTCGTCGTCGGCCACGTCGAGCCCGTGGGCGCGGTAGTCATGCTCCGCGATGGCGCGGCGCAGGAACTCGTAACCCTGCTCCGGCCCGTAGCCGTGGAACCCCTCGCGCGTGCCCATTTCGTCGATCGCGCGGTGCATCGCCGCACGCACCGCCTCGGGCAACGGCTCCGTCACGTCGCCAATTCCGCAGCGGATGAGCCGCTTGGCCGCCTCGGGGTTCGCGTCGGTGAAGGCCTTCACGCGCCGGGCGATTTCGGGAAACAAATAGCCGGCCTTGAGCTTGAGGTAATTCGAGTTGAGCTGTGCCATGGTGAAAAGAGACCAAGATTGCCCGATTTTCCGGGCTTGAAAAGCCCCGGCGTGGACCGCCCGCGCTTTCGCCTTGCCCGCAAAATGCCACCACCGCCATAAGACTTCTCAACTCGGCCGTGCGCAAAGTCCCCCTTCTCATCCTCGGCGGCGGTCACCTGGAGCTCGAAGGCCCCGAGCACGGCCCGCGCTGGATCCTCCTCGTCTGCCGCGACAACTTCCGCCGCGACGACCCGCTCGCCGCCCGCCTCGCCCGCCACTTCCAAGCCCACGGCTACACCGTCGCCCGCTACGAAGCCCGCATCGCCGAGACCGGCCGACTCATCGATCCCCCCTGGATCCACCGCTTCCGCGGCCCGGTTCGCGCCGCCCTCAAAAGCCTGCTCCTCCTCGCCCGCCCCACCCGCTGGGCCCACTTCCTGCCCGCGCACCGGCGGCACCTCGAGGGCATCCCGCACCGCACCGCCGCCCTGCGCGCCCTCCTCCAGCACCTCGGCCCCGACCGCGAAATCCACATCATCGCCCGCTCCGCCGGCGGCCGCGTCGCCTCGCTCGTCGCCGACGACTCCCGCGTCCGCTCCCTCGTCTGCCTCAGCTACCCCTTCGAAAACCCCGCCGAAGGCCCGAACCCCGCCCGCACCGCCCACCTGCCTACCCTGCGAACGCCCTTTCTGATCCTCCAGGGCACCCGCGACCCCTACGGCGGCCAGGAGTCCGCCGGCCGCTACCCGCTCGCCCCCGCCACCGAACTCGACTGGATCGACGCCGACCACGACTTCGACCTCCCCGAAGCCGCCTGGCCGCCCCTCCTCGCGCGCATCCAGGGCTTCCTGGAAAACGCCCGCCCCATCCCCGCCCCCTAGCGGTCACCCCACGCCGAGAATCCAGCCCTCCACCGCGGCCTGCGCCCGCTCCGCCGGCGTCAACGGCGGCGCCAGCCACCGCGCCAGCGAGCCATCCCCATCCGCCCGCCGCAGCGCCGCCGCCACCGCATACGCCGCGTGTTGATCCCCGTCGCGCCCCGCCGTCGCATAGCGCCGCATCCACAGCGACGGATAAACCTCCGCCACCAGCGAGGCCCCCGCCGCCGGCTCCCAGCCATCAAACGGCCAGAAAAATCCCCGCGCCCCCAGCGCGCGCCGCAACCGCGCCAGCCACGGCAACCCCGAATGCGTGGAGGTCGCCACCTGCCCGTTCACGTCGAACAAAAACACCGACTTCGCCCCCGGCACCCAGCGCTCGGTCAACCGCAGCCAATCCGCCCGCCCCCCGCGCCGGCTCGCCGCCCCCGCCACGCCCTGCCGCACGTCGCGCACCGTCACCCCCAGCGCATCCGTCGGCCAATGCGCGCAAAAATCCTCCAAAAACCCCGGCCAATCCCCCGCCAGCCCATGCGCCTCAAAATACGCCCGCGGAAACGAAAACCCATGATCCACCCCCACCAGCCACCGCTCCTCCCCGCCCAGCGTCTCCGTCAGCCAGGCCGCAAGTTCCTGCCGCGTCCAGTTCCGCCCGCCTGGTGCGCGCACCTCCTCCGGCTCCCCGTCCCCCGGCCGCGCCCGGTAAACCCGCAACGCCGCCAGCCGCGCATTCGCCGTCGCGGCCCCCGAATAATCCACCCCAATGTAACCGTCGAACCTCATAAACCCGGCATTCCGCCCAAAAAAGAAACGCCCCGCCGCCCCTCCCGGTTTTCCCCTTTTCCTCGTCCCGCCATTTCCCCCGCGTCACTCCCGCAGCGCAAACGTTTCCCCCATCTCCTCGCCCCCCTCGCGAATCCCCACCTCAATCTCCAGCAGCGCATCCAACGCCGCGTCGAACTCCCCCGCGCCCACCGGCTCGTCAAAATCCTGCTCCAGAATCGTCCGCAATGTCCCCCGCGACACCCGCATCCGGTCAATCTCCACCAGCTGATACCGCCGCAGCACGTCCGCGAGGCGGAACGTCAGCAGCGACGGCGCGTCCTCCTCCCGCCGCCGCCAGGCAAAATCCACCAACTCCCCCTCCTCGTCCCCGGACAGGTCGAGCACCTCCGCATCCTCCGCCAACCGCAACGTGCCCGACACCTCGGACTCCCGCTCGCACCACGCCACAATCTCGGCCGCCCCCAGGGCCCCGAGAAACGCCTCCAAAAACTCCCGCCGCGCCGAAATCATCCCCTGCCCATACCCTCCCCACCCCCACCCGCGCAAGCCTTCGACCCCCCATCGATATCTTCCAAGTATCGCAACCCCCGCGAACCCCGCAAATTTCCCGCTTCTCTCCATACCCCAGAACGCCGCCCTTCACCCCGTCGCCCCAGTGTGCGCATCCCACCTTGCATATCTCGCAACAACTGCGATACTTGCGAGACCATGCCTACCTTTGGAGAATTCGTTCGGGAGCAACGTCTGCGCCAGAAGCTCACGCAACGCCAGGTGGCCGAAGCGCTCGGCTTGAAATCCGTGGCCTATTGGTCCGACGTCGAAGCCGGCAACCGCCGCCCCTCCAAGGGACTCCTCCCCGCCCTGGCCCGCGTCCTCAAGGTCACCCCCGAGGACCTCGCCGCCGTGGACACCCGGGCTCCCGTGGAAAGCTTGCGCCTCCACCTCCAGCGCCACCCCGACTCCGCCGTCGCGCTCAACCAAATCCTCGCCCACGCCCGCACCCTCGGCTTCGACGAAATCCTCCGCCGCATCGAACACCCCGCCCCCGCGCCGGGCCCCGGCCAAACCTCCCGCCCCGCCCGCCGACGCCCCACCACCGAACTCTTCCCCGACCCGGCCGATTAGCGGGCAACGCCCGCCATCCGTGGCCATCTGTGCCCATCCGTGGTCCAAAAACAAAAAGGGCGGACCCATTTCGGGGCCCGCCCTTCGCGGAAATCGAATCCGCCGAAATCAGCGGCTTACTTCGCGGCGGCGTAGAGCGCGGCGACCTTGTTCCAGTCGATCACGTTCCAGACGGCCTTGAGGTAGTCTGGGCGGCGATTCTGGTAGTTGAGGTAGTAGGCGTGCTCCCAGACGTCCACGCCGAGGATCGGCGTGCCCTCGCAACCGGCCACGGCCTTGCCCATGAGCGGGGTGTCCTGGTTCGCCGTGGAGACGATTTCCAGGCCGGCCGGGGTCACCACAAGCCAGGCCCAGCCGCTGCCGAAACGGCCAACGCCGGCGGCTTCGAACTTCGTCTTGAAGTCGGCAAAGCTGCCGAACTTCGCGGTGATCGCGTCACCGAGTTCCCCGGTGGGTTCGCCGCCGCCGTTCGGACTGAGCAGCGTCCAGAAAAAGCTGTGGTTGGCGTGACCGCCGCCGTTGTTGCGCACCGGGCCGCGGATCGCGTCGGGGACGAGCGAAAGGTCGGCGATGAGCTTCTCGATCTCCAGGCCCTGGAGCTCGGGATGGGCTTCGAGGGCCTTGTTGAGGTTCGTCACGTAAGCCTGGTGGTGCTTGCCGTGGTGGATCTCCATCGTCTTGGTGTCGATGTGCGGCTCGAGCGCGTTCGTCGGATACGGGAGAGCAGGAAGTTCGTAGGCCATGGTTTTTTTGGGTTCGCGCTGAACCTAAACCTGACGATCCCCTGATCCAAGCGCCGAATTCGCGCCCCCGCGCTCAATCCCGCCGCCGCAGCCGCAGGGCGCACTCCCGCCAAAGCGCGCGCTCGCGGCGCAGGCGGCGCCGTTGCTTTTTCGTCAACCCCGAGCGGCGTGCGAGCAGCAGGGTCAAATCATGCTCATGCCCGAGGCAAACGCCGAGGCGATGCGCCCGCTTCGTCTCCCGCGACACCCGCCCGGCGAGCGGCGAGAGCAGTTCGCCCTGGTAGGCCAGCACCTTTGCCCGGGCCCGCCAGCGGTGAAATCTCCGCGCTCCCCCGTCCCGGGCCGCGCGCCGGGCCGCGCGTTGCTCGCGGCGGCATTCCTCCTCCCAGCGCCGGAGCAGCGCGGCGCGGTCCGGCGCCGGCCAGTCCAGCGCGCGAACCCCGGCGTCCACGCGCTCCGCGAGGGCTTCCGCCTGCCGCGAAATGGCCGCCGGCAACGGTAGCGTTGCCCCCGCCGCGGGCTTCCGGCCGAGCCAGCGCTCGCGTGCCCGCGTCCTCACCAGCGCGTCGCGCGGAGCGGCGAAGACGTCTTTCAACTGCCGCATCGCGGCGTCCAACGGAGCCCGGGAGGCTTTTCCCGGCCGGAGTCGCAGCCAGGCCCGGGCGCGCTTCATCCCCGTGCGAATGGCGTGAATCCGGGCCTCGGTGTCCTCCGGCAGGGCCGCGACCTCGCGCCGGACGACCCGCACGAGCCGGCGCAACTCCGCGCCGATCTCCCGCTCAAACCCGGGCTCTGATTCCCGCGCCGCCTTCATACCGGCTAACCATCGCCCCTCCGGGCGGAAAAAGCCAACGTCACGCCGTCTGGGCGCGGTCGTAGGCCTCGAGGGATTCGCGGGTGATCGCGTGGCGCGCGCCGCAGCGCGGGCAGCTCATGCGGAGGACTTCGTCGCCCTCGAAGAGCGCCTCGGCATCCTGGCGGAACGGCCCGAGAAGCACGCGCATCATGCGCTCATGCGTGCAGCCGCATTCAAAGCGGTATTGCCGCTGCTCGAGGAGGGAAAGCTGCTCGGTCTGGTCGAGGGCGCGGATGGCCGCCTCGTCCAGCGCCTCAAGCCAGGGCACATCGCAGTCGGGCTGCGCGGCCACGAGCACAAATTCGTCCCCGCCGAAATGGAAGAACCGCCCCGGCCGCTGCTCGCTGTGGGCGTAGTAACGCTCGGCAGCCGCAAAAAAACTGCCGTCGGGAAAATCGACCACGCTGCGGCGCGGGGCGGCGTCGCCCTTGATCACGTCGGCGTAAAAAAGATTCTGCGTCCCGGGTTTGACGTTCTCCGTAAAGGTTCTTGCGACCACCGTGCCAAGCGGGCTGTCGCCGGCCACAAACACATTGAGCAAGGGATTCTGGAAATTCACCGTCCACGCCACCCGCTCGTTGCGCGGGCGGGCGGCACAATGCAGCGTCATGGCCGCCAACGCCTGTTTTGCAAAATCCGCCGCATCCGGCGTCACCCCCAAACCGTAATCCGCAACATGAAGATGATAGTCGATGTAGATGCTCGCGAGATCGGCGCGGGCCACCAGGGCATTGCGGCCCCGCACAAAGTAAGTCCGCACTTCGGCGTGACGGTCATCGATCATCTTCTCTTCGCTCACGTGTTGATCCTCCGGTTGGAATCCATACACTGCATGGTCATGCTGGAAGATCAATCGGAAGAACGCGCGTGCCTCCACGCCCTCGGTCTGCTCAACGCGGAGGAAGCGGCGGAATTTGAACGCGAAGCCGCGGCCCGACCCGAGTTGCTCCGCGTCTCGCACGAGCTTTCCGACGCCCTCGCGAACCTCGCCCTCAGCGTGACGCCGATCTCCCGCCCGGCGGCCTCCGTGCGCGACGGCCTGCTCGCCCGCATCGCCGCGGAACCCGCCCGCGTCACCACCGACCGCTGGGGGCACATCCAGACTATCAACCCCGCCTTCACTGGCCTCTGCGGCTACACCCTGCCGGAGCTGCTCGGCCGCAAGCCCGGCCACGTCCTTCAGGGGCCGGCCACCGATCCCTCCGGCGTCATCGCGCTGCGCGAAACCATTCGCACCGGCTCGGCCTGCGAGGTCGACATGGTCAACTACCACAAGGACGGCTCGCCCTATCACGTGCACATTTCCGTCACGCCCATCCTCGGCGCGGACCTCAGCGTGACCGGATTCCAGGCCGTCGAGCGCAAGCTCGCCGCAGCCTAGGCTCAAGCCGTCGGGCCCAACCGTCGACGCAGCGCATTCAGCGCGGCCTGGGTTGCGAGATCCTTGAACGTCTCGCGCGAAGTCGGAAAAAATTCGCTCCACGCTTGCGTCTCCGCCCCACGCTCGGCGAGGGCCAGCCACACGGTGCCCACGGGTTTCTCCGGCGAACCGCCGCCCGGGCCCGCAATGCCAGTCGTCGCCAGCGCGAAGTCCGCCCCCGCCCGCTCGCGGGCCCCCTCGGCCATGGCCCGGACCACCGGCTCGCTCACCGCCCCGTGGTCGGCAAAAAACTCCGCCGGCACGCCGAGCTGGGCGGTCTTCACCTCGTTCGCGTAGGTCACCCACCCCGCGGCAAACACCCCGGAGGCACCCGGCACGTTGGTCAGCCGATGCGCGAGCAGGCCGCCGGTGCAGGATTCCGCCGTCGCCACGCTGCGGCCAAGGGCAAGCAGGCGATTCACGACCACGGCCTCAAGGGACGCTCCGTCGTCGGAGACGATGAATTCCGCGAGCTCCGCGCGCACCTCGGGCTCGATTTCGTCGAGCAACGCAACCGGTCCGATCAACCGCAGGTCAACCTCATTGGGCCGCG
Organism: Verrucomicrobiaceae bacterium; assembly: GCA_027488755.1. GTDB lineage: Bacteria > Verrucomicrobiota > Verrucomicrobiia > Chthoniobacterales > JAATET01 > JAATET01. Next base: position 24,243 of record JAIYAZ010000106.1, on the reverse strand, counting down.
CGCAGTAGCCGACCTCCAGCCCGGGCCGCGCGCTCAGGCGTTCGCCGATGCGCGATTCCACGAGCGACTCGCCGATGCCCACGCAGCGAAAGACGCGGCACGCCACCGCCGCAAGCGAGCCCGTGAGCTCACGCAGCACCGGGATCACCGAGGCCTCAAACATCGGCTGCAACTCCCGGGGCGGCCCCGGCAGCAAAAACAAGTGCGGCGTGCGCTCCGAGGGCGTGCTCACCGGCGGCAGGTAAAGCCCGGGCGCGGTGCCGTGCGCGTTCGGCAGCACGGTCGCCCCGGCGGGCACCATCGTCTGGCGACGCATGCGCTCCTGAAACGGAAACCGCCGCCGCGCGCACCGTTCCTCGATGGCCCGCAGCACCTCCGCGTCTGCGTGGAGCGGACGCGCCAGCAACTCCGCGACCAGCTCGCGGGTGATGTCGTCCGTCGTGGGCCCCAGTCCGCCGGTGACGAGCAGCACGTCGCAGCGCGGGAAGGCCTCCAGCAGCGCGTCGCGGATGGCCGCACCATCCGGCACGGTGGTCTGCCGCGTGAGGCGCAGGCCGAGCGGAAAAAGCTGCCGGCCGAGCCAGGCGGCGTGGGTGTTGACGACGCTGCCGAGGAGCAGCTCGGTGCCGGTGTTGAGGACTTCGACGTTCACGAGACGGTCGAAAGGAAACGTTGCGGGGCGCGGATCGGTTGCGCCGGATCTTCAGCCGCGTTCCGCGGTGAGCGCGCGGATCCAGGCGTTCACGCGCCCGTGGTTCGCGGTGTCCTTGTGGAGGTCGTAGACGTAGAGCAGATTCGCCAGCACGCGCACAAGCACCTGCCGGGCGGAGGCGTCGGCGAGGTGCGACTTTTGCAGGCTCAGGTTCTGCTTGGCGAGAATGGCGACGCAATCCGACTTCGTAAGAATGCGACCGCGGTGAAAGGGGTCAAAAAAGATGTCGCCATGCCGCGCAATGAAGTGCCCGGGCAGGTTCACGCCCTCGACGCTCATGCCCGCCCGCGCCGCCACCATCATGTAAAGCAGCGTGAGCGTGATCGGGATGCCCATGCGCGTCTCAATCACGCAGGGCAGCAGGCAGTTGCGCTCGGAATAGTAGTCCTCGGTGTTCCCGCGGAAACCCAGCTCGCCCGCCATGAAATTCGCCAGCAGCATCACGCGCTCCCGGCTGGAAACCGCCCCGCTGCCCTTCAGCAGAAACTGACGCCCCCACGCGTTTACCTTCGCCTCGAGCGGCGTGAAATCCACGCCGGGCAGCAGCGCGCGGGCGAGCATCCAATTGGCCCGCTCCAGATCGTGGTGATCGCCATACAGGTGGCAGAGCAGCGTGAACTCATCCTCCGCCTCGCGGTCGGCGATGAGGTTGAGCACCTCGCGCGCGTGCCGCGACACCTGCTCATCCTCGTATTGCACGAGCGAAGCCAGCTCGATGCGGGCCTCGTCGCCGGCCGCAGCGAGCTGCTCCTTGACGAGACGCACCGTGTCCGGGTCGTTGTCCTGGAGCAGCCGGGCGATTGCGTTTCTTTGGCCGACCAACATTGCTGCTAGACCGTTAATCCAACTTCCGCGGCCATGCAAGTGGTCACGCCGCGGTCACCCTCACCGCCACCACCGCGCCCGGCTCGCTCTCCACGAGAATCGTCATCGGACGGCAGCACACCGCGCAATCCTCGATCAAATCCAGCCGCGGCTGCGTCGTCTCCACTTCGATGGTGAAAATCTCCCCGCACTGCGGACACTCGATCTCGATCTCCTCGACGATGTCCATGGCGCGCCCCGCGCGGTTACTTCGCCGCCCCGGCCTCCGGATCAAACGGCAGACGCGGCGCGTCGCCCCAAAGATCCTCCAGCAGGTAGAACGAACGCGCCTCGTGGTGGAAGACATGCACAATCACCTGCGCAAAATCGATGACCACCCACCGACTCGTGGGCGCGCCGTCCTCGCTGAACGCGCCGCGGCCGAAGTCATCCCGCACCCGCGTGCGGATCGCCGAGGCAATCGCCTTCAGCTGCGGATCCGACGTGCCGCTGCACACCACGAAAAAATCGGTGAAGTCCGAAATGCCCCGCAGGTCGATGATCTGGATGTCCTCCGCCTTGCGGTCCGCCGCGGCCTCCGCGCAGGCCAGCGCGAGCCGGTGGGATTCTTCGAGGCGCTCTTCCTTGGATTTCGCGGCCTTACTCATGCCGATACAGCCCGTTTCGATAAATAATGTCGCATGCCGCTTCCGGCAGTAAATACCGAATGCTTTGCCCGCGCGCAACGCGATTGCGCACCTCGGTGGAACTCACCTCAACCTGGCGGCAAATGCGCGGAAAATTCTCGTCCGGTCCGCCCGCGTCGCGATCCAGCACCACGAACTGCACCATCCTCCGCAGCGCGTCGATCTCCGCCCACGTCGACAGCTTCGCCAGATTATCCTCGCCGATGAAGTAAAGGAACTCGTCCTCCGGAAAGCGCCCCCGCAGCTCGCGCACCGTCTCGATCGCATAGGACGGCCCCTCCCGACGCACTTCCAGATCGTCGCACTCAAAGCCCGCCTCCCCCGCGATCGCCGCCCGCACCATCGCCAGCCGCAGTTCCGCCGGGGCCGGATTGCGGTCCAGCTTGTGCGGGGAAATCCGCGCCGGAATAAAGATCACGCGGTCCAGCCCCAGCCGCTCCCGCGCCTCCCGGGCAAGGATCAGATGCCCGTTATGAATCGGATCGAAGCTCCCGCCAAAAAGACCTGTTCTACGCGCCACGCCCCGCATTGAATCAATCCACGTTCCAAAATCCAAAATCCAAAATGACCCACCCCGGCCAGCTCCTTCTCGTCGGCGTCCCCGGCCCCACGCTCGACGCCGCCACCGCCGCCCGCTTCCGCGCCATCCAGCCCGGCGGCTACATCCTCTTCGGCCGCAACATCCAGACCGCCCCCCAGCTCCGCCGGCTCATCGACGACCTCCGCGACCTCTCCGACGTCGAGCCCATCATCACCATCGACCAGGAGGGCGGCCGCGTCTCCCGCCTCAAACTCCTCGGCCACGAGCCGCCCAACGCCCAGCAGCTCCGCCAGCGCGGCGACCTCGGCCTCATCCGCGACCACGGCCGCGTCACCGGCGAACTCCTCCGCCTCTTCGGCTTCAACCTCGACCTCTGCCCCGTCCTCGACATCAGCTTCGACGACGAAGCCGACAACTCCCTGCGCGGCCGCTGCTACGGCCAGTCCGTCGCCGAAGTCATCGAAAAGGCCGGCGCGTTCAACGACGCCCTCCGCGCCACCGGTGTCCTCTCCTGCGGCAAACACTTCCCTGGCTACACCCACGCCGGCCTCGACCCCCACCACGAACTCCCCCGCCTCGCCCGCTCTCGCGCCGAGATGGACGCCACCGAACTCGCCGTCTTCCGCGCCTTCGCCGACCGCGTCGACAGCATGATGATCGGCCACATCGTCATCGACGGCCTCGACGCCAGCGGCCTGCCCGCCTCCCTCGCCCCCGCCATCATTACCGACCTCCTCCGCCGCGACCTCGGCTTCGGCGACCGCCTCGTCATGACCGACGACCTCGACATGGGCGCCATCCTCAACCACTACGGCTTCGCCGAAACCATGCGCCTCGCCCTCGCCGCCGGCAACGATCTCCTCATGATCTGCCACCGCGTCGAAATGGCCGCCGAAGCCCTCGCCGCCATCCAGCACCTCCCCGCCGCCGCGCTCGACCCCGCCCTCGCCCGCGTCGCCGCCTTCAAGGCCACCATGGCGCCGCCCACCGCATTCAGCGAAGCCGCCCACCGCGCCCTCGATGCGCAGGTCTGGGACCTCCGCGTCTCCACCCTCGGAGAGGAAGCCGCCCGGCAACGCAGCCCCGAGGACGGCAAGCGCTCCCCGGTTGAGTTGTATTAGGCGAAATCCCTGTTGCCGACTGGCACGAGCTTCGCTCTAACTTACGACCCACAATGGCCGCACCCAGGGAGAACACGGATTACATCTCGAACGGCATCGCCAAAATCGATGCCGACACCCAATACCTCACCGACCGTCTTGCTACGGTCCTCCAGACCCTCGGCGAGGACACCGCCGCCCGCCTCCTGCCCTGGCAGGAGGGCACGGACGCCGAGGCCGCCATCGCCGCCGACACCCCCGCCATCGAGCAGGCCTACTCCATCGCCTTCCAGCTCCTGAACATGGTCGAGGAATGCGCCGCCGGCCGCACCCGCCGCCTGCGCGAAATCGCCGACCACACCAGCGACAACCCCGGCACCTGGGCCTACTACCTCCGCCGCCTCCAGAAAGGCGGCTTCACCGCCGAACAAATCGCCGAGGCCCTCCCCCACGTCCGCGTCGAGCCCGTGCTCACCGCACACCCCACCGAGTCGAAGCGCCCCGCCGTCCTCGCCCAGCACCGCCGCCTGCACCACCTCCTCGAGGAGATGGACGCCCCGAACCAATCCCCCGCCGAGCGCGCCCGCTTCCGCGAAACCCTCACCGTCGCCCTCGAGCGACTCTGGCGCTCCGGCGAAATCCTCCTCGAAAAACCCGAGATCGCCAGCGAGCGCACTGGCATCATGTTCCACCTGCGCGACGTCTTTCCCCGCGCCGTTGGCCTGCTCGACCAATCCTTCGCCGAGGCGTGGACCGGCGCCGGCCTCCCCGCCGAGCTGCTCGACTCCCACTCCGCCTGGCCCCGCCCCCGCTTCAGCACCTGGGTCGGCGGCGACCGCGACGGCCACCCGTTCGTCACCGCCAGCGTCACCCACGAAACCCTCACCGAGCTGCGCCGCAACGCCTTCCTCGTCCTCGATCACCAGCTCCGCGCCCTCGCCGCCGCCCTCCCCCTCTCCATGCTCGTGCAGCCCGCGCCGCCCGTGCTCGAGGAGGCCCTCGCCGAAATCGCCACCCTCGTCGACCCCGCCCGCGCCGCCGGCATCCGCCGCCATCACCCCGACGAACCCTGGCAGCAGTTCGTGCTCTTCATGCGCGAACGCCTCCCTCTCGACGAAAACCGCGACGAAAGCGCCCGCATCGTCGAGGCCGCCGGCTCCTACCGCTACGCCGAGCAGCTCGACGCCGACCTCGCCACGCTCCACGAAGCCCTCGCCGCCATCGGCGCGGAACGCCTCTCCCGCAGCGCCGTCTGGCCCGTGCGCCGCGCCCTCGACGTCTTCGGCTTCCACCTCGCCGCCCTCGACATCCGGCAGAACAGCGCCTTCCATGACAAGGCAATCAGCCAGATCCTCGCCGCCGCCGGCTTCGCCGATTCCGACTTCGCCAACTGGAGCGAGGAGAAACGCGTCGACTTCCTCTCCCGCGAACTCAGCGGCCCCCGCCCCTTCCACTTCTCCGACTCCCGCATCGGACCCGAGGCCGACGCCGTGCTCGACTGCTACCGCGTCCTCCGCCAGCACCTCACCCACTACGGCGCCGAGGGCATCGGCTCCCTCATCGTGAGCATGACGCGGTCGCTCTCCGACCTGCTCGTCGTCTACGTTCTCGCCCGCGAAGCCGGCCTCACCCGCTGGAACGAAGGCCAGCTCGTCTGCGACCTGCCTGTCGTCCCGCTCTTCGAAACCCAGGACGACCTCGAAAAAAGCGCCGACCTCATGCGCGCCTTCCTCGCGCATCCCGTCACCCTCCCCAGCCTCCGCCACCAGCAGTCGCTCCGCCGCAGCGTGCCCGCCCGCACCGCCGCCCGCCCGATCCAGCAGGTCATGATCGGCTACAGCGACAGCAACAAGGACTGCGGCATCCTTTCCAGCCAGTGGGCCCTCTACAAGGCCCAGCGCGACCTCACCGCCGCCGGCGACGACGCTGGCGTGCAGATCCGCTTCTTCCACGGCCGCGGCGGCACCATCAGCCGCGGCGCCGGCCCGACCCACCGCTTCCTCGACGCGCTGCCCGGCGGCACCATCCAGGGCGACTTCCGCCTCACCGAACAGGGCGAAACCATCGCGCAAAAATACGCCAACCTCCCCACCGCCGCCTTCAACCTCGAAATGCTCCTCGCCGGCGTGACCGCCGTCACCATCGAGCAGGCCGCCGGCAAGGTCGCCCCTCCAGAGCGCGACGAGATTTGGGACGTGCTCGCCACCGCCAGCACCGCCGCCTACTCCGACTTCGTGCGCGCCGACGGCTTCAGCGACTTCTACTCCCACGCCACGCCCATCGACGCCCTCGAGGTCACCCGCATCGGTTCCCGCCCCGCCCGCCGCACCGGACGCCGCACCCTCGCCGACCTCCGCGCCATCCCCTGGGTCTTCAGCTGGAACCAATCCCGCTACTACCTGCCCGGCTGGTATGGTGTCGGCTCCGGCCTCGAAACCCTCGCGAACCAAGAGCCCGCCGCCTTCGCCGAAATCCGCGCCAACCTGCGCGAACGCCCGATGTTCTACTACGTCCTCACCAACGTGGAGACGAACCTCGCCAGCGCCGACCTCGACATCATGGCCGCCTACGCCCAGCTCGTGCCCGACGTCGCCATCCGCGACGCCTTCTTCGGCCGCGTGACCGCCGAGTTCGAAAAGACGCGCCACATGCTCGACGACATCTTCCAGGGCGCGCTCGAGAAACGCCGCCCGCGCATGCTCAACACGCTGCAACGCCGCGCCGAGGCCCTCCGCGTCCTCCATCACCGCCAGATCAACCTCCTCCGCGCCTGGCGAACCGCCGCCACGCCCGAGGAGGCCAACGCGCTCCTGCCCCGCGTCCTGCTCTCGGTCAACGCCATCGCCAGCGGCCTCCGCACCACCGGTTAGCCGCCCCGCCCCGGCATGAAAATCCTCCGCTACGCCGACGCCTCCGGCCGCATCGCCCATGCGGCGCAGCCGCCCGGCGGCCCGGCCCTCCGGATTCGCGGCGACATCTTCGGCGCCTTCGAGGTCACGACCGAGCCGGCGGAAATCGCCCGCCTGCTCACCCCCGTCGCGCCCACCGCCATCCTCTGCATCGGTCTCAATTACCGGCAGCACGCCCTCGAAACCGGCGCGAAAATCCCCACGCACCCCGTGCTGTTCATGAAGCAACCCGGCGCCGCCCAGGACCCCGGCGCACCCATCGTGCTGCCCACGCACCTCGCGAGCCACGCCGTGGACTACGAGGCCGAGCTCGCCGTCATCATCGGCCGCACCGCCAAAAACGTGTCCCGCGAGCAGGCCCTCGACCACGTGCTCGGTTACACCTGCGCGAACGACGTGAGCGCCCGCGACTGGCAGAAGGATTTCGGCGGCAGCCAGTGGTGCCGTGGCAAGACGTTCGACACCTTCTGCCCGCTCGGCCCCTGGCTGGTCACCCCGGACGAAATTCCCGACCCCGCCGCGCTCCGCGTGCGCACCCTTGTAAACGGCGAAACGCTGCAGGACGGTTCCGTCTCCGACCTCATCTTCGACGTGCCCGCGCTCATTGAATTCCTCAGCGGCAGCACCACGCTGCATCCCGGCACCGTCATCCTCACGGGCACGCCCTCCGGCGTCGGCATGGCCCGCACGCCGCCGCGCTGGCTGCAGCCCGGCGACACCGTCACGATCTCCATCGACGGCATCGGCGAACTCACGAACCCCGTCGTCGCCGAGGCGTAAAAAAAGGGACGGCCCGCAGGCCGTCCCAATCAATTCCTGGTAGGGACGTGGCGCAGCCCGCGTCCCATTCCCGCTCCGTTAAAACGGAATGTCGTCATCCTCCGGCTCCGACGCAGCGGGCCGGGAAGGCGCGCTCGGACGCGCGGCGGGACGCGCCGGGGCCGCATCCTCGTAATCGCCACCGCCGCGGGAACCGCCACCCCCGCCGCCGCCTTCGCGACCGCCGAGGAGCTGGAGATTTTCGCCGACAACCCGCAGCTTGCTGCGCTTCTGGCCCGTCTGCTTGTCCTCCCAGCTGTCGAGCTGGAGCCGGCCCTCGATGTAAAGCGGACGGCCCTTCTTGGCGTATTCGCCGGCGACCTCGGCCTGGCGGCCCCAGAGCGTGACGTCGATAAACGTCGTCTCCTCCCGCTTCTCCTGGCCATCGCTGGCGGGGATGAAGCGGTTGATGGCAAGGCCGACTTCGGTCACCGCCGTGCCCTTCGGCGTGTATTTGATCTCGGGGTCACGGGTGACGTTGCCGATGAGGATGACTTTGTTGACGTTGGCCATGGGGTGCGGGGGCGGGTTCGCCGGTGAAGGGTTGCGGAGCGGGTTAAGCCGCCGCCTTGGCGGGCGGCAGGACGATGTAGTTCTGGAGCGTGACGTCCGTGTCGAGCTTGAGCTTGCCGCGCAGGGTCTCCAGCGCCGTGGGCTCAGCCTCAATGAGGAAGTTCACGTAGTAACCGCTCTTGAGGTGGTTGTGCTCGTAGGCGAAGTCGCGGCGGTCGAGGCGCTGCGTCTGCTCGACGACTATGCCGAGTCCGGCAAAGTCCTTTTCGAGGCGTTCGATGATTTCCTTGGCGTTGTCTTCCTTGCCGCGCGTGTTCAGCACGATGAGGGCTTCGTAGCGTTTTTTGCTCATGATTGGGTGGTGGATGGTTCGTTGGGATTAAAGCGGTTCATGGCAGCCTCGAATCCGTGGGTCTGCGCATATTCAACGGCATCGGCCGCGCGATCAATCGCGCATTCGAGGCCAGGCTGTTCGTCGGGAGAAAATTTTCCCAGCACGTGACCGACGATTGAGCGGCTGCCGGCAGCGGCGCCAATGCCGACGCGAAGCCGGGGCACGCCTTCGGTGCCGAGGTGGACAAGCACGGAGGCCAGGCCGTTGTGCCCGCCCGCGCTGCCGCGTTGACGGAGCCGCAGCCGGCCGAGCGGGAGCGCCATGTCGTCGAGGACGATGAGCGCCTGCCCGGGGGTCAGCTTGTGGAAGCGGGAGAAATCTCCGACCGACTCGCCGCTGAGGTTCATGAACGTCATGGGTTTCATGAGGGTCACATCCCCCGCGCGGGCCACGTCGGCATTCCACTTGGGCTCGTGGCCGAAGCGGACCGCCGCTCGACGCGCGAGCGCGTCCGCGACGAGGAAGCCGACGTTGTGGCGGGTGCGGTCATAGTCCCGGCCCGGATTCCCCAGCCCGGCCACAAGGCGAAAGCGGGCGGTCTCCATGGGCGCAGGGCGCCGGTTACTTGGCCTCGGGGGCCTCGGCTTTTTTCTCCTTGATGACCTCGGGCGCAGCCGCGGTGGCGGCGGGCTCCTCGGCGACGTTCGGCTCGGAGACGCTGAAGACGGTGATGTCGCCATCGGCCACGGCGGTGACGCCGGCGGGAAGGGTGATGTCCTTGATGTGGAGGGAGTCGCCGATGTTCAGCGCGCTTACGTCCACCGTGACGAGCTCGGGAAGGTTCTGCGGGAGGCACTCGATCTCGATCGTGCGCACCTGCTGCTGGAGCAGACCGCCGTGGGTCTTCACGCCGACGGCTTCGCCGACGGGCTCAACCGGCACTTCCGAGGTGATCGTCTCGGTGGCGGAAACGGCGTGGAAATCCACGTGGAGAATCTCGCCGCGCACGGGGTGGTGCTGCACTTCCTGGATGAGGGAAAGTTTGTTCGTGGACTTGCCGCCGTCGTTGATTTCCAGCTCCACGAGCACGTGCTCGCTGGCCGCGTGGGAGAGAACGGTCTGAATGGCCTTGAGGTCCACTTCGAGGTTCGCGGGCTGATCGTGGACGCCATAGATCACGGCGGGCACGGCGCCACGGGCGCGGACCTGCTTGACGGCGTTGCGGCCGGCCTCGGAACGGGGACGGGCGGAGAGTTTAACTTGCTTGGCCATAACGGGATTAGTTTTCGGATTTTTTCTTCAGTTCAAAGAGCGACGTCACCGACTCGTCGTCGTGGATGCGTTTAATGCCTTCGCCCAGTAGCTCGGCAACTGACAGCACTTTGACGCAACCGGCGGCACCCGAATGAACCGGCGTGCTGTCCGTGGTGATCAATTCCTTGATGGAAGAGTTCTTTAATCGCTCAACCGCCAAATCTGTCAGCACCGCGTGGGAAATGCCAGCATAAATCTCCTGCGCCCCGCGATCTTTGAGAATGGCGGCCGCGTTGGTGATGGTGCCGGCGGTCTCGGTGAGGTCGTCGACGATGAGCACATTCTGGCCGTAAACGTCACCGATCACGTGCGAGGCCTCGGTCTCCGTGGCGGATTTCCGCTTCTTCACCACGATGGCGAGACGGGCGCCGAGCGCGGTGGCGTAGGCCGAGGCCATCTTGACGCCGCCCACGTCGGGCGAGACAACGACGAGTTTCCCCAGGTCGCGCGTGTTCAGATAATTCATCAGCACCGGCAGCGCGTAAAGGTGGTCGACGGGGATGTCAAAGAACCCCTGCAACTGCTGCGCGTGGAGGTCCATCGTCAGCACGCGCTGCACGCCCGCGGCGACGAGGAGATTCGCCACAAGCTTCGCGGTGATGGGCACGCGCGGCTGATCCTTGCGGTCCTGGCGGGCGTAGCCAAAAAACGGGATCACCGCCGTGATGCGATCCGCGCTCGCGCGGCGGGCGGCGTCCACAAGAATCAGCAGCTCCATGAGGTTCTGATTCGTGGGCGGGCACGTCGGCTGGACGATGTAAACGTCGCGACCGCGGATGTTCTCGTTGATCTTGACGTAGGTTTCGCCGTCGGGAAACGACGCGACCGACGCGTCCCCGAGAGGAACGCCGAGATAGTTGGCGATGGCTAACGCGAGCTGGCGATGCGCGTTGCCCGTGAAAATTTTCAATTCGGGAGCGGGTCGGAACATGGGAGCGGCCCGGTGCATGCTAGGGACGCCCCGCAAGCTGGCAATGTCAAAATCCGCGTGACGATTTCCCGAGTCGCGCGTTGCGTTCCCGGCGGGGATTTGCAAGTTTTGCCTCCGTGAAAAAACTTGCGGGTGGGATCATGGCCGGCGCGCTGCTGCTGGGCGGAGGGTTTTTTTCAGCGGTTGCCGCGGAGACCTGGGTGGACACGAAGGGGCGGATTGACGAGGTGGTCGCGGACACCACCACGGTGCCGCTTTCCTCCACCCTTCAGCCGCTTTCCACCCGCATCCCGTTCACGAATTTCCGCTACCCCTACGTGGACGCGGAACTCAACGTCACCTTCATCGCGGACGATCCCTTGATCGGCCAAACCAAGGGTGACCACCTCGGCATCTACCGTTCCTCGGCGGCTGATGGCAGGCTGCTCGCGCTCGTGTCCGGCCGGGAGACCATCGTTCCGGGCACCACCGACGCCCGCTTCATTTCGATTCTCGGCCTGCACATGGGCGACAATCTTTCCGACTTTGTCTTCAACGCCGCCTCCACCGACAACCGCCAGGGCATCTACCTCTGGCGCAAAGGCACCCTCGAAACCATCGCCCGCACCGGCGAAACCAACGTCGAAACCGGCGTGCTTACCGGCGTCGACTACGCCTCCTACAGCGGCACAAAGATCGTCTACACCGCGACCACCGCCGCCGGGCCGCTCCTCGCCCTCTACGATGTGGTCGCCCGCACCCACACCGTGCTCGTGCATGCCGGCCAGGCCATCCCGGACGGGGACGGCGCGACGTTCCGCTACTTCTCGCCGCAGAACTGGAACAACCTCGGTGAGATCGCCTTTCGCGCCGCGCGCGTCGACGATCCCCACGGGACCAACACCCCGAATCGCGGCATCTACGCGTGGGTCAAGGACGCCGCGGGAAAACTCCCCGCCCCCACCCTCGCCTCCCTCCGCCGCGTGGTCGATTGGAACACACCCGTGCCCGGCCTGCCCGGCGAAGCCTTCACCAGCATCCACAGCGCCCCGATTCGCAACGGCCTCATCACCTTCGTCGCCCGCGGAAAATCCTTCTCGGGAATTTACTGGATGCCCGCGAACGAATCGACGCCCCGCGTCATCGCCGACACCACCACCGGCCTGTCCGGCCTCTTCGAAAACACGTTCACCCAATTCGCAATCTATCCCACCATCATCGACCGCGAGATCATCTTCCAGGCCGGCGCAGGCCGCTTTGTCGGCGTGTTCCTCTACCGGCCCGACTCCGATGCCCTCTTTCTTCTCGCAGACAATCGCCAGCCCGTGGAAGGCAAGCAGGTCCTCACCTTCGAGATCGCCAGCGAATGCCTCATCGGCGAACGACTCGCCCTAAAGGCCATGTTCACCGATCGGTCCCAGGGCGTCTACCTCGCCACCATCCCCGGCCAGGCCCTGAGCCGCCCCGCGGCCCCGAAGCGCTAAACCGCGTCGTTCGCCGGCGCGGACACCGCCGCGTCTCCGCCCATTCGGCGCGGCAGCGCGAGCGTGAAAAGCACGGACACCCCGACCAGCGCCGCCCCGGCCCAAAGGGGCGAGCGCGCATAGTCCTCGATCGGCCGCCCGAGATCAAACGTCAGCAGCCAGCCCGCCAGCGCCGGCCCGATCCAGCGCGCGAGGGACCCGGCGCTCTGCAACAGCCCCAGCGCGCGGCCCTGCCAGTCCTCCGACACGCTGCGCGACGCGATGCCCGAGAGCGTCGGCATGAGCAGGCTGTTGCCGATGGCGACCACCGCGCTCGCCAGCACCAGCGTGCCCAAGCCAACCACCAGCGGGAGCGCGAACAGCCCCGCGGTCAGCACCAGCGCGCCGGCCGTCGCCAGCCGCGCCTCGCCAAAGCGGCGCACGAGCCGCCCGATCAACCCGCCCTGAATGAACGCCCCGATCAGCCCGACCATCGCCAGCATGCCACCCGTGTGCAGCGCATCGAGCCCGAAGCGGTGCAGCAGAAACAGCGCGTAAATCGTCGTCATCATCGAGAACCCCGCGATCAGGCAGAAATACGTCGCCGTCGCCAGTGCGTAGACGCGGCCATCCGCGTGGCGAAAAACCTCAAACACCGACTCGCGCTCCCCGCCCCCCCGCCGCTCCACCGGCAGGCTTTCCGGCAGGAGCAGCGCGATCAGACCCGCGTTGCCCAGCGCCATCACCGCCGCCAGCAGAAACGGCGCATGCAGCCCGAAGAACGCGCTCACCACACCGCCAATCGCCGGCCCAAAAACAAACCCCAGGCCAAACGCCGCCCCGAGCAGCCCCATCGCCTTCGCCCGCTCCTCCCGCGTGGAAATGTCCGCCACGTAGGCCTGCGCGGTGCCGATATTGCCCCCCGCCACGCCGGCCAGAATCCGCGCCACAAAAAGCAGCACCAGCGAATCCGCCAGCCCCATCAGCAGAAAGCCCACCGCCGTCGCCAGCACGCTCACCAGCAGCACCGGCCGGCGCCCGATCCGGTCGGAAAGCCGCCCCCACAGCGGCGCGGCGAGAAATTGCGCGAACGAAAACGAAGCAACGAGCAGGCCGTTCTGCCACGCCGTCGCGCCAAAACTCTCCGCGTAGATCGGCAGCACGGGAATCACGATCCCGAACCCGATCATGTCGATCAGGATCGTGAGAAAAATAATCCCAAGCTGCCCGCGCTTGTCGGCCATCTAGTGGTGGCAGCCGCAGGCCCCCGAGCCGCACCCATGCGAGGCCGGCGCCGGCGCTTCCCCGCGGCTCTTGCCCATGTAGCCGAAGCCGCCCGTGATCACGCGGCGAATCTCCTCGCCCGTCTCGGGGTGCACGCGCAGCGCGTCGTCCTTCATGCTCTGCTTGATCTCGTAGCGGCGCCGCGGGCGGCCGACGGTTTCATACACATACGTGGGCATGGCGGGAAATGTAGGGTCTGGCCGGGAGGCACGCAAGGAACGGCGCATGGGCCTTTCCGGGGACCGCCGCGCCCCCGGCCGCCGCACGAAAAAGGCCGACTGCCCTTGCGGACAGACGGCCTTTTTTCCTCGGGAGGGAAAGGGTTTAGCGCTTGGAGAACTGGAAGCGCTTGCGGGCACCGGGCTGGCCGGGCTTCTTGCGCTCCTTCATGCGGGGATCACGCGTGAGCAGGCCTTCCTTTTTCAGGACTGGGCGGAGCTCCGGATTGATCTCAATGAGCACGCGGCTGATCGCGAGGCGAAGCGCGCCGGCCTGGCCGTGAACGCCGCCGCCGTTGGTGCTGACGCGGAAATCGTAGGCGTGGACGCTGTTCGCCAGCTCCAGCGGACGCAGAATGTCATTCTGCAGCGAGAGCGTGGGGAAGTAATCGGTGAAATCGCGTTCGTTGACGCGGATGGAGCCGGAGCCGGCCGTCGCCCAGATTTTGGCGACGGATTCCTTGCGACGTCCGGTGGCGGAGTATTCGGTGGACATGGGTGAGAGAAAAATTAAAGGGCGACCGCCTTGGGGTTCTGGGCTTCGTGCGGGTGCTCGGAGCCGCTGTAAACCTTGAGCTTGCGGTAGGTGGTGGAACCGAGGGCGTTGTGCATGATCATGCCCTTCACCGCGCGTTCAATGAGCAACTCCGGACGACGCTCACGACGGGCGCGGAAGGTTTCCGATTTGTGGCCGCCCACAAATCCCGAGAAGCTCATGTAGGTCTTCTGCACTTCCTTCTTGCCGCCGATGCGAACCTGGTCGGCGTTGATCACGACGACAAAGTCGCCGGTGTCCACGTGGTTCGTGAAAATCGCCTTGTGCTTGCCGCGCAGGAGCGTCGCAGCTTTAACGGCGACATGCCCGAGCAACTGGTCCTTGGCGTCAATCACCCACCAGTCGCGTTTTACGTCTTCTGCTTTGGCCGAAAAGGTCTTCATGGAAAAGGGTCAAAAAGACACCACCTCCCCCGGGGGATGTCAAACCCCAATTCAACAAATTTCCATCCGCGCCCCGCATGAAGTGGTTGATCGCCACCATCGGCAAGCCCCGGCTCGCCCACGCCCGCCTCGCCACCGAGGACTACCTCGCCCGCGCCGCGCGCTTCACGCCCATCGAAACCGCCGCCCTCCGCGCGGGCTCTGCCGCCGAGGAAGGCCACGCCCTGCTGGAACGCACCGCGGGCTGCCACCGCCTCCTGCTCGATGAACGCGGCGAGTCCCTGACGAGCGCGGAGTTTGCGCGCATGATTGATCAGCTCGAACAACGCTCCACGCGCCGCGTGGCCGTCCTCATCGGAGGCGCCGACGGGCATACTCCGGAAACGCGGGCCCAGGCGGACCGCGTGATTTCCCTCAGCTCGCTCACCCTCCAGCACGAACTCGCGCTCGTCGTGGTGTTGGAGCAGATCTACCGCGCGTATTCCATCCTGCGGGGGACGCCGTATCACCGGGAATGAGTGATCGGTCCCCCGCCGGAGAAATGGGCTCTCGCGGGACTACGGCTTCGCCGCGCCCTTCTGCTCCTTGCGCAGCGCCTTCCACTTCGCGAGCTGGTCGGGCGTCAGCACCGCGTCGACCTTCTTCTTCGTGTCCTGCATCGCGCCCTTGGCCTTCTCGCGCTTCTGCTCGGGCGTGAGCGACTTGTCCGCGAAGATCGGGTCAATGACCGCCTTGTGGTCCGCGTAGATCGCCTCGATCTTGCTGACCTGATCCGCGCTCAGACCGAGCTCCTGCTTCATCTTGTCAATGCGCTGGGCAATCTTGGTCTGATTGCCGGCCGGAGCCTGCGCCTGCACGAGCGGCGCGACGCTCACCGCGAGGGCGGCGCAGCCAAGAACGGAAAAACGGAGGAAGGAAGGGATGAGTTTCATAACGCCTATAACAACCCCGCATCCCCGGCCCGGTTGCAAACAAAATCCGTCGCCGCCCGCTTGCCACCAACGCCTCCGCTTTTCTATCGTGCCCGCGATGCGCGCCCTCCGCTCCCCGCTTTCCCTCCTCCTCCTGATCGCCGCCCTGCTGGCCGCCCCTCTGCTCCTCGGAGGCTGCGCCGCGTGGAAAAAAAACGCCGCGACCGCCGCCGCCAAACCCAAACCCACGCCCAAACCAAAACCCACCCCGAAGCCGACGCCCACGCCCAAACCCAAGGCCACCCCGAAACCCAAGGCCACGCCAAAGCCCACCGCCACCCCCGCCGCGTCCCCCACGCCCACCGCCCGCTACCGCGCCACCGCCCGCGTCGAGGACGTCAACGCCAGCGCCTCGCCGAGCCCCACCGCCTCGCCCTCCCCGAAACCCTCCGCCACGCCCAAACCCAAACCCACCCCCGGCGCCAACCCCATCGCCCAAGCCTGGCAGCGCCTCTTCCCGAAAAAATCCCCCGCGCCGAGCCCAACTCCCGCAACCGCCGCCGCGACCGCCTCCCCCACACCCGCCGCCGTGACCGACACGGCCGCGCCCAAGCCCACCCCCGGCCCGAATCTCCTCGTCCGCACCTGGGAGCGCTTCTTCCCCAAGAAAAACGCCGCCACCCCCGCCGCGGTCCCCGCCCCCGCCGCCCCCAAGGAAGGTTTCTTTGCCCGCTGCTGGCACCTCATCTTCCCCAGGCGCGAACAGCCCCCCGCCGCCACTCCGCCCGCGTGGATCGGCACCATCCGCCTCGTCAACGCCGCCGACGGCTACGTCCTCGTCGACGCCACCAGCTCCCTCACCCTCGCCCCCGGCACCGCCATCCACTCCGTCGGCAACGACTCCGAGACCGGCGTCCTCCGCGCCTCCGCCGACCGCAATCCCCCGTTCTTCCTCGCCGACATCGTCAGCGGCAACCCCCAGGTCGGCGACCGCATCTACTCCCCCACGCCGTAAAGCCCTCGCGCCGAATCCTCATCCGGGCAGTTGACCCCGGGATTTAACCCCAGTTAACCTTCGGCCGTCTCAAATAAAATCCCCGTGCCGACATCCGACGAACTCGCCCTCAGCTCCGACGCGATCGGCCGGCTCGCGGACATCATCCTCGCCCTCCAGCGCTGCTTCATCACCAGCCTCTCCGCCACCCTGGCCGAGGGCGAAGTCTCCTTCGTCCAGTTCTTTCTCCTCACCCACATCTGCGCCCACGAGTCCCTCAGCATGACGGAAATCGCCGAGCGCATGGGCCACACCACCGCCGCCGCCACCGGCCTCGTTGACCGCCTCGAACGCCTCGACTACGTCAGCCGCACCACCGACCCCCACGACCGCCGCAAAGTCCTCGTCCGCATCAACCCCAAAGGCACCGACTTCGTTTCAGAAATCCGCCTCGACATGACCGAGAATCTCTCCAAGGTCATGCGCACTCTCCGCGTCGACGAACAACACATGTGGCTCCAGATCTACGAAAAAATCTTCGCCTTCTGCCAGGCCCAGCCACCCCTGCCCCTCACCGTCACCGAAGAACCGGCCACCCCTCTCCTATGATGCTCCGCCCGCAGCTCACCCGCGCCGCCTCGGTCCTCCTCCTCCCGCTCGCCCTCGCCACCGCCCTCCACGGGCAACCCGCGCCCTCCCCCGCTCCGGCCGCCCCGGCCGCCCCGCAGCTCCTCCCGGCCGCCCAGGCCCTCGCCACACCCACGGCGACGCCCGACGCCACCCCCGCGGCCACCTATACCGCCACCCTCCCCGGGGCCACCGCCACCCCCGCCGGCAACGCCTCGGCCAGCACCTACTCGGCGAACCTCACCGACAGCACGCTCAACCCCACCCTCGCGCCCGTCCCCGGCCTCCCCGAGCCCGACCTCGACCCCTCCCTCGCCAACCCCGGCCCCGCCCCCCTCCCCGCCGCCGACATCAAGCGCGACCCCGAGGACGTCACCCCCAGCAAGGCCACCATCAAAAAACTCAACGAACAGGCCATCGCCCAAATCCAGGCCTTCGCCAAAAGCCAGCGCAACCCCGCCGTCCCCGACCTCTCCCTCGACGACGCCATCCGCACCGCCCTCACCAAAAACCCCGACATCCTCAACGCCGTCGAACAAATCCGCCTCACCCGCGGCCAGCTCATCACCATCGCCGCGCAGGCCCTCCCGCAGATCAACGCCGTCGCCGGCTTCACCCAGCAGCAGACGAGCCTCACCGACCCGAAAAGCCCCTCCTCCGGCGGCAGCACCCTCAACATCCCCCTCCCCGACGGCAGCATCGTCCCCCTCGACTTCAGCGGCGGCGGCTCCCCCTACGTGAACCCCCAGCAATGGAACGTCGGCTTCCAGGCCAGCCAGCTCATCTACAACGGCGGCGCCGTCATCGCCGGCATCAAGGCCGCCCGCTTCGTCGAAGACGCCGCCTACTTCAGTCTCCGCCAGACCATCGACCAAACCATCGCCGACGTAAAAACCGCCTTCTACCAGGTCATCCTCAACCGCGCCCTCGTCGTCGCCCAGCAGCAATCCCTCACCCTCCTCCAGCAGCAACTCCAGGACCAGCAATCCCGCTACGAAGCCGGCACCGTCCCCCGCTTTAACGTCCTCCAGGCCCAGGTCGCCGTCGCCAACCAGCAGCCCGCCGTCATCAGCGCCCTCAACAACCTCCGCATCTCCCAATACCAGCTCGTCCAGACCCTCGGCATGGACTACAAGGTCACCCGCCCCAGCGAAGTCCCCTTCAACGTCGTCGGCACCCTCCCCTACCAGCCCCGCACCTTCAACCCCGACGAATCCATCCGCGTCGCCATCCAGCGCAGCCCCGTCCTCAAAGCCCAGCGCCAGGCCATCCTGTCGAACTCCGAAAACGTCAAAGTCCAGTTCGCCGGCTACCTCCCCAGCGTCTCCGCCACCGCCAGCTACACCTGGCAAAACAACCAGGCCTTCCAGGACCTCGGCCAGGTCACCCAGGGCTGGACCTACGGCTTCCAGGGCAGCTGGGCCATCTTCGACGGCTTCGCCACCGCCGGCAACGTCTCCCAGGCCCGCGCCCAGCTCAAACAGGCCGTCATCAACTACGATGCCGCCGTCCGCCAGGTCATCTTCAACGTCCAGCAGGCCATCTCCAACCTCCAGACCGCCGAGCAAACCCTCACCAGCCAGGAAGCCAGCGTCGTCCAGGCCACCGAAGCCCTCCGCCTCGCGCAGGAACGCCTCGACGCCGGCGCCGGCACCCAGCTCGACGTCCTGAACGCCCAGGTCCAGCTCCTCGAGTCGCAGACCACCGTCCTCCAGGCCCGCTACGACTACCTCGCCGCCCTCGCCCAATACGACCTCGCCCTCTCCCTCGACGCCCAATACGAGGAAATCTTCGACGACCCGCTCAAGCCCCGCGAACGCACCAAATTCGCCAAGGTCACGAACCCCACCGCGCCCCAGCCCGTCCTCCCCGGCAAGCTCCGCCAGCAGGACCCCATCTCCGGCCTCGCCGCGAACGCCCCCATCCCCTACCAGCCCGCGGGCAACCCGAAAGTCGCCAAAGCCACCAAAGCCGCCCCCGAGCCCACCCCGAAGCCCCGGAAAAAATTCCTCGGCATCTTCTAGCCGCCCGCGCAGGCGCGAATCAGGCCGCGCCGCGGCGGGCTTCGAGGAGGGCGCGATTTTCGGCGATGCGGGCGGTGGTGAGCGGGAAGCGCGCGGCGAGCCAGATGGCCGGGCCGATGAAGAGCGCGGGAATGAGGATGAGCAGCCAGCGCATGCGGTCGATGACTTCCATGGGCGGAATGGCTTTCGTCGAGGCGTCGTAACCGACCCAGACGACGAGCAAACCGGAAAAGCCAACGGCCAGCGAGGCGGTGAGCTTAAACGTCCACGAAAACGTGCTCGCGAAAGAGCCTTCGCGGCGTTCGCCGGTGCGGAGTTCGTCGTGGTCGACGACGTCGCCGGTGAGCGAGGGCAGGAGGACCCAGATGCCCGAAGTCGCCGGGGCCAGCAGCAGCGTGCTGAAGATGGAGAGGTAGGGATGCTCGGGGAGGTAGGTGAACCAGGTCGAGAGGCTGCCAAAAAACGTCACGGCCATGACGGCGGCGAGGCTGGCGCGTTTGCCGTGGCGTTTGGCCAGCCATTGGAAAATGGGCACTCCGAGGATGCTGGCGAAGACGTAGAGGGTGCCTTCGATGCCGGCGATTTTTGCGGCGAGGTTCTCGTCGCCGCCGCAGACGTAAAAGACCTTCGTGTAAAAGGCGAGGCCGGCCTTGAGGTGGCTGCCCATGTAGAAAAGGAAGGTGAGCAGCACGAGCAGGAGAAACGGACGGTTGGTGAGCGTGAGGCGAATTTCCTCGCGCAGGGGGATGGCCTTCTGGTGCTGGGCCTGGGCGTAGTAGCGCTCGCGGCAGAAGAAGGCGGGGATGACCCCGCAGACCAGGACGAGGACGGACAGGACGATGGTGAGCCAGAACGCGCCGTTGATGATGTCGGGCTGGCCGTCGGGGCCGTGAAACATGGGGTGCTGCGCGAAATACCAGAGCCAGGCGGCGCCGAGGCCGATGGGAGCCGCGATGTAGGACCGCCAGGCGGCCACGCTCGTCCGCTCCGTGCTGTCGGGGGTGATCTCGAGCAGCATCGACTGGTAGGGGATGTTCCAGATCGTGGAGAAAAGGTAGAGCAGGAGCTGGCAGACAAACATCCAGATGATGATGGTCGGCAGGTCCCAGTTGCGGCCGAAGAGCCAGATCACGGGCATCCAGAAGGCGACGAGGATGGCGCCGAGAAGCATGTAGGGACGGCGACGGCCCCAGCGCGTGCGGGTGTTGTCGCTGATCCAGCCCATGAGCACGTCGGTGACGGCGTCCCAGAGCCGCCAGATGAGGTTGAAGA
The DNA here is from genome assembly GCA_027488755.1 of Verrucomicrobiaceae bacterium. Lineage (GTDB taxonomy): Bacteria > Verrucomicrobiota > Verrucomicrobiia > Chthoniobacterales > JAATET01 > JAATET01. The sequence continues at coordinate 3,848 of JAIYAZ010000106.1, read as the reverse complement.
TCCCAATGAGGCCGGGAGAAACGCCGAGATGGAGAACGAAAATCGGGCTCATGAAGCGCTCGTCCACGGTGTTGTGCAGGCTGCCGGAAATCTGCCCGACGCCGTAGGCGAGCTTTTCCTTGGCGGGGACCTTGTCGGAAGACGGCGGGGAGGATGGCGCGGACATGAAGGGGGCGGGCCGGGTCGTCGATCCGCCCGGCGGGCGCGGGCCGGCGGGCGGTGCGGGACAGCGTGGGGCTTTAGGGCCGGGAGTTCAACCCATCCATCGCCATCAACCCGGCCTCGGCGGGGAGCCGTTCCCGGTGCGGCGCAGCTCCCCTCCCCGCGCGTCGCCCGCTTGCTTCCCGTGCTCGCCCGTTCGTGAAATCCGCTGGAGCCGCGCGGCGCGGCCGCCTATGCGTGACGGCATGCCCGAAGCCGCGCTGCCGGTCGAAACTTTCCCCGCACTGGATGCCCTGCCCGGCGTGCGGGCGGCGTTTCTCACGCGCGTGCCGGGCGTCGCCGTCGACGTCGAACGCGCCGAGGCCCTCGATCGCCTCCGCCCCGTCCACGCCCGCCTCCTCAACGACCTCGGCTTCGCCGCCCCCGCCCTCGCCGAGCAAATCCATGGCAGCCTCGTCACCGCCGTCACCGGCCCGGTGATCGCCCCCGGCGCGGACGGCCTCGCCACCGACACGCCCGGGCTCACCCTCGGCATCTACGTCGCCGATTGCGCCGCCATTTACGTCGTGGACCCCGTTCGCCGCGCCATCGCCCTGCTCCACTCCGGCCGCAAGGGCACCGAGGCCAACATCCTCGCCCGCGGCGTGGAATGCCTCCACGCCCGGCACGGCAGCGTGCCCGCCGATCTCGTCGTCGTCGTGAGCCCGTGCATCCGCCCGCCGTTCTACGAGGTCGACTTCGCCGCCACCCTCGCCGCGCAGGCCCGCGCCCTCGGCGTCGGCCACTACCACGACGCCGGCACCTGCACCGCGAGCGATCCCGACCGCTACTACTCCTACCGCCGCGAACGCGGCCACACCGGCCGCATGCTCGCGCTGCTCATGCTGAGCTGCGCGAAGTTGGAAGATGGGAGCTAGAAGATTGCCCGTCTTCCATCTCCCAACTCCGATCTCCCCTCTCCCAAAATGCCCCGCCTTTTCGATCCCGCCGTCCGCGAGTGCATGGACGTCGAGCAACCCGTCTCGCCCGCCCTCGAGCGTGACCTCGAAAATCTCGTCACGCTTAACCGCTTCTTCGGCAGCCACGCGCTTGTGCGCCGCCACCTCGCCGCCCGCCTGCACCCCAGCGCCCAACCCTGGCGCATCCTCGATCTCGCCACGGGCTCGGGCGACCTCCCACGCGTCATCGCCACCTGGGCCGCCCGCGCCGGCGTCGCCGTGGAAATCGACGCCGTCGACCAGCAGACCTCCACCCTCGCCATCGCGCGTCGCCTCTCCGCCGCCCACCCGAACATTCGCTACCACGCCGGCGACATCCGCACCTTCGGCACCGGCGAAACGTGGGACGTCGTGCTCTGCTCCCTCGCGCTGCACCATTTCTCCACTGAGGACGCCGCCGCCCTCCTCTGCCACCTCGCCCAACTCGCCCGCCGCCACGTCCTCGTGAGCGACCTCCGCCGCTGCGCCGCCGGCACGCTCGGCGTCGACCTCCTCACCGCCACGTGGATGCGCGAGCCCATGACCGTGACCGACGCCCGCCTCTCGGTGCGGCGCGCCTTTTCGTTCGCGGAATTCGCCGCCCTCGCCCGCGCCGCCGGCTGGCAAAACTTCGGCCACGCCCGCCGCTTCTGCTTCCGCCAGGCCCTCTGGCTCGACCGGGAATAAAGCTCCCGCCGGAAATCCCTTCGCGTCCTCCGCGACCGTTGCGCGAGCCCCCCCTCGTCCTCTATTCTTCCCCCCATGAACAGCATGACCGGCTACGGCCGCGGCGAAGCCACCGCGCAGGGGCTCCAGTGCGTCGTCGAATGCACCTCTGTCAACCGCAAGGGCCTCGAAGTCGCCTGCCAGCTCCCGCGCGATCTCGCCGCGCTCGAGGCCCCGCTGCGCGACCGCATCGCCCGCCGCGTCGCCCGCGGCCGCGTGAACGTCGCCATCACCCTCGGCGGTGCGGAGACCGGCGGCGGCGCCGAGATCGACCACGAGCTCGCCCGCCAGGTGCTCGCCGACCTCCGCGCGCTCCAGCACGAACTCGCCCTCCCCGGCGCGGTCGACGTGAACACCCTCCTCGCCATCCCCGGCATCGTCCGCCCCGCGCCGCCCGCCCGCGTGGATTGGGAACCCCTCATCCTCACCGCGCTCGACGCCGCGCTCGACGCCCTCGCCACCATGCGCGCCCGCGAAGGCGAGGCCCTCCGCCGCGACCTCGCCGCCCGCCTCGCCACGCTGCGCGCCGCCCGCACCGAGGCCGCCCGCCTCGCACCCGAAGTCGTCACCCGCTACCGCGAGGAACTCCGCGCCCGCCTCGCCCGCGCCGCCCTCGACCTCCCGCTCGACGACACGCGCCTCGTCACCGAAATCGCGCTCTTCGCCGAACGCTGCGACGTCTCCGAGGAACTCACCCGCCTCGACAGCCACTTCGCGCAGTTCGAGGAAAAACTCCACGCCGCCGAGCCCGGCGGTCGCGCCCTGGAATTCCTCACCCAGGAAATCTACCGCGAGCTCAACACCCTCGGCTCGAAGGCCGGGGACTCCGCGCTCACGCGATTGGTGGTCGCCTCCAAGGTGGAACTCGATAAGATCCGCGAACAGATTCTCAATGTCGAATAACGCCTCCGCTTTCAGCCGCACCGGCATCCTCTTCGTCCTCTCCGCGCCCTCCGGCGCCGGCAAGACCACCCTCACCACCTCGCTCCGCCACAAGCCCGACTTCGTCTACTCGGTCTCGTGCACCACGCGCACCCCGCGCCCCGGCGAAGTCCACGGCGAGGATTATTACTTCCTCACCGAGGAGGACTTCGTCGCCCGCATCGCCAACGGCGAATTCCTCGAGCACGCCAACGTCCACGGCCGCCGCTACGGCACGCTCAAACAAACCGTCACCGACCACCTGCGCAAAGGCGTCGACGTCCTCATCGACATCGACACACAGGGCGCCGCCACCATCCGCGCCTGCGACGACCCCTTCATCCAGAACGCGCTCGCCGACGTCTTCATCATGCCCCCCAGCCTCGACGAACTCCGCCGCCGCCTCACCCGCCGCGGCACCGAAACCGCCGAGCAGATCGAGACCCGCATCACCAACGCCGCCGCCGAGATGCAGCACTGGCGCAACTACCGCTACACCCTCATCAGCGGCTCGACGGAAGAGGACATCGAAAAATTCCGCGCCGTCATGCGCGCCGAACGCTACCTTAGTCGCAGAATGCAGTTGCGCGCCGAGGCCTGAGGGCCCGCCCCCATGGACCCAATCGAAAATCCAAATTCGAAAATCGAAAATCCGCCGACCATCGTCCTCGGCGTGTGCGGCTCCATCGCCGCCTACAAGGCCGCCGACCTCACCAGCCGGCTCACCAAACGCGGCTTCGACGTGCGCGTGGTGATGACGCGCAGCGCGACCGAGTTCGTCACGCCGCTCACCTTCCAAACGCTCTCGCGCCGGCCCGTGACGACCTCCGTGTTCGACGAAAAGCAGAGCTGGCATCCCGGCCACATCGAGCTCGCCGACCGCGCGCTGCTTCTCCTCGTCGCGCCCGCCACCGCCAACGTCCTCGCGAAGCTCGCGCACGGCCTCGCCGACGACGCGCTCACGTCGATCGCGCTCGCCACGCGCGCCCCGCTGCTCATCGCCCCCGCGATGAACGGCAAGATGTGGCTGCACGAAGCCACGCAGGCCAACGTCGCCACGCT
>JAIYAZ010000010.1 GCA_027488755.1 Verrucomicrobiaceae bacterium | reverse complement strand
GTGCGCATTCTTGACCGGCTGATCGCGGGCACGAAGGACCGCCGCCTCGAACTCGCCGCGCGGCTGAAGCGCGGGGACGCCCTCATGGCCCAGGCGGAGAAGGAGCCCGCCCGCCGCGCGGAAGCGCTGGCCGAGTGGCGGCGGATCGCCGCCGCGCCGGACGCCCTGCCGGCCGAGCGCAATGAGGCGCTCGTTCACGCCGCCGCGGCGAGCCAGCAGGCGGGCGATCTCGATGCCGCCCTCGCCGCGTATTACGAGGTGCTCTCCGCCCCGCGGGACCAGCAGCCGGAGTATTTCTGGTATTACAAGGCAGGCTTCGACGCCGCGAATCTCCTCGCCGCCAAAAACCGCCTCAAGGAGGCCGCCGCCATCTACGAAAAAATGGCCGCCGTGCCGGGCCCGCGCGCCCAGGAGGCCGCCGAGCGCGTAAAGCGCTTGCGGCTCGAGAACTTTATTTGGGAGGATTAGTTTTTCTAATCATGCCTATCACCGACCACGTTAAGCTTTTCATTCCCGGCCCGATCGACGTCTCGGAGAAGACGTTCCGGGCCTTCACCCGGCCCATGATCGGCCATCGCAGCGGCGACTTCAAAAAGCTCTACGGCGGCATTCAGCCCCGGTTGAAGACGCTCTTTGGCACCACGCAGCCCGTGTTTCTCTCCACGTCATCCGCGTGGGGCGTGATGGAAGGCGCGATCCGCAACCTCGTCGGCTCCGGCAAGGTGCTGAACTGCATGTGCGGCGCGTTCTCCGATAAATGGTTCGACGTGAGCAAGCGCTGCGGCAAGGAAGCCGTCGCGCTCCAGGTCGAGTGGGGTCAGCCCATTCTGCCCGAGCAGGTCGATGCCGCGCTCGCCGCGGGCGGCTTTGATGCCGTGACCCTCATCCACAACGAGACCTCCTGCGGCGTGCGCAACCCGCTCAAGGAAATCGCCGCCGTCGTGAAAAAATACCCCGGCGTGCTGCTCATCGTGGACACCGTGTCGTCGTTTTCGACCGAGGCCATTCCGATGGACGAACTCGGCCTCGACGTGCTCCTCACGGGTAGCCAGAAGGCGCTTGCGTTGCCGCCCGGGCTTGCGCTCTTCAGCGCGTCCGAGGCCGCGTTTGAGCGCGCCGCCACGATCAAGGACCGCGGGTATTACTTCGACTTCATCGAATTCAAAAAGAACCAGGAGCAGGACATGACGCCCAGCACCCCGGTGATCTCGCACATCTACGCGCTGGAATCGAAGCTCGACGACATTTTCACCGAAGGCGTCGAGGCCCGTTACGCGCGTCACGCGAAGCTCAACGGCCTCGTTCACGACTGGGTGAAGTCCCGCGGCTTCGAGTTCTTCGCGCCCGAGGGCTACCGTTCGCTTTCGCTGACCTGCGGGAAGAACAACCGCGAAATCGACATCGCCGAGTGGATCAAGCGCCTGCGCGAGAAATACCACTGCGTGATCGACGGCGGTTACGGCAAGGTGAAGGGCAAGACCTTCCGCATCTCGAACATGGGCGACGAGACCGAGGAAACCATCACCGAACTCCTCGGCTGGCTCGACGACACGCTCGAGGCGTAATCCCGCGCGGGTTGCCTTTGTTTTTTCAGCCCGGCCGGCGCGCAATTAATCGCTCGCCGCGCCGGGCTTTCGTCTGCACTGATTAGGGTTCTCCCCATGCGCATCGTCTTCGCTTCCCTCGGCTCGCTGGGCGACCTGCACCCGCTCCTGGCGCTGGCGCGCGGCGCGGCGCAGCGGGGGCATGAGCCGGTGGTGGCGGCGTCCATCGGTTACCGCGATTACGTCACGCGGCTGGGTTTTGCGTTTCGCGCGATCCGGCCGGATTTCGAGTTCGAGCCGAAGCTGGTCGGGCATTTGTTTGATCCGAAGCGCGGGCCGGCGCGGCTGATGCGGGAGCAGGTTTTTCCGAACGTGCGGGCGACCTATACCGACCTGCTTGCCGCCACCGAGGGGGCTGATCTGCTGGTCGTCGGCGAGCTTCTTTACGTTGCGCCGCTGGTCGCGGGGGCCCGGGGGATTCCCTGGGCGAACGCGATTCTGGCGCCCACGTCGTTTCTCTCCGCCTGGGATCCCTGCGTGCTCGCGCCGGCACCGCACCTCTATGCGTTGCGGCACCTGGGGCGCTGGCCGTATCGCTGCATCTTCCGCCTCGGGCGGCTGGTCACGCGGCGGTGGGGGGAGCCGCTGAGCGCGTTTCGCCGCGAGTTGGGCCTGCCGGCGGGTGGCAGCCCCGTGTTCGACGACAAGCATTCCCCGCTGCTGACACTGGCGTTGTTCCCGGCGTTTCTTGCCGCCACGCAGCCGGACTGGCCGGCGCGCACGGTGCAGACGGGCTTTCCGTTCTTTGCGCAAGAAGCGGATCCCGGGGCCGCGGAGCGGGTGCGCCGGTTTCTGGCCGCGGGCGAGGCGCCGGTGGTGTTCACGCTCGGATCGTCGGTGATCGAAATCGCGCGCGACTTTTACGCCTGCGCGGTCGCGGCCTGCACGCGCGTGGGGCGGCGGGCCGTGCTCCTGCTGGGGCGCAATTCCGCGCCGCCCGACCTGCCGGAATCCGTCCTCGCGCTGGATTACGTCCCGCTCGACGTGGTGCTGCCGGGCGCGGCGGCAGTCGTTCATCAGGGGGGCATCGGCACCTGCGCGGAGGCGTTGCGCTGGGGCGTGCCGTCGGTGGTGGTGCCCTTTGGTTTTGACCAGCCCGACAACGCGGAACGCCTGCGCCGGCTCGGGGTGGCGACCGTGGTGCCGCGGGCGCGTTGCACCGAGGCTCGCTTGACCGCGGCGCTCGCGGAGGTGCTGGGCGACGCGGGCTTTTCCCGCCGGGCGCGGGAGCTGGCGGCGCGCATTGAGCCGGAGCGCGATCTCGCGGCGTCGGTGGACGCACTTGAGCGGGTGGCGGCCGGGGAGGCCGTGGCGCGGTCATGAACGCGGACGAGACGCAACCCCCGGCGCGCCGCCGGCTGGACGGAGCGGCCCTGCGCGAGATGGCGACCGTGTTTCGCTACCTCGCGCCGTATCGCGGGCGGTTCGCCGGCGCGATTCTCACGCTGCTCATCTCGACGGGCGTCGGGCTGGCGTTTCCGTATCTCACGGGTTTGCTGCTGGATGCGGCCAGCGGCAAGGCCGGGGGTGCCGCGGGGTGGGCGGCGGATATCAATACGATCGCCCTCGTTCTCCTGGGCTCGCTGGCCGTGCAGGCGGTGTTTTCGTTCTTCTCGACGTATTGGTTCTATGGCTGCGGCGAGAGCGCGATCGTGGATTTGCGGCGCGAGCTTTTTGGCCGGTTGATCGGGCTACCGATGAGTTTCTTTGCGCAGCGGCGGGTGGGTGAGCTTTCGAGCCGCATGACGAGCGACCTCACGCTGCTGCAGGACACGCTGACGATGACGGTGCCGCAGTTTCTTCGGCAATGCCTGCTGATGGGCGGCGGCATCACGCTCGTCGCGCTCACGTCGCTACAGCTGACCGGACTGATGGTGGCCACGTTTCCCGTGCTCATTCTCGTGGCGATACTTTTTGGCCGGCGCATCCGCGGGCATGCCCGCGAGGCGCAGGACCGCATGGCCGACAGCGTTACGGTGATCGAGGAGTCGCTCCAAGGCATCGCGAACGTGAAGGCCTTCGGCAACGAGCGGTTTGAGCTTGGGCGTTACGGCCGCGAGCTCGCGGCGTTTCTGCGGGTGATCCTCCGCACGGCGCGGCTGCGGGCGTCGATGGTCTCGTTTATAATCTTTGGCATCTTTGGCTCGATCGTGGGGGTGTTCTGGTATGGCGCGCACCTCATGCAGACCGGGGCGCTGACGTTCGGGGAGTTCACGCGCTTCATTCTCTACACGACCTTTGTCGGGGGTTCGGTGGCCTCGTTTGCGGACGTGTTCAGCCACGTGCAGAAAACCCTCGGGGCGACGGAGCGCGTGCGGGAGTTGCTGCGGGAGACGCCGGAGATCGTGGCCACCGCGGGGGCGGAGAAATTTCCGCGTGTGGCGGGCGACGTGCGGTTCGACGGCGTGTCGTTCCGGTATCCCTCGCGGCCGCAGAACCCGGTGCTGCGCGGGCTGACGCTGCATGCCCGGGCCGGGGAAAAGATCGCGCTCGTCGGCCCCAGCGGCGCGGGCAAATCCACCCTCGTCGCGTTGCTGCTCCGCTTTTATGAGCCGGATGTGGGCACGGTGAGTATTGATGGCCGGGCCTCCGGCGATTACGGCCTCGCGGAGTTGCGGGATCAGATGGCGATGGTCCCGCAGGAGGTCCTGCTGTTTGGCGGGACCATTGAGGAAAACATCCGCTACGGCCGGCCCGACGCGACACCGGAGGAGGTGCGGGCCGCCTCGAGGCAGGCCGCCTGCCACGACTTCATCGAGCGATTTCCGGAGGGTTACGCGACGTTGGTGGGCGAGCGCGGGGTGAAACTATCGGGCGGGCAGCGGCAGCGCATCGCCATCGCGCGGGCGCTGTTGAAGAATCCGGCGATTCTGATTCTCGACGAGGCGACGAGCGCGCTGGACTCGGAGAGTGAGCACCTCATTCAGCAGGCGCTGGCGACGCTGCTGGAGGGGCGGACGGCGTTCATCATCGCGCATCGCCTGGCGACGATCCGGCGGGTGGACCGCATCTACGTGATCGAGGACGGCGCGGTGCTGGAGTCCGGCACGCACGACGAGTTGATGACGCGGCCCGACGGGCGCTACCGCCGGTTGGCGGAGATGCAGTTTGGCGAGCAGCGGGCCGGCTAGGGCCGGTGCGCTCAGCGGACGATGCCGCGTTTCGAGGCCTCGATGAAGTCGAGGAGCGCGGTGATCTCGGCGTTTGCGGGGAGGGTTTCGCGGATGCGCTCGAGGGCCTGCCGGGTATTGAGATTTTCCCGGTAGAGGATGCGGTAGGCTTCGCGCAGGCTGCGAATGGACTCGGGATCGAAGCCGCGGCGTTCGAGGCCGACCTGGTTGATGCCGCGGACTTCGGCGGGGTTGCCGTCGGCGATCATGAAGGGCGGGACGTCCTGCACGATCTTGGTGCAGCCGCCGGTGATGGCGTGGCGGCCGATGCGGCAGAACTGGTGGACGCCGGCGAGGCCGCCGATGACGGCGTGGTCCTCGACGATGACGTGGCCGGCGAGGGTGCCGTTGTTCGAGAAGATGACGTGGTCGCCGACGGTGCAGTCGTGGGCGATGTGGGAGTAGGCGAGGAAATTGCCGTGGCTGCCGATGGTGGTTTTCGAGCCGGGGGCGGTGCCGCGGTTGAGGGTGCAGAACTCGCGGAAGGAGTTGTCGTGCCCGATTTCGAGGTAGGTGGGCTCGCCGGCGTATTTGAGGTCCTGCGTGCGCTGGCCGATGGAGCCGTAGGGGAAAAAGACGTTGCGGTCGCCGATGGTGGTGGGGCCGGCGATGGTGACGTGGTTGGCAATCTCGCAGTCGGCCCCGATGACCACGCCGGCGCCGATCACCGCGTAGGGCCCGATGCGGGTGCCTTCGCCGATGCGGGCGGTGGGGTCAATGATGGCGGTGGGGTGGATCATTGCGGTTATTGATCCACAATGCCGAAGAGGAGGATGCCTTCGCTGACGACTTCGCCGTTGACGAGGCATTTGCAGGCGGCTTTGCCGAGGCGCTTTTTGGCGCTGATCATGTCGCACTCGATGAAGAGGGTGTCGCCGGGGACGACGGGCTTGCGAAATTTCACCTCGTCGGCACTCATGAAGTAGCCGATTTTGCCGGCGTTTTCGGTGCGGCGCATCATGACGATGCTGGCGACCTGGGCCATGGCCTCGACCTGAAGCACGCCGGGCATGACGGGGTGGCCGGGGAAGTGGCCCTGGAAAAACTGTTCGTTGATCGTGACGGATTTGACGCCGACGGCGCGGAGTTCGCCGAGTTCGATGACGCGGTCGACCAGCAGGAACGGGTAGCGATGGGGGAGGATCGCCATGATCTGGTTGATGTCGAGGGCGGAGGCGCTGGCGGACACGGGGGCGGCGCGGGGCACGGGGGCGACGGCGGCGACTTCGGCGAAGCCTTTGACGAGGGCGCGGGTGAGTTCGGCGTTCGGGCCGTGGCCGGGTTTGACGGCGATGACGTGGCCGCGGAGGCGACGGCCGGAGAGCGCGAGGTCGCCGACGATGTCGAGGATCTTGTGGCGGACGAATTCGTCGGGGAAGCGGAGGGGCTCCTTGCTGAGGACGGAGTCGCCGCGGGCGACGATGGCGTTTTCGAGGCTGCCGCCGCGGATGAGGCCCTTGTCCATGAGGGGCTTCACATCCTCGTAGAAGACGAAGGTGCGGGCGGGTGCGATTTCCTTTTCGTAGATCTCGGGGGTGATCTCGAGGCTGAGATACTGCGTGAAGCGGCCTTCGGGGCCGACCTGGGTGCAGGAGACGCGGAATTTTTCGTCGGGGATGACGGCGAGGATGGAGCCTTCCCTGGTCTCGATGTGGATGGGCTCGTCGGGGGCGTAGTCGATGCGGGCGGCGTCCTGCTCGACGATGCCGGCCTGGCGGATGGTGGCAACGTAGGCGGCGGCGGAACCGTCGCCGATGGGCGGTTCGTTGGCGTCCATCTCGATGAGGGCGTTATCGACGCCGAGGCCGGTGAGGGCGGAGAGGACGTGTTCGACGGTGTGGATCTTGGCGTTGCCCTCGACGAGGGTGGTGGCGCGCTCGACCTGGCGGACGTGGGAGACGTGGGCCTCGATGATGGGCTCGTCCGGCAGGTCCTTCCGGCGGAACTTGAATCCGTGGCCGGCCGGGGCGGGGTGGAGCGTGAGGGTGACCTGCTCTCCGGTATGGAGCGAGGTGCCGGTGAGGCTGGCGGAGGCGGCGAGGGTGCGTTGTTTTTCCACGAAGAATCTTGCGGTGACGAGGGGGCGACCGCGGTTTACGAGGCCGAGGCGGCAGATTCTTTGTGCCCGAGGAGGATGAGGTCGAGATATTTCTGATTGCCGGCGCGGAGACGGTTCACGAGCGAACGGCCGATGGCGGCGAGGAGATGGATGGCGGCGGCGGGTTGCACGCCGGCGAGAACGCCGACGACCATGCGGGTGATGCGGAGGACCTCGGTGGGTTCGACGGCGTCGACGCTGGCGGAGCGGGGGCCGTCATCCACGAGGGAGAGTTCGCCGAAGAAGTCGCCGACGTGGAGTTCGGCGAGCGGGACTTCGTGGGTGCCGGCGTGGCTGTGGACCCGGACGCGGCCCTGGAGGATGACATACATGCAGAGGCCGGGCTCGTCCTCGGTGACGATGCGTTCGCCGGCGGCGAAGTTCTGGATGTCGGAGAGGCTGAGGAGGGTGGCGAGTTCGTCCTCCTTGAAGCCGGCGAAGAGTTTGAACTTTGAGAGGATTTCGCTTTCGCAGGTGGGCTTGGAGGTCTCAGCCATGGGAAATCTTGCCGTCGAGGAGGTGGATGCGGCGCGGGGCCATGGTGGCGACCGCTTCGCTGTGGGTGACGACTACCATCGTGGTGAGGCGTTGGGAAGCGATCTTTGCCAGGGCGTCCATGACGCGGTCGGCGTTGGCGGAGTCGAGGTTGCCGGTGGGTTCGTCGGCGAGGAGGAGGGCGGGTTCGTGGACGAGGGCGCGGGCGATGGCGGTGCGTTGCATTTCGCCGCCGCTGAGCTGGTGGGGGCGGTGGTCGGCGCGGGATTCCAGGCCGACGAGGGCGAGCATGGCGCGGGCGCGGTCGCGCATGGCGCGGCGGGGGGCGCCGGCGAAGAGGAGGGGGAGTTCGACGTTTTCCACGACGGTCATCGCCGGCAGGAGGTTGAAGAACTGGAAGACGATGCCGAGGCGTCGGCGGCGGTAGTCGGTGAGGGTGGCGTCGGTGGCCTGGTGGAGGGCGACGGCGTCGACGTGGAGTTCGCCCGAGTCGGAGCGGTCGAGGCCGCCGAGGAGATTGAGCAGCGTGCTTTTGCCGCAGCCGCTGGGGCCGGTGATGGTGACGAATTCCCCGGCGGCGATTTCGAGCGAGAGGGCGTCGAGGGCGTTGACGCTGCCGTAGCGGCGGGTGAGTTGGTGCGCGCGGATGAGCGCCATGGCGGGGTGGGGCGAGAGTTGGTTTGGCCGCGCGGGGGCGGAGGGTGCTAGACTCGACGCGATGCCCGCGCCGATCAAGGCTCCTCATTTTACGATTCTCGGGGAGACCCGGGAACTGCTGGCGATCGACAAGCCGGCGGGGTTGCTCGTGCATCCGACGAAACCGGGCGGGCCGCCGACGCTGTGGGACGGGCTACGGGAGTTGCTGGCGTATGAGGTGGTGAACGGCGGGCAGGTCTCGCTGATCAACCGGCTCGACCGCGAGACGAGCGGGGTGGTGCTGGTGGCGAAGACGGCGGCGGCGGCCCGGGCCTGCGCGATGGCGATGGAGCGGGGGGCGGTGCGGAAGGATTATCGGGCGGTGGTTTTCGGGTGGCCGGCGGAAGCGGCGTTCACGGTGGAGGCGCCATTGGCAAGGGTGGGGGAGTTCGGCCCGTCGCGGGTGTATCTCAAGCGCGGGGTGCATCCGGCGGGGGCCGCGGCGGTGACGCGGTTTGAGGTGGAGCGGCGCGGGTGGCTGTCCGACGGCCGCGCGGGGGCGGTGGTGCGGGCGTGGCCGTTGACGGGGCGGACGCACCAGATCCGCGTGCATTTGGCGCATGCGGGGCATCCGGTGGTGGGCGACAAGCTTTACGTGGACGACCGGTTTTACCTGGAGTTCATCGAGCGGGGGTGGACGGCGGAGATGGCGCGGGAGCTGGTGCACGAGCGGCATGCGCTGCATTCGGCGGGGCTGGAGGTGGAGTTTGCGGGGCGGCTGCAGCGCTGGGAGGCGGCGTTGCCGGGGGATCTGGCGGCTTTGCTGGGGGAGGCGGGGGTTGATTCGGCATTTACGGGCGGGTGAAAGCGGGTATGGTGCGGCTTGGCGGGCGGTCGCTCGTTCCCGGCGCAAGCGGGGGGCGGGAGGAAAGTCCGGACACCACAAGGCAACCTGCCGCGTAGAATGCGCGGGGGTGCCGGGCCCAAGTCCGGCACGACGGAAAGTGTCACAGAGAACATACCGCCAGCCGACCGCAAGGTTCGGCCGGTAAGGGTGAAAAGGCGGGGTAAGAGCCCACCGCCCCGCGAGTGATCGCGGGGGCAGGATAAACCCCAGGCGGTGCAAGACAGAACAGAGGAACGGGTCGCCTGCCCGGCTTCTTCCCGCGGCTTCGGCGGCGGGGAGGGAAACCTCGGGTATTAGTCGCTTAGAGAAATGACCGCCCAGCCCCGGTTCGCCGGGGTGGACAGAATCCGGCTTACAGCCAAAACGGAGGCCGCCTGGGAAACCAGGCGGCCTTCGCCATGCCAGCGCCGGCGGGTTTACGGGCTGCGGACGAAGGCGATCTCCCCCGGGGGCAAGTCGAAGCCGTTGGGGCAGGGAATGGGGGCGACGGAGGGGACGGGGCCGGCGGCCTGCAGCCACTCGGGGCGGAAGGCTTCGCCGCTGCGGTGGAGGGTGCCCGGGGGGCGGAAGGGGACACGAACGGGTTTCTCCCCGGGGTTGAAGGCGACCTGGTAGGTGGTTTTGCCCTCGCCGACGAGGAAGGCGAGCAGGCCGTTCCCGGCGTCCACTTTCCGGACGGTGGCGGCCGGGGAGGAGGCCGGACGCACCTCGACGAGGTAGAAGTGTTTGGTGCCGGCGGGGTAGGTGGTGATGGCTCCGGTTTTCGCGGCTTCGTCGACGAGGAGGAGGCGGCAGGATTTCCGGCTGCTGCTTTGGTTCAAACCGCCGCCCATGACGTCGGTGTATTCGTGCGTGAAGCCCAGGAAATCGTGTGCGTGGAAGGTGATGACGAGCGCGCCGTAGGCAAAGCGGCCGTCGCCGAGGTCGCGGAGCTCCTTGCGCTGGCCCCAGTTGGCGCGGCCGCTGACGAGAAAGAGATCGCCAAAAATCCCGGCGGCCTCCATTTCGGTGCCGGCTTCGAGGGTGACGAGGCCGACGAGGCGTTCCGGGGTAAAGAGCCAGGCCTGGCGGGTGATCCAGTCGGTGGCGGGCTTTCCGTAGCTGCCGAGCCGGGCGACGGCACCGAGGGCGGCGGCATGTTGACCGACGGCGCTGGTGGTGATGGGTTCGTCGTGGGCGAGGGTGATGCGGCCGCGGTGCTCGGAGGCATCGTCGCGGGAGGGATCGAGGCGGATTTCCATGCCGGCGTCCTGCAGGGCGGCGTCGAGTTGCCATTTGCCGGGCTCGCCGGTTTCGAGGACGCAGCCGACGTAGCTGGACTTGCCGCGTTTGTCTTCGGTTTTCCGGGTGGTGCCGACGAGGGACCAGGGGCCGAAGCGGGCGCGGGGGCCCTGCACGTTGCGGTCGTAGGTGAAGTAGGTGTCGGGGCAGGGGGCGGGGATGCGTTCGGGATTCCACCAGGAGGCGGCCCAGAGGTCGCCGTTGTAGCCGAGGTTGGCGACGCGCTGGTTGTGGGGGCAGTCGGTGAGTTCGGCGAGGATGGCGGCACCGCGGGCGCCGTTGTCGGTGTTCCAGTAGTGGTGCCAGCTGGTGGCGGTGGCCCATTCCATGACGCCGGTGGGCGAAACGACGAGGGGGTAATACCAGCGCAGGCGTTTGACCATGTCGAGGGGGCGGGGGTCGCCGGTGATCTGGGCGGTGCGGGCGAGCGAAAAGATGGCCTGGCCGTGGTAGCCGGGGCATTCGTTCTGGCGGCCGACGTAGTTGGTCGCACCGTCGGGCAGGATGTGGGGCTCAATGTAATCGAGGCCGTTTTTCACGCCTGCGGCATAGGCCGGGGAGGGGAACATGCGGTTGGCGATGGCGACGGCGAGGACGTAGTTCACGTCGGCGTTGACGAGACATTCCGACGTGGGCAGGGGGGCGGCCCAGGCGGGGCATTTGGCGAGGATCGCGTCGGCGTTGTTGCGGATCGCCTGGTCGATGTCGCGGCGGAGGCCGGGCGGAATGATCTCCGGTCGGCAGGTGGTCAGGATGAGGCAGGCATCGGCGATGTTGCCGCAGGGGCCGAAGTCGCCGAGCACCGGGCCGCCGGCGGCCATGTATTCCGCGAAGAACGCGAGGCGGCGCAGGATGGGGGCGATGAGGGCGGGATCGTCGCGGCGGGGGCTCTGGGGATGACAGAAGGCCTGGGCCAGGCGCAGTAACTCATCGGCCCGCACGCCGTAGGCCCAGCCTTCCTCGGTGCGGGCGCGTCCGCCTTCGGCGCCCTTGGGAAAGCGTTTGTCCGGGGTGAGGATCGCGCGGTCGAGTTTCTGGACGAATTCGGCGAGGACCGGGTTGCCCTCGGGGTGGGCGAGGGGCGGAAGGAGGTCGGGATGCGGGGCGACGGGAGTTTCGGCCGGGGGCTGGGACTGGAGCGCCGCGAGGTCCGCGCGCCGGGCGGCGGCGAGGTCGGGCAGGTCGCTTTGGTCCGCGAGTTGCGCGTCCTCCTCCAGCCATTTGAGCACCGCGGCGTTTCGGAGGACGGCGGGTGCGGGGGAGGGTTCAGCGGGAGGGGCGGGCGTGGCGGCGTGGCCGGAGAGGACGGCGAGGAGCGCCACAACGGGCAGGAGGGGCCGGGGGATTGGCATGGGGGGACGGGGGATGAAGGACAGATCAATCGGGTCGGCTGCCGTTACCCGGGCAGACGGTTTCTCCGCGGGGAGGGGAGGCCCGCCGGCGGCCGCTAGCGCTTGCGGGCGCTATGGGCGTTGTTCCGGTCGGCGAAGAAGAGGTTTTCGCCGCGGCGCTGGAGGACGAAGGTGTTGTTGTCGCCGTGTTTGGCCCAGGGGCCGTTCGGGACGTCCTTGAAATCGACGAATTTCCAGTCGGTGACGTCCTTGCCGCCCATGCCGAGGTAGTCGCGCACCGCGGGGGAGACGTCGAGGCCGGCGCCCTGGTTGAGGTTCGGACGCGGGCGTTCGTTGCCGAAGACGTATTGCCAGTGGTCGGTGCGGAAGGGGCCGCAGTCCTCCCATTGAGCGTAGCAGATGCGGCCGCGGTAGCGGATGGCGATCCAGCGGCCCTTGCAGACGCTCTTGCCCTCGCGCTCGAAAGCCTCGCGGAACCACGGAATCACGCGGCGGGACTCGGGTTTGGTCGTGCCGCGGGTGACGTCGTTAAAGGGGAGGGCGACGTAGAAGGGGTTTTGCCGCGGGACAAATTTGGCGGGGATGAAGTTGCGCCGGGTGGCGGGGTCGGGGTTGTCGTAGCCACCGAAGTTGCGGGCCCAGGCGGTGTCCCAGGAACTCTTGTAATTGGGCACGGGATTGTTCTGGGTGGGATGCTCGCCGACCCAGAACACCGTGGTGACGATGCCGACCTTCCAGGGGTATTTGCTGAAGCCGAAGCTGAAGGAGGGGCGGTTGCTGGTGACCGGCGGTTCGATGCGCAGGAGGGCGTTCTCGCGCAGCTTCATCGCGTAGCGGGCGAAGTCGGAGGACGAGGAGAGCGCGGATTCCGCGCGGGCAGACGCAAGGGCCCCGCAGAAAACGAGCGCCAAGAGTAAAAATGGGAATCGGTGGGGGCGGTTCCGCATCCGGCGGGTATATCGGCTGAGGAGCCGAAGCGCGCAAGCGAAAAGTGGTCGGGCGGCGAACTGGTTTGCCGCGGATCAAGTGCGGCGAAACGTCGTGTCGTGCCGGGCTTTGCGGTCGTCGGGTTCGGGGTAATCGAGGGTGAAATGGAGGCCGCGGCTTTCCCGGCGGCTGATGGCGCAGTCGACGATGAGGGCGGCGACGGTGACGAGGTTGCGAAGTTCCAGGAGGTCGGTGGTGACGTTGAAGTTCCAGTAGAAGTCCTGGATTTCGGCCTGGAGGTTGCGGAGGCGGGCGGCGGCGCGCTGGAGGCGTTTTTCGGTGCGGACGATGCCGACGTAGTCCCACATGAGGCGGCGGATTTCGTCCCAGTTGTGGTAGATGACGACGAGTTCGTCGACGTCCTGGACCTCGCCGGCCCGCCATTCCGGGAGCGGGATGGGGGTGCGGTCCTGCGGGCGGCGGGAGGATTTCTCGAAGGCGCGGTGGGCGAGAACGACCGCCTCGAGCAGGGAATTGCTCGCGAGGCGGTTCGCGCCGTGCAACCCGGTGCAGCCGGCTTCGCCGATCACGTAGAGTCCGCGCAGGCTGGATTCGCCGTTGAGGTCGGTCTTCACGCCGCCGCACTGGTAATGGGCCGCCGGCACGACCGGGATGGGTTCCCGGGTGATGTCGAGGCCGAGGCCGAGGCAGGTCTCGTAAATGGTCGGGAAGCGATTGCGGACGAACTCGGCCGGTTGGTGCGTGATGTCGAGGTAGACGCATTTGCTGCCGCTGCGCTTCATCTCGGCGTCGATGGCGCGGGCGACAATGTCGCGGGGCGCGAGCTCCTTGAGCGGGTGGGCGTGCTCCATGAAGCGCCGGCCCTTCGCGTCGCGGAGGATGCCGCCTTCGCCGCGCACGGCCTCGGTGACGAGGAAGGACTTCGCCTGCGGGTGGTAGAGGCAGGTGGGGTGGAACTGCACAAACTCCATGTTTGCGATGGTCGCGCCGGCGCGCCAGGCCATCGCCACGCCGTCGCCGGTGGCGATGTCGGGGTTGGTCGTGTAGAGGTAGACTTTGCCGCAGCCGCCGGTGGCCAGCACGGTGACGTCCGTGCGGATGGTCTCCACTTCGCCCGTGTCCTCGTTGAGCACGTAGAGGCCGACGCAGCGGTTTTCCATCGCGTAGCCGAGCTTGCCGGTGGTGATGCAGTCCACGGCCATGTGGCGCTCGAGGATGGTGATGCCGGCGTGGGCCCGCACGCGCGCGGCGAGCACGTCCTCGATGCGGCGGCCCGTGGCGTCCTGCACGTGGAGGACGCGGCGCTTGGAGTGCCCGCCCTCCTTGCCGAGGTCGAGTTCGGTGTGGCCATCCGGATGCTCGCGTTCGTCGAAGTGGAGGCCCCAGGCGATCAGCTCGCGGATGCGCTCCGGCCCTTCGGTGACCACGGTGCGCACCGCGTCCTCGTGGCAGAGGCCGGCCCCGGCCTCCAGCGTGTCGCGGATGTGCAGCTCGAAGGAATCCTCGTCGCTGACCACGCAGGCCACGCCGCCCTGGGCCCAGGCGGTGTTCGAGTCCACGAGCCCGCGTTTGGTGACGATGGCCACGCTGCCCTTTTCCGCGGCCTTCAGCGCAAAGGACAGGCCGGCAATGCCGCTGCCGACGACGACGTAATCGAATTCTCTCATGCTCGTGGGGGGATTTGGACGTTGTCGATCAACCGGGCGCGGCCGAGGAAGACGGCCGCCGCGAGGGTGGTGCGCCGGCGTAGGCGGGTCGCGGGTTCCAGGGTCTCGGCGTCCACGAGCCGCACGTAATCCACGCGGGCCCCGGGCAGGGCGGCGAGGGCGCGACCGGCCGAGCGGAGGATGCGGCCCGCGGTGGGTTCGGCGGCGGCGCGGGTCAACGCGGCGTAAATGCCCGGGGCGACCGCGCGCTCCTCCGGGGTGAGGTAGGCGTTGCGGGAACTTCGCGCCAGACCGTCGGCTTCGCGCACGGTGGGGTGCCCGACGATGCGCACCGGGAAGTTTAGGTCCCGCACGAGCCGGCGAATGATGGCGAGCTGCTGCCAGTCCTTTTCCCCGAAGACGGCGATCTGCGGCTGGACGATCAAAAACAATTTCGCGACCACGGTGCCCACCCCGCCGAAATGCCCCGGCCGGCTGGCTCCGCAGAGGTGCGCGGAGAGGCTCGTCTCATCCACCCGCGCCGAGGCGTCCACCGCATACATCTCGGTGGGTTCCGGGCGAAAGACGAGGTCGGCACCGTTTTCGCGGCAGACTTTCAGGTCCGCCCGTATCGGGCGCGGGTAGCGGGAAAAATCCTCCTTCGGTCCGAACTGCGTCGGGTTGACGAAAACGGAGACCACCACGGTTCCCTGAGGTCCCGCCAGCCGGCGGGCGCGGCGAATGAGGGCCGCATGGCCCTCGTGCAGGGCGCCCATCGTGGGCACGAGCACCACCGGCTGCCCGCCGCGGCGAACGAGACCGCGCGTGGCGGCAATCGTTCGGGCGACTCTCACGGCTGAGCGGGACGCTAGTTGGCGGCGGGGGCGGCCGCGGGGCTCGCGGCCGGGACCGGCGAGGCGCTGGCGGCGGGTTTCACTTCGGTCGGGTCGGAGGCGGGCGCGGCGGCGGATTCCGTCGGGAGTGGGGAGGCGACTGGGGCGGGCGTCGCCACGGCGGCCGGCTTCGGCTGCGGGAGCGAGAGCAGTTCCTTGCCGATGCCAGTGTTGCCCGAGTAGATGCGGGCGTAGACCATCGCCAGGGCGAGCGTCAGGACGAAAAAGGCAATGCCCAGCCAGGTGGTGAATCGGGCGAGCACGTTGGTCGTCTGCGCGCCGAAGATGTTTTCCGTCATGCCGCTGCCGAACGCGGCCCCGAGGCCTTCGTTGCGGGGACGCTGCATCAGGACAACCAGGACCATCAGCAGGCACACGAGGATGTGCAGCGTGAGCAAAATGTAGAGCAAAGTGTGCATTGGAGAGCCGGGAAACATGGACGGCCCGCGCCCCGTTGTAAAGCCGCGACTGGCGGGGAATCCTTGCGCGCGCCGCCGGCGGGCGTCCGCATAAATCTTGACCCCCGGAACGCCCGCGGAGATTCTGAGCGTTCGTCATAACGTATTCTAACCAGTGGACATCAAAGAAATTCGCGCGCTCATCGACCTCATGAAGAAAAACGGCCTGGCCGTTTTCAAAATGGAGAAGGAGGGATTCAACATTACCCTCAAAATGGCGGGCGCGGAGAGTTCACCGGTCATCCAATACGCCCCCGCCCCGGCCGCGCTGCCGGCGGCCGCTCCCGCCGCTTCCGCCCCGGCCCCCGCCGCGGCTGCCCCCGCCGCCTCGAACCTCAAGGAGATCGCCTCCCCGATGGTTGGCACCTTCTACTCCTCGCCCTCGCCGGACGCCCCCCCCTACCTGGAAGTCGGCCAGACCGTCACCCCCGACACCGTCGTCTGCATCATTGAGGCCATGAAGGTCATGAACGAGATCAAGGCCGAGGTCTCCGGCGTCGTCGCCGAGGTCGTGGCCGAAAACGGCAAGCCGGTCCAGTTCGGCCAGGCGCTTTTCCGCGTCAAGTAAGCGACGCGCAATGTTCAAGAAAATCCTCATCGCCAACCGCGGCGAAATCGCCCTGCGCATCATCCGCGCGTGCAAGGAACTCGGCGTCCAGACCGTTGCCGTCTACTCCGAGCCCGACATTGATTCGCTCCACGTCCAGCTCGCCGACGAGGCCATCTGCATCGGGCCGGCGCCGAGCAACGAAAGCTACCTGAAGATCGACCGCATCATCAGCGCGGCCGAGATTGCCGACGTCGACGCCATCCATCCCGGCTACGGCTTCCTCGCCGAGAACGCCCACTTCGCCGAGGTCTGCGCGAGCTGCAACATCAAGTTCATCGGGCCGTCGGCGAATGCCATCCGCCTCATGGGCGACAAAAACACCGCCCGCGACACCGCCCGCAAGGCCGGCGTGCCCGTCTCGCCCGGCAGCGAGGGCACGGTCGACAGCGAGGCCGAGGCGCTCAAGATCGCCAAGCAGATCGGCTACCCCGTGATGATCAAGGCCGTGGCCGGTGGCGGCGGGCGCGGCATGCGCATCGCCCACAACGACGGCAGCCTCGTGCAGGGATTTCACAGCGCCCGCATGGAGGCCGAGAAGGCCTTTGGCAACGCCTCGGTCTACATCGAGAAGTTCATCCAGAACCCGCACCACATCGAGTTCCAGATCATGGGCGACGAGCACGGCCGCATCGTTCACCTGGGCGAGCGCGACTGCTCCATCCAGCGCCGCAACCAGAAGATCGTCGAGGAATGCCCGTCCCCGCTCATGACGCCCGAGTTGCGCCAGCGCATGGGCGAGGCGTCGATCAAGCTAGCGGAGTCCGTTGGTTACTACAACGCCGGCACCATGGAGTATCTCGTCGACGACACGGGGAACTTCTACTTCATGGAGATGAACACCCGCATCCAGGTCGAGCACCCCATCACCGAGGAGGTGTATGGCTGCGACCTTGTGAAGCAGCAGATTCAGGTCGCGGCCGGCGAGCATCTCTCCGACTACGTGGTCAACGCCCGGCCCCGCCACCACTCCATCGAGTGCCGCATCAACGCCGAGGACCCCTTCAATAACTTCATGCCCTCGCCCGGGCAGATCGAGCTCTACTACGCCCCCGGCGGCCGCGGCGTCCGCATCGACAGCCACGCCTACGCGGGCTACCCGATCCCGCCGAACTACGACTCGATGATCGCCAAGCTCATCGTGACTGCGTCGTCGCGCGAGGCCGCCATCAGCCGCATGAACCGCGCGCTGGGCGAATACATGATCACCGGCGTCAAGACGACGATCCCCTTCCAGCAGGCCATCATGCGCAACGCGAACTTCCGCGCGGGCAAATACTCGACCGCCTTCATCGAGCGCATGCTGGCCGACGGCATCCCCGAGTTCTAGCCCGCGGCCCCGCCGTGTTTCCCGCCTCCGCCACCCTCTACGGCATCCTCGACCTCGGCTACGTGCCGATGTCCGGGGCGCTCGACATGGCCGTGCATCTTTTGCGCGGCGGCGTGGACGTGCTGCAGCTGCGCGCCAAGGCGGTGCCGGAGGAAGACATCGTCGCCCTGGCCCACGCGCTGGCCCCGGCGTGCCGGGCGGCGGGCGTTCCCTTTCTGCTGAACGACCACCCGCATCTCGTGCGCGAGGTCGGGGCCGACGGCGCGCACATCGGGCAGGACGACGGTTCGCTGGCCGCCGCGCGCGAGGCCGCCGGGCCGGGGGCGATCATCGGGCGTTCGACGCACAGCTTGGCCCAGGCCCGCGCGGCGTTTGCCGAGGGAGCGGACTACATCGGGTTCGGTCCGCTGTTTGCCACGCCCACGAAGCCGGATTATGCGCCCATCGGCACGGCGGAGATTGCGGCCGTTTACGCCGAGGCTCCCGTGCCGGTGTTCTGCATCGGGGGAATTAAGCCGGAGAATCTCGCGGCGGTCGTTGCGGCCGGCGCGCGCCGGGTGGTCATTGTCTCCGGCCTGCTCCAGGCCCCGGACGTCGAGGCCACGGTCGTGGCTTGCAAGCGCACGCTGACCGGCCCGGGCGACGCCCGCTAGAGATTGCTGATTACGACGGGGCCTTCGCGCACGGGCACGCCACCGGTCTTTTCCAGGCTCACGGCAAACGCGGTGGCCTTGCTGACCTTTTGGGTCGGGGCGAAGTGGATGGTGGCCGAGCCGTCGTCGGCGACCTTGAAGACGCCACCGCTCACGGGCACGGGCCGGGCGGGGTCGATGACCCAGAGTTGATACTCCTTGCCGCGCTCGGTCGCGGGCAGGCGGCGGACCTTGAGGATGCCCTCCTGCGCGTCGTTGTCCCAGGCGATGGCGGCGAGGTAGGAGGCGTCGAGCTTCGAGGTGAGCGTGGCGACCTGCATTTCGGCGAGGGTGCGGCGCTTTTCGAGATCCTCGAGCTTGCGGCGGAGGTCGAGGACGGTTTGGTTTTTCTCCTCCTCCAGGCGTTCATAGCCGGCGATGCGCGCCTCGAGGGCGGGCAGGCTGGAGGCGCGTTCCTCGAGGGCGGTGCGGGTGTCGTCGAGGCGGAGGTTCTGGTTCCAGAGGAACGCGGCGGTCACGGCCAGGGCGGCGGCGATGCCCCAGGGGATGACGAGCGCGGCGGGGCGGATGGGCGCGCGGTGCGCGACCTGGGCGAGAATGCGGCTGCGCAGCGCGGGCGGGGGCGTCGCGGGCGGCGTAAGGGCGGTGAAAAGCTGGCCGGCGGCCTCGTATTCGGCCACGAGCCCGGCGAGGTCGGGGTGGCGGCGCACGAGCTGGCGGAACTTCGCGGCCTCGTCGGCGGGAAGGGCGTCGAGCGCGTAGAGGGCGGCCTGTTCGCGCAGGGCATCGTCGATTTCGCTCATTCGAGGCCTCCCTTCAATTTGTGCCGCAGTCGGTCAAGGCCGAGGCGGATGCGGGATTTGACAGTGCCAATGGTGGCGTTGAGCCGGGCGGCGATTTCGGGGTGGGTGAGGCCCTCAAAGAAGGCGAGTTCGACGGCCTCGCGCTGGTTGGGCGGGAGTTCACCGATCCAGAGGCGGATGTGTTTGGTGCGGTCGTCGCGGGCGATAGTTTCGGCCGGGCCGGGCGCGGGGTCGGCGGGTTCGGGCCATTCGTCGGCCTCGGCCGGGGCGGCGGGGAGCCGGCGCCGGGTGGCGCGGAGGCGGTCGATGGCCTTGTTGCGGGTGAGGGCGGTGAGCCAGGTGGCGGCGTTCGCGCGGCCGGGGTCGAACTGCCCGGCGTTGCGCCAGGCGGCGACAAAGACGTCCTGCGTGATTTCCTCGGCTTCGCGGTCACTGCCGGTCACGCGCCGGGCGAGGCTGTAAACAAGCCCGCCGCAGGCGTCGTAGAGCGCGCCGAGGGCCTTTTCGTCGCCGCGGGCGATTCGTCGGAGAAGGTCCTCGGGTGTCATGACGCTCCGTTCTCGTAGCGGAACTTTTGCGTTCGCACACGCCCGAAAAAATGACCCCGGCGGGGACCCGAACGAGCGTCTCCGCCGGGGATGCACCAACCAACCCATGATTTGGTAGCACGTCCACCCATCGGCCAGGACTTTCGCCCGTGCAACCCGCGACCGCGCGAGCCGCCCGGTTGGGGGCGGCGCGGGCGCAGGGCACGCCGGCAGCGAAATTTCCACAGAGAGGGTATTCGGCGGACCGGCGCGGATGGATCATAAAGATTCCGCGGGGGCGGGGACTTTTGCGGTTTTCTTTCCGGGCGGTCGTCCGTAATGATTCCCTCGTGACGAAGCCTGCATCCGCCGCTCGTTCCCAGCCCCGGGGGGCTGAAGTGCTCGCGTTTCTGCGCGGGTTTGAGGGGGCCTGGGCCACCTTCGAGGGCGGCGGGCGCCAGTGGCGGCTGCGCGTGCCGGCCATCGCGGAGCCGGACTACCCGCTGACGCCCGCGTCGCAGATTTTCTTCGGCGTGCAGCTTCACGACGAGGAGCAGCCGGAGAGCGGGGCCGTGGTGCGGTTCTGCTACGAGTGCGCGACGTCGCGGGTGCGTTATTACCACAGCGCGATTCCGGCGGAGATTCAGCGTGATCCGCGGTTGGAGAACGCGATCGCCGAGCTTTTTCGGCATGAGCTTCCGGTCGAGCCGATGCGCCAGCGGACGATGGCGCATGATGCGTTGCCGGGCCTGCCGCGGGTGGTGGCGCCGGCGGAACCCGAGCGGGCCCCGGTGGCCGTGGTGCGGGCGGAAAGCCGGGCCGAGCCGGCGGTGGTGGTCAGCGGCGGGGCGGTGCCGGCCGTGGTTTCCGGGCCGGAGGTTGTGCCGCCGTTTGACCGGCGGGCGGCGCGGCGCTTGCGCTTCGAGATCGGGCCGCGTGCCCACACGGTGATGCTGGCGGCGATTATCATGTTCGGCCTGCTCATTTTTGCCGCGATGGGACTTTACGCCTATCTGCGCCTGGCGGAGGACCCGGGCGTGGCCCACCACCGCCTCCAGCTCGAGGCGATGAAGCTGCGCGAGGGGCGCTAGCTGGCCGGGCAGCCGAAGAAGCCGCGTTTGCGGATGAGCTCGGACACTTCGGCGGGGACCATCGTTTCCCAGGTCGGGTCGCCCTTGGCGATGCGTTTGAGCACGTCGCGGGAGAAGATGCTGGCGTAGTCGGGGTTCGAGTTGTCGAGCTGCACGAAGCTGCCGCGGCGGGCGAGGTAGTCGTAGAGGGCTCGGAGCTCGGGGGCGACCTCGACGTTTTCGATGGTCTGCACGGGCCCGCCGGCCTGGGGCTGGTAGGGGTAGACGAAGAGCTTGAGGTCGTTTTTGAAGAGGCGGCCGAAGCTTTCGAGCACGCCGCCGGGGAGCTGCTGGTAATACTTTTCGTCGAACAGCTCGACGAGGCTGGGCACGCCCATGACGATGCCGATGCGTTCCTTCGTGCGCCAGGCAAGGTAGGCGGCAAGGCGGTAGTATTCGAAGTAGTCGGAGATCATCACCGTCATGCCGCAGGCGGCGAGGAGCTCGGCGCGGGCGAGGAAGTCGCGGCGGTCGACGTTGGCGCCGCCGGCGAGCAGGTTGCGCATGGTGATTTCCATCACGGGCAGGATGGGTTTGTCGGCCACGGCGGGGTCGGCGCGGAACTTTTCGAGGGCGCACTGCACCATGTCGATGTTCACGTGGGTCGGGGGCCGGAAGCTGCCGCGCTCAACCAGCACGGCCTTTTTGTAGAGCACGTCGGTGGGCTGGAGGACGTTGCGGTTCGCGTCGAACATGGCGGCGCCGCTCAGCCCGAGCTGCACGAGCTGGAGGGCCATGACGCGGTTATCCACGTTGCGGAACTCGATACCGCTGAACTCGATCATGTCGATCTCGATGCGGCCAGTGGTGAGCATGTCGAGCAGGCTTTCGACGAGTTGCTCGGGCAGGTGGTGGAGGAAAAACGCGCCGTAGCAGAGGTTGACCCCGACGATGCCGAGGGCCTCCTGCTGGAGGGAGGCTTCGGCGTCGAGCATGCGGACGTGGAGGAGGATCTGGCTGGGCTCGTCGCGGGGGCGGCTCTGGAATTTGATGCCCATCCAGCCGTGGCATTCGTTGCCGCCCTTGAAGCTGCGGGCGACGACGGTGTCGGCAAAAGCGAAGAAGGCCGTGGTGTCGCCGCGGGCGGCGCCGAGGCGCTCGACGTTGAGCTCGAACTCGCGGTCGAGCATGGCCTGGAGGCGGCCCTTGGAGACGTAGCGTTCGCTGCGCCCGTAGATGGCGTCGCTCACCTTCATGTCGTAGGCGGAGATGCTTTGGGCGATCGTGCCGGCGGCGGCGCCGACGCGGAAGAACCAGCGGGCGACCTCCTGCCCGGCCCCGATTTCGGCGAAGGTGCCATACCAGCGGGGGTCGAGATTGACCTTGAGGGCCTTGGCGTGGGTGTCGAGGGATTCTTCGGGTTTCACTCTCCCTCCACTGGGAGCAAGTTCCGGGCCTTGCCCTCGCGGGAAGAAAAATCGGGCGCAGAAACCCGGAAGTTGGTAAGGCATGGAGGCAAGCCCGGTTCTCCGGGGCCCAACCCATCGCCCACGCACCATGAACATTGATTCCGGCCGCCTCGACACGCTCCTGGCGGACATCGAAAAATACATCACGCAACCCAAGATGCACTCCGAGGCCCTCGAGCAGCTCAGCTCGATTCGCGACTACGCGGTGGGGGACTTCCACGTGTGCAGCGCGGAGGCGGCGCTGGAGAACTGCCTGCAGCTCCGGGACTACTTCTCGGCCGCCGCGCCGGCGTCCGTGCTGGAGAACATCAACCGCATCGCGCAGGACATCCGGGAGTTTGAGTCGCGGCGCACGCCGTTCCTCCTGAAGATCCTCAAGAATCCCTGGCTCTGGATCCTCATCGGCATCGGGGCGGTGGTCATGCTCATGGCGACCAAGGGATTCGGTTCGCCGTAGGCGACCGGGGTTTTTGGCGGGGGAGGGTCGGGCGGGAACAAAATCGTTTTGTTCGCCGCGGATATCGGGCAGGGTCGGCGGATGTCGAGTCCGACCCCTTCCGTCGACCGTTCCCTGCTGCCGCGCTGGCCGGCGATCGTCCTCGCGGGGGCGGCCGCCGCGTTTTCGCTCACGGTGCTGCTGAAGAATTTGAGCGGGGGATTTGGCTGGGCGCCGGTGGCCTTTGTGCTGTGGGTGCTGCTGCCGTATGCGCTGGTGATTTTTGGGGCAGCCCGCAGCCGGTCCGCGCTCGCGCGTTGGTTGTTCCTGGCGGCGGCGGTGGTCTGCGCGCTGGGGAACGGGCTGTATTACGAGGCGATGTTTGTTTCGCCGGACGCGCAGGGCGCGCTGGTCTTTTTGATCGTGCCGCCGCTGCAGGCTTTGGCGACGGCGGTTCTCGCGCTGCCGCTGCTGTTTTTCCGGCGGAGCTAGGGACGTGGCGCGGCGCGGCCGGTTTCGAGCGTGAAGGCGGTGCGGGCGAGGCTCGCGCCGTTGACGAGGAGTTCCACGGCGTGGAGCCCGGGGTGGTGGCGGCGCGTGGTGAAGTCGCGGAGGGTCTGCGCGTGGGTGAGGGTGACCGTGGCGCCGGGGGCGAGGGTGACTTCGCGGAGCTTGAAGACCTTGCCGGAGGTGGCGCCGGATTTTTTGACGTAGTGGACGCGGTAATCGACGACGAGCCGCTGGGGGCGGGGGCTGGTGGCGGCGATCCGCGCGGTGAGGGTGAGGCGGTCGCCGAGGCGCAGTCGCTCCGGCGTGGCGGTGAAGGCTTCGACGCGGACGCGGGCGGGTTCGCCGGCGCCGATGAGGGCGAGAGCGCGGGGGTGGCCCTGCTTGATGAGCGTGCGGAGGGCGTGGCGGGTGATCCACGCGGTGGGCGCGTGGTCGGCGGGCCAGGTGGCGAGGCGGTCGAGCACCCAGGCGGGGTGGTCCTTCGTGATGTCGTTGAGGTGGTTGGCGACGGATTTGCGGACGTAGAGGCTGGGGTCGGCGCGGAGGTTTTCGAGGATGGGGGCGACGGGGGAGGGATCGGCGATGAGGGGCTCGAGGCGGAAGGACCACGGGAGCCGGGGGCGGCAGCCTTCGCTGGCGAGGCGGCGGAGGTGTTCGTCCGGGTCGCGGGACCAGCGCTCCATGACGGCAAGGGTGCGCGGCAGGTCGCGGCGGAGGAATTCGCGGATGGCAAACTCCGCGCTGCCGAGCCGGGTGAACTCCGCGAGGGCCTCCATGGAGGCTTTGAAGTGCGCGTGGCCGTGGCAGCCGACGTAATCGGGCGGGACGAGCGTGACAAAGCCTCGGTCGAGGCGGGCGGCCCAGGCGCGGAGGATGCGGAGGGCGCGGGGATAGCCGGCGGGGAGGGTGGCGTGGAGGCCATCGGTCATGCGCCGGATGCGTTGGAGCAGGCTGAGTTCGTCGAGGCCGGGGAGGGTGACGGCGAGGAAGCGGGCGGCGTCGAAGGAGGGGTGGACGGCGGTGAGTTCCGCGGCGGTGCGGCGGAAGCGGGCGGCGTTGAGGCTTTCCTTGAGGGCGGGCGCGGGATCCGGGGCGGCGGGCATGGCGGCAAAAAAATTCGCGCGTCGATCCGCCGCGGGAGGCGACGGGTGACGCGCGAGCATCCTTCTCCGGGCGCGGGGCCCGGGGGAAGCGGATTGTGGGGGCGGGGTTAGGGCGAGGTGAGGGAGTTCACGATGTCCTGCGCCTGGCCGATGCCGGTCTCGTCGTCATCGTTGGCGACGAACCACATTTCGACGATTTTGCCGTCGGAGAGTTCGCACCAGGCGACGCCGATGCGCACGGCGGTGCCATCCTTTTCCTTACCGCCGCCGATGGCGTAGAAGCCGGTGAGGCCGGAGGGTTTCCAATCCTTCGCGTCGCCCATTTCGACGTCGGTGAATTTTTCGTTGATGCGGGCGAGGCTGTCCTGGATGGCGTTTTTGAGCGCGTCCTCGCTGCCGGGGAGGCTGCGGAAGGAGAGGGTGGCATCATTCGGGCCGGAGAGGTGGAAGTAACCGCCATCTTCGTCGGCCGGGGTGAGTTCCCAGCTGGACGGGGCTTCGATGATGAAGCTCGGGGCGTCGGGCGTGGGGTAGGCGATTTTCTGGGTGTCTTCCGCGCGGGCGGTGAGGGTGAAGGCCA
Organism: Verrucomicrobiaceae bacterium; assembly: GCA_027488755.1. Lineage (GTDB taxonomy): Bacteria > Verrucomicrobiota > Verrucomicrobiia > Chthoniobacterales > JAATET01 > JAATET01. The sequence goes on along the minus strand of JAIYAZ010000010.1, from coordinate 17,877 downwards.
GCGCGAGCGCGGCGAGCAGGAACGGGGTGGATTTCATGGTGTGGAGGTTGTTGGTGGTGGGTGGGGATTACTTGTCGGGGAAGGAAATCGGGAGAATGCCGCGGCGGCGGGCCTCGGAGACGTCGATGAGCTGGTAGCTCATGTCGTCGCTGTCGATCTTGTCGGCGGCTTCTTCGAGGTTTTCGGTGCCGGTGGAGACGGCGCCTTCGAAGGAATTCCAGGCGGCCTGCTGCTGGGGCTCGTCGAGTTTGGCGAAGGAGGGGAATTTGCGGCGGTCGATCTCGGCGAGGCTTTTTTCGCCCATGAGGGTGGTTTCGATGCCGATGGTGGCGTCGTCGCTGAGGTCGACGGCGAGATACATGTGGCCGGGCACGAGGACGAGGCTGCAACGCAGGCCGATCTTGCGGAGGAGCGAGGCGAGGAGGACGGAGCCGTCGACGCAATTGGCCTGGGTGGCGTTCATGGACTGGTCAAGCAGGCGGACGTGCTGACTGTAGACGCCGTCGGTCTCGGCTGCGGTGGTGGTGATGTCGCTGTAGCGCATGCCGTGGCGCTGCATGACGTTCCAGATGGCGAAGATCTGGAGGATGACCTTTTCGTCGTCGCGGGACTGGTAGCCGTCGAAGGAATCGACGATGCCGGTCTCGAGGGCTTCCTTGAGGAGGCGGTCGACCCAGGGGTGGTTTTCGTTGACGTAGACGCTGAAGAGCCAGGCGTAGTCGGAGGTGTTGTCCTCGCTCTCCTGCACGCCGAAGAGGCAGTCGTTGACGGAGCGCGCGGTGATGGTGCGGGTTTTCTGGCCCATGCTTTCGCCGTTGACGAAGAGCTCCATGGTGATGTCCAGCGGCTGAACCTGGGTGAGGCGCATGAGGTCCTTGTAGCGGTAGGGGATCTTCGGGTGGACGACGAGGTCTTCGTCGCTGGTTTCCTCCACGCGGCCGGTGAAGCGGGCGGCCTTCATGAATTCGTTTTCCTCGACGACGAGCTCGACTTCGTCGTCCTCCTGCAGCCCGCTGATGCTGGCGCCGATGAGGCCCTGGGGGTCGCCGAGGTGATGGCCGTCCCACACGGGGAAAAGCTCTTCGTCGGAGTCGACGCGGGCGGTGCCCACGACGAGGGAGGGAAAGAGATTGCCCGAGGGGTAGACGTCGATGTCCCAATCGACGTCCCCGGCCACCGCGGACGCGGCGAGGCCGGACGCAAGGGTTAGCGCAAGAATGGAGCGGGTGAACATGGTCGTGGGGGCAGCGGACTATTCTTCGCCGCCGCCCTCGTCGCCGCCGCCTTCATCGCCGCCTTCATCGCCGCCTTCATCGCCGCCTTCATCGCCGCCTTCATCGCCGCCTTCATCGCCGCCTTCGTCGCCGCCTTCGTCGCCGCCTTCGTCGCCGCCTTCGTCGCCGCCGCCTTCGTCGCCGCCCTCGTCGCCGCCCTCGTCGCCGCTCTCGTCGCCGCCGCCTTCGTCGCCGGAGCCTTCGTCGCCCGTGGATTCCTCGTCGGTGCCCTCTTCGCTCATGGATTCGTCCCCGGAACCCTCTTCGCCGGACTCGTCACCGGATTCGTCCGTGCCTTCATCGCCGGACTCATCGGAGCCTTCGTCGGAGCCTTCGTCGGAGCCTTCGTCGGAGCCTTCGTCGGAGCCTTCGTCGGAGCCTTCGTCGGTGCCTTCGTCAGTGGTCTCGTCGCCGGTCTCGTCGCCGGTTTCGTCGCCCGACTCGTCGGTGCCTTCGTCGGTGGATTCGTCACTTTCGTCCGCGGGGTCTTCGCTTTCGTCGCCGAGGCCTTCGTCGGACTGGAAGTCTTCTTCGTCGATGGAGGCGCTTTCGTCGCAGATCGCGAGTTCCTCCTCTTCGCTCACTTCAAAGCTGCTTTCTTCGAGGTAGCTTTCCTCGATCGTCATTTCCTCTTCGGTGATGGAGACTTCGTAGCTTTCGTAGACGGAGACGGAGGTCTCGGTGTAGCTCCAGTCGTAGGGGAGGTCCGCGTAGTAGGTGTCGGGCACATACCAGCTTGTCGTGGGCGCGGTGAGGGTGCGCCAGTCGTTGCGGTTTTGCGCGGGGACGTAGTAGTTGAGGCCCGAGAACATGCCCAGGAGGGTGGAGACGATGTCGAGGGCGCTGGCGAAGGCGTTCGGGGTGTTCGGCGACTTGCCGACCTTCTGGGCGCGTTTGCTGATGTCGCGCAGACCGGCGCTGAGGGCGGGGTTGCCCTTTAGTTTTTTCGAGAGGGCGCGGGCCTGTTTGGCGAGGTTGAGCTGTTTGGCCTTGAGTTTGTCGAAGCGGGCCTTTTCGACGGCGGAGAGTTTGCCGCCCTGCTTGGCGCGCACGGCGAGGGCGCCGTAGTTTTTCTGGAGAGTCGTCACGGCGCCATGGACCTTGGTGGTGCCGGCGAGGACGTCGCTGTTCTTCGTTTTCGCGAGGGGCAGGGTGGTCTGCATCTGCGCGACGCCGGCGCGGGCGGCATCGAGGCTGGTGAAGAATTTGGCGTCCTTCGCGCTGAGGGAGCGGCGGGCGTCGACGAGGGCGGCGTTGGTCTTTTTGAGGGACTCGAGGAAGGGCTTGGCCGCGGGGTTGGTGGGGGCGAGCCGGTCGTCGGCGCGGGCGGATTTCACCGTGAAGGCGAGGGCGCGCTCGGCGTCGCGGAGGAGTTCGGCGGCGTTTTGCTTGGCGACCGGCTGGCGGTCGTCGGCGTGTGCGCCCCCGAGGAGGGTGGCGGACAGGAGCAGCAGGGGCAGAAGAAGGCGCCGGGCAAACATAGATTTCCCGTTCAGGAATCAGTCGGCGGGCGAATTGTCAATCGACGTTTCGAGGGGGGTGTCGAAATCTGCGCTCCGGCGCGGCAATTCCGCGGCGGAGGGGGAAGGGGGACGCCAGCGGAGTGGCGTCCCTACCTTTCTACGAGCGGGTTTTGATGGCGGTGAGGAGGTCGGTGAGGACTTCGGCGCGGGGTTTGGCGCCGAGGTTGCCCTGGCCGTGGACGCGGACGCTGAGGACGCCGGCCTCCAGGTCGCGGCGGCCGAGGACGAGCATGGTGTGGACTTTGGCGTGCTCGGCGTTGGCGATTTTGGCTTTGATGGGGTCGCTGGTGGCGTCGACTTCGGCGCGGACTTCGTGGGCGCGGAGTTCGCGTTCGAGTTCGCGGGCGCTGGCGATGAGGTCGTCGTCGTCGCCGATGGGGAGGATGCGGACCTGCTCGGGGGCGAGCCAGAGGGGGAAGTTCCCCGCGTAGTGCTCGATGAGGAAGCCGATGAAGCGCTCGTGGGTGCCGAGGGGGGCGCGGTGGATGCAGAGGGGGGTTTTTTCGAGGTTGTCGCGGTCGCGGTAGGTGAGGCCGAAGCGGGAGGGGACGGCGAAGTCGACCTGGTTCGTGGCGATGGTGAATTCGCGGCCGATGGCGCTGTAGACCTGGACGTCGATTTTGGGGCCGTAGAAGGCGGCTTCGTTGGGGACTTCGACGTAGTTGATGCCGCTTTCAATGAGGACGCGGCGGACCATGTCCTCGGTTTTTTTCCAGAGTTCGGGCTCGTCCACGAATTTCTGCCCGAGGCGGGCGGGGTCGTGGGTGGAGAAGCGCATCTGGTATTTCCCGAAGCCGAAGATTTTGAAGTATTTGAGATACATCTCGTTCACGGCGCGGAACTCGTCGGCGAACTGCTCGGTGGTGCAGTAGATGTGCGCGTCGTTCATGTTCATCGAGCGGACGCGCATGAGGCCGAACAACTCGCCGGACTGCTCGTAGCGGTAGCAGCAGCCATACTCGGCGAGGCGCAGGGGCAACTCGCGGTAGCTCCGCGGCTCCGCCGCAAAGATGCGGTGGTGGTGCGGACAGTTCATGGCCTTTAAGAAGTAACGGTCGGTGGCGACCGTTACTTCTGGTTGAGAGTTGAGGGTTGAGGGTTGAGAGGGGGTTTCCTCGGTCGCCAGCTCCATCGCGGGGAACATGCTTTCCTCGTAGTAGGGGAGGTGGCCGCTGGTGCGATACATCTTCTCGCGGGCGAGGTGGGGGGTGCGGACGCGGTGGTAGCCGGCGGCGAATTCGGTTTCCTTGGCGAGTTTTTCGAGTTCCTCGACGAGGACGGTGCCTTTCGGCAGCCAAAGTGGCAGGCCGGGGCCGACGAACTCGGGGTCCATCGCGAAGAGGCCCATTTCCTGGCCGATGCGGCGGTGGTCGCGTTTCTTCGCCTCTTCGAGGAGGGCGAAGTATTCGTCCATCTGCGTTTTGTTTTTAAACGCGGTGCCGTAGATGCGCTGGAGCTGGGGGTTGCTTTCGTCGCCCTTGTAGTAGGCGCTGGCGACGTGGGTGAGCTTGAACGCGCCGACGTTGCCGGTGCGCATGACGTGGGGGCCGGCGCAGAGGTCGGTGAAGTCGCCGTTGCGGTAGAGGGTGATGACTTCGCCGGTGGGGATGTTTTCGGCGATATCGAGTTTGAATTTGCTGGCCTGGGGGCGCGGGCCGAGGGCGCCGAGGCTGCCGTCCATGGCCATTTCGATGGCTTCGAAGCGGGTGATTTCGACGCGTTCAAAGCGGTGGTTGGCTTTGATCTCGCGTTTCATCTCGGCCTCGATGGCGGGGAAGTCCTCGGGGGTGATGCGGTGGTCGAGTTCGATGTCGTAGTAGAAGCCCTGCTCGACGGGCGGGCCGGCGGCGAGCTGGGCCTCGGGCCAGAGCCGGAGGATGGCGGTGGCGAGCACGTGCGCGGCGGAGTGGCGGAGGGTTTCGATCTCGGTCATGGTGAAAGAAGTTAATGTTTAAACACGGAGCGCACGGAGGACACGGAGGAAATATGGCGGGGAGCCAAAAACCAAACCGGCCGGCGTGGGCTGGGGCGGGGCGCTAGCGTTGCACGCCGCGGTGGGAGGGGGCGGCGAGGAAGGCTTCGATTTCGTGGGGGCGGGCCTTGAAGAAGTCGCCGGGGATGGAGTGTTTCACGCAGGCGGCGGCGACGGCGAGGGCGGCGGCGCGGGCGGGCGTTTCGCCGGCGAGGAGGGCGGCGATGAGGGCGCCGGCAAAGGCGTCGCCGCCGCCGAGGGGCTCGATCATTTCAAAGGGCATCCACGCGGTGCGGTGGCAGGTGGTGCCGTCGAAGAAGACGGCGGCGCGGGTCTCGAGGGTGGCTTCGCCGCTGCCGCGCCGGGGCACGCAGACGCGGGGGATGCCGAAGGTGCGGGCGGCCTGCTGGGCGACATCCTCGACGCCGGCGAAGTCCTCGTGGGGGGAGGTGAGGCCGAGCACGTCGGCGAGCTGGCCGCGGCCGGCGATGAGGAGGTCGACGTGGGGGAGGAGTTTTTCGAGGGCGGTGCGGGCGGTGGGGAGGTCCCAGAGTTTTTTGCGGTAGTTGAGGTCGAAGCTGACGGGGATGCCGAGGTCGCGGGCGGTGCGCAGGGCGGTGAGGGTGGCTTCGGCGCAGGCGGGGGAGAGGCCGGGATTGATGCCGCTGGTGTGGAACCAATCGGCTCCGCGCAGGAGGGCGGGCCAGTCGTAGGCGGCGGGCGGGGTGGTCGCGAAGGCGCTGCCGGCGCGGTCGTAGATGATCTCGGCGGGGCGCTGGAGGGTGCCGGCTTCGAGGTAGTAGACGCCGATGCGTTCGCCGCGGGCGAGGAGGGCGGTGGTGTCGACGCCCCACATGGCGAGGTGGCGGCGGGCGAGTTCGCCGATGCCGTTGGGGGGCAGGGCGCCGACCACAGCGGCTTCGTGTCCGCAGGCGATGGCGGCGACGGCGACGTTGGCCTCGGCGCCGGCGAAGTGGACTTCGAGGCTGTCGATCTGGGTGAAGCGGCGGTGTCCCGGGCAGCTGAGGCGCAGGAGCAGTTCTCCGAAGGTGACGAGGCGGGCCATGGTGGAGTGGAGGTTACCAGAGAGCGCGGGGGGAGGGGAATGCCGGGGCGCGTCGCCGCGAACGGCGGGGCGTGAGGTTGCGCTTTTCTTTTGCGGGGCGGCGAAGGATTACTTGGCGCGCATGATGCGCGTTGCCCCTTTGATTTCGTTGCCGCCGGCGATGGCGGCGAGTTTTTCCACGCTGGCGGGTCGGCCGGAATGGTTTGCCACGAGTGATCCTCCCGGCGGCAAGCTGGGCTCGGGCGGCGGGGTGGCGCATTTGCTGGTGTCGGCCTGGCGGGAGCAGGGGGGCGGGGCGACGTTTGCGGAATGGCTGCGCGACCGGAAGAAGCTGGCGCTGCTGGCGGGCGGGCAGAGCCGGCGGCTGCCGGCCTACGCGGCCCCGGGCAAGATTCTGCTGCCGATGCCGGCGCTGCGCTGGGCGGAGGGGCAGCGACTGGACCAGACGTTGCTCGACCTGCAGGCGCCCGATTACGAGCGGGTGCTGAGGCATGCGCCGGAGACGTCGCGCGTGCTGGTGGCGAGCGGGGACGTGATGCTGCGGTTCGCGCCGGATTTGCCGGAGTTTCCCGAGGCGGATGTGATCGGGCTCGGGATGTGGGTGGACGCGGAGACGGCGTCGCATTTCGGGGTGTTTTTCGTGCCGCGCACGGAGGACGCAGGGCTGGCGTTTTTCCTGCAAAAGCCGAGTCCGGCGGAGATTCGCCGGCTGGCGGCGGAGTATTTGTTCCTCGTGGACACGGGGATGTGGCTGCTGAGCGCGCGGGCGGTGGAAGCGCTGCTCGGGAAGTGCGGCTGGGACGGGGAGGGGTTCGCCGGCGGCGCGCCGGGCAAATACGAACTTTACGCGGATCTCGGGCCAGCGCTAGGGGCGACCCCGCGCGTGGCGGACGCGGCGCTGGCGGGCCTGACGGCGGCGGTGGTCGCGCTGCCGGAGGCGCGGTTTCACCATTTCGGCACGACGCGGCAGATGATCGAGTCGGCGTCGGAGCTGCAGAACGCCGATCTCGACCAGTCGCGGAGTTCGCATCCGGGGCTGCGGCCGCACCCCGACGTGTATGTGCTGAACTCGGACTTCCGCTTCGCGCGGCGCTCGGCGGCGAATCGGAACATCTGGGTGGAGAATTGCGCGCTGCCGGCGGAGCTGCCGCTGACGACGGAAAACGTGCTGACGGGTTTTCCCGCCGGGGCGTGGGATTTCGCCCTGCGGCCGGGCGTGTGCATCGACCTGGTGCCGGTGGGCGGGACGGCGTGGTGTCCGCGCGTCTACGGATTTGACGACACGTTCAGCGGGCCGCTGGCGGAGGCGGGCTATCTGGGCGAGCCGTTCGCGGAGTGGCTGGCGCGGCGCGGGCTGGACTTCGCCGCGGCGAGGCTGGAGCCGGGAACGGACATTCAATTGGCGCGGATTTTTCCGGTGCTGCCGGCGGTGCCGGACGCGGCGTTTCTCCAGTGGCTGATCGACGAGCGGCCGGCACCCGCGCCAGCGCAGGCGGCGGCGTGGCTGGCGGCGGAGCGGATTTCGGCGCAGATGCTCGGCGAGCGGGCGAACCTCGTGCGCCTCGCGGCGCAGCGGCGGGAGCTCACGATGCGGGCGCTGCCGGCGCTCTACCAGCACCGGGCGGTGAACATTTTTCCGCGGCTGGATCTGGATCACGCGGCGGCGTTGTATGCGGAGTCGGGGGCGGAGTTGCCGCCGGTGCCGGCGGCGGCGGGGTCCACGATGGACGAGGTGCACGACGCGATGTTTCGCGGGGCGGTGCGGCGGCATGGCGGAGGGGGCGAGGCGGTGGCGGGCGAGGAGGCGCGGGCCTTTGACGTGCTGCGCAACGCGATCACCGCGGGCGTGGCGCGGCGGCCGGCGAGTCCGCGCCGCACGTTGATGGACGACCAGATTGCCTGGGCGCGCAGCCCGGTGCGGCTCGACCTGGCGGGCGGGTGGTCCGACACGCCGCCCTACTGCCTGCAGAATGGCGGGGCGGTGGTGAACGTGGCGGTGAACCTCAACGGGCAACCGCCGGTGCAGGTCTACGTGCGCCAGACGACGGAGCGGCACGTGGTGCTGCGGTCGATTGATCTCGGGGCGGAGACGAAGATCCGTTCGTTGGAGGAGCTGACCGCCTACAACCGCGTGGGCGACGAGTTTTCGCTCGCGAAGGGCGCGCTGGCGCTGGCGGGGTTTGAGCCGCGGTTCGGCGGGCACGGGGAAGCGCGTTCGCTGGACGAGGTGCTGGAGGCCTTTGGCGGCGGGATTGAGCTGTCGATGCTGGCGGCGACGCCGAAGGGCTCGGGCCTGGGCACGAGCAGCATCCTGGGGGCGACGCTGCTGGGGGCGCTGAGCGAGTCGTGCGGGCTGGGCTGGGACGCGCGGGAATTGTTTCAGCGCACGATGGCGTTGGAGCAGTTGCTGACGAGCGGCGGGGGCTGGCAGGATCAGGCGGGCGGGATTTTCCGCGGGCTGAAGCTGGTGGAGACGGCGGCGGGGCTGGCGCAGCGGCCGGAGATTCGCTGGCTGCCGACGCACTTGTTCGGGCCGGCGCACGCGAACCAGACGATCCTGCTTTATTACACGGGGCTGAAACGCGTCGCGAAGCACATCCTGCAGGAGGTCGTGCGCGGGATGTTCCTGAACCGCGCGGAGCAGCTCAATCTGCTGGCGCAGATCAAACGCCACGCCTACCGCACGTCGGAGGCGATCCAGCGCGATGATGCCGAGGGGCTGGCGCGGGCGATCGCGGAGAGCTGGCGGTTGAACCAGGAGCTGGACGCGGGGACGAATCCGCCGGCGGTGGCGGCGATGCTGGCGTCCGTGCAGGATTTCCTGGCGGGCGCGAAGCTGCTGGGCGCGGGCGGGGGCGGTTATCTGCTGATGTTCGCGAAGGACGCGGCGGCCGCGGCGCGGGTGCGGGAGACGCTGGAGGCGAATCCGCCAAACGCGCTCGCGCGGTTTGTGGATTTCCAGGTGAGCGAGACGGGGATGCAGGTCACGAGGAGCTGAAGAGGAAAGGCTGAAATGCTGAAAGCGGGCGGGCGCGGAGCGGATTTTGAATTTCAGTTTTTCAGAATCTCAGCCTTTCCATCTCTCCCCTACGGCTCGGGGTTTTCGCGGATGAAGTTGGCGAACCATTGGCCGCTGGGCTCGATGACGAGTTCCATCGTGTCGCGGTCGACGTGGGTGAGGCCGAAGTTGGCGGCGTAGCCTTCGGCCCACTCGTAGTTGTCGATGAGGGTCCAGGGGAAGTAGCCGCGGATGTCGACGCCGTCGTTCATGGCGCGGCGCATCTGGTTCACGTGCTCGCGGAAGTAGCGGATTTTTTTCTGCTCGCTCTGGGTGCCAATGCCGTTTTCGGAGATGACGATGGGTTTGCCGTAGCGCTTGGAGACGGTGGTGAGGACGGCGTAGAGGCCCTCGGGATCGATTTCCCAGCCGTTCTGCGTGTAGTCGGACGAGAGTTCGCCCTCGGGGCGGCGGATGAAGCGGAGGACGGAGGCGTCCTGCGAGTAGTAGTAGTTCACGCCGATGAGGTCGGTGACGTCGGCGACCTGGTCGAGGTGGTCGAAGTTTTGTCGCTGCATCATGTTGTAGACGAAGCCGGTGGGGTCCTGGACGTAGTTGCGGCGCCAGTTCGGGATAGAGTAGATGCCCATGACGAGGGCGTCGGGCTCGAGGTGGTGGATGATGCCGGCGGCGTCGCGATACATGCGGACGGCGACGCGGGTGGCCTGCTTGAGGGCGCCGGGGGTGAGGAGGAGGCCGGGGGGCCAGTGGCCGCCGAAGTATCCGATGTAGAGGGCGCCGTTGGGCTCGTTTTGCGGGACGTAGATGCTCACGTAGGGCGCGAGGGCGGTGACCATGCGGGTGACGTAGGCGCGCCAGGCGGGCTCGATATCCGGGTGGAGGAAGCCGGAGCGGTTTTTGGCCTGCGAGTCGTAGAGCCAGGCGGGGAAGGTGAAGTGCCAGAGGGTGACGATGGGCTCGATGCCGTTGGCGCGGAGGGTGCGGGCCATGCGGACGTATTGGGCGATGGCTTTCTCGTTGAAGCGTCCGGGCTGGGGCTCGACGCGGCCCCATTCAACGCCGAAGCGGTAGTGGTTCACGCCGAGTTTTTTGAGGGCGCGGACGTCCTTGTCGAAGCGGGACCAGGAGAAGGTGGCGTCGTCGCCGCGGGGCGGGATGTGGCCTTCCGCGGCGAAGACGTCCCAGTCGGTCTGGAAGTATTCGGGGTCGCCTTTTTTCACGCCGCGGTCCTCGTTTTGGAAGCTGGCGGTGGAGGTGCCCCACCAGAATGTGCCGGTGTTTACGGGCGGGGTGGCGGCGGGTTTTTGGTGGGGGCGCGGCGCGGTGACGCAGCCGGGGAGGGCGAGGACGGCGGCGGCGGCGAGGAGCGCGGGGCGAATGAGGTTGACCATGAGGGGGTGTTGGTTGGCTTACTGGGGGTTGGCCCCTCCCACAATGACGAAGTTTTTTCCCGCCGTGCTCGCCGTGTTTTGTTTGGCTTCGCCCGCGTGGCTGGGGGCGGCGGACGACGCGTTCCAAGCGCCGGACAGCCTGGTGCTGAAGGACGGGCGCACGGTGCGCGGGCTGATCGTGAAGAACACGGTGGACGCCGTGGTGCTGCAGGAGCGGATGGTGGAGAACAGCTATCCGAAGAGCGGGATCGTGCGGATCGTGGACGTGCCGGATGACGGCGTGGAATTCACCGAGGCGTTGCGCCGGGGTGATCTGCCGGCGTGGCGCGTGATCGCGAATGATCTGCGCACGCACGACGACATTCGCAGCCTCGTGGAGATTCCCGCGACGCTGATCGACAACGGGGTTTTTCGGAACGTGCCCTACAAGAGCTTTCGCGTGAACGATTACGCGGAGCTCAACATTTACGGCGATCCCGAGAATCCGGCCGGCATCGAGCTGGGGATGTTTGGGCGGCATCGGAAAAACCGGGAGTCGCAGAACATGCTTCGGAATTACCTGGCAGGGTTCCTGACGACGCGGGCGGAGGTTGCGGCGATGTATGCGATCCCGCTCACCGGGGGAAAGGCCACGGCGGGAGCGATCACGATTGAGATCACGCCGCCGGATGCGCCGGATGCCTACGGCGCCTGGTGGGTCTCCCTTTACAACGAGAAGCAGCTGGCCCGGGTTCGGTTGGACGACCGCGAATACGCCCGGCTCACGCGTCCGTTGCGCGAGGTGCTCGACCGTCAGGGCCGCGTGCGCGCCAACGTCTGGAGCAAGGACGAAGCGGCGATGTCCTCCCGGAGTGGGTTGGACGACCGGGTGATGCTGCGTGGATTTTACCGCGATAAGAACGGCGATTTTCGCCTGATCACCGTCGAGGACGGGCGCGCGGACACGCCCCGCTAGTTCGAGGATAGCGGGATTAGTTCCTCGGCGACGAGGAGGGGAATGCCGTCGCGGATGGGGTAGGCGGCCCGGGCATCCTCGCGCACGAGGGCGGCGTCGAGGCCGAGTCGGGTGAGTTCCTCCGGGGTGGCGGGACGCAGGGGTTGCCGCGTCACCGGGCAGCAGAGCAGCGTGAGGAGATGGGCGTCGAGCATGGGGCGAAGAATCCGCTGCCGGCCGGGCGGGTGCAACCGGAATTCCCGTGCGTGGGGCGACGCGCGGAGCGGCAGCGCGCTCGACGCGGGGCGGGCGCTGGGCTAAACGGTGACGGGCCATGACGTCGAAGGGATTGATTTTCAAGTTGAGCTGTCCGGATGCGGTGGGCCTGGTGGCCCGGGTGACCGGGCTGGTGGCCGCGCGGGGGCTGAACCTCGCGGAGGCGCACAGCTACACGGACCACGCGGCCCGCTGGTTTTTCCTGCGCCTGCAGATTGATGCGGGCGAGGATGGTGACGCGCTCGCGGCGTTGGAGCAGGATTTTGCGCGGTGCGCCGGGGAGGTGGGGGCGACGTGGTCGCTGCGGCGGGCCGGGCAGGCGCCGCGGATGGTGGTGCTGGCCAGCAAGGAGACACATTGCGTGACGGACCTGCTGTGGCGGCGGAAGTTTGGCGAGCTGCAGGCGGAGATTCCGTTCGTGCTCTCGAATCACCGCACGTGCGAGGGCGTCGTGGCCGCGGAGGGCCTGCCGTTTGTGCATGTGCCGATGGAGCCGGCGAACCGGGAGGCGGCGTTTCGCGAGATCGCGCGGCGCTGCGAGGAGGTGGGGGCCGATGCGATCGTGATGGCGCGGTTCATGCAGATTCTGCCGGCGTGGTTTTGTGAGCAGTTCGCCGGGCGCATCATCAACATTCACCATTCGTTCCTGCCGGCGTTTGCGGGGGCGGATCCGTATCGGCAGGCGTTTGAGCGCGGGGTGAAGCTGATTGGCGCGACGTGCCACTACGCGACGGCGGAGCTGGACGCGGGGCCGATCATTGATCAGGAGGTCGTGCGCGTGGAGCACTTCCACGATCTCGCGGATTTGCGGCGGCTGGGCCGGGATTGCGAGCGGCTCGCGCTGGCGCGGGGGGTGCGTTACCACCTCGAGGATCGCGTGCTGCTGCATGGGGCCAAAACGATCGTGTTCCGCGACTGAGTCGCGGAACACGATGGGAGATGGAAGCTGGGAGATTGGAGATGGAGAGCGACGGTTGCGGGTATCTTCCATCTCCAAACTTCATTCTTCCCCCGTGAACGGGACGTTCACGGGATGACGCCGCCGAGGAGTTCGCCTTCCTGGAAGACGGGGATGGCGGGGGTTTTTGCGGTGTTTTGGTTGCCGCTGGTGAGGCCCGCGTAGGACGGGTCGTTGGCGGGGTTCCAGGCGCCGGCGGGGGCGTTGGTGGGCAGGCTGAGGCGGAATTGCGCCTCCTTGCGGTAGGTCGAACTGCTGCCGGGGGTGATGGTGGTGCCGGTGAAGTCGACCTCGAAGTAGTAGAGTCGGCGGGCGGCGTCGTGGACGCGGAGCGGGGAGACTTTCGCGCCCTGGCTGTAGTTGGACGTAACCATGACCTGCGCGGGCTGGTAGCCGGCGGCGAGGACTTCGGAGAGGTCCACGTAGTAGCGGAACGCGAGGTAGTCGGAGGCGCCGGCGGGGTAGGCGGAGCGGTTGTTCAGCAGGGCGCGGATTTCGGTGAAGTTCGCGCCGGACTGGTTGATCGAGGCTTCCACGAAGAACTCGTCGTCGGTCTCGCAGGTGCAGACTTCCGCGCCGGTGGGGCAGGCGCCGCGGGGCGGCGGGAAGTCGGCGAGCGGGCTGCCGCCGTTGGTCTGCGCGAGGCGGGCGAGGGCCCCGGTGAAGCCGGCGTTGTAGTCGAGGGCGACTTCGTTGGTGATGTAGTTGCCGCGGTCGTCGGCGTAGGCGGTGTCGCTCGCGGAGGATGGGCCGCCGACGAGGGCACCGTAGAGGATGTGGCGGTTCTTCTCGGGGAGCTGGATGTTGTTGGCCCAGGAGCCGTGGGCGGTGCGGTGGTGCGGATTCTTGGGCGGGTTGACGCCGAAGCCGACGACGTAGCTGCGGCCGGCGGGGTTTGCGCCGAGGGCGTAGTCGATCTGGCGTTTGGCGAAGTCGCGGTAGCGGGTGCCGTTGTCGCCGACCTTGTCCGCGTAGAGGAAGGCGAGGAAGGCGGTGGTGGTGGCGTAGCGGAGGGAGCCCCATTGGGCGAGCCAGGCGAGGCCGCCAGGGGTGGTGGTGATGCGTGAGCCGTTGTCGCCGACGGTCCAGTAGTTCAGCCAGCGTTCGGTGGCGGCGCGGTAGGTGGTTTTGCCGGTGAGCTGGGCGAGGAGGACGGCGGCGCCGTAGGCTTTGTCGTCCCAGTTGTGGGTCCAGCGGAGCGAGGCGTTGGCGAACTTTTGGGTCCAGAGGGTTTCGGCTTTGGCGAGGTAGGTGGCGTCGTTGGTGGCGCGGTAGAGCCAGGCGGCGGCCCAGAGGAGCTCGTCGTCGTAGCCGGAGTAGGAGTTGTAGTAGTTCGCGGCGTCGGGGATGGCGGCGGTGTAGGTGCCGCGGTATTGGTCGGCGAAGGCGTAGAGCTGCTTCGCGCGGTTGAGGAGGGTGGCGGAGTAGGTGGCGTCGTCGGCGCGGAAGAGGATGGAGGCGGCGGCGAGGGCGGCGGCGGCTTCGCCGGCGATTTCGCTGCCGGGTTTGGCGGCGGTGATCGCGTAGGCGGGGCGGGCCATGGTCATGGTCTCGGCGGGGCCCCAGTAGCTGTGGTCGAGGCCGCCGTTGCCGACCTGGCCGTAGAGGACGTTTGGCGAGGGGTTGGCCTTGAGGATCCAGTCGGTGCCCCAGCGGACCGCGCCGAGGAGGAAGGGACGCTGGCCGGAGGCGGTGTAGCCGGCGGGGTATTCGATGCCGCCCCAGGCGAGGAGGGTGAGGGTGCTGAAGCCGGGGAGGGTGAATTTCACGTGGTCGCCGGCGTCGTAGTAGCCGCCGGAGAGGTCAAGGCCGACGTCGGTGCCGTCCGTGAGGGCGGAGTCCCCGCGCCAGATGACGCGGAAGTTGGCGGGCAGTTTCCCGGAGCGCTGGGCGTCGTAGAAGTAGAGCGATTTTTGGAGGGCCTCGCCGTAGTTGAAGGCCGAGGGGGCCGGTGTGGGCGACGGGCTCGGGCTGGGAGCGGGGGTCGGGATCGGCGTGGCGACGGGGGTGGGGGCGGGGGTCGCGACGGGGGTCGGAGCGGGCGTGGCGGTCGGCCGGGGCGTGGCGGTTGGCATGGGCGTGGCCGTGGGGGCCGGGGTGGGCGTGGGCGACGTGGTGCCGCTGCCGGTGGAGGTCTGGCCGTTCACGGTGAGGGCGAAGTTGGTCGGCGCGGTGCGGAGGTCGCCGGGCTGCGCGGTGAAGCCGAAGGAGACGCGACCGTTGGCGGGGACGTCCTTGTTCCACGTGAAGGTGGCGGCGTCGATGCGGTAGGCGGTGGTGGCGTTGCCGCTGAGGAGGCGGGCGCTCCAGAGGCTCGCGATGGTGCGGCCAAGCTGGAATTGGAGGGCCCAATTCGAGAGCACGCGGTTGGTTTTGTTTTGGATGACGATGTCGCCCTGGAAGCCGCTCTTCCAGTCGCTGGTGACGGTGAAGGTGACGGTCGCGTCGGGGAATTCCACGCGGGTGTTCGGCGAGCCGGGTTGCGGGGTGGGCGCGGGAGTCGGCGTGGGCGTAGCCGTGGGTTTCGGAGTGGGCGTGGGAGTCGGGGTCGGAGTGGGAGTGGGAGTGGGAGTGGGAGTGGGAGTGGGAGTGGGAGTCGGGGTCGGGGTCGGGGTCGGGGTCGGGGTCGGGGTCGGGGTCGGGGTGGCAACGGGCGTGGAGCCGGCGGATTGGACGGCGAAGTTGGCGGGCGGGGCGCTGAGGCCGCCGGGTCCGGCAACAAACCCGAAGCTGACCTTGCCGCCGGCGGGCAGCGTGCGGTTCCACGCGAAGGTGGAGGCGTCGAAGGTGTAGCGGTTGCCGGTCTGGCGGACGATGCGGGCGCTCCAGATTTGCGAGATGGCGCGCGGGAGGTCGAAGCTCACGGTCCAGTCGAGGAGAGGGGAGGAGGTGCGGTTTTCGAGCGTGACGAGGCCTTCAAATCCGCTGCCCCAGTCGCTCACGACGCGGAAGCTGGCGATGACGTTTGGGAAGGTGACGGTGGTGCCGGCGGCGCCGGGGGCGGGGGTGGCGGTGGGGGCCGGGGTGGGCGTGGGGTTCGGAGTCGGCGCGGGCGTCGGTGTGGGGGTGCCGTGGTTGTGGCCGTCGTCGGGGGTGCCGCCGACGTTGGGCGCGACGGGGGGCGTGGGCGTGGGACCGTAGTCGACGCCGCCGAAGTCGAGGTCGCTGGTGGAGAAGAAGGCTTCGCCGGCGGGGTCGATGCGCTGCCAGATCACGTAGAGGACGTGGCGGCCGGTGCGGGCGGGGAGGTTGACGGTGAAGCGGTAATTTTTGCCGTCGAGGGGGGCGACGACGTTGCCGTTGGAGAGGGGTTCGAGGTCGGACCACTTGAGCGGCTTGCTCGGGTCGTAGCCGGCCTTGGTGATGTAGGGCAGGAAGTAGCTGGGGTCGTGCGGGGTGTCGGCGAAGAAGACGCAATTGAGCGGGCCGGCGGTGACCTTGGTTGCGGCCCAGTCGGTGCGGGCGAGGTTGAGGCCGGCGTATTTGGCGCGGCCGACGCCGGGGAGCTGGCCGTCGGGGATGCGGGCCTGGTAGTCGCGGGCGGGGAAGAGGCCGTTGACTTCGTGCCAGTCGTAGAAGGCCTGCGTGCCGGCCACTGCGATGGCGGCGCGGGCGGCGTCGTTCTGCGGGGTTTGCGGATTTTGGAGGAAGATCGAATACGAGCGGCTGATGGGGTAGGCCATCGAGCCGTGGCCGTAGCCGGTGGCGAGGGGGGCGGTGAACGTGGCGGTGAGGAGCAGCAGGGAGGTGAAGGAGCGGTTCATGGCGGGGTGGGAATGGCGGCACTTTTGGACGGCTTTGCGCGCCTGTCGCGCCGGACTCGGTGAACGCGGCGGAAAACTCGATGAAGCGGCCGGGCGGGGCGTTGACCGGCGCGGGCGTTGACTCCATGCTGCCCGCATGACGGATGCCCGCCCGGATGAGCCGATGAGCGCGGCGCAATTCTGGCGCCTGAATTTTCTGGGGTGGGCCGGTTTTGCGCTGTTCGGCTTTGGGGTGCGCTGGCTTGTGCACGAGGACGCCGCGCGGGCGCTGGTGTTCACGCTGCTGCAGGAGCCGGTGGCCTTTGCGTTTTCGGGCGTGCTGTGGCTGGTGTATCGCCGGCCGGCCATCGGCGAACCCTTCCGGCTGAAGACGGCGACCTGGATGGTGGCGCTCACCTTCGCCGCCGCCGCGCTGCAGACCGCGCTCGCGCAGGGCATCGTGGCGGTGACGGGCTGGGCGAATCCCGGCTGGACCCCGCGCGAGGAGTGGCTCTTCCGCGCGATCTTCATCTGGTTTGCCTACCTCGTGTGGAGCCTCGCGTATTTCTGGATGCGCGCGCTCCTGGCCGCCCGCGTGCAGGGCGAGGCCGCCGCGGCGGCCCGGCAGGAGGCGCAGTGGATGGAGCTCCAGCTCCTGCGCGCGCAGCTGGATCCCCACTTTCTCTTCAACTCGCTCAACGGCATCGCCGCCGAGATCACCCCGCGCCCCGCCGTCGCGCAGGAAATGGTGCACGAACTCTCGGACTATCTCCGCTACTCGCTGGAGACCCGCCACCGCGTGCTCGCGCCGCTCGCGCTCGAGCTCGACGCGGTGACGGCCTACCTCAAGATCGAGCAGGCGCGCTTTGGCGAGCGCATGCAGGCCAGCGTCGAGGCCGAAGTCGAAGCCCGCCGCCGGCTCGTGCCCAGCTTTCTCCTCCAGCCCCTCGTGGAAAACGCCGTAAAACACGGCCTGCGCGAGGATCTCTGCGATCTGCAAATCTACGCCGGCTGCGAGAGCGATACGCTCACCATTGCGATCCACAATCCCGGCCGCCTTCCCGCCAGCCTCGAGGTCACCGAAGGCGTCGGCCTCGAGACGCTCCGACGCCGCCTCGAATACCACTATCCCGGCCGGTCCTCCTTTGAGCTCAGCCAGATGGACGGCATCGTCACCGCGGAACTTAGACTCACCGGCGAACCATGCTCCGCGTAATGCTCATCGACGACGAGCGCCTCGCACGTCAGGCGCTCCGGGCCTCGCTCGCCGGTCTCGCCGGCGTGGAAATCGTCGCCGAGGCCGACGGCGCCGGCCGCGCGCGGGAGTTGATCGCGGCTACTCGGCCGCACGCCCTCTTCCTCGACGTGCAGATGCCCCGCGAGAGCGGATTCGAGCTGCTGCGCGGGCTGGAGGAGCCGCCGCGCATCGTCTTCGTCACCGCGCACTCGGAGCATGCCGTGCGCGCGTTCGAGGTCGAGGCCGTGGACTTTTTGCTCAAGCCCGTGCGCCCCGCCCGCCTTGCGCAGGCCGTCGACCGCCTGCGCCAGGTCTGCGGGCTTGAGGTTGCCGCGGAGGCCGAACCTCCCTACGCCGCCGCGGATCGCATCTGCCTGCGCACGCCGGGCCGCACGTTGATCGCGCCACTCGCCCGCGTCGTCGCGCTGGAGGCGGAGAGCGATTTCACGCGCGTGTTTGTCGCCGACGAACCCCCGCTGCTCAT
>JAIYAZ010000116.1 GCA_027488755.1 Verrucomicrobiaceae bacterium | reverse complement strand
GAGGCGGCGTGGCTGACGTTCGGCCGGGTGCGGCCGGCGCATTTGAACATGGTGGCGTATGGGTGGGCGTCCGCGGCGGGGATGGGCGTGGGGATTTGGCTGATGGGGCGTTTGTGCCGCGTGCGGCTGCGGCATGGCGGGCTGCTGGTGGCGGCGGGCGCGTTGTGGAATGTGGGGGTGGCGGCGGGGTCGGCGGGGATTCTCGCGGGGCAGAGCCGGTCGATCGAGTGGCTGGAGTTTCCGGGCTGGGCGACGCCGATTCTGTTCGTGGCGTATGCGTTGATCGGGGTGTGGGGGGTGGTGATGTTTCGCGAGCGGCGGCCGGGGCACGTGTATGTGTCGCAGTGGTATTTGCTGGCGGCGTTTCTGTGGTTTCCGTGGCTGTATGCGACGGCGAATATTCTGCTGATCTGGCGGCCGATCGCGGGTTCGGCGATGGGGGCGGTGAACTGGTGGTATGGGCACAATGTGCTGGGGCTGTGGTTCACGCCGATCGGGCTGGCGGCCGCGTATTACCTGATCCCGAAGGTGCTGGGGCGACCGGTGCATTCGTATTACCTGTCGATTCTGGGGTTCTGGTCGCTGGCGTTTTTTTACAGCTGGAACGGGATGCATCACCTGATCGGCGGGCCGTTTCCGGCGTGGATGGTGAGCGCAAGCGTGGTGGCGAGTGTGATGATGTTCGTGCCGGTGATCGCGGTGGCGATCAATCATCACCTGACGATGCGGGGGCACTTTGACGCGTTGCGGTGGAGTCCGACGCTGCGGTTTACGGTGTTCGGCGCGATGACGTATACGGTGGTGAGTTTCCAGGGGAGTTTGATGGCGCTGCCGGCGGTGAACAATCTGACGCACTTTACGGATTACACGGTGGGGCATGCGCACCTGGGGATGTATGGGTTTTTCACGATGACGATGTTTGGGGCGATGTATTACATCGCGCCGCGGCTGGTGGGCTGGGAGTGGCCGTCGGCGCGGCTGATTCGCTGGCATTTCTGG
This sequence comes from Verrucomicrobiaceae bacterium, assembly GCA_027488755.1. Taxonomy (GTDB): domain Bacteria; phylum Verrucomicrobiota; class Verrucomicrobiia; order Chthoniobacterales; family JAATET01; genus JAATET01. The sequence continues at coordinate 4,230 of JAIYAZ010000116.1, read as the reverse complement.
CTCGCGGCGAGCGGGATCTTTCTGATGTTTGCGGCGTTGACGCTGGGGGGATTTTTGCAGGGGCTGGAGTTGAATGATCCGATGGTGGCGTTCATGAGTTCGGTGCAGGTGGCGGCGCCGTTCCGGTTTGTGCGGGGGATTTCGGGCGTGCTGCTGCTGGCGGCACACGTCGTTTTTGCGGTGTCGTTTGTGCTTTTGCTGCTGCGGCGCGGGCCGCGGCGGGAGGAGGAGACGCGGCTGGCGGAAAGGGATGCGATTGAGGAAGTCGGCTCGGCGGGAGCCTCGCCCTCCCGGGATGAAGGAGGGGCGGCATGAACCGGTTATCGTGGTTGTTTGCGGGGATTCTGGGGTTTTTCGCGACGTCGTGGCTGGGGCTGGTGGCGTATCCGTATCTCCAGCTGGGCGGGCTGCGGCCGGAGCGGTCGCCGGAGACGGGGGCGCTGGTGCCGGCGCCGCTGACGGGAAGCGCGGTGGCGGGAGCGCGGGTGTTTGCGGCGAATGGCTGCATGTATTGCCACAGCCAGCAGGTGCGGCCGGAGTGGTTGTCGACGGACATCGAGAAGGGCTGGGGGCCGCGGCAGACGGTGGCGCGGGATTACCTGAACGAGCGGCCGGCGTTTTTGGGCACGATGCGGACGGGGCCGGACCTCACGAACATCGGGGTGCGGCAGCCGAGCGTGGGGTGGCATTACCAGCATCTTTACGAGCCGGCGGTGGCGTCGCCGGGGTCGATCATGCCGGCGTTTCGGTTTCTGTTTCGCGTGCAGCGGATCGGGGCGGAGCCGAGTCCTGACGCGGTGGCGGTGCGGGGGCCGCATGCGCCGCCGGCGGGTTATGAGGTGGTGCCGACGGCGGAGGCGCGGGACTTGGTGGCGTATCTGCTGTCGCGCAAACACGACGAGCCGTTGCCGGAGGCGGGGGGAAATCCGTGAGGCGGGACGGAGCCGGGGACGGGGAGTTCCGCGATGCGGATGGTCCGGAGGAGATCGATCTGCAGGGGGTGCATGGCTCGATCCTGCGGGAGCATCACGAGCCGGCGGAGGGGCGGGAGAGCGTGCCGCTGTGGTTTGTGAGTGTGATCATGCTGCTGGTGTTTTGGGGCGGATTTTACCTGGCGACGAACAGCGGGGGCTTCCGCGCGGATGTGTTTGTCCCGCACCGCGTGGCGCGGCCGGATCCGAACGCGCCGCCGCCGGCGCCGGAGGAACTGGGGCGACGGCTTTATGTGCGGAATTGCGTGCTGTGCCATCAGGCCACGGGGCTGGGCGTGGGCATGCAGTATCCGCCGCTGGCGGGCAGCGAGTGGGTGGTGACGGACGGCTCGGGCTGGCATCGCGAGGAGCATCTTGTGGCGGTGCTGCTCCATGGTTTGGAGGGGCCGGTCGAGGTGCGGGGGCGGAGCTACAACGGGGCGATGCCGCCGTGGAAGCTTTTGCGGGATGAGGAGATTGCGGCGGTGCTGACCTACATTCGCAGCGAGTGGGGGAACGCGGCGGCGCCGGTGGAGCCGGAATTTGTGGCGGAGGTGCGGCGGAGGACGCAGGAGCGAAGGAAGCCTTGGACGGTGGGGGAGTTGAGGGAGATGGGGCGGTAGTTCATAGTTCTTGGTGCTTGGTTGTTGGGCTGTCTCCCATTGACCAATGACGAATGACCAATGACCATCCCCCGCATGGCTGGACCACAGACGATTGCGGGCGTTCGCGAGGGGGCGAAGGAGAAGTCACTTTTTGCCGAGCTGCATGCGCAGGTCGAGCAGTGCACGAAGAAGGAGGGCTCGAACGGGAAGCCGTTTTGGGAGCTGCGGCTGCGGGATGCGGGGGATGCGCTGACGCTGCGGGTGTGGAGCGATTCGCCGAATGTGCGGGTGTGCGAATCCCTCGGCGACGGGGAGTGCGTCGCGGTGGAGGGCGAGTTTTACGTGAACGGCGGCTTCGGGCTGGACGCTCGGCGGTGGGAGTTGCGGCGGTTGCTGCCGGACGAGCGGGCGGCGTTGTTTGAGGGCAGCGAGGCGGAGCGGGCGCGGAACACGGAGGACTACGAGTATATCGTGAGCCGGGTGGGGGAGATCGGGGATCCCCGGCTGCGCGGGCTGGCGGAGCGGTTTTTGGAGACGGCGGGCAGCCGGTTTCGCCGGGCGGCGGCGGCGCGGGTGAATCACCACGCGCGGCGCGGCGGTTTGCTGGCGCACACGGCGCAGATGATGCGCTCGGCGCTGGCGATCGCGGGGGCGTATCCGCGCCTGAACCGCGATTTGCTGGTGGCGGGCGTGTTGTTTCACGACTGCGGGAAGCTGTGGGAGACGTGTCCGCCGGAGGAGGGGTTTGCGATCAAGTCCGACCTGCGCGGCGAGATGATGGGGCACATCAACATCGGCGTGGAGGTGGTGAACGCGCTGTGGCGCGAGCTGCCGCGGGCGGAGTGGGAGGCGCTGACGCCGCCGTCGGACGAGGTGCGGCTGCACTTGATTCACCTGATTCTCTCGCACCATGGGACGATGGAATTCGGGTCGCCGGTGCTGCCGAAAACGCCGGAGGCGGTGGCGCTGCATTACGTGGACAATCTCGACGCGCGGCTGGAGATGTTTTTCCAGGGCTACGCGACGGGCACGGAGACGGGGCCGGGCGTGTTTGATTACGTGCGGCCGCTGGGGGTGAGTCCGGTCGCGCCGTTGGGGGCGTTCACCGGGTTCGACGAGGGTCGAACTAAACCGGATTGACGGGATTTTCCGGGAGGGGCGGTGGGCATTCCGCGAAGACTTTTTTGGCGACGGCCATGGCGTTGTAGGCGGCGGGGAAGCCGATGTAGATCGTCATTTGGATGATGATCTGTTTGACCTCCTCGGCGGTGAGGAGGTTGGTGGCGAGGGCGCCGCGGGTGTGCCACTCGAACTGCGGGAGGCTGGCGGAGGTGATGAGCGAGGCGAGGGTGGCGATCTTGCGGGATTTTTGGTCGAGCGCGTCGTTGGTGTAGAAGTCGGCGAAGCCGTGTTCGACGACGAAGCGGGTGAGTTCGGGGGCGTTTTCGAGGGCGGCCTTCGCGCCCTCTGGGCCAAGGTGGAGCTCGAGGAAGGGCAGGCCGCGGTCAAAACGTTCGGACATGAACCGCAGATAACGCAGATGGACGCGGATGCCCACGAAAAGATGGGGCGGGGCGGCACAATGCCATTAAATGAGGGGGGCGAATAGTATGGGGTGGCCGGAAATGAAACCACACCGCGGCACACTCATTCTGGTCCTTGGGGTTCTCAGCCTGATTCTTTGCGCGCCGCTTGGCGTTGCGGCCTGGATGATGGGGCGAAAGGACCTGAAATTGATGGCGGCCGGGGAGATGGATCCCTCGGGCAAGGATCTCACGAACATTGGCCGGATCCTCGGGATCATTGGCACGGTGCTGCTCGTGATCGGGCTGGTGCTGGGCGGTCTCGCCGGGATGGTGGCGGTGGCCAACGCGGTGTCGGGCAAGCCCTCGTAGGCGGCTGCGGCGCGGTGCCTAGTAGGTGAAGAGATCGGCGAGGGTGAAGGCCTCGCCGGTGGCGGCGTTGAGCGAGCGGAGGATTTTGCCCTGGACGTTGCGCGTGAGGCGGCGGCCCTTGGTCGCGCGGGCGACCATTTTGTGGGTGATCTGCTCGGTGGAGGCGGCGACGAGGTCGTGGGCCTTGAGATTCCGGGCGGTAAGCAGGGCGGCGATGGGTTGTTCGCCGAGGTCGCGGGTGAGGTCTTTATCCACAGATTGACGCAGATTTACACAGATTTCAGGCAAGGGATTTTATCTCCGGAAATCGGTGGATGACTACGCGGCTTCGGCGATGGGTTTTTTGGGGGTGGCGGGCTTTTTCGGGGCGGCTTTGCGGGGTTCGAATTCGAAGCCGACCTTGGCGCCTTCGAGCTTGAGGTAGGCGGCGAAGGGGCGGCCTTTTTTCGAGATGAACTTGGGCAGCAGGTCGGTCCGGCCGGTCTCGAGGAGCTTGCGGACCTGTTCGGCGGGGATTTCGCGCTGGAGAATGACTTTGCCGGTGCGGAATTTGCAGGCGCCGGCGACGTTGTCGCAGACGTAGGCGGCGCCGATGTCGTGGACCTGGCCGGCTTTGCATACGGTGCAGGGGCCGATGATTGGGGCCTGGGAGAAGTCGATGGGCGTTTTGTCGCCGTCGGCGTTGCCGAAGTCGAAGGTTTGTTTGAACTCGGGGTCGAGTTTGACGACGGCGCTGAAGGGGCGGCCCATCTTGCTGCG
>JAIYAZ010000060.1 GCA_027488755.1 Verrucomicrobiaceae bacterium | reverse complement strand
CCGTCATGGTCTCGAAGGGGGCCGCGTAACGTGAAGACGCAGCGCGATTATTACGAAATTCTCGGCGTCGAACGCGGGGCCTCGCCCGAGGAAATCAAGCGGGCCTACCGCAAGCTCGCGGTCAAATTTCACCCCGACAAAAACCCCGGCGACCACGACGCGGAGGAACGCTTCAAGGAACTCGGCGCCGCCTACGACGTCCTCATGGACGCCGACAAACGCGCGGCCTACGACCGCTACGGCCACGCCGCCTTCCAGCAGGGCGGCGGCTTCGGCGGCGGGGGCGGCGGTTTCCACGATCCCTTCGACCTCTTCCGAGAAGTCTTCGGACAGGCCGGCGGGGGCGGAATTTTTGATCAGTTTTTCGGCGCCCAGGGCGGAGGCACCGACGGCCGCCAGCGCGGCTCCGACCTCCGTTACGACCTCCAGCTCACGCTCGAAGAAGCCGCCGCCGGCGTGGAGAAGGAAATCGAGATTCGCAAACTCGGGGCCTGCGGCGACTGCGAAGGCAGCGGGGCCCAGGCGGGCTCCAAGGTCGTGACCTGCACGGTCTGCCGCGGTCGCGGCCAGGTCGTCGTTTCCCGCGGCTTCTTCCAAGTGGCCCAGACCTGCCCCGGCTGCCACGGCAGCGGCCGCACGATCGAAAAACCCTGCCGCGCCTGCGGCGGCGAAGGCCGCGTCGAAAAAACCTCCCGCGTGAAGCTCAAGATTCCCGCCGGCATCGAACACGGTGCGCGCCTGCGTTCCAGCGGCAACGGCGAGGCCGGCCTCCGCAACGGCGGTGCGGGCGACCTCTACGTCGTCGTCCACATCAAGGAGCACCCCATCTTCGAACGCGACGGCGCGGACCTCCACTGCGACGTGCCCGTCCCCTTCACCACCGCGGCCCTCGGCGGCGAGATTCACGTCCCCACGCTCAAGGGCGCGATCAACCTCAAGATTCCCGCCGGCACCCAGGGCGGCTCCACCTTCCGCGTGCGCAACCAGGGCATGCCCCACCTCCAGGGCGGCGGCCACGGCGATCTCTTCACCCGCGTGCAGGTCGAAGTCCCCACGAAGCTCAACGCCGAGCAGCGCGCGAAACTCGAGGAGTTCGCCGAACTCTGCGGGGACGACAACACGCCGCTCCACCGCACGTTCTACGACAAGCTGAAGGATTTCTTCTCCTAGGCCGCGAACACCGCCGCCCGCTCGCCCGCCGTCAGCTCCCGCCACGAGCCCGGCGTCAGCTCGGCCGGCAGATCAAACTCCCCGATGCGCACGCGCAGCAGCCGCAGCGTCGGATGGCCCACCGCGGCCGTCATGCGGCGCACCTGGCGATTGCGGCCCTCGCGCAGCTCGATCGCGATCCACGTGTCGGGAATCTCCCGGCGCACGCGGATCGGCGGCACCCGCGCCGGCACCTCCGGCCGCGGCTCGACCCGCCAAGCCCGCGCCGGCAGCGTGCGCCGGCCCTGCACCATCACGCCCGCCGCCAGCGCCGCGAGCGCCGCGGCCCCGGGCTCGCCCTCGACCTGCGCCCAATACCGCCGCCAATGCCCGCGGGTCGGGTGCAGCAGGCGATGATTTAACCCCGGCTCGTCCGTGAGCAGCAACAGCCCCTCGGAATCCGCATCCAGCCGCCCCACCGGATAAACCCCGGCCGGCAAGCCGCATTCCGCCAAAGTTCGCTGCCCGGGATGATCGGGCGTGAACTGGCTGAGCACGTCGTAGGGTTTATGGAGCACCACAAGCACGCCCCCATTGATCCCTCGTCAACCGCGCTTCGCCATTCTAAAATCCCCGACGTGCTGCTCACCTGTGCGCAAATGAAGGCCGCCGAGGAGGCCGCTTTCGCCCGGGGCGTGTCCGCGGAGGACCTCATGGAAACCGCCGCGCGCGGCATCGCCCGCGCCATCCTCGCGTTTTTTCCGAACCCCGGCCACCTCCTCCTCGTCGTCGGCAAGGGCCACAACGCCGGCGACGTCCTCGCCGCCGCGCGCCTCCTCGCCCCACTCGGCTGGACCTGGGAACTCGACGCCGCCTTCCCCGAGGCCGACCTCGCCCCCCTCACCGCCCGCCAACTGGCTGCGCTGCGCGCGACCCGCCCGTCCGCGCCGCCCGGCCTCCTCCCCGCGCCGCTCGTGGCCTTGGATGGCCTGCTCGGCATCGGCGCACAGGGCGAACCCCGCGCCCCCATCGCGGCGGCCATCGCCCGCCTGCACGCCCACCGCGCCCGCGGAGCCTTTGTCGTCGCCGCGGATCTTCCCAGCGGCCTTGACGCGGACACCGGCCGCGCCACCGCGGCCTGCGTGACCGCCGATCTCACCGTCACCATCGGCTACGCCAAGGCCGGGCTCGTTGCCGATCTGGCCGCCAACCACGTCGGCCGCCTCGCCCTCGTCCCTCTACCGGAGGTCACCGCCCCCGGCGGCGATCCCGCGGAACTCCTCACCCCCGCCGCGCTGCTACCCCTCGTGCCCCCGCGCCCCTTCGAATCGCACAAGGGCATCTGGGGCCGCATCGGCATCATCGCCGGCTCCCGCGGTTACACCGGAGCCGCCCGCCTCTGCGCCACGGGCGTCCTCCGCGCCGGCGGCGGCCTCATCACGCTCTACGCCACCCCCGACCATTACGCGACGCTTGCCGCGACCGTGCCGCCCGAGATCATGGTCCGCCCGGTGGATTCCTACGCCGACGTCCTCCGCGAGCCCCACGACGCCCTCGCCATCGGCCCCGGCCTCGGACCCGACCCCTCCCCCGCCGTGCTCGAACTCCTCCTCCGCTTTCCCGGCCCCGCCGTGATCGACGCCGACGCGCTCAACCTCCTCTCCCGCCAGCCCGCCTTCCCCGCCATGGCCGGCCCGCGCCTGCTCACCCCGCACCCCGGCGAAATGGCCCGCCTCTGGCCGCAGGAACGCCCGGCCACCCGCCGCGCCACCGCCGAGGAATTCGCCGCGCGCCACGGCGTCACCCTCCTGCTCAAAGGCTCCCGCACCGTCATCGCCACGCCCGGCCACCCCACCGCCTTCAACTCCACCGGCCACCCCGGCATGGGCACGGGCGGCATGGGCGACGTCCTCACCGGCGTCTGCGCCGCCCTCCTCGCCCGCGGGATTGACCCGCACGATGCCGCCGGCCTCGGGGCCTGGCTCTGCGGCCGCGCCGCCGAACGCGCCATCTTCGGCCGCGGCGGCTCGCCGGAATCCCTCGCCGCCAGCGACGTGCTCGCGCGCCTCGGCGCCGCCTTTGGCGACCTCCGCGCGGACCGCGGCGCCTGATCTACTTCGGTCCGCCCAGCCGCGGCAACGCGCGGGCCTTGAACGACTCCAGCCCCGGCTGCAGACGGCGGAACAACCGGCGCGTCTCCTGGATCGGCAAATCCTCGATGAAGTAGGCAATCGCCGCCCGGCCCACCGCGTAGGTTCCCGCTCCCGCGACGATGCCGGAAATCGCGTTGCCCCAAATCGGAAACACCTT
>JAIYAZ010000028.1 GCA_027488755.1 Verrucomicrobiaceae bacterium | reverse complement strand
GCCACCGCGTCTCGCCCGCGGACGCCGGCCTGCTCCTCACGGGGGAGGCCCCGGTCTTCGCCGGCGACCAGGGCAACCCGGTCGTCCGCTACGCCGAACCCGGCACCCCGCCGCCGACCTCCTTTTTCGGCGGCCTCCGCGTCCTCGCCCCCGGCGCGGAAATCCGCACGAAGGATGGGACGCTCGAAGTCGCCGGCGCGCGCGAAGCCGTGCTGCTCGTCGCGCTGGCCACGACGCACGGGCGCAACGATCCCGCCGGCCAGGTGCAATCCTGGCTCGACGCCGCGGCCGGCAAATCCTTCGCGGCTCTCCGCGAGGCCCACATCCACGACAACGGCGGGCTCTTCCACCGCGTGCAGCTCGACCTCGGCGCGTCCGACGAGACCACCGCCGACCGACCGACCGACGAGCGCCTCATCCGCCGCGAAGCGGGCGAAAGCGACCCCGCGCTCGAGGCCCTGCTCTTCGACTACGGCCGCTACCTGCTTATCGCCAGCAGCCGCCCCGGCTCCCTGCCCGCCAACCTCCAGGGCATCTGGAACGACCTCGTCAATCCCCCGTGGTGGTCGAACTGGACGCTCAATATCAACCTCCCCATGAACTACTGGCCGGCCGAGGTCTGCGCGCTGCCCGAGTGCCACGAGCCGCTCTTCGACTTCGTCGACGCCCTCCGCCCAAGCGGGGAAAAAACCGCCGCGGTGCATTACGGCTGCCGCGGCTGGGTCGTGCACCACATGACCGATCGCCTCCACCAAACCACGCCGATCTCCGGCCGCGCCCGGTACGCTTTTTGGGTGATGGGCGCCGCCTGGCTGTCGCGCCACTTCTGGGAGCACTACCTCTACGCGCAGGACCGCACCTTCCTCCGCGAACGCGCCTGGCCCGTGCTGCGCGGGGCGGCCGAGTTCCTCCTTGACTGGCTCGTGGAGGACGCGAACGGCCAGCTCACCACCTCACCCTCGACCTCGCCGGAAAACAGCTACCTCACCGCGCAGGGCGAACGCTGCAGCGTCTGCACCGGCTCCGCCATGGACCTTTCGATCACGCGCGACCTTTTCACCATCTGCCTCCAGGCCTCCCGCGCCCTGGACGACACCGACGACGCCTTCCGCCAGCGCCTCGACCACGCCCTCTCCCGCCTCGCCCCGCTCCGGATCGGAAAGCGCGGCCAGATCCAGGAATGGAACGAGGACTGGGACGAATTCGAACCCGACCACCGCCACGTCTCCCAGCTCTTCGGCCTGCACCCCGGCGAGGAAATCACCCCGCGCGGAACCCCGGAGCTCGCCCGCGCAGCCCGCCGCTCGCTGGAAATGCGCGGCCCCGCCGGCACCGGCTGGTCGCTCGCCTGGAAGATCAGCCTCCATGCCCGGCTCGGCGACGGCGACGGCGCCCACGCCTTCATCACGCGCCTCTTCCGCCGCGTGGACCCCACCGTGACCAACACCGCCAACGCCGGCGGCGGCCTGTATCCGAACCTGCTCGACGCCTGCCCGCCCTTCCAGATCGACGGCAACTTCGGCTACACCGCCGGCGTCGCCGAAATGCTCCTCCAAAGCCACGGCGGCGAAATCGCGCTCCTCCCCGCGCTGCCCTCCGCCTGGCCCGCCGGCTCCGTCCGCGGCCTCCGCGCCCGGGGCGGCGTCACCGTCGATCTCGAATGGCACGCCGGCAAACTCGTGCGCGCAAGGATGCGCCACCCCCACGGTTCCACGATCAATGCCCGCTACGAGGGGAACACCCGGAAGGTCTCCCTGCCGGCCGACGAGGCCGTCGAACTGACCGTCGCGCAATTCGCGTGATCCCCGATCCCGGCCGGCAGACACCAGGTCGAAGCGTCCGCAGGCTCAGGGTTCAACGAAGGGCCGGAACCTAGTTTCCGGATTCCAAAACCCTCCGCAGAAGGAGCATCTCCTCGCGGCATTCGGGGCACACCGCGAGATGGTCCTCCACCTTCGCCAGCGTCTCGTCGAGCGGCAACCCGGCGAGTTGCCGCTCCGCAAACTCGGCGGCAAAAACCGCGCACTCGGAGCAGTTGATTTCCTGTTCCCGGGTCGCCCCGACGAGGGAGGCGAGGCCGGCCAGTTGTTCTTTGGTCACGGGCTTCACGAGGCAAAGGAGGTGCGGATGGTTTCTTCGGAAATGCCCTCGGCGGTGAGCGCGTCCTTCAGCGTGCGGCGCGCGTCGTGGAGCAGTTTGTAGGCGGCGTTCCGGTTCGTGCCAAGCAACGCGACGGTTTGGTCGAACGGCTGGCCTTCGAGCGCGGCCGCGATGATGGCCCGTTGCTTGACGGAAAGCTTCTCGGCGATGGCCCGTTTCAGCTTGCGCACGAGATGCTCGCGCTCCTCTTCGCCGTCCGCCGGCGCGGACTCATCCACGGCCTCGGCAAAATGCCTTCCGTCCTCCAGGAATTGATCGAGGGACACGTCGCGCCAGCGCTTCCGCCGCAGTTCGGTGAGGGCCACGTTGATGGCGATGCTGTGCGCCCAGGTCGTGAATTTGCTGCGGCCCTGGAACTCATCCAGTTTGGCAAAAATCCGGACCAGCGCGTCCTGCGTGAAGTCCTCCAGATGGGCCTCGCCGACATCCCCGCGACCGGAGAGCGCGGCGCGCAGGCCGTTCAACAGCACGACGCGAAGCTCCTCCACGACCGGGGCGTTGTCCGCCGCTCGCAAAGCCTGGGGCCAGTCTCTTTCCTCGGTAACGATGCGCCGGATGCTAGCCGCAAGCGCCCAAACCGCCATCCGGAATCGTTCCGGAAAACTCACCGGAACTCTCCCGCCCCGGTGAACGTCCGGAAAAACCCCCGGCAGACTTGCGAGCATCGTCACCATGTCATTGCCCGGTCCACTGGCAGCTCCGCGCCGGTGAGGGATGGGGCATCATCCCGATGCCGCGGTTGCCGCCGGGAACGACGGGGATTTTGTGCGTTCGTTTCATGGTTTGAGAAGGGGTTTGGGGTGGGAGTCCGAAAACCTTTCCGCCCGGGGCGGGAGCCTACGCGGGATCGGATACCGGTCCCTCGATGCCCCCCGCGCCCCGGGCGGCGGTCACGTCACTTCGTGTGCCGCGGAAGAAAGGCCAGGATGTGTTCCGCGATCACGTCGCCGTCCTCCTCAAGCGCGAAGTGGCCGGTGTCGAGCAGATGGACCTCCGCCGCGGGCACGTCCCGCTTGAAGGCTTCCGCGCCGGCGGGCAGGAAGATGGGATCGTTTTTTCCCCAGACCGCGAGCACGGGCGGCTGATGCTGGCGCAGCGCGGCGTGCCACGCGTCATACCGTTTCACGTTGCTCTGGTAGTCGTAGAAGAGCGCGAGCTGGATGTCCGCGTTGCCGGGGCGGTCGAGCGTGAGCTGATCCAGCGTCCAGGCGTCGGGGCTGATGTGCGTCACGTCGCGGACGCCGGTGGTGTATTGCCACTTCGTCGTTTTGGGCGTGAGGAATCCCCGCACCTTCGCGGCATTGGTGTCGGATTTGTCCTTCCAATAGGCCTGAATGTCGGCCCACACCGGACTCAACCCCTCCGCGTAGGCGTTTCCGTTCTGGCTGATGATCGCGCTGATCTTTTCCGGGTGCCGCACGAACAAACGGAAGCCGACGGGCGAACCGTAGTCCTGAACGTAGATCGCGTAACGCTCCAGCTTCAGCGACTCGAGCAGGTCATCGACGACGTCGGCGAGGTGGTCAAACGTGTAGGCAAAGTCCTTCGGGGCCGGCTGGTCGGAATATCCGAAGCCGGGATAGTCCGGGGCGATGACGTGATACTGCGTCGCCAGCCGGGGGATCAAATTCCGGAACATGTGCGAGGACGACGGAAAGCCGTGCAGCAGGACAATCGCCGGCTTCGCGGGATCACCCGCCTCGCGGTAGAAGACATTCACGCCATCGACCTGGGCGGTGTGATAGGTGACGCGATCCGTGCCGGCGGCGCGGATGGTGTGAGGAATAAGCGCCGTGGCGGCGATGACCGCGAGCGCGAGAAGCTTGAGTTTCATGGCGAAGGATAGGTTGGTTTTTGGATGGTTTGGTGGAGGTTCCCGGAAATCGGGATCAGGCGGGTTCGGGGACCGCGACGAAATCGGTGGATTTCACTTCCGGGAAATCCACGAGCGTGCGCGCGACGTGATTGAGGTAGTTGGTGAAAATATTCAGCGCGACGTTCGCGGTGACTTCCACGATCTCCGCGTCGCTCAGGCCGCGACGGCGGGCATTCTCCAAGGCCGAGTCGCTGACTTCGCCTTTCTCCACGAGGATGCGCTGGGCAAGCTTGAGAAGGGCGTCATCCCGGTCCGTCGCGGCAACCGCCCGACGGGCGTCGGCGATTTCATTCTCGGCGAGACCGACCTTGTCACCGATGAACGTGTGCGCGCTCAGGCAATAGTCGCAGCGGTTTCCCTGGGCGACGACGAGCGCAATCTGTTCGCGGACTTTGGCACTCAGGACGCCGCCGGCAAGCGCACCGGAGAAGTTGAGGTAGCCCTCCAGGGCGGCGGGCGCATTGGCGAGAACGCGGGTGAGGTTGGGAACGATGCCAAGCTTGGACTGCACGGCGTCGAGAAGGTGTTTGGCTTTGCCGGTGGAGGCAGCGGGATCGATTTGTGGGATGCGGCTCATGGGTTTTGGATGTTTTGGTTTGGTGATTGAGCCCCACGAAGGGGTTCGAATCTTTGATGCCGCGACGCGGAAAATTCTTACCCCGCAAAACCCTCGCCGAAAAAAAACGCCCCCGCCCGTCGGCGAAATCCCTCGGAAACCTTGCCCTTACCGCGGCTTGCCGGGCGCGTTCTGTCCGGAGCGGCGTGCCGCCTGGGCCTCCCACAAGTTCGCGGGAGTGAGGGACCCGCCCGCGGACTCGATCCAGAAACCCTCCGGGTCCTTCGACGCGGGGTAGTTCCCCGTTCCGATCACGTTCAGCAGCGGCCAATGCTCTGCGGGCGGCAGCGGCGGAAAATTTCCCGTCCCGCGAATGTTCCAAAAGGTCGTGCGCGCCCCGCTGTGCGGCCCGCGATCCCCGCGTCCGCTGCTTTCAAAAAGCCGCCGCGGGTCGCCCGCGTCCAGGTCCGTGAACAAATTCTCGTAGGGCGCGTTGCGGTGGTGATCGCAGTTCAGCGCCACGCCGGTGCCTTTCGTGAAGACGTTGCCGTTCGCAAATCCCTCCACGGTGAGATCGTGCACGTAGGTCGTTTCGATCCGAAAGTCCACGAACAGGGCGTCCTGCGTCTTGCCCGTTGCCCAAAGCGCGTGGTGTCCCGTCTCCCCCGTGCGTTTGGCCGCCCGCGCGGTGAAATCCTCCACCGTGCAAAACCGGCTCCGCCCCACGATCACGCCATTGTCCGCGTCAGTCACCGTGACATTGCGCACCCAGCAATTCACCGCGCCGAGGAGGTGAATCGCATTGAAGCCCTCCTCCTGCAGGTGCGGGCGCTTCGGCACCCCGGGAAACTCAAAGCCAAGATCCTCCACCCCGCTCTCCGTCAGCGTCGGTGCGAACGCGAAGATCGCCGGCTTCCACTCCGGCCGCACATCCACCCGCAGCGGCCGGTCCAGCGTCAGGCGCGGCCCATCCACCGCCACGACGCGCGCCGCCCAGTCCACGGCCGGCCCCATCCGCAGCGTGTCCGTTCCGGGATCCCGCAAGTCCCCGTGCAGGTGCCGCAGCAGCGACCAATCCCCCGGATCATCCATCACCAGCCGCACCCAATCCCCGGTCTTCACGCCCGCCGGGGATTCCACCACCAGCCGCGTGTCCCCGCGCCGGGCCGGCCCGACCACCGCCGCCAGCCGCCCGCCCTTGTCCGTTCCCCGCAGAACCACAAACCCGCCTGTGAAGGAATACGCGGTCTTCACCTTGTCCACGTTGCCAAGCGGATGAATCGCCGACAGCGGCCTCGGCATCACCAACACCGAACGCTCCGGCCCCTCGCCGCGCAGCACCACGCCCGGGCGCGTGATCTCGAGCACGTCCGTGAGCACATACCGCCCCGCCGGCACAAAAACCACCCCGCCCCCCGGCACCGAGCGGATCGCCCGCTGGAACGCCGCCGTGTCGTCCGTCACCCCATCACCACGCGCCCCCTCGTCCCGCACGTTCACCACCCGCACGCGCGCCGGCGGCTTCGAAAGCCCGGGCGCATATCCCGCGCGGCTGAAGTCCGGCAGTCGTGACGCGGGATTCCACAACTCCCCCGCCCGGCCCCACAAGGCCGAGGTCTCCGCGGCGGCGCTCCCCGTCGAGAGCGCGCCGATAAGCACCACTGCCCACCACCACCCGCTTCGTCTGGTTCGTCCGTTCGCCATGGCTCAATCCCCCGCCGCCAGCCGCCGCGCCATCTGCGGAAACAACCACGCGTGAAACGGCAGGCACGCGATCCAATACAACCGCCCAAACAACCCCAGCGGCCGGAACGTCGCCGTCTGCCGCAGCTCCGTCCCCGTCACCTCAAACTCCAGCCACGCCTCCCCCGGCAGCCGCATCTCCGCGAACAAAATCAGCCGCCCATCCTCGCGGTCCGCCAGCATCACCCGCCAAAAATCAATCGCGTCCCCCGCCCGCAAATGCACCGGATCCCGCCGCCCCCGCCGCACGCCGATCCCGCCCACCATCCGGTCCAGCAGCCCGCGCACCTTCCACGCCCAGTTCATCGACGGCCAGCCACGCGCGCCCCCCAGCGACCACACGCTCTCGATCACCGCCTCGCGCGACGCCCCCAGGGCCACCCGCCGCTTGTCCGTGAGCACGCCATGCTCGGGCACATGAATCGAACGCAGCCGCGACGGCAGCAGCGCGCCCGAGGCCAGCGCGTCATACCACGCCGACGGCACCCGGTTCTGCGCGATGCGCACAAACGCCTTCGCCACCGCCTCCCGGTAGGTCAGCAATTCCTCCGGCACGATCGCGCGAATCGCCTCGTCGCGGCACACCGTCGGATGCGCCAGGCTGTAAACCAGCGCGCTCGCGATGCGAAAGCTCGTCGCCGTCGTCAGATACAGCCAGTAGGACGACAGCCGCAGCGTGAGGAATGGCACCCGCACCATCCACCGCCGCAGCCCGCGTTCCGCCGCGTATTGCCGCAGCAGCTCCTCGTAGGCAAGCACCTCCGGCCCGCCAATGTCGAAGCTCCGCCCGAACGTCTCCTCCCGCCCCGCCACGCCCACGAGATACCCGATCACGTTGCGAATCGCGATGGGCTGGCACAGGTTCCGCGTCCACCGCGGCACGATCATCACCGGCAGCTTCTCCACGAGATCGCGAATGATCTCAAACGACGCGCTCCCGCTCCCCACGATGATCGACGCCCGCAGCGCCGTGAGCGGCACCGCCCCCTCCGCCAGCAGCCGCTCGACGTT
>JAIYAZ010000147.1 GCA_027488755.1 Verrucomicrobiaceae bacterium | reverse complement strand
TACGCGGGGAATCCGGCCAGCCTGCCCCCGGCGTCGGAGCATCTGGAACTGGTCGTCGGGGACATCTGCGACGCGCCGCTGGTTGCGCGGACGCTGGATGCGCACGGCATCGAGTTGATCGTGCACTTCGCGGCGGAGAGCCACGTGGACCGTTCCATCGTCGATCCGGAGGCGTTTTTGCGCACCAACGTGATGGGCACGCACGTGCTGCTCGAGGCGGCGCGCGCTCGCAAGCTGCGCTTCCATCACATCTCGACCGACGAGGTCTTTGGCTCGCTCGGGCCCGAGGATCCGGCGTTTCGGGAGGACACGGCCTATGCGCCGAACTCGCCGTATTCCGCGAGCAAGGCGGCGTCGGATCATCTCGTCCGCGCCTACGTCCACACCTACGGCCTGGCGGCGACGACGAGCAATTGTTCTAACAACTACGGGCCGTATCACTTCCCGGAGAAGCTCATCCCGCTGAGCATCACGAACATTCTGCGCGGTCTCCCGCTGCCCGTTTATGGCGATGGCCTGAACGTGCGGGACTGGTTGTTTGTGGAGGACCACTGCCTGGGGATCGACATGGTGATTCGCGGCGGCCGCATGGGGGAGACCTACAACATCGGCGGCTGCAACGAATGGAAGAATATCGATCTCGTGCGGCTGCTCTGCACGTTGGTCGACGAGGAGTTTGGCGCAAACCCGGATTGGGCCAGCCGCTATCCGCAGGCTCCCGCCGCGGCGGGCCGCGCGAGTGATTCGCTGATCACTTTCGTCAAGGACCGCCCGGGCCATGACCGCCGCTACGCGGTCGATACGGCGAAGGCGCGCGCCGAGCTCGGGTATGAGCCGCGCTACACGTTTCCGGAGGGGATCCGCAAAACGGTGCGCTGGTTTCTGGCCAACCCGGATTGGTGGACGCCCCTGCTCGCGACGAACGGGAAAAGTTAACGCTCCTTTCCATGGGAACGACGCCTTTAGATTTTGAAGCGACTCCGCTGCTTGATGAGGCGATTTGCCGCGAGCTTTTCTCGGCCCAGGCCGATCCGGATTTTGCCGCCATGCAGAAGCAGATCTGGGAGGGCATTCGGGCGGACCTTGAGCGAGATCTTCATGGTCTGTCCCGACTGCACGGGGAGGAGTTGAAGGTGGCCCTGCACCGCGTGAGGGGATACTGCGCGACGACCTCGTTGCGGCGGCTCAGCCACATCCTGCACGCGTGGGAAATGGATCCGGAGCCGGAGGCGCGGCGGGAATCCTTCGGCCCCGAGGCCCTGAGCACGGCGGCGTCCTCGCTGCTTGCGGTGGAGCAAAGGTTCCCCCATTTGGTGAACGAATCGGTGTCTCCCCCGGCGTAAAATTCCGGAGTGTCCCATGGACTACCTCTCCTTCGCGACTGCGGTTCTGTTTGTTTTCGCCACGGGCGTTTGTTTGGGGTGGAAAGCGGAGTCGGCGGCCTGGGAGGCCCGGCGGCGCTGGCTGGGGGGATTTTTCTTCGGCTGCGCCGGGGTGTCGATTCTCACGATCGGCGTGCTGGCGTTGCCGTGGTCGGCAACGCTGTTTTGGATCGAGAAGGCGTTAATGCTGGTGGCCACGGCCCTCGCCGTGAGGGCGGCGTTTCCGCGTCTGCGCGCGGTGCCCGGTGGGCTGTTGGTGCTGGGCGTCCTCGGGGTCGGCGTGGGGGTGAGCCTGCTGTTTCCGGTGAATGCCGCCGGGCTGCTGCGCTGGGGACTTTGGCTGCCCGCGGTGCTGCTGCTGGCCGGCCGCATCGCGCTCGCGGCGGGACATTCGACGAAGCGGGATCATCCGGCGGACGGGCGTCTGCTGGCAATCGGGCTCGCCCTGGTTGCCGTGGCCGCGCCGCCGTTTGGGGCGGACTCGATTTCGGAGGATATCCTCCATGGACCAGCCCGGGAATGGCTGTCCCACGGGCTTTGGCTGCTGAGCGCCGTGGTGATTCTTGGGGCGACGGTGCGGATCTTCATGCGGCGTTTGTGGGTGGTTCCCGCGCGGGGAAAAACCATCCGGGCGTGGGTTCTCGTTCTGGTGGTGATTGGGTTTCTGTTTGCGGGCTGGCCGGCGACGGAAGTGGTGACCATTTCCACCGAGCGAGCCTGGCGGGATCAGCTCGCGCAGGAGGCCCGGCTGGGGGCGGCCGGCTTTGCGCCGCCTTCGCTGGGGTCGCTTCAAGCGGTGGAGTCGGACGTCAAAACGCCGCTCTATTTCGAGATCAAGGATCAGCTCCGCCTGCTGGCGAAGTCCGGCAAGGGTTACCGGTTCGCCTATTTGATGATCCTCCGCGACGGACAAATTTCCTTTATTGCGGACTCCGAGCCGGTGGGTTCGGAGGATGAGTCGAAGGCCGGCGACATCTACGATGAGGCGTCGGCCTCGCTGGTTGCGCTGTTCCGGGATCCGCGGGTGCTGATTGAAGGCCCCTACACGGATCGATGGGGCACGTGGATTTCGGGTTATGCGCCGGTCCCGAAGGCGGAGGTGGACGGCTCGCCGGTGATCCTGGGCCTGGATCGCAACGCGGCCTGGTGGGCGCGTGAAATCGCCCAGATTCGCCTGTTCACCATGGGCGTGATCGCGGCGTTCATCTTTTTTGCCGTGGGTTGTTTCCTCGTGATCGACATTTCGTCGCGAGCCCGGGCGCGCCAGGCCGCCTCGGAGGAGCGCCTGCGCATGTCGCTCCAGGGCGCGAATCTCGCCGCCTGGGAGATCCGGCACCGGGCGCAGGTGATGACGCTTGATGAGGCCTTGAGGCAGACGCTGCAAGGGCCGGAGGACGGAGGGGAGGTTCCAATCCACTGGTTTTTGCAGCAGGTTCACGCCGAGGATCGGGACGCCGTCGTGGCCGCGTTTGACGCGCTGGCCGCGGATGAAAGCGCCACCGTTGAGCTGGAGTTCCGCGTGAAGCGCGGCGCGGGCGGTTACACGTGGTTGCTGTGGCGCGGGAAGAATGAGGCCGGCACCGGCCCGGCGCAGCGGACGAGCACGGGGTTTGCGCTCGATGTCTCCACGCGGCGGGAGGCGTCCGAACTCCAGCGGCTCCAGGGGGCCGCGCTGGAATCCGCGGCCAACGCCATCATGATCGTCAACCCGAGTGGGGTTATCGAGTGGGTGAATCCGGCCTTCGAGCGGCTTTCCGGATACACCCGCGCGGAGGCAATCGGCGCGAGTCCGCGCATCCTGAAATCCGGTTTCCACGACGGCACCTTCTACCGCGATCTGTGGAGCACGATTGGTTCCGGGCAGGTCTGGAGCGGCGAGATCACGAACCGCCGGAAGGATGGCTCGCTCTTCGTGGAGGAAACGACCATCACGCCGGTCAACGACCTGCGCGGCAAGATCGCCCACTACATCGCCGTCAAGCAGGACATCACCCAGCGCAAGCGCACCGAGCAGGAACTGGCCATCCAGCGTTCGGAGCGGGCCCGGCTCGCCCTCGTGGCGGAGAATACGACAAACGCCGTGGTGATCACCGACGAAGCCGGGCGCCTGGAATGGGCCAACCCGGGGTTCACCCGCCTCACGGGATTCTCGCTTGCCGAGGCGCGCGGCAAAAAGCCGGGCCGGATGTTGCAGGGGCCGGAGACGGATCCCGCCACGGTGACGCGCATTCGCGACGCCCTCGCGCGCGGACGCGGCTTTCACGAGACCATCACGAATTACACGAAGTCCGGGCAGCTTTACCTCGTCCTGATCGAGTGCGAGCCCTTGTTCGACGAAGCCGGGAAGCTGACCGGTTTCATGGCCATCGAGCAGGACGTGACCGAACGCGTGGCCGCCCAGACCGCGCTGCGATCCCAGCGCGAGCGCCTGCAGCGGATCAATTCCTCGCTGCTCAACCTGGGCGATGATTACGAGCAAAGCCTGGCGACCCTCACCCAGCTCGCGGCGGAAATCTTCGGCGCCGATGGCGCGATTTACCGCCGGCTCGACGGGGGGAATCTCGTGACTCGCGGCAGCCACCTTGCGCCCGCAGATCTTCCCGGCTCCGTCCAGGCGACGGATGCCCTCTGCGCGCGGGTCATTGGTCTCGATCAGCAATTTCTGTTTGTCTCCGATCTGCGCGAGTTCCCCGAGGCGTCGCGCGATCCGTTGACGCTTGCCGGATTCCGCAGCTACGCCGGGCAGGGCGTCCGCGTGGCGGGGAACACGCTGGGCACGCTGAGCGTGCTGTTCCGCTCGCCGTTTCAGCTCACGGAGGATTTGCGGAATGCCCTGGCCATCATTGCGCAGGCCATTGGCCGCGAGGAATTGCTGGAGGCGAGCCGGCGCAAGCTCGCCTCGATGACGCTGCAGCAGGCGGCGCAGCAGTCGCGTTTCTCCACGCTGCTCACGAACATGGAGGAGGCCGTCCTCGTGGAGGATGACAATCGGCAGATCACCTTCACGAATCCGGCCTTCGAGGCCATGTTCGGCGTCGCCCCGGGGGCTTTGCTCGGGCAGTCCTGTCCGGACATTCTGGGCGTGGCGGCGCGGGCGTTTGCCGATCCCGAGCGGTTCGTGCAATCAGTGGAGACGGCCGTTCGACTCCGGCGCGCGGCCAAGGAGGAGACCTTCGAGACGCTGGATGGCCGGTATCTTTCGCGGGATTTCGTGCCCATCGTGCAGGGGGAAATTCTCCACGGTTACCTCTGGCAATACCGGGATGTGACCCTGCGGCACCGCACGGAGCTTTTGCTGGCCGTTGTGGCGGAGGTCGGGAAGTTCGTCCTGCGTCAGCCCCTCAACAACGCGGAGGCCTGGGCGCAGCTCGTCTCGCTGGTGGGCGGGAATTTCCTCGCGGATCGCGTGCAGGTTTTCCGCTTCCGCACAAACGAGCCGGGGCGCCCCCGCGGTGAGTTCATTGCTGTGACCGAATGGCTGGCGCGTCGATATGCGGGCGCTTCCGCCGGGGCGGATGGTTTTGCCCTGGATGGCGATCCGGAAAGCTACCCGGTGTGGTTGATGGAATTGAGCGCCGACCGCCCGGTGCTCCAGACCCAGGGCGAAGCCGCGCCGGCGCTCTGGCCCATGATCGCTTCGCCCGAATGTCAGCAACTGCTCCTGCTGCCGCTGCGCGTCGGCCGGGATTTCTGGGGCGTCATTTCCCTCGAGACCTTCCAGCCGCTCCCGAACTGGCACGAGGAGGAAGTCTCCCTGCTGGAGTCCGCCGCCCATCTCGTCAGTTCGCGACTCGACCTGCAAAAATCCGAACGCGACCTGCGCGAAGCCAAGGAGGCGGCGGACCTCGCGAACCGCGCGAAGAGCACGTTCCTCGCGACCATGAGTCACGAGATCCGCACGCCCCTCAATGCCGTGATCGGTATGACCTCCCTGCTTCACACCACGGACCTGAACCCGCAGCAACGCGACTACGTGGCCACCGTGGCGACCTCGGGCGAAGCCCTGCTCGAGCTGATCAACGGCATCCTCGATTACTCGAAGATCGAAGCCGGCCACATGGAGATCGAGCGGTTGCCGTTCGTTTTGGCGGACCTGGTTTTTGAGCCCCTGGAGATGGTCGCCCGAACGGCCTCGGAGAAAGGGGTGGAGGTCACCTGCCGGCTGGATCCCACGCTCCCGCAGGGCCTGCTCGGCGACCGGTCGCGCCTGCGCCAGGTGCTTTTGAACCTCGTCGCGAACGCCGTGAAATTCACCGCCGAGGGCAGCGTCACCCTGCACGTGGTCCGCGATCCGGTCGATTCCAGCCGGGTCCGTTTTTCGGTGACCGACACCGGAATCGGGATTTCGGAGGACGTCCAGAAAAAGCTCTTCAAGCCCTTCGTGCAGGCGGAGTCCTCGATCACCCGGCGCTACGGCGGCACGGGACTCGGGCTGGCGATCAGCTTCCGGTTGGTCGCGCTGATGGGCGGGCGCCTGAAAGTGGAGAGCGAACCCGGGAACGGCGCGACGTTCCATTTCTCGCTGCCCATCGTGGAGGCCGAGGTCCCCGCCTCTCTGCCGCCCGAGCGGGCTTCGTCGCTTGAGGGCGTCACGCTGCTCATCGTCGACGACAACCAGATCAATCGCCAGTATCTGTCCGAGCAGTCGCGGATCTGGAAAATGGAGCCGCGGGAGGCGGTCGGCGCGGAGGAGGCGCTTGCCCTCGTGAAGGAGGTCGCGTTTGACGTGATCCTGCTGGACTACCAGATGCCCGGCGTTGACGGCGTCACCCTCGCGAGGAAGCTCCGCCGGGACGCCCGGGCGGGCGGTGCGCGGTTGCTGCTGCTGAGTTCGCTGATGGATTCAATGTCGGCCGAGGACAAGGGCTTGTTTGACGCGGTGCTGCTCAAACCCGTTCGTCCCCAGGGCCTCCGCGCGGCGCTGGAGTCCTGCCTCGGCAGCGTGGAGCCGGGAGGAGCCGCGCCCGGCAGCCGGTCCGCCCCCGAAGCCGTCGCGCCCCTGCGGGTGCTCGTGGCCGAGGACAATCCGACCAACCAGAAGGTGATCCAGTTGATGTTTTTCACCCTCGGGCTGAAGCCGCTGATCGTGGCGAACGGGCAGGAGGCCGTTGACGCCGTGAGGGCGCAGGAGTTCGACCTCATCCTGCTGGACGTCCAGATGGCGGTGATGGATGGGTTGCAGGCCTGCCGGGAGATCAAGTCCCTGTATGCGACCAAGGCCGGCCGTTGCCCGGAGATCATCGCCCTCACGGCCAACGCCTTCAAGGAGGACCGGGAAGCCTGTCTGGCGGCGGGCATGGACGGATACCTCGCCAAGCCCATCACGCTGGAGCGCTTGCGGGAAGTCCTTGCCGAAGTCCGCGAGCGACCCTCCCGCGCGACGCCCCGGCACGCCGACAATCGCTACGATGTTTGAACGGGGCGCGGCCCCGGGGGTCGAAGAAGGAAGATGAAATTCCTCGCTCCCCTTGGTGTCGTCCTCGGCCTTTGCGTTTTCACCCTTTCCTCGCTGCGGGCCGGGGAGGAGGAAACGGCGTGGCTGACCAATTACGAACAGGCCCTCCAGGCCGCCAGCAAGGAGAAGCGACCGGTGCTGGTCGACTTCACGGGGTCAGACTGGTGCGGTTGGTGCATCCGCCTCGACAAGGAGACGTTTTCCCAGCCGGAGTTCCTGAACTTCGCCAAGGACCATGTTGTTCTCCTGAAGGTCGACCTGCCGCAGGACAAGCCGCAGAGCGACGAGGTCAAAAAGCAGAACGAGGCGCTCGTGCAGAAGTTCAACGTCGAGGGTTTTCCCACCCTCGTGCTGCTGGGTTCCGATGGTCGCGAAATCGCCCGCCAGGGCGGGTATCTGCCGGGAGGTCCGGCGGCAATGATCGAGTGGATCACCTCCGCCGCCAAACTCTAGGCCCCCGACAGTCGCTCCGCGGAGGGACAGAGATCGCTCAGCTCGCAGTCCCGGCAGTCGGGATTGCGGGCCCGGCAGCACCGTCTGCCGTGGAGAATCAACCAGTGGCTGAGCGTGATCCAATGCTCGCGGGGGAAGAGTTTCTGCAGAGCCCGCTCAATTTTAAGCGGGTCGGACTCGCGGGTTAACCCCAGCCGTCGGCTCAGGCGGCTGACGTGGGTGTCGACCACCACGCCGACCGGCAGGCCGAAGGCGCATCCGAGCACGACGTTGGCGGTCTTTCGCCCCACGCCCCGAAGCGCGACCAGGGCGTCGAGGTCGGCGGGCACCTCGCCGGCGTGGCGGCTTCCCAGAAGCCGGGCGGTTTCCTGGATGGCCGCCGCCTTGGTTCGGTAGAAATTCGTGCTGCGAATGAGGCCCTCCAGCTCCGCCCGCGGGATGGCGGCGTAATCGTCCGCCGTGCGGCAGCGGGCAAACAGAGCCGGCGTGACCTGATTCACCCGTTTGTCGGTGCACTGCGCGGACAGGATGGTGGCGACCAGAAGTTCCAGCGGATTTGCGAACGTGAGTTCGCACCGGGCGTCCGGGTAAAGCGCCGGGAGCCGAAGGAGGAGCTGCTGCACGCGGGCGGGACGCTTCATGGCCGGGCGAATCTGCGTAGAGGGCCGGGGGGGCCGGGTCAAGCGACTTGACCCCGCCCTTGTCATCCGGCATATTTGCCAGTTCCGCCGCAAGGCACCGATTTTCCATCGCACCCATCCATCCGTATGAACGCCGAAATGCTCACCATGCTCGATTACCTCGAGCGCGAACGCGGCATCAGCCGCGAAGTCCTCGTCGAGGCGATTTCCGGGGCCCTTCTGACGGCCTCGAAAAAGGCCTTCGCGACGGCGCGTGAGCTGCGCATCGACATCAACCCGAAGACCGGGGACATCCGCGCGTTCGCCAAGCCCCTGGTGGTGGAGAAGGTGACGAACCTCCACGACGAGATCACGCTCGCCAAGGCCCGCCAGTTCAAAGCCGACGCCCAGATTGGCGACGAGGTGGAAATCGAGGTCACGCCCAAGGATTTCGGCCGCATCGCCGCGCAGACCGCACGCCAGGCGATCATGCAGCGCATCCGCCAGATCGAGAAGGACATGATCTACGAGGAGTTCAAGGACCGCGCCGGCGAGATCGTCAGCGGCACCGTCCGCCGGTTCGAGCGCTCCGACGTCATCATCGACCTCGGCCGCTTCGAGGCCACGATGCCCTCCCGCGAACGCGTTCCCACCGAGGAATACAGCGTGGGCGACCGCATCCGGGCCTACGTCGTCGCGGTGGAAAACGGCGCGCGCGGTCCCGAGATCATTCTCTCCCGCAGCCACCCGAACTTTGTCCGCCGGCTCTTTGAGGTGGAGGTCAGCGAAATTGGCGACCGCACCGTCGAACTCAAGGCCATTGCTCGCGAGGCCGGGGCCCGCACGAAGGTTGCCGTGCACAGCGCGGACGACAAGGTGGACCCCGTCGGCGCCTGCGTCGGCATGCGCGGCGCCCGCGTGAAGAACATCGTCCGCGAGCTCAATAACGAGAAGGTGGACATCATCCGCTGGCACGCCGACCCGCAGGAACTCGTCAAGGAGGCCCTCAAGCCGGCCAAGATCCACAGCATCGTGCTGGATCCCGTCGCCAAGAAAATTTCCGTCACCGTCAGCAAGGACGAGCTTTCCCAAGCCATCGGCCGCCGCGGCCAGAACGCCCGCCTCACCGCGAAGCTGACCGGCTGGGATATCGACATCAACGAGGACAAGAGCAAGGAGGAGGCCTTCCAGAACCAGAAGACCCAGGCCGCCCACTCGCTCGCCGACCAGCTCGGCATCACCCAGGAGCAGGCCGACAAGCTCACCCTCAGCGGGATGAACTCGCTGGAAGTCATCGTCATGTGCGAAGCCGAGGACATCGCCGGCATTCTGGGGGCCGACCTCGCCACCGGTGAACGCATCCTCGAGGCCGCCAAGGCCGCGAGCCCCGGCGCCGTCGCCTAGACTGCGGCCATGAAAACGCGCCCGCTTACATCCCTTTTCAATGCCATCCAAAGTCAGCAACTCCAAGACCGACGCCAGGTCGGCCGCAAAGCCCAAACGGGCCGTGGCCGGCTCCGATTCGGCGTCCGCCCGTCCCGCGAAATCCGCCCCCTCTGACGCGGCTCCAGCCGCTCCCGTCGCCCCCGCCGAGGCGGTCTCGCTCATCGAACCCAAGCAGAAAAAGGTCCGCAAGGCTGATGCGGATGGCGCGACGAAACCGCGCACGATTCTCCCGCCAATCAGCAAGATCACGGCGCCCGCCGCCAAGCCCGCGCCGAAGCCGGCCGCCGAAACCCCCGCGCCCGTCGCGGCGCCGAAGCCGGCTCCCGAGGTGCTGAACCTCATCGAGCGGGCGGCCCCGGCACCCGCCCCGGAACCCGAGCCCGAGCCGGCGCCCGTCGCCGTCGAGGAGCCCGCCGCGGCCGCGGATGGTCCGAAGATCATCCACATCAAACCGCCGATCATCGTCAAGGATCTCGCGACCCAGCTGGAGCTGAAGCCCTTCCAGCTCATCGCCGACCTGATGGAGCTGAACATCTTCGCGTCGATCAACCAGGCGATCGAGCCCGACATCGCGGCCAAGGTCTGCGAGAAGCACGGGGCCGTCTTTGAGCGCGAGAAGCGCCAGAAGGACCAGGGCATCCACGCCGTGAAACCGGTCGTGGTCGAGCCGCCGAAAAAGAAGGTCGAAGAGGAGAAACCGGCCGAACTGCAGCCGCGCCCGCCGATCATCACCATGATGGGCCACGTCGACCACGGCAAAACCTCACTGCTCGACGCCATCCGCAAGGCGCGCGTCGCCGCCGGTGAGGCCGGCGGCATCACCCAGCACATCGGCGCCTACAGCGTCAAGCGCGACGCCGGCAGCATCACGTTCCTTGACACCCCCGGTCACGCGGCCTTCACGGCCATGCGGGCCCGCGGCGCCAACGTCACCGACATTGTCGTGCTCGTCGTCGCCGCCGACGACGGCCTCATGCCGCAGACGATCGAGGCCATCAACCACGCCAAGGCGGCGAAGGTCACCATCATGGTGGCCATCAATAAGGTCGATCTCGCGGGCGCGAACGTCGACCGCGTGAAGGCCCAGCTCCAGGAGCACGGCCTGTCGCCGGAGGATTGGGGCGGCGAGACCATCTGCATTCCCGTCTCCGCGACCAAGGGCATCGGGCTCGATGATCTGCTCGAGAACATGGCCATCCAGGCCGAGGTGCTCGAACTCAAGGCGAACCCGGGCGACGACGCCCGCGCGACCGTGATTGAGGCCCAGATCGAGCCGGGCCGCGGCCCGACCGCGACCGTGATCGTCAACACCGGCACGCTCCGGGTTGGCCAACCGTTCATCTGCGGCAACTACTGGGGCAAGGTCAAACAGCTCATCGACGACCACGGCAAGCCCGTGAAGGAAGCCGGCCCGGCCATGCCCGTGAAGGTGCTCGGCTACAGCGGCCTGCCCCATGCCGGCGACGAACTGGTGGCCATGGGCTCCGAGCGCGATGCCCGCACACTGAGCGAGGAACGCCTCGAAAAGCTTCGCACCGAAAAGCTTTCCACCCCGCAGCGCGCGCGCCTCGAGAATCTCTTCGAGACGCTCGCCGCCGACGCCCGCAAGAATCTGCGCATCGTCCTCAAGGCCGACGTGCAGGGCTCCCTCGAGGCGCTCACCGCCTCGCTCGGGGAGATCAAGAGCAGCAAGATTTCGCTGGAGATCATTCACTCCGCGGTCGGCCCGATCACGGAGTCCGACGTCCTTCTCGCCAGCGCCTCCGACGCGGTCATCATCGGCTTCAGCGTCAAGGTTGAGGCGAGCGCCTCGCCCGCCGCGAAGCGTGAGGGCGTGCAGATCAAGCTCTACAGCATCATTTACGAGCTCATCGACCAGATCAAGGAGGCCATGGCCGGCCTGCTGGACCCCGAGGTCCGCGAGACCGTGGTGGGCCATGCCGAGATCAAGCAGGTGTTCGATCTCTCCCGGGGACGGGTCGGTGGTTCCATCGTCACCGACGGACGCATTCCCCGCAATGCCCGCGCCCGCGTGCTCCGCAAGCGCCAGCCGATTTACGACGGCGGCCTCGCGACCCTTCGCCGCTTCCAGGACGAGGTCAAGGAAGTGCGCGCCGGCCTGGAGTGCGGCATCAAGCTCGGCGATTTCAACGACTACGAAGTCGGCGACATCATCGAGGCCTACACCCTCGAAAAGGTTCCGCAGACGCTTTAAATTAGAACCACGGACGCGTCGGATGCCCCCGGATTTTCCTGCGGGTCCTCCGGCTCATCCGGGGTGAGGTGCCCATATGAAATACCGCCTAGCCCGAGTGTGCGAAGTGCTCAAGCGCGAGCTTGGCCTGATCATCACCCGGGAGATTCGCTTCGAGTCTCCCCTGGTGACGGTGAGCGGCGTGGACATCACGCCCGACCTCAAGCAGGCGCACATTTTCGTGAGCGCGATCGGCACGCCGGCCCAGCGCCGCGACGCGCTGGAGAAGCTGGAGCAGAACCGCGCCGGCCTTCAGCACGAACTCGCCAAGCGCGTCGTCCTCAAAAACACACCGCATCTCAACTTCAAACTCGACGACTCCATCGAACGCGGCGCCCGCGTGATCGACATCATGGACGAGCTCGGCCTGCTGCCCGAGCCGAAGTCCGATGATGAGGAGGACGACGCCCCCCGATCATGAACGCCTCCTTCTCCGAAATTGCGCGCGCCCTCGAGCCGGCGCGCACCGTCCTCGTCGCCAGTCATCTCCGCCCCGACGGCGACGCCTTTGGCTCGACCATCGCATTTGCGCTCTGGCTGCAGAGCCTCGGCAAGGAAGTCACCGCCTGGAATGAGGACGGCATGCTGGAGAAGTTCCGCTACCTGCCCGGCGCGGATCTCGTGCACGCACCGACGGGGCAGGGGAGGCAGTTCGATGCGTTTGTGGCGCTCGACACCTCGGTGAAAAACCGCCTCGGCACCGTTCTCGAAGCCATCGTCGAACCCACCACCTTCATCAACATCGACCACCACGTCAGCAACGGCCGCTACGGCGCGCTCAACTACATCGACAGCGATTCCCCGGCCACCGGTCAGATCGTTTTCGAGTTTCTCCGCGAGGTCGGCGGGGAGATCACGCCCGCAATCGCGGACAATCTTTTCGCCGCCATTTCGACGGACACCGGTTCGTTCCAGTATCCGAACACGACGGCCCGCACCTTTGAGGTTGGCGCCGAGCTCGTGCGCGCGGGCGTGAACGTCGGCCGGCTCTCGCAGGCGATGTATGACCGGCAGCCGCGCCGCCGCCTGGAGCTGCTGCGCCACGCGTTGAACGGCGCGAAGTTTTCCCCCGATGGCCGCATCGTGAGCTTCGCGCTCACGCTCGCCGACGTGGAGCGCCTCGGCGTGCTGCCCGAGGACAACGAGGGCATCATTGACCACCTGCGCTCCGTGGACTCCGTGGTGGCGGCGGTTTTCTTCGAGGAACTCGAGGGCGGCAAGGTGCGCGTGAGCTCGCGCTCCAAGGATAAGCGGGTCGATGTCTGCCGCGTGTGCGCGCAGTTTGGCGGGGGCGGACATTCGCTGGCGGCCGGGGCGCGCATGGCGGGACCGCTCGCGGACGCTGAGGCGAAATTTTTGCAGGCCTTGCATGATGAAGTCGGACGCATCGATTGACGGCGTATTGCGCGTGGACAAGGCGCCGGGCATGACGTCCCACGACGTCGTGGGCATTGTGCGCCGGGCCCTGGGCACGAAGAAGGTCGGCCACTGCGGCACGCTCGATCCGCTGGCCACCGGGCTTCTCCTGATCACGATCGGACGCGGAACCAAGATCCAGGATCTCCTCATGAGCGAGGACAAGGAGTATGTCGGCACGCTCAAGCTCGGGGAGGTCACGACCAGCCAGGATTCCGACGGCGAGGTCACCGAGACCAAGCCCGTGCCGGAGCTGACGCCGGAGCAGATCGAGGCGGCGTTTGCCAAATACCGCGGGGATTTCTACCAGACGCCCCCGATGGTCAGCGCGATCAAGAAGGACGGTGTGCCGCTCTACAAGCTGGCCCGGCAGGGGCAGACCGTCGAGCGCGAGCCCCGCTTCGTGCACGTTTACGGGCATGAGATTCTCGCCGTGCGCCCGCCGGAGATCGATTTTCGCGTCGTGTGCAGCAAGGGCTTTTACGTGCGAACCTACGCGCACGACATCGGTCAGGATCTGGGCTGCGGGGCGCATCTCCGCTCGCTGCGCCGCACGAAGAGCGGCCGATTTGACGTCGAGGGCGCGGTGACCATTGAGGAATTGAAGACCCGCCCGCGGGAGGAACTCCTGACGCGCGTGATGACGCTGCCCCAGGTTTCGATGCTGCGCGGCGCGTAACGGCGGCTCGCCCCCGATTGATGGAAAGTTTCAACCGCATCGAGGAGCTGGGCCGGGTGCCGGGGCCGGTGTTTCTGGCCATCGGCGTGTTCGACGGCGTGCATCCCGGGCATCAGGCCGTGCTGCGCCGGGCCCGGGAGGACGCGTGGGCGGCTGGCGGGTCGGCGGTGGCGCTCACGTTTGAGCCGCACCCCGCGCGGATTCTGCGGCCGGAGGCCGCGCCGCGTTTGCTGACGTCGGCCCGGCACAAGGCGCGGTTGATTGCGGCGGAGGGAATTCCGTGGCTGCTCACGGTGGAGTTTGATGCCGCGTTCGCGGCGCAGCCGCCGGAGGCGTTTATCGGACGCCTCGCCGCGGAGGCGCGACCGCTCGCGCAGATCTGCGTCGGCGAGGGTTGGGCCTTTGGCGCCCGGCGGGCCGGGAACGTGACGCTGTTGCGGACGCTCGGGGAGCGGCTGGGATTTTGCGTGGCGGAGGCTCCCGCGGTACTCAAGGACGGGGCCCCGGTGAGCAGCACGCGCATTCGCGAGGCGGTGCAGCGGGGGGACCTCGACGGTGCGGCGCAGCTGCTCGGGCGGAGGTTTACCATTCTGGGCTCGGTGGAGGCGGGGAGACAAATCGGGCGCACGCTGGGCTTTCCCACGGCGAATCTCCGCGCCCACAACGAGCAGTTTCCGCCCGACGGCGTGTATGCGGTGCGGGTGCGGGACGGCGTCATCTCACGCCCCGGGGTGGCCAACATCGGGCTGCGCCCCACGGTGGAGAGCGGGCAGGTGGAACGGCGGCTGGAGGTCCATCTGCTGGACTTCGACGGTGATCTTTACGGGCGGGAGCTTGAGGTGGAGTTCTGCGCCTGCCTGCGGCCGGAGCGGAAGTTTGCGGGGCTGGCGGAATTGCGCGCGCAGATCACGCAGGATGTCGCGGCGGCGCGCACGCGGCTGGACGCGGCCTGAGCTTTGCGCCACGTTTCGCTGCGATGAGTTCGAGCCCCGAGCGTTTTTCCGGCCTGGCGTCTTTGTCCGAGGCGAAGGCGCAGGGGCGGCCGATTGTCGCGATCACGGCCTACGATTTTCCGACGGCGCAGATCGTGGACGAGGCGGGGGTGGACGTGGTGTTCGTCGGCGACAGCGTGGGCACGAATGTGCTCGGGTATGCGACCGAGCGGGAGGTGACGCTCGACGACATTTGCCACCATCTCCGCGCGGTGCGGCGCGGCGTGGCGAGGGCGTTGATACTGGCAGATCTGCCCTACCAGACTTACGAAACGCCGGACGACGCCGTGGCAAATGCGCGCCGGCTTGTCGCGGACGGGGCTGACCTCGTGAAGCTTGAGGGCGGACGGGAGCAGTTGGAGAAGGTGCGCGCGCTGGTGGCGGCGGGCATCCCGGTGTGCGGGCACATCGGGTTCACGCCGCAGACGCTTTTTGTGCCCGGGCAGAAGGGGCGCGTGCAGGGCCGGCTCCGGGCCGGGGCCGAGGCGCTGCTCGCCGATGCGCGGGCGCTGGAGGAGGCCGGGGCGGTTGCGCTGGTGCTGGAGCTTGTGCCCGAGGCGCTGGGCGGGCTTATCTCGCGAGCGTTGCGCCTTCCGACCATCGGCATCGGGGCCGGGCGTGAATGTGACGGTCAGGTTTTGATCGTGCACGATGTCGTTGGCTTTTCCCCGCGCACGCTGCGGCTCGCGCGGAGCTACGGGGAAGCGCGGGCGCAGATGGCCGCGGCGTTGCAGACCTACGCGCGCGAGGTGCGGGAGCG
>JAIYAZ010000055.1 GCA_027488755.1 Verrucomicrobiaceae bacterium | reverse complement strand
TAGCGGATGACGTGGACGCCGCCGGCGGTAAGCCCGGCGAAGAGCAGCGCCCAGGGAATCGCGCCCGCGGCCAGCCAGAAGGCGACGGGTCCGCGCTTGGCGCCGAGGGCGAGGGCGATCACGGCGCCGATCTGCGGGCCGACCGTGACGGGGGCCAGCAGGCCGAGGCCGGGCAGACCAAAGCGCTGCCAGGCCCGCAGGAGCAGGGTGGGGCGGGCGGGGCGGGTTTCGACGCGCATTTTGCGGGCGATCCAATCCCGCAACGCGCCGCCGCTGAAGGCCACGAGCAGCCCGCCGGCGCTGTAACCGAGCCAGGCGGCGAGGGTCGCGAGCCAGAGGGGCAGACCGAGCGCGGCGCCGGCGGGGATGGCGCTGATGAAGTAGAGAAAGCCGAGCCCGAAGACGGACCCGAGGGCGGCGAGGCCGGGCATGCGGGCCAGTTCAGCGGCAACGCGGAGCTACGGCAAGCGGCGAGGGGCGGGGAGGGCGAGAATGTGGGTCCGCTTTTCCGGGTAGGGCAGGGCGGGGAAGCGGCGGATCTCGTCGATGCGGCGGGCGGCGGCGAGCGAGTCGAGGTAGCGGGTGTAGCGGCGGGCGAGGCGGGTGGTTTCCGCGTAGCGGGCGCGGAGCTGGGCGTCGCGGTAGGCGCGGGGCGTGCGGGATTCGAAGAGGTGGACGGCGATCCACTTGCGGTCGAAGCGGGAAAGCGGGGCGGGGCGGCGGAAGAGGGCGACAAAGAGTGTGAGGACGAGCCAGGTGTCCACGCCGGCCTGGAGTTCGAGGTTGCGGGCGTAGTTCTCGTCGCGGCTCGGCGCCTCGCCGCGCTGGAACTGGAGGGCGGCGTGGAGGGCGTGGTTGATTTCCTCCACGAACGCGATGAGCTCGCGGATGTTGTGCTCGCTGAGGCCGGCGCGGGGGTCGTGCCGTTCGAGCTGCTCGATGAGCCAGCGCGAGAAATAGATGCCGATGCGGAGCTGGCCGTCGGCGGCGCGGAGGAAGCAGCGGGCGGTCTCGGCGAGTTCGCGGGCCTGGGCGCCGGCGAGGGCGGCGAGCTGCCGGCTGCGGGCGGAGTCGACGAGGCAGTCCTCAAGGTTGATGCCGACCTGCGCGTAGGTGCGTTCGAAGAGGCGCTGGATGTCCTGGAAGAGAGTGGTGTTCATCCGGGAAGGGGCGCGGCGTGGAGGTGGAGGAGGCGGTCGGCGAGGTCGTTGAGGGCGACGCGGGCTTCGCGGAAGCCGTCGGCGAGTTCGTGGTAAACGCGCTGGAGCTCGAAGCGGCGGGCGTCGCGGTGGTCGGCGGCGAGGCGGAAGCTGGTGCGGCCGAGGTCCTCGTAGAAGCCGAGGTCGGGCGCGCCGCGGCGGGCGCGTTTGTCGATGTCTTCGGCGAAGAGGCCGGTGAGGAAGAGCGCGTAGTTCGCGAGGTGGCTGCGGAGCACGAAGGCCTCGGAGGGCGTGGCTTCGCGCAGCGCGATGAGGATGTCGGAGAGGTAGCGCATCTCGGTCTCGCGGGTGGGGTGCGGGCGGTGGACGCGGGCCGTGTGGGTGAAGGCGTCGAGCATGGCGGCGATGTAGTCCGCGGCGTCGCGGCTGGAGACGGCGGTGTTTTTCAGCACGCGGCGGCAGAGCACGTAGAAATAAAGCGCGGGCGAGATGCGGAGGGCGTCGGCGGATTCGAGGATCGCGCTGGCGAGCGCGTCGTGCTCAAGGATTTCGTCGCGGGCGTCCGCGTCGGTGAGAAGCCGCTGGAGCGAGACGGCGTCGCGGGGGGAGTGGGCGAGGGACCGGACGATGAACTCAAAATCGTCCGCCGTAAACCGAGCACGACAGTTGGCGTGAATCATCTCGGGACCTTTTCCAGAGCATCACGCGTGCCACCCACGTTTACCGGACGGCCCGCGGATCAAGCGAGGTTGACCACCGTCGTTACGGGCGTATCCTAAGCTCAGCCGAATGACTCCCCCCCACGGACGCGGCCCATGGGTCGCGATCGGGCTGCTTGCAGTCGCGATCAGTTCCGCCGTTGCCGTTGATCGGAACGGTGACGGCATCAATGACGTCTGGGCCCAGCGTTACCCGGTGGCGGCGACGGGTGATGCCGACGGCGACGGCGCCTCGAACCTCGACGAAAGCCGCGCCGGCACCGATCCTCGGGATGCTGCCTCGCAGGTGCGCATTCTTTCCGTGCTCGCGGCAGGCAACGAATATGTGATCCGAACCGCGACGGAACCTGGCAAACGTTACCAATTGCTGCGGGCGTCCGCGCTGACCGCGGCGCCGTGGACCCCGGTGGGCGCGGCGTTGGTTGCCACCTTGCCGCTCACCGATTTTCGGGCGTCCCGAACCGGCTCGCCGGATTTTTTCAAGGTGTCCGTGGGCGACGTGGACACGGACGGGGACGGCGTGACCGACTGGGAGGAAAGGCAGATTCCGGGTTTCGACCCGTCGAATCCGCAAAGCGCGGTCGCCGGGCAGGCGGACGCGGCCAGCCTCGACGCGCGACTTGCGGCCAGCGGCGAAACCCTCGCGATTGCGGCCGTCGCCCCCGACGCGATCGAGAAGGACGGCACGGACGGCGTGCTGCGGATCACGCGCACCGGTTCGCTGCGGGCGCTCACCGTCCGCCTGACCCGCGCGGGAAATCCCCGTGCCCAGGGCGGGTCGGCGACGCCCGCGGACTACGAGTTCAAAACCACCGCCGGCATCGCGGTGGGTGAGACCGTGATGCTGCCGTTTGGCGCGACGGCGGTGGACCTGCGGGTTCAGCCGCTCCTCGATACGGCGCGAGAGGTTCCGGAGGTTCTTTCGGTCGCCGTGGCGGCGGACGCTGCGTATCAGGTCGCCGCGCCGGGCGCCGCGACGGTGACCATTCGTGACGCGACGGCGGCGTCCGCGAACGACCGTCTGTTCATCGCCTATTTGTTGCCCGGGGCGGAAGCGACGTCCTCGGCGTCTGGCGTTTCCGCGTTGCACCTGCGCGGTGACAACAGTCAGGCGCGGGTGGACCTTAGCTTCAGCGGGTTGACATCGACCCAATCGGCGGCGCACATCACCGCGCCGACCGGTGCCGGCGGTGCCGGCCCGGACCTCAAGGGGTTGCCGCGCGGTCAGGTCACCGACTCGGTTTGGACCATCGCCGCCGCGCAGTTTTTTACCTCCGATCAGGCGGCGCTGGACGCGCTTTTTGCGGGCCAGTTGGCGATGAACGTGCTCACGGGAAATTACCCCGACGGCGAGATTAGCGGAAGCTACGCGTTGAGTTCCGGCGCGGCGAACCCGCCACCGCCCCCGGATCCGCCGCCCGTGGGCACGCTCGCCGGGGAGGCGCTGAGGCGGGACGTTTCGAGGTTTCTGACCCAGGCGACGTTTGGTCCGACGATGGCGGAAATCGACGCCCTCGCGGCTGACATCACGCAGACGCACGCCGGTGACCGCCGGGCGGGATACGCCGCGTGGATCGACCGGCAATTCGCCCTCGAGCCGACGCGACTGCTCGACTACGTCCAGGCCGCGGACGCGCAGGAATGGGCGCTGCGCGGCACGGATCCCATCAACTACGTCACGAACAACGAGCCCCGCTACCACAACCGCCGGCGTGGCTGGTGGACGATCTCGGTGGGCGCCGCCGACCAGCTTCGCCAGCGCGTTGCCTTCGCCTTGAGCGAGATTTTTGTCGTTTCGGAATTCGACACCGAGGTGCAGAACCGCCACTACGGCGCGGCCGCCTACTACGACCTGCTGGTCCGCTCGGCCGACGGCCGCTTCCGCACGCTACTCGGGGAAATCAGCCGCAGCCCGATCATGGGCAAATACCTCAGCAGCCTGAAGAACCAGAAGGCGGTTATCAACGCGACGACCGGCGCGGTGCTGGTCAGCCCTGACGAAAACTACGCCCGCGAAGTCATGCAGCTGTTTTCCAT
>JAIYAZ010000016.1 GCA_027488755.1 Verrucomicrobiaceae bacterium | reverse complement strand
TCGGTAAAAAGCGCTCCCTCGCGGGCAATGCGGTCGATGTTGGGCGTTTTGTAGCCCATCTGGCCGAGGTTGTAGGCGGAGACGTTCCACCACCCGATGTCATCGCCCCAGAGGACGAGAATGTTGGGCTTTCGGGTCTGCGCTTGCGCGGTGACGAGCCCGGCGGCGAGAGCGAGGAGACAGGCGGCTTTGTGGAGGATTCGTGGGTTCATGTTTGGGGAGGGTGAATTTTTTACGGGACTTGCGTGACGCCGGGCGGGGCCCAGGTGCCCGCGCCGGGCGGGAGGATGGACGGGGCCTCGGCCTTTGGCCAGTAGAGGCGCATGACGAGGTAGACGGGACCGTTCGGCGCGGGGAGCCAGTTGGATTCCTTCTCGGGGCCGGGGCTGTCCTTCTGGATGTAGAGGGTGAGCGAGCCGTCGGGGTTGGTCTTCATGCCCGGGAGCATCGGGGAGTTGATGAGGTAGCGGTTGATCGGATTTTCGATGAGGAGCTGGGTCTTGCCGTCATACATGGTGACGGACCAGAACGCGTTCACGGGCGGGAGCTGGCCGGCGGGGAAGGTGAGCGTGTAGTTGTGTTTGCTGGTGTCGATGGCTTCGCCGGCGGCGGTGGTGCGCGTCATCGGATACATGGCCTCGACGCCGTCGTTGCCGTAGATGCCGCCCTGCGCGGCGGCGGCGCGCTTGAGCCAGTCGCCGTTGTAAAATGCGGCGTCGCCGAAAAGCGAGCCGACCTTCCAGCCGTTGATGTCCTTCATTCCGCTGGCGAGGTATTTGGTGACCTTGTCCTCGCCCTGCTTCATGCCGAGGAGCACGGCGGCCTTGTGTTCGAGCGAGAGGTCCTTGAAGGCAAAGGTTTTTCCGGTGCCGACGCCGATGCGGGCGAGCTTCGCGCGGAGGTCCTTCGTGTCGGCCGTTTCGGGGATGAACTCCAGCGCGGCGTCGAGGTATTCGAAGAAGTTGGCCTTGATGCCCGCGGTGTTCGCCGGGACGAAAGTGGTCGCGGGCGCGGCGGGCGGCGCGGGTTGCTGGAGGAAGGCGGAGAGCGGCTGCGCGCGGTAGCCGGCCTGGACGTTGACGACGTTTGGCATGTCCGCGGCGTTGAAGAGCTGGGTGCGAAAAATGGTGAGCGCGAAGGGCGTGGAGGAGGTGAATACCTGCCGGATGCCGGGCGGCTTTTCCCCCGTCCAACCGGGGCCGACCACGAGGTAGTCGCCGGCCTCGGGGCCGGTGGCGCGGCTGCCGATGTAGCCATAGTTGTAGGCGTTGCCGTCGGTGAGCTGGACGGAGTAGTAGCGTTCCTTCGGGACGGCGGGCACGGAGATGACCATCGGTTCGGCGCGGAGGTCGAGCCAGAGCATCGAGTAGGGCGTGTCGCTGTTCGGCGTGACGATGGCGGTGTCCTTGTAGGTGAAGACGCGGGCTTCGTTGCTGATGGTGTTGAACGGGCCCTTGTATTGCCCGGAGTTCTTGTCGACGCAGAACTCGTTCATCACCGCGTAGTTCATCACGAGCGGCAGGCCGTAGATGAAGCCCTCCTCGGCGATGGCTTTGACCTCCTCAAGGCTGGGCGCGGGGACGCCGGCTTTTTTGTCGGCTTCGGCGGCCTGCGTGACGGGGTCGGCTTTTTTTTCGCAGCCGGTGAATGCGCCAACCGTCAGCAACGAGGCGGTCGCGGCGCGAAAGAGGAAGCGGGTGGGTGGGTTCATGGGTTTTGGCTACTTTTTGGCCTCTTTGGCCGGGAGGACTTGCAGGGTGAGGAATCCTTTGGCGGTCGGGAAATAGACGCGGCCGCCAAAGCCGGGGGTGATGAGCGAGCCGGGGGTGAGGGGCTCAAAGAAATCGGACGCGGCGATGATCCGGCCGGTGGCGGCATCGCGCCAGGTGACCTGCTCCTTGTAGTTGCCGGTGAAGAGGGCGAGCTTGATCGGCTCTTTCGCCACGTTGAGTTTGGCGTTCGACAGGAGCATGACGCGCCGGTCTTTCGGGCCGATGAGGGGCTGGAAGGCGCTGGTGATGTCGTCCACGACCCAGACGGTTTTCATCTCGCCGGTGGCCTGGTCGATCTTGATGCCGGCGACTTTGCCAACGCCCATGTCGGCGGAGTAAATCATGCTGTTCTCGGGGTCGGTCTGGGGCTTGGGCGGCGCGAAGCTCCATTGGCCCTTCTTGAGTTCGCCAAAGGGAAAGATCGTCGTCATTTTCGTCGGATCGAATTGATTCACCGCGACGATGCTGGAGGCGACGGTCTCGCTGCCGATGCCGTTGGTTTGAAGAACGATCCAATCACCCAGCAGGCTCGGCGCGTCGGAGGTGGTCTGGCCTTTTTGCATCGGGGAGACGACCCAGGTGGTGTCCTGCGAAAGTTTTTTCGTGGCGGGGTCCCAGAAGTAGCGCAGGGCGCCGCTGTTCACGCCGATGTAGATGGCGATCTTGCCCTGGAACATCGTGATGATGTGCGGGACGGTCGCAGGCTCGGGCAGCGAGAGGTGGTCGAGGATTTCCAGCGTGTCGGGGTTCACTGCGACAAGCTCGGAGTTGCCCTGTTTCAGGCCCGCGTCCACGCCCTTGATGATGGCCATGGTGCCCTGGTCCTGACTGCCGGTCGGGCGGGTCTGGTTTTTCAGGATGAGGGTGCGGTCCGGCGCGACGGTGAGGTGCTTGAAGTTCGAGTCGGCGGGTGCCGTCTCGCCGGTGGGCAGGGTGTTTTGCTTGAGGATGAGGCCGGTGTCCGCATCGAGCAGGACGACCTGCGTGGCCCAGGCGAAGGCGATGGTGCCGTTGTCGAGGATGTTCAGGTTGGCGTTGCCGATCCAGTTCCCCGAGACGTTCGCGTTGTCGAGGTAGGTGCGCCAGATTTGCTTGCCGGTGGTGGCGTCCACCTTGGCGACGAAGGGTCCAGCCGGGATGGGCAGCTTGCCCGCCGGGGTGTCGCCGCCGACGAGGAACAACTCCCCGGGCTTGCGGTTGTTGAGGTAGGTCACGCCGTCGAAGGCGTCTTCGCTGCGCCAGGCATAGACCTGGTTCGGGCCGTCGAAGGAACCCGTGAAGGTGGCCTGGGGAAAGAGTCCGCTGCGCTGGGCGTCGGCGATTTCCGCGCCGTTGATGGACGGATAGTAGCCGGGCGTGGAAAGCGCCTCGGAAGCGCGGAGTTCCTTTTCGTAGAGGCTCAGGTCTCCGGGCAGCGGACCCTGGGCGGCGATTTCGTTCGAGGTCAGGACGACTTCGGCGAGGCGATGCTCGAGCTTGGGTCCGACGGCGGTCCAGAGGAGCTTGTATATGGCAAAGCCGAGGACGGCGAATAGCGCCAGGAGGATGAGGGCCGATTTCTTCATGGTGGATGTCTGGGTCAGGAGGTTTGAACAGGAGGGAACGGAGGCAACGGAGAAGAGGGAATAAGCGGTCTGTTTCCTCCGTTGACTCCTGTTGGGTTCATTTCTTCACGCCGTTTTTCTCGAACTCCGCTTTGGTCGTGTAGTAGCCCCGCGGGTAGTAGGGGCCCATGACCGTGGCGAGTTCCTCCGGGGTCTTTGCCTTGAGCGGGCTGTGCGGCCAGTCCGGCTTGGGGACCATGAAGCGCATGAGGAGCGCGCCCCAGTCCTTGCGGTTGCGCGGGTCGCCGATGCCTTCGCCCGGGCCCCAATTGATCCACGCGATCCCGTTTTCGGCGGTCGCGTTCGCGGGCCGGTCCTCCGGGAGGCTGACGACGATGGTGTAGTAGCCGTCCTTGTCCAACGGGACCTGCATGTCGAAGACGCCGTCCCAGAGGCTGCCGTTGACGAAGGTCGCCATGGTCGCAACCGACCAATACTGCACCTCGCCGTCGGGCATGGCAGCGGCGTTCGCCCAGGTGTCCGGAAACTTCGGCATCTTGCCGCGGAACACGTAGAGCGGCCCGTATTGACGGGAGGTAAAGTTCACGAGGTAGGCGGTGGAGGCATTGGCCCCGCTGCCCACTTCTTTCGGCTTGGGAATTTTCGCGCGTTCCGCCGGCGGCATGAAAGCGCCGAGCAGGATGTCCTGCATGCCCGTGAAGAGGAAGAACTGCCCGTCCTTCGTGGCGGGCGCGGTGGCCGGCGTCATGGCGGGATTGTTGGCCGGATTGTTCACCAGCTTATACCACTCGTCGATCGTCACGGGCGGCGGCGCGTCCCCCATGAGCTTGCCGAAACGCTTGGTGGCCTCGGCTTCCGAGAGTTTGGTGCCGTCGGCGAGCGTGGCCTCGTAGGTGAGCCCCGGCGGGTTGTGGTTGGGCCCGGCGCCCGGACCCCAACCCGTGCCGTCGTAGCCCTGGTCGGAGACATACATGCGGAAGCCGCCGAAGATCGTCTGGTCGCCGTCGCCGAGGTAGACGGAATTTTTCGCCCGGTCGGCGGGATTGGCCGGCGCGGCTTTGGCGAGGATACGGATCGTGAAACGGCGGTCCTTCGCGTTGCGGTCGGCGCCCACGCGGTAGGGATTCGTGGACCCGGGGTCCGGCTCGATGTCGTAGCCGTCGATCGAGCCGCCGCTCGCGTTCACAAACGTGTTTCGCTCGTAGAGGTAGATCGAGAAATTGAAGAACCGCACGTGGGGGAACCACCCGCGCACCGTCAACTCGGCCCCGGCGGGAAGGGTCATCTCGCCGAACAGGTAGGTCGGACGCTTGTCGGGCCAGAGGTTGGGGTTCTGGTAGCCTTGCGGGTCGGTGAGGTAGTTCCAGTAGGTCCAGCCGCGCGGACCGCTGAATAGGCTGCCCGTGTTGTAGCGCTCGTCGGTGCGGGCGGTGACGGCCGGCGAGACGTCGCCGGTGCGGGCGGGGGCATTGGCCGCGGCGCGGTTCGCGGCCGTGAAGGGATCCACAAAGGCTCCCTCCGCGAATGCGGCCGTGGTCGTGATCGAGGCGACGGCGGCCAACGCGGCGGCGATGAGGTTTTGTGGGAGGGTGTTCTTCATCCTGAGGTTTTTGCTAAGGGGTCGGAGATCGCGAAGAGCGGAGTCGCGACATGGGGGAGCGGCTGCGCGGTCATGGTCTAAAAGTGGTGATACACCTCTTGTAAAATCACGAACAGGAACGCGGTCGAACACCCGAACATCAGCACCCCGGTGATCGCGATCATCGTGCCGAGATGTCTCCACGGATACTTCAGCAGGATGTCCCCGTAGCCCAGGGTCGTGATCGATGCGGCGCAGAAGTAAATCCCCTCGGAAACGGTCGGCAACAGCCGGTTCGCCCTCAGGAAAAGGCCCCAGGCAGCGGCCTCGGCAAAGTGCGCCAGCATGAGGGTGAAGAAGGTGACGACGAGAATGATCTTCCCGGTGTGGTTGGCTCCCAGATTCTCGAGCAACCATGCCTTGAAACGGAGCAGCCCGCCGATCACGTCAAAAATCACGACGACGTGAAAGTAGAACAGCCCGATGGTCAGCAGCAGGGCAAAGCCATAGACCCCAAGAATCCTCGCCCGGCTCGACGGCTTTTCTGCTTCCGTGGTCATGCGCGGGAGATGGTCATTGATGCCGCGGGAGGTTTGTTAAAGCACCGGGCTCCCTCGCCGAAGGAGCGCGCAATTCGCCGGAGACCCCATCATTTCACGAGCTCGATTTCCCCGGGGCGCCAGGTCTTGTCGAACCACGGCTCCAGCGGGCCGTAGAGGCGCAGGATCATGAACCAGCCTTTGCCGGGCAGGGTTTGCACCCAGTTGTTCTCGAAGCCGGCGGGGGCCTTCGGGCCGAAATAGACGTCCACCGAGCCGTCGGCGTTTTTCTTCACGTTCGGATTCTGGCTGGTGACGCTGGGGGCCTTTTGGTCGGTCTGGATCATCGAGCGCGTCTGGTTGTCGTAGACGATGACGGACCAGAAATCCTTCACTGGGACGTTGGGCGGGAGGTGCAGGCGGTAGGTTTTGCCGCCGTCGAAGGGGTTGCCGTCGGAGTCCTGCACGGACCACGGATACTGCGAGCCCTGGCCGACCATTTTCATCTCCATCGCGGGCGTCACGCCGGTGGCGAAGTAGTAGTAGAAGATGTAACCGTCCAGGTTCGTCACGCCGGGCGAGGTCTCAAACTTGTAGCCGCCGAAGAAGGGCAGGCGCCACGTGCTGTTCGGGAAGTAGTAGGCCTCGGGCGAGCGGACCTTGAAGGCGATGGTGCGGGCGGTGACGGCGCCGATGTTCGCGGCGTCGGTGAGGATTTTTTTCATCCGTTCATCGGGCGCGAAGGGTTTGCCCTTCTCGATGCCGATGGAGGCAAAGAGGCCGAGCATGGTCGGATCCGCACCGCCGGGCGGCTCCTCCTGGATGACGCGGTTCAGCATTTCCCAGAACGTGTAGTCGCCGGGGGCGACGTAGTTCGCCGGGACGCCGGAGGCGTTGACGAATTTCATCGCGGGCGGATTCGCGGCCTCGGCGAGCGGGTAGATCTTGAGGTGTTTTTT
>JAIYAZ010000070.1 GCA_027488755.1 Verrucomicrobiaceae bacterium | reverse complement strand
TTTGTCGTGCTGGATGAGGCGGACGAGATGCTGAGCATGGGATTCCGAAAGGAAGTGGTGGAGATCGTGGGGCTCACGGCGGCTTCGCGTCGGAGCACGTGGTTGTTTTCGGCGACGTTTCCGGAGCGGATCCAGCGGTTGATCAAGGATTCGATGAAGACCGAGCCGCGGGTGATCGAGGTCGGCAAGCGAGAGACCGTGAACCGCGACATCACGCATCGCTACGTGGTGGTGCCGCGCGAGGAGAAGGACGACTGGGTGGCGGATTTCCTGCTCGGGCGGGAGACGGAGCGCGGCCTGATTTTTTGCCGGACGCGCGCGGGGGCGATCAAGCTCGGCGAGGAACTCGCGAAGCGCGGGGTGTCGGCGGGCGTGCTGCAGGGTGACCTGAGCCAGAAGGATCGCGACAAGGTGATGCGGGCGTTCAAGAAGGACCGTACGCCGTTTCTGATCGCGACGGACGTGGCGGCGCGGGGCATCGACGTGGAGGGGTTGGCGTTTGTGCTGCACCGGCAGCTGCCCGAGAAGTCGCAGTATTACACGCATCGCGCGGGCCGCACCGGCCGGGCGGGGCGCAAGGGCGTGTCGATCTGCCTGATCGAGCCGGAGGAGCGCGCGAAGATCGTCGAGCTCGAGCGTGAGCTCGGGCTGTCGTTTGAGCCGCTGGACGGGCGCTAGGAGACGGCGAGGCGGGCGTTGGTGTAGGCGGGGTCGTCGGTGACCTCGCGGCCAAACCAGGCCGGCGGTGTGAAGCGGCCCATCGTCTCGGCGTCGGGGAATTCCACCTCGGCGATGAGGAGGCCTTCGTGCGGCGCGGCGAAGGTGTCGAACTCGATGACGAATTCGCCCCAGGGAATGCGGCGGCGGATTTTTTGCAGGCGGCGGCCGGCGGTGAGCGGCCAAAAGGTGGCGAACTGCGCGGCGGTGAGGGGGGTCTCGCGTTCTTCGCGCACGGCGCCGAGTCCGCGCTTCATCGTGAGGAAAAACGTGTCGTCGCCAACCCGGCGCAGGCGGACGACGGGGTCGATGGACACGTAACCCTGCTCGATGGCGAGCGTGGCGGTGGGCGCGAGGTCGGCGGGGGCTTCGGTGACCAGGAAGCGGCGCTCGATTTCGAGGGAGGCGGGGGCGGTCATGGCGACGCCGAAGAGGCTACCATGGGCGGCGCGGGGCGCGGGCTACTTTTTCCCGGGGACGCGGGTTTTGTAGACGTAGGTGTAGAGCACGCGGGAGGAGTTTTCGCCGGTGATCGTGTAGCGGAGGATGAGTTCGTCGTCCTTCGTGCGGGTGAGGGTGCCGGTGTAGGCGCCCTTGGAGCGGCCGAATTCGTAGGTGCCGGTGAAGCTGAGGCGGCGCGGGGTGGCGGTGTAGGTGCCGGTGAAGGCGGCCTCGCTGGTGACGCCGGGGGCGAGTTCGCGGCCGGTGACGACGCCGTTGGGGCGGAAGGTGAGGAGGTTGCCGATGGAGACGGTGGCGGGGTTGCGAGGGGTGCCGGTGCGGACGCTGGCCTGGATGCGGACGCGGAGGCCGAGGGCGTCGGGCGCGGGCTCGATGGCGAAGCGGGCGCCGCCGCGGTAGGGCTGGTTGTCCTCGATGGTGACGGAGGAGCGGCCCTGGGTGTCGCCGACGAAGCCGGAGAGGTCGGTGGTGTTCGGGGCGGCCGTGAGCGCGGCCACCGGGAGGGTGGCGAGGGCGAGGGCGGCGAGCAGGAACGGGCGCATCCGACAAGGGTCGCACCGGCGGGGGCGGGGTCGCAAGGGGGCGGGAGGTTACGAAATCGTCACGCGGCGTTTTCGCTGAGGATCTGGCCGAGGGCGTTGAGGACGATGTCGACGTTATCGGCGGTGGAGGATTCGCCCATGAGGCCGATGCGCCAGACCTTGCCCCGGAGCGGGCCGAGGCCGGCGCCGATCTCGATGCCGAAGTCGCGGAGAAGGCGGCCGCGGACGGCGGCTTCGTCCACGCCGTCGGGGACGGTGACGGAGTTGAGCTGCCAGAGCTGGTGGCCGGGCTGGGAGGCGATTTCGAGGCCGAGTTCGGCGAGGCCGGCGCGGAGGCGGTGGTGGTTGCGCTCGTGGCGGGCAAAGCGGGCTTCGAGGCCCTCTTCGAGCACGAGGCGAAGGGCTTCGTGGAGGGCGTAGTTCATGGAGACGGGGGCGGTGTGGTGGTAGACGCGTTCGGCGCCCCAGTAGGAGGCGAGGAGGTTCACGTCGAGATACCAGCTCTGGACCTTGTGGGTGCGGCTGGTGGCGACGGCGAGGGCGCGGTCGCTGAGCGAGACGGGGGCGAGGCCGGGCGGGCAGGAGAGGCATTTCTGCGTGCCGCTGTAGACGGCGTCGATGCCCCATTCATCGAGCTCGACGGGGCAGCCGGCGAGGGAGGTGACGGTGTCGATGAGCATGAGGGCGCCGGCTTCGCGGGCGAGGCGGGCGATTTCGGGGATGGGCGTGAGGGCGCCGGTGGAGGTCTCGGCGTGGACGACGGCGACGAGCTTGGGGCGGCGGCCGTCGAGGGCGGCGGCGATTTGCGCGGGCTCGATGATGTGGCCCCACGGGGCTTCGACGCGGATGACGTGCGCGCCGCAGCGGGAGGCGACCTCGGCCATGCGGCCGCCGAAGACGCCGTTGACGCCGATGACGACTTCGTCGCCGGGTTCCACGAGGTTGTCGAAGCAGAATTCCATGCTTGCGCTGCCGGTGCCGCTGACGGGGAAGGTCATGCGGTTTTCCGTGCGGAAGACGGCGCGGAGCATGTCCTTGATCTCCTCCATAATTTCGACGAAGGCGGGGTCAAGGTGGCCGAGGAGCGGGCGGCTCATGGCCTCGAGCACGGAGGGCGCGGCCATGCTGGGGCCGGGGCCGAGCAGGA
This sequence comes from Verrucomicrobiaceae bacterium, assembly GCA_027488755.1. Classification (GTDB taxonomy): domain Bacteria; phylum Verrucomicrobiota; class Verrucomicrobiia; order Chthoniobacterales; family JAATET01; genus JAATET01. Next base: position 20,666 of record JAIYAZ010000070.1, on the reverse strand, counting down.
GGCGGGAGGGGGGTGTGAAGGCGGCGATGGGACGCAGGCTCATGAAACCATCGTTTCATCCCGCGCGCGGGATTGCAACGCGCCCGCTAGGGCTGCGGGGTGGGGCGGAGCTTCGCGGGGTCGTAGCCGCGGGCGGCGGCGAGGGCGGTGATCTCGCGGAGGACTTCGGGGGAGATGTGCGGGTCGCGGGCGAGGATCCAGAGGTATTGGCGCGAGGGGTGGCCAACGAGGGCCCAGCGGTAGTTCTTTTCGTCGAGGCCGATGATCCAGTAGTCGCCGGTGACGAAGGGGATGCCGAAGGAGACCTTGAGTTTGGTGTTCGCGCTGCCGGGGACGGCCGTGGCGCGACCGACGGTCTCGAGCGTGAGGCCGTTGCGGTCGCGGCAGCGGTTCACGACGCGGATGCTGCCGTCGGCCTGCGGGGTGTATTCGGCGGTGGTGCCGCCGACGCAGCGGCGCTGGAACCAGGCGGGGTAGGCGGCGATTTCATACCACCGGCCGGAGTAGCGGGAGAGATCCACGGCCGGGACCGTGGGAAGGGGCTCGCGGGTGGTGCAGCCGCCCAGGAGCAGGATGGCCCCGGCGGCGATGCAGCCGAGGGCGAGCAGCAGCGTGGCAATTGATGTTTTGCGGGGGCGGGGGTAAGGAACGTTCATGTTCCAAGCGTGCGGTGGGCGGGGGGCCGGATTGGTCGCGGTAGTGCTGTTGGTGCTTCTGACGGGTTGCGAGCCGGAAGGCAAGCGCGCCGACCTGGTGCTGGTGAACGGCGCGGAGCCGGAGTCGCTGGATCCGGCGGTGATCACGGGGCAGCCGGAGGGGCGGGTGGTGAACGCGTTGTTTGAGGGTTTGACGCGGTTCAACGTGCGAGGGCAGGCGGAGCCGGGGGTGGCGGAGTCCTGGACGATCTCGCCGGACGGGCGCACCTACACGTTTCGGCTGCGGGCGGATGCGCGCTGGAGCGACGGGCGGCCGGTGACGGCGGGGGATTTTGTGGCGTCGTGGCGGCGCACGCTCACGCCGGAGACGGCGGCCTCCTACAACTACCAGCTGTTTTACGTGCGGGGCGCGCGGGATTTCGCCGAGGGGCGGCTGACGGATTTTTCGCAGGTCGGGGTGCGGGCGAAGGATGAGCGCACGCTGGAGGTCGAGCTGGAGAGCCCGACGCCGTTTTTTCTCGAGCTGTGCGCGACGCCGCCGCTGCAGCCGGTGCCGGTCGAGTTGGTCGGGCGGTTGGGCGATGATTGGATCGAGCCGGGGCGGATCGTGAACAACGGTGCCTACACGCTGGAGGAGTGGCGGATCAATGACCGCATCCGGCTGCGGCGGAGTCCGCACTACTGGGACCGCGCGAACGTCGCGTTGGAGACGGTGGACCTGCTGCCGGTCTCGAAGGCGAACGTGGCGTTTAATTTTTACGCGAGTGGGCAGGCCGATTTGCTTTTGGATAAGGGGCTGGCGCCGCCAGCGCTGCTGGACACGCTGAAGACGCGGGCGGACTTTCACGCGGCGCCGTTTTTGGCGACGTATTTTCTGCGCTTCAACTGCGCGGCGGGACCGTTCCGGGACGAGCGGGTGCGGCGGGCGTTTGCGCTGGCGGTGGACAAGGAGCGGATCGTGCGGAAGATCACGCGGGCCGGGGAACTGCCGGCCGGGTCGCTGGTGCCGCCGGGGATTCCCGGCTACACGTCGCCGGAGGGGCTGCGGCACGACCCCGAGGCGGCGCGGCGTTTGCTGGCGGAGGCGGGATTCCCCGGCGGGCGCGGGCTGCCGCTGGTGCGTTATCTCTACAGCGAGAGCGAGATGAACGAGGCGATCGCGGTCGAGCTGCAGGCGATGTGGAGCGAGGTGCTGGGCGTGCAGGTGGCGCTGAACCGGCAGGAGTGGAAGGTGTATCTGAACTCGATGAACAGCCTTGATTACGACATCTGCCGCTCAAGCTGGGTGGGGGATTATCCCGACCCGAACACGTTTTTGGACATGTTTCTCACCGGCGGGGGCAACAACCGCACGGGCTGGAGTGATCCGGCGTATGATGCGCTGATTGCCGAAGCGGGGCGCGAGGCGGACGCGGCGCGGCGGTTTGCGCGGCTGGCGGAGGCGGAGCAATTGCTAATCGCGGAGGAGGCGGTGGTGTGCCCGCTGTATTTCTATGTGGGCATCCAGCTTTACGATCCGCGGCGGCTGACGGGGATTGAGCCGAACCTGCTGGATGAGCACCCGATTCGCCTGATGCGGCGGGTTGCGCCGTAGCGGGGCGGAGCCTAGGCCGTGGCGACGGCGTGGGCGCTGCGGTCGAGCGCGGAGCCGAGGGCGTCGGCGCGGACGGGCTTTTGGAGGTAGTCGTTCATGCCGGCGTTGAGGCAGCGGGTGCGGTCGTCGGGCATGGCGTCGGCGGTGAGGGCGATGATGGGGGTGGTGATGCCGAGTTCGCGGATGGCGCGGGTGGCGGTGAGGCCGTCCATTTCGGGCATCTGGATGTCCATGAGGATGGCGTCGAAGTGGCCGGCCTGGATGGCGGCGACGCATTCGCGGCCGTTGGTGACGAGTTCGGATTCGCAGCCGAGACCGTCGAGGATTTTTTTGACGAGCTTGCGGTTGATGGCGTTGTCGTCGGCGACGAGGACGCGGCGTCCGGTCGGGCGGCGGGGCGCGGCGTTGGCGGCCTGGTTGGCGGCGGGCTGGCGCGGGGTGGTTTCGCGCGAGGCGAGGCCGGGCCGGGGGTAGCGCGTGGGCGGCGCCATGGGGGTGCGCGGCTGGGCGGCGCGGGTGAGGCGGGGGGCGGCGCGGAGGATGGTGTCGGCCAGCGTGTTGGTGTGGACGGGTTTGACGAGCCGGTGGATGGAGTCGAAGGGCGCGGCGTTGATGGCGGGGAGTTTGCCGGGTGCGCCGGTGAGGATGATGCCGCCGACGTTGCGGCGCGGCGAGTGGCGGAGGCGGTCGACGAGGCCGAGGCCGTCGATGTCGGGCGGGGTGGCGTCGAGCAGGGCGACGTCGAAGCGGCGGTGCTCGGCGGCAAAGATGGCGTCGCGACCGCGGCCGAAGGCTTCGACCTGCATGCCCCATTCGGAGAGCTGGCGGATCATGACTTCGCGGAGGCCGGGATTTTTTTCGACGAGCAGGACGCGGAGTCCGTTGAGGCCGCGGAGGAGTGAGTTGGGCGCGGGCTGGTTGGGGGCAATGCCGAGTTCCAGCTCGAACCAGAAGGTCGAGCCCTGACCGAGCTGGCTGGTGAGGCCGATGGTGCCGCCCATGAGCTCGATGATGCGTTTGCTGATGGCGAGGCCGAGGCCGGTGCCGCCGTGTTTGCGGGTGGCGGAGCTGTCGGCCTGGGTGAAGGGTTTGAAGAGCTGGGTCTGCTGGTCGGGGGCGATGCCGGGGCCGGTGTCGCGCACTTCGAACCGGAGGCGGGCGACGTGGGGGGAGGAGGCGGGGCGCGGGGTGACGGCGATGACGATTTCGCCTTCCTCGGTGAATTTGACGGCGTTGCCGGCGAGGTTGAGGAGGACCTGGCGGAGGCGGGCGCGGTCGCCGATGATGAGTTCGGGGATGCCGGCGGGGATGTCGGCGTAGAGGTCGACGCCGCGGGTGGTGGCCGGGGCGATGAGGACGTCGAGGGCGTCGGTGACGCAGCCGCGGAGGTCGAAGGGGGCGCGTTCGAGGTGCATGCTGCTCGCGTCCATCTTCGAGAAGTCGAGGATGTCGTTGAGGAGGTGGAGGAGGCTGTCGCCGCTGGAGCGGATAGTGTCGATGTAGTCGCGCTGCTGCGGGTCGAGCGGGGTGTCGAGGAGGAGGCGGGTGAAACCGAGCACGGCATTGAGGGGCGTGCGGATTTCGTGGCTCATCACGGCGAGGAATTCGCTCTTGGCGCGGTCGGCGGTTTCCGCGGCTTCCTTGGCGGTGACGAGGCGGGCTTCGAATTCCTTGTTGGCGGTGATGTCGCTTTGGATGGCGACGACGCGGTTGATGGTGCCGGCGTCGTCCTTGAGGGGCTGGAGTTCGAGGCTGGTCCAGTAGGCGGCGCCGGAGCGGTTGGAGAGCTGGAGCTCGGTGCGGCCGCCCTTGCCGAGGGCGGCTTCCTGGAAGAGGCGGGTGATGGTTTGCTGGCCGGGGGAGGGCGGGAAGAGGTCGGCGAGGGTGCGGCCCTGGGCTTCGGCGAAGTCAAAGCCGGTGAGGCGTTCGAAGGTAGGGTTGATCCACTGGATGTGGCCGTGGACGTCGGTGAGGCAGACGCCGTTGTCGGTGCGGCTGGCGATGAGCGCGAGGGCGGCGACTTCCTCGGCTTTTTTCTTGAGGTCGGAGATGTCGTCGAGGACGGAGTCGAGGGTGCTGGGTTCGATGTCGCCGTTTTCCTCGGTGACGAAGGAGACGACGCCGCGTTCGCGGAACCAGCGCCAGACGCCGGCGGCGTTGCGGACGCGGTATTCGATTTCAAACGTCCGCTGCTCGGGGGTGCGTTCCTCGATGGCGCGCTGGAAGGGCGCGGTGTCGTCGGGGTGGACGAGTTCGGACCAGTCGCGGAAGGTGGTGGGCATTTCCTCGATGTCGTAGCCGAGGAGGGCGCGGGCGTTGCCGTCCCAGAGGAGCACGCCGGTGCGGAGGTCGCGGTGGAGCACGATGCGGCCGAGGGCTTCGACGAGGCGACTGTTGCGGTGCTGGAGCCATTCCTGGCCGCGCCGGGCTTCGCCGCCGGTGGATTCCGAGACGAGGAGGGCGCTGCGGATGTTGAAGTAGATGAGGGCGACGACGCCGCAGGCGATGACGGCGAGGCCGATGCCGGTGCCGATCCACATGCGGAGGTTGGCGAGGTTGTTTTCCTGCTCGACGCTGGTGAGGTCGGCCTCGATGGCGGCGTTGTTGCCGAGGGGGACGACGCCGGGTCGCCAGTGGCGGTAGCCGTCGTAGTTCGACTCGTCCATGGCCGCGGATTCGCGGTTGGTGAGCACGCTGCGCACGGTCGCGTAGGCCGGGTCGGTCTTGTCGAGCGGCGTGCGGAGCATCGTGGGGTTCACGGGCCGGCGCATGCCGACGTCGCCGGCGACGGTCTCGGTGTCGAGGATGACGACGACCTCGTCGCCGCTGAGCATGAAGGTGCGCACGCGGCTGACGTCGGGATACTGGCGGTGAAAATTCAGGAGGATCGTGAGGGCCTTTTTGTGCAGGTCGGACCACATCTTCTCCTGGTGGGCGATGCGGTCGTGGAGGGCGGGATCAATGCCCAGCATGGCGGCGCGGGCGGCGTTGATGGCGTCGTTGCGGATGGCCTCGGAGAGTTTGCGCTCGCCGTAGCGACCGCCGAGCCAGACGCCAAGGACGGCGCAGGCCGTGAGGGCGACCCAAAGCAGCACGGCTTCGCGCGCGGGGCGGAAGGCTTGCGAGAGCGAGCTGGGGGTTTGGGCGGCCATGAAAAACGCGTGGTGTTTCCGCGGTGATCAAATTTAACCACTTTCTGGCGTAGGCCAAGGGAAGTTTCTTCCCAAATGAAAAAAATTTCCCGGTGGCGGGGGTGGGTCGGGATTGGGGCGAAGCCCCTTGACAGCGGGGGGGCGGGGCGGTTCCAGTGGGGGATGCGCTGGCCTTATTTTTGGATGGTCGTGGGGATGTTGGTCGGGGCGGTGGTGCCGGGGCGGGCGGATCTCACCGCGGGGCTGGGGGCGGATCAGGTCCAGCAGATCAAGAGCGGGCAAATGGTTGTCACGCAAAAGGATATTCCGGGCGGTGTGTGGCCGCAGCTGACGGTTTACACGGTGGTGAATGCGCCGGTGGCGACGGTGGGCGGGGTGTTTCGGGATTACGATCACGCGTCGGATTTCCAGCCCAGCGTGATCTCGGCGAAGGTGGTGAATCAGCCGGCGCCGAACGTTTTCGACGTGGAATACACGCAGAAGATGCCGATTTTTGGGACGACAAGTTTTACGGTGCAGAACACCTTCAAAGATTCGGCGGGCGGGCTGGACGTAACTTGGAAGCTGCTAAAATCGAGCATGGCGGAGGTGTCGGACGGTTCGCTGCGGGTGGAGCCGTATGGCGCGGGGTCGGTGATGCGTTACACGAATTACGTGAAGCCGAAGCTGGGGGCGCTGGCGGGGATGGCCCGCGGAGCGGCCGTGGGCGAGGTGAAGGCCACCGTGGCGGCGCTCAAGGCCGAGGCGGAGAAGCGGGCGGCGCGCTGAGGCGGCGGGGGAGCGAGGATGGCCACGCCCGCCCACGTGATCGGTGCGACGCTGCTGGTGCGGCCGGCGGGGCGGCTGGATGCGCGGGCGTGCGCGGATTTTGAGGCGGAGGTGGCCGATCGGCTGGGGCGGGAGGCCCGGGGGCTGGTGCTGAATCTGCAGGATGTGACCTACCTGAGCAGCGCGAGCTTGCGGGTGTTTCTGGCGTTGAGCCGGCAGGCGGCGCGGCAGGGCGGTCAGTTTGCGATCGCGGGGGTGCAGCCGTATTGCCGGGAGGTGCTGCGGATTTCGGGTCTGGCCACGGTGCTGCCGATGTTTGCGACGGCGGCGGAGGCGCTCGCGGCGCTCGAGCCGGGGCATGAGGAGTGGACGCGGCCGGAGGGGACGTTCCGGTTTGCGCCGGGGGGCGAGGAGCCGGGGTTTGTGGATGTACTCGGGCACATTGAGGAGGTGCTGGCGGCGCGGGTGACGGCGGCGGGGCTGGGGAGCCGGGCGTTTTCGGCGAAGGAATTTTCCCTCGGACTGGGCGGGCTGGGCGCGAGCACGGAGGAGGTGCTGCCGTTGATCGGGGAGATGATGACGATCGGCGGGACGATGGTGTGGCTGCCGACGGATGGCGGGGATGTGCCGGATTACCTCGTGCCGCGCGCGGAGAGTGAGGTGGTGCAGATGCGCACGGCGTTCAACGTTTCGCTGGCGGGCGGGTTTCACGAATACGTGCATTTTCGCTCGGCGGTGGCGGAGGGGACGAGTCTGAGCGGGCTGTATCGGGCGTTGTTCGACTTGGCGGCGGAACGGCAGCCGGCGCGGTATCGCGGGGCGCTGGGCGTGGCGATGCGGGCGGAGGTCGCGGCGGTGCATGGCAGCGGGGTGCGGCGGGCGCCGATTGCGGCGCTGGCGCCGGCGAATGGGCGCCGAATCATTGATCCGGAGAATTTTTCGGAGTGGTTCGAATACGACGTGGAGCCGCGGTGGCGCGGGGTGACGGGGCTGATCACGGGCGTCGGGCTCGACGGGCGCGCGGATTTATCGGGCTTTGACGCGGCGGCGCTCGACGCGGCGTTTTACCGGAATCCCGCGAACCGGCCGGAGCTGGATTGCACGCTGCATAATCACGGGGTGTTTTTTTCGCCCCGGCCATTTCCCGATCCGCCGCGGGAGCTGGAGGTCGAGCTGCGCGAGGTGGTGGAGCAGGGCGAGTTTGTGGACATGCGGCATCTGCTGGACCGCACGGCGGTGACGCGGGCCTGGATCGGGCTGAGCTACGTGCAGGATTTCCGCCGCGAAGGCGCGGAGTCCGCGGGCTAGCGTCGGCGACCGCCGCCGCCGCCGTAGCCGCGGGTGCGGGCGGCGAAGTGGCGGTTGAGGTCGGCGCGCTGGGCGCGGTCGGCATCGCCTTCGGGGCGGCGCCAGTTGTCGTCGGCGCGCTGCTGCCAGCCGGCGCCGTCGTGGCGATAGACGTTGCCTTCGCGGTCGGCGTAGACGTCGTCGGGGCGGGGGGCGGGGGCGGGTGTGTCGAGGCGGGCGCGGTCGGCGGCGCGCTGGGCCTGGTCGCGGTCGATTTGGCGCTGGTCGATTTCGTTGCGGCGGTCGGCGGCGGCGGTGTCGAGGTCATCGTCGCGTTGCTGCTGGGTGCGGAGGCGGTTTTCCTGGTCGGCGAGCGTGCGCTGGTTGGTGTCGAGGCGCTGGCGCTCGGCGGGGGTGAGGCGGTCGGGGTTGTTGCGGTAGAGGTTGTTGACGGTGCGGTTGACCGTGCGGTTGTAGTTGTTCGTCACGTTGTTGGTGACGTTGCGGGTGACGTTGACCTGCTGGTTCCAGGAATTGTTGAAGCTCCAGTTGTTCCACTGGAAATTCCCCGTGCCCCACCAGCCGCTGTTCCAGCCGCAGCCAAAGGAGCTGAGGCCCCAGCCGGCTCCGATGGAGAAGCCCCAGCCGGCGCCGAAGGCAAAGCTGGCGCCGAAGCCCCAGGTGACGGGGCGCGGGATGAAGACGGTGCCGAACCAGGGGTCATACGGCCAGCCGGTGCCATAGACCAGCGCGCCGCCGTAGACGTAGCTGCCGGTGTAGCCGGGGAGGTAGCCGCAGTAGACGACTTCGGGCGTGGCGCCGTAGATGCGCACGTAGGTGACGGGGTAGACCGGGCAGGTTGGGGGGATCGTGTAGATGACCTGGGGGACGGCGGCGGCGACGAGCCAGGGGCCAAGGGGGGCGGGGGCGCTGAACCACACGCCGTCGGAGCAGAGGTAGTAGGTGTTTTCGGCGCGGACGATGGTCTGGCTGGTGTTGACGGCGTAGGTGACGGGGCTGCCTTTGGCGACGGGTTCGAATTTCGGCTCGCCGTCGTAGGTGACGGACGGAGCGGGGGCCTGGCGCTGGATGGCGGCGGTCTGCGGAATCTGCGCGTCGAGGGTGGCGTCCTTTGCGGCCTGGGTGCCGGGGATGCTGGCGAGGGCGTTGGAAACGGGGAGGCCGGCGGGGATGCGGCCGAAGTCGGCGGGAAGCTGCGCGGGGGCGACGTAGGTCCAGGGGCCCGATTGCGCGGGGGCGGTGAACCAGCGGCCGGAGAGCAGGACGTAGAGGGACTGGGTGTCGATGTCCATGAACACGGTGCTGGTGGTGTTCGTGACGTAGAGAAGGTTCGTGTTGTCGATGGGGGCGTATTCCGCGGGGCCGGTGGTCTGAATGAGCTCGGTGGGCTGGGTGGCCACGATGACCTGCGGGGGCGCGGTGCCGGCCGGGGTCGAGGGGGCGGAGGTGTCGCCGGCGGCGGCGGGTTGTTTGGCGGCGAGGGCGGAGACGGCGTCGGGCACGCTCGCCGTGGGGGTCCAGGGGCCCTGGAGGATGTCGGAGGTGCTCAGCCATTGGCCGCCGCCGCGGAGGTAGTAGGTGCGCGTGGCGGGGTCGAGGGCGAGGAAGAATGGGGAGTTCACCACGGTCATGAGCGAGGTGCCGGGGGCGGCAACGAGCTGCGGGGCACCGGCGAGGGTGACGAGGACGCTGGGCTGGGTGGCGAAGAGAATCTGCGGCGGGGTATTGTTCAGGTTGCTGGCGGCGGCGGCTTCCTGCTGGGTGAGGGCGAGCTGGGCGAGAAGCTGGCTTTGCGAAAAGCTGAGGCTGCCGGCCGTGGCGGCCTGGGTGAGGGCGTCGGTCACCGCGTCGGCCGTGCCGGGGGCGGCGCCGGGAAACCGGCTGTTGGTTACGGTGAGGCTCTGGGCCGAGGAGAGGCCGGTGTCGCGATCGGTCGCGAGCAGGGCGGAGAAAAACACGACGCCGAATTTGGGGTTGCCGCCCGCCGTCGGGGCGACGGAGACCGCGGCGTGGGCGGTGAATTGGTTGCCGGAGAAGGAATCGATCTGCGGCTGGTAGAGCCAGATGTCGGCGGTGGACGAGGGGAGCTGGCGGGGCCAGGCGGCCTGGGCGCGGGCGTGGGTGCAGAGGCCGAGGGCAAGCGCGGCCATGGCCGCGAGGCGGAGGGCGGATTTCATGGCGGAGGGGGGCTGGCGGGAGATTAGCGGGCGCGGAGCACGAAGTTGCTCTTGGGCGAGCCGCCGATCTTGCCCTGGAAGAATCGCGACAGGCGGGCGGCGGGATCGGTGAGGCCACGGAATTCGCCGGAGATCGAGGAGCCGGCGGCGCGGAAGCGGGCGGGGGCCTGGAATTTCCCGCCCTTGCGGATGATGCGCGTGACCGAGCCGGTGAGGCGGGCCTTGGTGCGCGAGACGAGCACGCCGCGATTGTAGACGGCGCGTTTCACGAAGCCGCGGACCCGGCCGTTGGCGTTAATGGAGACCTTCGTCTGCTCAAAGCGGATCGTCACGCCGGCGACGGCCACCTTGCCGCTGGCGAAGTATTTGCCGCGCACAAGCTCGCCCTCGGTCCGCGTGAGAGCCGCGGCCGGCAAAAGCGTTGCGCCAAGGATTCCTGCTGCGACCGCCAAGAGAGTGATTCCACGCATGGGTGGCTTCTAGCCCGGGCATCCCGCGCCGTCAACCCGGGCCCCCGCGCGATTTGCGGTCCGCGGATTCGCTGAGAAATTTTATTGTCGCCCGGCGGGAGGCTGTGCATATTGGCCGGCTATCATGCCCAAGGCCATAGCACGCAGCAAGACACGAAAGGCTGTCGCGAAGCGGTTCAAAGTGACCGCCACCGGCAAGGTTCTGCGCGCTCATGCCGGGCGTCGTCACCTCGCGTCCTCCAAAAACGCCAAGCGCAAGCGCAATCTTGCCAAGGCCGCCGTGGTGGACAAGACCGACGAAGCCCGCATCAAGCTGAACCTGCCTTTCGCGTAAAACCGACGATCCCTGGGTCTGTTCCGGCGTTAAGCCGGGAATTACGGAGCCGACGAGGCCCGGGATCGAAACCAACGAACAGTCCGCTCCAAGGAGGCCCCGGCAAAACCGGGGTTTGATCGAAAATGCCAAGAGCAACCAATGCTCCCGCCAGCCGCGAACGCCGCAAACGCGTCGTTGACGCGTCGAAGGGATACCGCGGCCGTCGTTCCAAGCTCTTCCGCTACGCGAAAGACGCGCAGATGAAGGCCAAATACTGGGCCTACCGCGACCGCAAAACCCGCAAGCGCAGCTTCCGCGCCCTGTGGATCGCCCGTCTCAGCGCCGCCGTGCGCGCGCAGGGCATCACCTACAGCCGCTTCATCGAAGGCCTGAAGGCCGCGAACATCGGGCTCGACCGCAAGGTCCTCTCCGACATCGCCGTCACCGACGCCACCGCGTTCGACGCCATCGTCGCGCAGGTCAAGTCGGCCCTCGCATCCAAGAAGGCCGCCTAGGAATTCAGACCACGGATATCACGGATTTCGCGGATGCCCCATCCGTGGATTCCGTGTGATCCGTGGTCTTTCTTTTTTTGCCCATGGAAGCGCAGATCGATTCGCTCCGCGCCGAGGCTCTCGCCGAGATCGAAGGCGCCGGCGACGTGGCCGCCGTGCGCGTGAAATACCTCGGCCGCGCCGGCAGCATCACGCTCCTCAGCGAAGGCATGCGCAGCGTGCCGAAGGAGGACAAGGCCCGCGTCGGCAAGGCGCTGAACGCCCTGCGCGCGGATGTGACCGCCGCCCTTGAGGCCCGCGAGCAGACCATCGAGCGCGCCCGGGACGAGGCCGCCCTCGCCGGCATCGACCTCACGCTCCCCGGCATCGCCCCGCAGCGCGGCTCGCTGCACCCGCTCACGCAATTGCTGGATCGCGCGGTGCGCATTTTTCGGCGCATGGGATTTGCCCTCGCCGAGGGTCCCGACATCGAGACGGAGTGGCATTGCTTCGACGCGCTCAACACGCCCGCTCATCACCCCGCCCGCAACGAGCAGGATACCTTTTACCTCCCGGACGGCCGGCTTCTGCGCACCCACACCTCCACCGTGCAAATCCGCACGATGGAGCGCCACGTTCCGCCCGTCCGCATCATCGCGCCGGGCGCGGCCTACCGGCGCGACGAGGTCGATGCCACGCACCTCGCGCAGTTCACGCAGATGGAGGGGCTCTACGTCGCGCCCGATGTCTCGCTTGCCGATCTCAAGGGCACGCTGGAGTTTTTCTTCCGCGAGCTGTTTGGCGCCGGCACGAACGTGCGATTCCGCCCCCACTTCTTCCCGTTCACGGAGCCCAGCTTCGAGATCGACATCCAGACCGCCGCCCTCGGCGGCAAGTGGATGGAACTCGCCGGCTGCGGCATGGTGGATCCCGCCGTCTTTGAGGCGATCTGCGACCGCCGCCTCGACCGCGTTTACGATCCCGAAAAGGTGAGCGGCTTTGCCTTCGGCTTCGGCCTCGACCGGCTCGCCATGAACCTCACGGGCATCCCCGACATCCGCATGCTCGTGGAAAACGATCTGCGGTTTTTGAAACAGTTTTAACCATGGAGAAAATGGAGGCCAGGGAGAGGAATTCTTCCCTCCGAACCTCCATGATCTCCATGCCCTCCATGGTTTAAGAAATGAAAATCTCGCTCAGTTGGTTGAAGGAATTCGTGCCCTACGCCGGCACGGTGGCTGAACTCGACGCTCTGCTCACCCGCGCCGGCCTTGAGGTCGCGTCCGCGGAAACCCGCGGGGCGGATTTTCCGCAGGTCGTCGTCGCGCAGATTCTGGAATCGAACCCCCACCCGAACGCCGACCGCCTGAGCGTCTGCCGCGTCGACGACGGCTCCGGCACGCCGCGCCAGATCGTCTGCGGCGCCAAGAACTACCAGGTCGGCGACCGCGTTCCGCTCGCCCTTCCCGGCGCCGTGCTGCCCGGCGACTTCCGCATCAAAGTCGGCAAACTCCGCGGTGTGGAAAGCGAAGGCATGCTGTGCAGCGCGAAGGAACTCGGCCTCGCGGAGGACGCGCAGGGTCTGCTCATCCTGCCCGCGACGAGCCCGGTCGGCGCCCCGATTTCCGCGCTCTTCCCGCCCGAGACCATTCTGGAAATCGAGATCACCTCGAACCGTCCCGACTGGCTCAGTCACCTCGGCATCGCCCGGGAGGTCTCGGCCAACACCGGTCTGCCGCTTGCCGCGCCGGAGATCGTTTCGCCCGGAACGCGCGCGGACGCCGCGATCGCGCGCATTGAGGATCCGGCCGGCTGCCCGTTCTACAGCGTCCGCCGCATTGCCGGCGTGAAGGTGGGGCCGAGCCCGGAATGGCTCGTGCGACGCCTGGAATCCCTCGGCCTCCGCGCGATCAACAACGTCGTCGACGTGACGAACTACGTGATGATGGAACTTGGCCAGCCGCTCCACGCCTTCGACGCCGCCAATGTGCAGGGCGGTCTTGTCGCGCGCCGCGCCCGGGCCGGCGAAGCGTTCCTCGCCCTCGACGGGCGCGAGTATGCTCTCCGCGAGAGTGACCTCGTCATCGCCGACGCCACCCGCCCGATGGCCCTTGCTGGCGTGATGGGCGGCGAGGACTCCGGCGTCACGGAAGCGACCGTCGATATCCTGCTCGAAAGCGCCTATTTCGACGCGCCCGGCGTACGCGCCACCGCCCGCGGGCTGGAGATTTCCACCGACTCCAGCTACCGGTTCGAACGCGGCGTGAACCCTGCTGGCGTCCTCCCCGCGGCGGCCCGCGCGGCGCAGCTCATCCTCGAGCTCGCGGGCGGCACCGCGGAGGAAACGACCGTGATTGCGGGGGCCCTCCCGCCGGTGGAATGGACCGTGCCGCTGCGCTACGAACGCGCCCGGCGCTTGCTGGGCATCCGCCTCACCGACGCGGATCTCGATGCCCCGCTCACCCGCCTCGGCCTCGAGCGGCTCTCGGGGCATGACGGCGCGTCGGAGTGGCGCATCCCGGCCTGGCGCGGGGACCTCACCCGCGAAGTCGACCTCATCGAGGAAATCATTCGCCTCGTGGGCATCGAGTCCGTTGAGGGCCGGGTGGCGGCCGCGCCCGCGCCGGCCAGCACGGCGGATGCGTTCTACGACGCCGCGCTCGACGTGCGCCACACGCTGGCGGCGCTCGGCTTCAGCGAAGCCCGCACGAGCACCCTCGTCGCCAAGCCCGCCGGTGACGATTTTCTCGCCCTGCGCAATCCGCTCGGCGAGGAGCAGAGTGCCCTGCGGCCCAGCCTGCTCGGCGGACTTTTCGGGGCCGTGCGGCGCAACCTCAACCTCGGGGCGGCCAGCGTGCGGCTCTTCGAGGTCGGCCGCGTCTTTGCCAACGCCGAGGAGGAGGAGCTGTTTTACGTCGCGGCGGTTGTCACTGGTCACGCGGCCGCGCGCAACTGGCGCGATGCCGAGCGCGGGGCGGTCGATCTGCACGATCTCTGCGGGGTGGTGGAGGCGCTCGTGCCGGGCGCGGAGTTTGCCCGCGCGTTCGACGCGCGCTTTGGTCTGGCCCTGGAGGTTTGCATCGGCGGTTTTATTGCCGGGGTGATCGGCCAGCTCGCGCCCGCCGACGCCCGCGCGATCGACGCCCGCCATCCGGTCGTCGCGTTTGAACTCCGCGTGGACGCCCTCGCGGCCTCCACGCTGGCCACGCACGGTTTTGTGCCGCCGGCGAAATTCCCCGGCACCACGCGCGACATCGCCGCGGTGCTGCCGCGCGAACTCCCCTGGGGAGAGCTTCGCCGCGTGCTGCGCGAGGCGGAGGAGCCCCTGCTGGCCGGCGTCGAGCCGTTCGACATCTTCACCGATGACTCCGGCGCGAAGCTGCCCGCCGACCGGAAATCGCTGGCCTTCTCCTTGACATTCCGCAGCCCCGAGCGAACGCTGACGACAGAGGAAGTCAACGCCGCGGCCGACCGGTTGAAAAGCCGCCTCCGCGAGCAGCTCGGAATCGAATTCCGGGAGTAGTTCTTTCAAAATTTTTCGGGTCGCCCCGAGGGCGGCCCAACGATTTGCCCTGCGGTGTTCGAGATTAGCACGCAGACTCCCGATCCGATGTTTAGTGACTAGGAGGCTTTGCGGAGCGAGGGAATGACAGGCCTTTATTGGACGTCAGCGCCTTGTTTCGCGGTTATCCGCCGTTTCCATGAGGGAACGGGAAATGCGTCGAACGGCACAGGTGGGGCGAACTCCTTCCAACCCCTTCGGCGGCTTCGGCGGCCGGAGGGGTTTTTGCTTTTTCCGGGGTTGAGTCTACGGAGCGGAGCGGAGATAGTCCCCGCGTGGCTGCCATTTTAGCTTTGGAAGATGGCCGGGTGTTTCGTGGCGAGGGATTTGGGGCGCGCGGCACGGCGGTCGGTGAAATTTGTTTCAACACGTCGATGACGGGTTACCAGGAGGTCGTGACCGACCCCTCGTATCGCGGGCAGATCGTGGCGATGACCGCCCCGCAGATCGGCAACTACGGCACCAACACGCTCGACGTGGAATCCGGCACGCCGCACGTGCGGGCCTTTGTCATCGAGGAACTCAGCACTGTGCCCAGCAACTGGCGCAGCGAGTTCTCGCTCTCGGATTTTCTCGCGCGCAATGGCATTCCCGGCATCGAGGGCATCGACACCCGTGCCCTCACCCGGCACCTGCGCACCCGCGGCGCGCTCCGGGCCGCCGTCACCACCGAACTCGACGAAGCGGGGGCCGTCGCCGCCGCCCGCGGCGCGGCTTATGACGGCGTGGATTTTGTCCAGGAGGTCACCGCGACGAAGCCCTACACCTGGGACGCCGACGGGACGCTCAGCCGCGAGTG
Organism: Verrucomicrobiaceae bacterium; assembly: GCA_027488755.1. GTDB lineage: Bacteria > Verrucomicrobiota > Verrucomicrobiia > Chthoniobacterales > JAATET01 > JAATET01. The sequence continues at coordinate 5,370 of JAIYAZ010000070.1, read as the reverse complement.
GGTGCAGGCCACCGCCCAGCCCAGCGAGGGCGAGGCCGATGCGACCGGCAATGTGTTTCTGCCCGTGGCCCCGGCCCGCCGCCGGATCGTCGCGTATGATTTCGGGATGAAGAAAAACATCCTCCGCCTGCTGCGACGCCATGGTTTTGAGGTCGAGGTGGTGCCGGCGCGCACGCCCGCGGCCGACGTGCTCGCCCGCGATCCCGACGGCGTCTTTCTTTCCAACGGCCCGGGCGACCCCGCCGCGCTCACGTATGCGCACGCCGCGGTGCGCGAGATCGTCGGGCGCAAGCCGCTCTTTGGCATCTGCCTCGGCCACCAGGTGCTCGGCCTCGCGCTGGGCGGAAGCACGTTCAAACTCAAGTTCGGCCATCGCGGCGCCAACCAGCCCGTGAAAGACCTGCGCACGGGCCGCATCGCCATCACGTCCCAGAACCACGGCTATGCGCTGGACCCCGATTCCCTCCCCGCGGAGGTGGAAGTCACCCACGTGAACCTGAACGACGGCACCGTGGCCGGCATCGCGCATCGCAGCCTGCCGGTCTTCAGCGTCCAGTATCACCCTGAGGCCTCGCCCGGTCCCCGCGACGCGGAATACTTCTTCGCCCAGTTCGCCAAAACGGTTGATGAAACGAAGGCCCGCTGCTAAGTCACGCCCATGCCCCAGATTCGCGTTTTTCTCTCGGACGACAACCAGCCGATCCACGAACTCGGCGAGGAGACCGTGACCGTTGGCCGCCTCGGCGACAACACGATCCAGATCGAGGACGGCTCCGTGTCGAGCCACCACGCGGAGATCATCTTCGAGGCCGGCGGCTACGTCCTCCGCGACAAGGGCTCGACGAACGGCACCTTTCTCAACGGAGCCCCGGTCACCGAATCCCCGCTCAACGACGGGGACCAGGTGCGCTTCGGCAGCATCGAAACCATCTTTGCCGCGGACGTGGTCGCCGCCGATGCACGCCCCCTGCCCCAAAGCGAACGCGCGAGCGTGAAGCTCGGCAGTTCCAGCGCGCGCCCAGCGAATTTCGTCAACGCCTCGCCGTTCCCGAAGCCGAAGGAAAAAACCGATCCGCTCACCCTCGCGGCGACCGCCGTGGCGGCCATCGGCGGCCTCGTCGCGCTCGCGGCGGTGGCCCTGTCGATGGGCTTGAGCGCGCCGGTGTAGGCTTCCGGCCCTCCCGGCGGGCCGGACGTTAATCGCCCAGCTCGACGTTCCAGTAGGCGAAGTCGATGAAGTGCTTCCAGCTCTCGTGATGGGGGCTGGGGAACGAAATGTTCACAAACGGCCGCCACTTCGGCCGCTTCGGCTTGCGCAGAAGCTGCATGCCGGCCTCGTGCGGAAGGCGGTTGCCCTTGCGGCTGTTGCAGGGGATGCACGAGCAGACAATGTTTTCCCACGTGGTCTGGCCCCCGCGGTCCCGCGGAAAGACGTGGTCGAGGTTCAAATCCCGACGGTCAAAAATTTCGCCGCAGTATTGGCAGGTGTTTTTGTCGCGCTCGAAGACGTTGTGGCGGGTGAATTTCACCTCTTTCTTCGGCAGGCGGTCAAAAAGCAGGAGCACGATCACCTGCGGCACGCGGATGTCGACGGAGACCGTGCGCACCATCTCCGCCTCGGGCTCACTCATCGACAGCTCGCGCCAGCTGCTGAAGTCGTGGGTGAAGAAATTATTCTGCGCGTCGCTGCGGACAACCTGCGCCTGCCCCTGAAAGAGGAGGGTGAGGGCCCGGCGGACGCTGCAGGTGTTCACCGCCTGCCAAAGGCGGTTCAAAACGAGCACCGGTCTGTCCAAAGTGGCATCCATTGCGTTTTGAAGGAGGGGCGAGCCCTGCTCCGCGCGCTGAGTAACCCGCCATCGGGGCCGTGTCAAGCCTGTGAATGAAATGTGAACAAACCGTCACGCCATCCTGCTCTGAAATGGGAAAACTCCGCGCGGGCATTGTTTTCCCCGGACGGGCTTGTTACCGTCCGCGGCTCATCTATGCGACTCTGGAGCGTCCCCCTGTTTCTGGCGCTGCTGTGGGCGTGTGCCCTTGCCCCGTTGACCGCGCGGGCCGCCTCCGACGACCCGGGGGGGCTGTTTCTTCAGGCGTTCATGAGCTACCGCAACGCGCAGCGCCTGGAGGCCGATGGCCGCAACGCCGAGGCGCTCCAAAAATTCCGCTTCTGCGCGAGCGTGCTCGAACAATTGCAGCGAGCGAACCCCGATTATGAGCCGATCGTGGTCGATTACCGGCTGCGGAAAAGCCGGGAGGCCATCGCGCGCGTCACCAATCTTGCCGAGTCATCCTCCCCGTCGGCCGCGCCGCCCGACCTCCTGCCCCGCCCCCCGGCACCCATCACGCCACCCGGTCCGCGGCCGACGCCCGCGGCATTCCCTCTTTTGCCCGGGGGCTACCGCCTTCCCGTCCCCGGGACCCCCACCCCGCCCACCGGCGGTGGGGCGCTGGCCGGGGACCAGGCGACCGCTCCCAGTCTCGAGGGCCTGATGAGCCAGGGAGCCGTGGACGCCCTGAAAAAGCGCATCCGCGAGCTCCAGGCACTCCTCGCCCAGGAAAAGCGCGGGGTCGAGGACCTGCGCCGGCAGCTGCTCGAATCCACCGCCCGGGAGCAGAGCGCCCTCACGGAGCTTGATCGCACCAAGGTCCGCGGCGTCGAGCTGCAGTCCCGCATCGACGACGCCCAGCGCCTCATCGACGACCTCCAGCGCGCAAACGTCTCCCTCACCCGCGAGCGCGACGCCGGTGCCCGCCGCATCGAGGAACTCCAGGCCGACCTTGAAGTCGCCAACGAATACAACGGTGAACTCTTCGCCAAACTCGAGCAGGCCGCCACCTTCATCGAAAGCTCCGAGAAGATTCGCACCCAGCTCCTGGCCGAGCGTGAGCAACTCACCCAACGCATCTCCGACCGGGCCGGCGACGGGGCAAAACTTGCGCAGGAACGGGATGCCGCCCGCGCCGCCGCCGAAGACCTTGAACGCAAGCTCAAGGCCGCCCAGGCCGAAGGGGAAGCCGCCCGCCGGAAAGCCGCCGAAGCAGGCGCCGCCGCCGAAAACGAGCTGGCCCGGGCTTCCGAAGGGGAAAAAGCGGAGCTCCAAAAACGTCTCGCCCAGCAAACCGACGCGCTCGCCAAGCTCGCGACCGAGAAAACCGGCGAAGCCGAGCGTCTCACGCGCGAGCGCGATGAGGCCCGGTCCAAAACCGCCGAGCTGGAGAAGAAACTTGCCGACGCCGACGCCGCCTTCGCCAAAGCCCAGGCCGATGCCACCCGCGTCCTTGCCAAGGTGACGGCGGATGCCGGCCAGTCCAGCCAGGAGCGGACGGCCCAAATCGAGAAACTCACCCAGGAAAACGCCCGCCTCACGGCCTCGGCCGCGGAGGCCGAGAAAGAAAACGAAGCCCTCAGCCGGCGCAACAAAACGCTCGCCGATCAGATCGATGTCGCCGCTGAACGCATTGCCGCCTTCGAGGGCGATCGCGAACAGCGCGAGAAGCTGGAGACCGACCTCCGCAGCCAGGTCGGCAACCTTGAGAAATCGCTCGCCTCGCTCCGCGCCCAGCTCTCCGAGGGGAGCCAACGCATTGCCGAGCTGGAGAAACAGCTGGCCGACACCTCAAGCGCCACGGCCACGGCCACCGGCGCCATGGCGGAGGAAAATGCGCTCCTCAAGGGCATCGTCACCAAGCAGCTCGCCGAGCAGGCCCGCCGCCAGCAGGCGCGCAAGCTCGTCGCCGAGGAACTCGAAAAGCTCCAGCTTCGCTCGGGAGGCCTCGTGCAGCGGCTCGAAGCGCTTGCCGCGAGCGAGGCCGTGCTCACGCCGAAGGAACAGGCTCTCTTCCAGACGCCGGCCCCGGCCGGCCGGGGCGGAGCGGATTTTGTCATCGAGAAAAAATCGCCGACCTCCGATCTGCCCGCCGCCTTTATTGATCGTGCCCGCGAGGCCAATCAGCTCTCGCAGCGCGGGCAGTATGCGCAGGCCCTCGCGATCTACCGGGAGATTGCCGCGAAGGCTCCCAACAGCCACTTCGCCAACCTCAACCTCGGCGTCGTCGCGCGTCAGATCGGCGACTATCCCCTTGCGATCTCGGCCTTTCAGCGGGCTCTCACCATCAAGCCGGATGATGCCCTCACCCTTTCCAATCTCGGGATGTCGCAGTTCCGCGCCAATCAGGGGCGCGTGGCGGTGGCGACCCTGGAGAAGGCCGTGGCGGCCGATCCCGGAAATCACCTCCCGCACTACTTCCTGGCGCTCGCCCTGAATCACGTCGGTGACCGCGAAGCCGCGGAAAAACAGGCCCGGATGTCCATCGCGCTGAAGCCGGACTACCTCCCGGCGGCGGAATTGATCAAGGAGTTGGAGGCCATTTCGGCCGAAAACGCAGCGGCGGGAAGCCGCTGATCCCGCTGCCGGGAAAAAAATCCGCCGCCCCGGAGGTTTTTTCAGTGGGCTGACGTCATCACCGGAAACCCGTTTGAGCCTTTTAAATAAAGGCTCCGCGCCGAGAACGGCCCCCTGGAAAAAACACAAGCCCTTATTTTTTTAAAAACTTTTTCGAAAAACCGTTGACGGGGGAATCTACCGTGATACTAATGACACTCCCACAACGGACCGGGCTTACCGGTAACGAAGTGAGGCGAAGTTCTCTCGAGCGGATGCACCGCCTCGATGCCTGAAACTCCCGGAGGTCTCACCGACCCCTGACGAGACAGGCCTCGAAAGCCAAGGCTCCGAATACGAAGAAAGATTTTTGATAGTCTGATCTGTAATTTTTCGCAAGACACAATCGCGAAAATTCAGAACGCAATTTAGAAACAGCAAATTCAGCAAAAACTGAATTGTGCGTTCTTTCGTTGATTTTGAGTAATTCAAAGTTTTGACGACCCAATCCCGGCTCGGTCTCACCGAGCTGGAACAATGGATAGTCAGGAATGTCCCATGTTGTATCGGGACTCCAAATTCTTTACGGAGAGTTTGATTCTGGCTCAGAACGAACGCTGGCGGCGTGGATAAGACATGCAAGTCGAACGGAATCAGGTTTGTAGCAATACAGACTTGGTTCAGTGGCGCACGGGTGCGTAACACGTGAGTAATCTGCCGAGAAGTGGGGGATAGCTCGCCGAAAGGCGAATTAATACCGCATGTGGCTAGGGAGGACATCCTCCCGACGCTAAAGTCGCAAGACGCTTCTTGATGAGCTCGCGGCCTATCAGCTTGTTGGTGAGGTAACGGCTCACCAAGGCTATGACGGGTAGCTGGTCTGAGAGGACGACCAGCCACACTGGAACTGAGACACGGTCCAGACACCTACGGGTGGCAGCAGTCGAGAATTTTTCACAATGGGGGAAACCCTGATGGAGCGACG
>JAIYAZ010000115.1 GCA_027488755.1 Verrucomicrobiaceae bacterium | reverse complement strand
CTGCTGGAGGGCGCGCGGGCGGCGGGGACGAAGCATTTTGTGTTTGCGTCGAGTTCGTCGGTTTACGGGCTGGCGAAGACGGTGCCGTTCGCGGAGGACCTGCCGCTGCCGCAGACGCTGAGCCCGTATGCGGCGACGAAGCTGGCGGGGGAGCACATTTGCGGCAACTACGCGAACCTGTTCGGCCTGCGGGTGGTCTGCCTGCGGTTTTTCACGGTTTACGGGCCGGGTCAGCGGCCGGACCTGGCGATTCACAAGTTCACGGACATGATTGAGCGGGGGAAGGCGATCCCGAAGTTCGGCGACGGGAACACGCGGCGCGACTACACCTACATCGACGACATCGTGCAGGGCATCCTGGGCGCGATCGATTACGCGCAGCACGGGGAAAAGACCTTCGACATTTTCAATCTGGGCGAGAGCGAGACGACGACGTTGAACGAGCTGATCGCCGCGTTGGAGGCCGCGCTGGGGAAAAAGGCGGTGATCGAGCAGTTGCCCGAGCAGAAGGGCGATATGCCGCTGACTTGTGCCGATGTTTCCAAGGCGCGGCGGTTGCTGGGGTATGAGCCGCACACGAAGATCGCGGAGGGCATTCCGAAGTTTGTGGCGTGGTATCGGGCGAGCCGGGCAACCTAGGGGATCATGGCCGCCACCGTCGTTGAGCTGCTGCAGGAGCTGATTCGGATTCCGAGCGTGAATCCGGAGGGGGACCCGGGCACGACGGAGACCGGCGAGCGGGCGATGGCGGAGTTTCTTGCGGGGTTTCTGCGCGAGCTGGGGGCGGAGGCGGAGTTGCGCGAGGTGCTGCCGGGCCGGCCGAACGTGGTGGCGCGGTTCCCGGCTCCGGGTAAGCCGCGGCTGCTCTTTGCGCCGCACACCGACACGGTGAGCGTGGGCGGGATGACGATCGCGCCCTTTGGCGGCGAGCGGCGGGACGGACGTGTGTGGGGTCGCGGGGCCTCGGACACGAAGGGACCGATGGCCGCCATGCTTTGGGCGCTGTGCGAGAGCCGGGAGATGTTGGCCGCGCTGCCCTACGAGATCTGGTTTGCCGGGCTGATGGGTGAGGAGGCGGGAATGCCGGGCTCGCAGGCGCTGGCGGCGGAGGAGAGGTTTGATTTTGTGGTGGTGGGCGAGCCGACGGAACTTCAGGTCGTGCATGCGACGAAGGGATCGGCCTGGCTCACACTGCGCACGCGCGGACGGGCGGTGCATGCGTCGCAGCCCGAGTGCGGGGAGAACGCGATTTACAAAATGGCCGACGTGCTGCGCTGTGTGCGTGAGGAGATTGCGCCGGCGCTGGCGGAGCAGCGGCATGCGACGCTGGGCTCGCCGACGGTGAGCGTGGGCATGATTCGCGGCGGCACGAAGGTGAACATCGTGCCGGACCTTTGCGAGGTGGGGGTGGATTTCCGCACCGTGCCGGGGCAGGACCTGGAGGCGGTGCGGGCGCGGCTGCGGGAGGTTTGTCCGGACCTGGAGATCGAGGGGACGGGGGCGCCGCCGATGTTCACGGAGCCCGACCATGCGGTGATCGACGCGCTGCGGGAGGCGGGCGCGGGGTTGACGACGGCGGCGTGGTTTTGCGACGGCGCGATGTTTGCGGCGCGCGGCGTGCCGGCGGTGGCGGTGGGGCCGGGCTCGATCGCGCAGGCCCACACGAAGGACGAGTGGATCGCGGTCGCCGACCTGGAGGCGGGCGTGGCGTTTTTCAAAAGGTTTCTCAACGCGCTTCGGGTCGGTTAGGTTCACGGGCTTTCCGTATGTCCGAAAAATCCGCCATCAGTCCCCGTCGCGAGGAAGATTTTCCCGAGTGGTATCAGCAGGTCGTGCGCGCGGCCGAGCTGGCCGAGAACTCCGAGGTGCGGGGTTGCATGGTCATCAAGCCGTGGGGCTACGCGCTGTGGGAGCGGATGCAGGCGGTGCTGGACGGGATGTTCAAGGAGACGGGCCACAAGAACGCGTATTTTCCGCTCTTCATCCCGCTGTCGCACCTGCAGAAGGAGGCGGATCACGTCGAGGGTTTTGCCACGGAGTGCGCGGTGGTGACGCATCACCGCCTGGAAAAAACCGCCGAGGGCAAGCTGGTGCCGGCGGGTCCGCTCAATGAGCCGCTGATCGTGCGGCCGACGTCGGAGACGATCATTGGCGCGACCTACGCGAAGTGGGTGAGTTCGTATCGGGACCTGCCGATTTTGATCAACCAGTGGGCGAACGTGGTGCGCTGGGAAATGCGGCCGCGGTTGTTTCTGCGCACGGCGGAATTTTTGTGGCAGGAGGGGCACACGGCGCATGAGACCGAGGCCGAGGCGGTGGAGGAGACCGAAAAAATGCTCGGCGTTTACGAGACCTTTGCGCGCGACTACCTCGCGATCCCCGTGCTGACGGGCGAGAAGAGCGAGAGCGAGCGGTTTCCGGGGGCGGTGCGGACGTATTGCATCGAGGCCATGGTGCAGGACCGCAAGGCCATCCAGGCGGGGACGTCGCATTTCCTCGGGCAGAATTTTGCCAAGGCGAGCGGGATTCAATTCCAGGGCCGCGACGGCCAGGTGCAGCATGCGTGGACGACGAGCTGGGGCGTGAGCACGCGGCTGATCGGCACGTTGATCATGGCGCACGGCGACGATGATGGCGTGGTGATGCCGCCGCGCGTGGCGCCGTCGCAGGTGGTGATCATCCCGGTGACGCCGAAGCCGGAGAGCCGGGCGGCGGTGCTGGAGGCGGCGCACAAACTGCGGGCCGACCTGCTCGCGCAGACGGCGTTTGGCGAGCCGCTGCGCGTGGAGATCGACGCGCGGGACATCGGCGGCGGCACGAAGAGCTGGGAGTGGATCAAGAAGGGCGCGCCGATTCGCATCGAGCTCGGGCCGCGCGACCTGGAGGCCGGCACGGTGGCCGTGGCGCGCCGCGACCAGCCGCCGAAGCAAAAGGAATTTTTGCCGCAGGTCGAGGCGCTTGGCCGCGTCGGCGCGATGCTGGAGGAGATTCAGGTCAACCTGCTGGCCCGCGCGACGGAGTTTCGCGACGCGCAGACGAAGGTGATTGATTCCAAGGACGAGTTTTACGCGTTTTTCACGGCGAAGAACGCGAGCAAGCCGGAGATTCACGGCGGGTTTGCGTTGGCGCACTGGAACGGGAGCGCGGAGGTGGAGGCGAAGATCAAGGAGGACCTCAAGGTCACGATCCGTTGCATTCCCTTCGAGGAAACGCCCGAGCCGGGGACGTGCATTTTCACGGGCGAGCCGAGCCGGCAGCGGGTGGTGTTCGCGAAGAGTTATTGATTAACCACGGAGGACACGGAGATCACGGAGGGATGATTTTTTTCTCCTTCTCCTCCGGGCCCTCCGTGTTGTCTGTGTTCGATGATGCATTTGATCGGAATTGATTTGGGCGGGACGAAGTGTGAGGGCGTGATTCTTGATCCCGCGGACGTGACGAAGCCGCTGGCGCGGTTGCGGCATCCGACGGAGGCGGTGCAGGGTTACGACCACATTTTGGGGCAGATTGCGCGGGT
>JAIYAZ010000006.1 GCA_027488755.1 Verrucomicrobiaceae bacterium | reverse complement strand
GGCAGCTTCTCCACGAGATCGCGAATGATCTCAAACGACGCGCTCCCGCTCCCCACGATGATCGACGCCCGCAGCGCCGTGAGCGGCACCGCCCCCTCCGCCAGCAGCCGCTCGACGTTACGGCGCGAGGCCAGATGCTCGGAAAGCCCGCCCTCGTCCGGCGTGATCCCGCCCAGGTAAATGATCTGCCGCGCCCGCGTCGGCGCCAGCAGCCGCAAAAAATTCCGCGCCACCGCCGCCTCCAGCGCCGAGAAATCCGCCCCCGCCCCCATCGCGTGCACGAGAAAATACGCCACGTCCACCTCCGCCGGGAACCGCACCTCCGCCGCCGGCTCGGCCAGGTCCGCCTCGATCACCGCCAGCCGCTCCCCGTGCGCCGTCAGCTCCGCGATCGGAAGCCGCTCCCGGTCCCGCACCACCGCATGCACCGTGTGCCCGCCCTCCAGCAGCGCGGAAAGCAGCCGCAGGCCCACGTAGCCGTTTGCGCCGGTCAGAAGAATGTTCATGGGGGACCGCAGAATCATCCCACGATCCGCCCCCCGCGCCCATTCGGAAATCGCATTGGTATCGAAGCTGCTTCTGGGGAAAGGCCTCCCCGTATTCCGTCATGTCCGCGCCGTCGTCCGACCTCACCTCCAGCCCCCTCTGGAACGCCGACCTCGCCCCCGTCCCCGCCTCCGGCCGCAAATGGGGCCTCTGGAACTTCGCCGCCCTCTGGATCTCCATGGCCGCCTGCATTCCCACCTACATGCTCGCCTCCTCCCTCATCGGCGGCGGCATGAACTGGTCGCAGGCCATCCTCACCATCTTCCTCGGCAACCTCATCGTCCTCGTGCCGATGATCCTCAACGCCCACGCCGGCACGAAATACGGCATCCCCTTCCCCGTCTACTGCCGCGCCGCCTTCGGCACCCGCGGGGCCAACATCCCCGCCGTCCTCCGCGCCCTCGTCGCCTGCGGCTGGTTCGGCATCCAGACCTGGATCGGCGGCGAAGCCATCTTCAAAATCCTCACCATCTACCTCCCCGCCCTCGGCACCGCGGCCCCCCTGCCCGGCCTCGGCATCAGCCTCCCCCAGTTCGCCTGCTTCCTCGCCTTCTGGAGCATCAACGTCTGGGTCGTCCACCGCGGCATCGACTCCATCCGCTTCCTCCTCAACCTCAAAGCCCCCCTCCTCATCATCCTCGGCCTCGCCCTCCTCGCCTGGGCCTGGCAGGCCGCCGGCGGCTTCGGCCCCATCCTCGCCCAACCCTCCGCCTTCGCCCCCGGTCAGCCGAAACACGGCCAGTTCTGGGCCTTCTTCGTGCCCTCCCTCACCGGCATGATCAGCTTCTGGGCCACCCTCTCCCTCAACATCCCCGACTTCTCCCGCTACGCCCACCGCCAGCGCGACCAGGCCCTCGGCCAGGCTTTCGGCCTCCCGCCCACCATGGCCCTCTACGCCTTCATCGGCGTCGCCGTCACCTCCGCCACCACCATCATCTACGGCGTCACCCTCTGGAATCCCGTCGACGTCCTCACCCGCTTCACCAACCCCCTCGTCCTCATCGTCGCCATGGTCGCGCTCTGCATCGCCACCCTCGCCACGAACATCGCCGCCAACGTCGTCGGCCCCGCCAACGACATCGCCAACCTATCGCCCCACCGCATCTCCTTCCGCATGGGCGGCTACATCACCGCGCTTCTCGGCATCCTCATCATGCCTTGGAAACTCGTCGCCGACCCCACCGGCTACATCTTCACCTGGCTTGTCGGCTACAGCGCCCTCCTCGGCCCCATCGGCGGCATCCTCATCGCCGACTACTTCGTCCTCCGCCGCACCCGCCTCGACGTCGCCGCCCTCTACGATCCCGCCGGCCCCTGCACCTACACCCGCGGCTACAGCCTCGCCGCCCTCGCCGCCCTCATCCTCGCCGTCCTTCCCAACATCCCCGGCTTCCTCGCCCAGGTGAAATGGATCGACCCCGCCCGCGTCCCCACCTGGCTCATCGACCTCTACGGCTTCGCGTGGTTCATTGGATTCGGCCTCGCCTTCGTCCTCTACCTCCTCTTCCGCCGCCTCTCTCCCTCCCAACCCCACGCTTCACCCCATGCCTGAACTCCCGCCCTACGCCCACGTCCCCGCGCCCTACACCGGCCCCTCCGCCGAGGAAATCCTCGCCCTGCGCAAGCAGTTCCTCAACCCCGGCATCTTCCTCTACTACAAAAAGCCCATCGTCCTCGCCGAGGGCTCGATGCAATACGTCTACGACGAGACCGGTAAACGCTACCTCGACGGCCTCGGCGGCATCGTCACCGTCAGCGTCGGCCACTGCCACCCAAAGGTCGTCGCCGCCGCGAACGCCCAGACCTCCCGCCTCCAGCACTCCACCACCATCTACCTCCAGCCCAACGTCGCCGAATACGCCCGCGACCTCGCCGCCAAAATGCCCGGCGACCTCAAGGTCTGCTACTTCTGCAACTCCGGCTCCGAGGCCAACGACCTCGCCCTCCTCATGGCCCGCGCTTCCACGGGCAACTTCGACGTCATCGCCCTGCGCAACGCCTACCACGGCGGCAACGCCGCCACCATGGCCGTCACCGCCCACAGCACCTGGAAATTCAACGTCCCCCACAGCTTCGGCGTCCACCACGCCCAGGCCCCCTACCCCTACCGCGGCGCCTACGGGGCCGATGACCCCGACGCCGGCCGCAAATACGCCGACGACGTGAAGGCCCTCATCGACTTCGGCTCCTCCGGCCGCATCGCCGGCTTCATCGCCGAATCCATCCAGGGCGTCGGCGGCTTCGTCGTCTTCCCCGACGGCTACCTCCAGCACGCCTACGCCCACGTCCGCGCCGCCGGCGGCGTCTGCATCGCCGACGAAGTCCAGACCGGCTTCGGCCGCACCGGCTCGCACTACTGGGGCTTCGAAACCCAGGGCGTCATCCCCGACATCGTCACCATGGCCAAGGGCATCGGCAACGGTGTCCCCCTCGCCGCCGTCGTCACCACACCCGCCATCGCCGCCTGCCTCGCCGACCG
>JAIYAZ010000121.1 GCA_027488755.1 Verrucomicrobiaceae bacterium | reverse complement strand
GGGCAGCAGATTATCGCCAACGCCGTCGCGGCCGAGTTGGCGCGGCGCGGCTGGTAGGCGCGGGACGCCGGGTTAGCGGGCGGCCGGGGTCGCATCCTTGAGCAGGATGCGCTCGATTTCGGCGAGGGCGAGCGGGTGGGAGAAGCCGCCGTGGCCGGCGGGGACGATGACCTCGGAGACGGCCTCGGCCCGGTGCGCGCTCGTGTAGGGCACGATGCCGTCGGAACTGCGCAGCAGGTCGCTTTGGCCGCGGTTCGCGATGATGGAGTGCTGGGGGACGGTGGTGGGGGCGGCATCCAGCGCGCGGAGGAACGACGAATTGGGCGACAGCCCGCAGATGCTGGTCGGGAAGCGGCGGGAGTGGTCGGTGAAGGGGAGTTCGGCGATGCTGGCGAGTTCGTCCTGGAGCCAGAGCGGGAGGCGGATGAGGCGGACGCCGAGGCCGGCGATGCCGTTGAGGGCGAAGTGGCTGCCGCGGTGCGGGGTGGCGATGAAGATGGCGCGGGCGATGTCGGGCCGGGGCGCAAAGAGGAGGGCGCGGCGCACGGGGTTGTCGGCGGGGAGGGACGCGACGCCCGGGACGATTTGCGCGGCGGCGGCGGGGGTGAAACCGGTGATCTGCGCGCGGGCGAGCAGGCCGCCCATGCTGTGGCCGATGAGGACGAGGGGTTGGCGAACGTGGTGGGTGCGGACGGCCGCGTCGAGGGCGTCGCGAAGCTGGAGGGCGGAGAGCGGGATGGGCTGGCCGGTCGGGTAGTAAAAGAACCAGAACTGGTAGCGCTGGCGGATGGTTTCGTTCGCGAGGAGGGCGGTGACGACCGGGCCCCACATGCGCGGGGTGGAGAGGAGGCCGTGGATGAAGACGACGGGGATTTTGTCCGAATCGTAGGGCTCGAGGAAAATGAGGCGCGGGTCGGAGAAGCGGTTGGTGAGGAGCAGGTAGCGGAAGCCGTCGAGCGGGCGCGGGCCGAGGCCGCGGGTGACGTCGAGGGGGGCCTGGAGGTCCATCGCGACGGGGAGCTTGGTGGCGCCGAAGGTGGTCTCGGGGACGCGGTCGGGGTCGACGATGTTGAGCGCGACGGCGGGGGAGTCGGGCGGCCCCGGGCGGGCGAGGACGGTGCGGGCGACGTGGTAACCGCCGCGGGGTGCGTTGGGGCTGTCGGCGGGGAGGCGTTCGATGACCGGCAGGCCGACGCCGTCGCGATGGAGGCTGGCGATCCGGGGCGTGGGGCGGAGGAGGTGCCAGAGCCGGGGTAGGCCCCGGGCGGGGCGCTTGAGGTCGGGGACGTCGCCGGCTTCCTTCGCGTCGGCGAGCACGGTGGCGACGGCGTGGCGGTAATCGCGCCAGGCGGCGGCGCTCTGGTGGGGGGCGGCGGCGGGGTGTTCGAGCGCGGCGACGGCGCGGGTGAGGCGCTCTTTCGGCGGGAGGGTTTGGCAGCCGGTGGTGGCGAGGAGGAGGGCGAGCGCGGCGGCGGCGGGCAGGCCGCGCGCGAGGCGGCGGAGGAAGGAGGCGGGCGCGCTCATCGAATGCGCAGGCGATTACCAGCCGGGCCCGGCGGAGGAAAGTGGAATTGCGCGGGGCGGCGGGCGGGCCTAGCGCGCCGGGCGGGTGTTCGCGGCCTGGTCGCGGATGTCGCGGAGGATGGCGTTGAACTGGCTGGCCCAGGAGCGCAGGAGCATGGGGGTTTCGCGTTCGAAGCCGGGGCGGTCGGCGTTGGTGACGCGGAGGACCTGGGTGGTGATGCGGATGTCGTTCGTGCCGGCGATGGGAAGGAGCTGGAGGCGGGCGCGCATGCTGGTGGACTGGCCGGGGCCGCCGAACATGAGCTCGCCGGTGCGGCCGGCGGGGCGGTCGAAGGTGAGGGATTGGGGGAAGTTACTGCGGGCGGCGGAGTAGCCGTAGCGCGGGAAGACGGCGAGGGCGGCGGTGCGGATCGCGTCGGGCGTGGTGTTCGGCACGGTGATCGAGCCGGGGCCGCCGGAGCGGGCGACGGGGGAGGTGAGGCAGCCGCCGAGGAGGAACGGGGCGGCGAGGACGGCGAGGAGCGCGAGCGGGCGATTCACGCGATGGGCGGTTTTAGCGGGCGGGGCCGGCGTGGGCGGCGCGGGTGCGGATTTCGCGGAGGACGGAGTCGAATTCGCTCATCCAGAGGCGGAGGGAGGTCTGGTCGGCGGTGGCGCTGCGCATGTCGACCTGGGCGACCTGGATCATGAGGCGGAAGTCGTTGCCGCGGGAGAGCGGGAGGAGCTGGAGGCGGACGCGGAGGTTGGTGCCAGCGGAGGGGCCGCCGAGGAGGCGACCGCCGGCGGGGGCGGCGGGGCGCTGGAAGAAGAGGGATTGCGGGGTGGTGCCGCGGGCGGGCTGGTAGCCGTAGCGGGCGAAGGCGGGGGTGGCGGCGCGGGCGATGGCGTCGGCGTTGGTATCCGGGACGGTGATGGCGCCGGAGACGCCGGAGCGGTCGACGGGGGCGGTGGCGCAGCCGGGCAGGAGGAGGGCGAGGCCGGCGAGGGCGAGGAGGAGGTGGTGGGCGACGGGCCGGGACTTCATGGGACGGAGATTCAGGCGGCGGCGGGTTTCGGCGCGGAGAGACCGAGCGCGAGGAGGGCGGAGCCGTTGAAGAGGAGGTTGATGCCGAAGAAGAGGCCGAGGACCCAGACGCTGTCGGAGGGCCATTTGGCGTAGACCAGGCCGCCGAGCACGAGGGAGGCGACGCCGCTGATGAGGGTCCAGATCCAGCCGGCGTGGGCGCGGAGCTGGAAGGCGCCGATGATGAGGGCGATGCCTTCGATCATGAGGAAGATGGCGAAGATGAGCGTGATGACGAGGACGCTGGAGGTGACGCAGACGAAGAGGGCGATGCCGGCGGCGATGCGGATGAGGGCGGTGATGGCGTCGAGGACGCGGTGGCCGGGGTGTTTGCCGGTGATGGTGAGGAAGAGCGCGATGAGGCCGCTGGCGAGGGCGAACGCGCCGAGGACCTGGGCGAGGACGATGGAGAAGAGGAAGGGGAAGGAGATGGCGAGGAAGCCGACGATGAGGGACAGGACGCCGCCGGTGATGAGCCAGCCGCGGCTCTGGTGGAGGGCGGCGGAGAGGGGGTTGGTGGGGGCGAGCGTGCTCATAGACGCAAGGGTGGCACCGGCGGGCGGGAAGCAGAAGCTTTTTTCCGGCGCGGGCGGGAGCGGCGATTAGGGGTGGAGCGGGAGGAGAAGGGGGACGAGGATCACGCTGACGATCATGACGATGACGGCGAGGGGCACACCGACGCGGACGAAATCGACAAAGCGGTAGTTGCCGGGGGCGACGACGAGGGTGTTCACGGGGGAGGAGATCGGCGTCATGAACGCGGTCGAGGCGGCAAGGGCAACGATCATCGCGAAGGGGTAGGGCGAGGCCTGGAGTTCGCTGGCGATGGCGACGGCGACGGGGGCCATGAGGACGGCGGTGGCGGTGTTTGAGATGAAGAGGCCGAGGAGGGCGGTGATGAGGAAGAGGCAGGCGAGGACGCCGTGGGTGCCGAGGCCGGCGGTGATGGCCATGAGGCCGTCGGCGGCGAGTTCCACGCCGCCGGTTTTCTGGAGGGCGATGGAGAAGGGGAGCATGCCGACGATGAGGATGAGGCTTTTCCAGTGGATGGAGCGGTAGGCGCTGTCGAGGTCGATGCAGCGGAAGGCGCCCATGAGGAGGCAGGCGATGAGGGCGGCCTGGACGTTGGGGACGACGCCGCTGACCATGAGGCCGACCATGAGGAGGAGGCAGGCGAGGGCGGGGAGGGATTTGCCGGGGGCGGGAAGGACGTTGGCGCGTTCGGCGGGGAGATTGAGGAGGACGAGGTTGGTGGTCGAGGCGGCGAGGCGGTCGATCTTTTTCCAGGGACCGACGACGAGGAGGGTGTCGCCAATGCGGAGGGGTGCGTCGATGGGGGAGGTCTCGAGGGCGGTCTGGCCGTGGCGCAGGCCGATGACGGTGAGCTGGTAGCGGGTGCGGAAGCCGGCTTCGCGGACGGTGCGGCCGAGGAGGTCGGAGTCGGCGGTGACCATGACTTCGGCCATGCCGATGGCCTCGGAGCGGTCGGTGAAGTAGGTGCCGGAGAGCGGGAGGGGCTCGAGGGCGTTGCGCTGGCAGGCGGCGGCGATGTCCAAACCGGGGGCGAAGACGTCGACGAAGAGGACGTCGCCGGCGAGGAGGGTGGACTCACCGGAGGGGGCGAGGATTTCCGGGGCGAGGCGGCCGGGGCGTTCGATGGCGATGACGCTGATGCCGGAGTCGCCGCGGAGGTTGATCTGGGCGAGGGTGCGGCCGACGAGGGGGCTGCGCTCGGTGACGCGGACGCGGATTTCGCGGCCGGCGAGGCGGTAGCGTTCGACCCAATCGGCGAGGGTGACGGGGCGGGGGGCGTCGGCGTTGCCGGTGGCGCGGGCGGAGAGCCAGCGGCGGGCGAAGAGCATGTAGAGGATGCCGAGGACGAGGACGGGGATGCCGAAGGGGGTGAAGGTGAAGAAGGTGAAGCCGGCCTCGCCGTGGCGGACGAGCTCGCTGTTCACGACGAGGTTCGGGGCGGTGGCGACGAGGGAGAGCATGCCGCTGATGAGGGCGGCGACGGAGAGGGGCATCATGAGCTGGCTGGGCGCGGTGCCGGTGCTCTGGGCGATGCGGAGGGCGACGGGGATAAAGATGGCGACGACGCCGGTGGAGCTCATGAAAGCGCCGAGGGTGGCGACGACGGTCATGAGGAGGATGAGGAGGCGGGTGGGGCTGGTGCCGGCGGTGCGGAGGAGCCAGTCGCCGAGTTGCTGGGCGACGCCGGTGCGGACGAGGCCTTCGCCGATGACGAAGAGGGCGCCGAGGAGGACGATGTTCGGGTCGCTGAAGCCGGCGAGGGCGTCGCCCATGGTGATGACGCCGGTGAGCGGGAGGCCGGTGAGCATGATGAGGCCGACGGCGTCCATGCGGGGGCGGTTGAGCGCGAACATCGCGATGGCCGCCACGAGGAGGGTGAGGACGATGGCGAGGTCGGGATTCATGGCGAGGGCGTTTTTAAGTCGAGGGTGGGGGACGGGTCAAAGGAACGTTGATTCCGTGGTCCGGGGCGGGCTTCAGGCGGGGGTGTCGCTGGCGTCGTCGCTGGAGGCGAGGGTGAAGTGGGCGTCGATGCGGGCGAGGTGGTGGGCGATGCGGTCCAGCCAGTGGAGGGTGTCGAGTTCCTGGAGGAGGGAGGCGGGGTCCGCGCCGGCGCGGGCGGCGGCCTGGAGGATTTCCGGGCGTTCGCGGCGGCGGGTGTCGGCGAGGGCGGCGGAAAGGGCGGCGGGGGATTCGGGGGGAGGGGTTTCGGCGGAGAGGGACGCGAGGAGTTGGGTGAGGCGGTGTTCCCACGGGGCGAGGCGCTCGGTGCCGAAGCGGAGGTCGGGGGCGTTGACGGCGGTGGCGAGCCGGGCGAGGTGATCCATGATGTGGATGTCGCTGATGCGGCGGGTTTCGGCGGCCTGGTCGCCACATTCGATCGCGATGGCGGTGAGGTAGTCGCGGAGGGGAGGGAGGGCGCGGGAGACGGCGGCGGCGGCTTCTTCCGCGGCGGGGGCGCGATTTTCCAGGCGGGTGGAGACGGCGCGGGCGAGGGCGTGGTGGCATTCCCGCAGGCTGCGGCCAACGGCTTCGAGGGCGACGGCGGGGAGGTTGAGGAGGGAGTGGTCGAGGTAGCGGGTGAAGCCGTGGTCGCGTTCGGGGAGGAGGTTCTCGATGAGGCGGGCGTAGGGCCGGACGAAGGGCAGGAAGAGAATGACGCCGAGGCTGATGAAGAGGGAGTGGAAGACGGCGAGGCTGACGGGGCCTTCCTCCAGGCCGAACTGCCGCTGGAAAAAGGCGATGACCTGGAGCAGGGCGGGCAGGAGGAGGAAGGCGAGGAGGCCGGTGGTGAGGTTGAAGGCGGAGAGGGCGAGGGCGGAGCGTTTGGCGTGCAGGCTGGCGCCGATGGAGGCGAGGCCGGCGGTGACCGTGGTGCCGATGGCGGCGCCGATGGCGAGGGCGGCGGCTTGCTCGAAGTTGAGGGCGCCGGCGGAGAGGGCCATGAGGTTGGTCGCCATGACCGCGCTGCAGGATTGCATGAGCACGGTGAGGATGAGGCCGATGCCGAGGAGGAGGGCGCGGGCGAGGAAGCCGCTGGAGGGCAGGTTGGAAAAGTCGAGTTCGGCGGTGAGCTGGCCCATGCCGGACTGCATGAAGCCGATGCCGAGGAAGATGAGGCCGAAGCCGGCGAGGGCGGTGCCGAGGAAGTGGCCGCGGCCTTTGACGAAGAGGCGGATGCCGGCGCCGGCGGCTACGAAGAGGAGGGCGTAGGCGGAGAGGCTGACGTTGAGGCCGATGAGGGAGACGATCCAGCCCGTGCTGGTGGTGCCGAGGCTGGCGCCCATGAGGACGCCGACGGATTGGGCGAAGGGCAGGATGCCGGCGCTGACGAAGCCAATCGTCATGAGCGTGGTGGCGCTGGAGGATTGGATGAGGGCGGTGATGCCCATGCCGGAGAGGAACGCCGTGAGCGGACGGCTGGTGAAGAGGAGCAGGGCCTTGCGCAGGGAGTCGCCGGCGAAGGATTTGAGGCCGTCGCTCATGAGCGACATGCCGAGGAGGAAGATGCCGAGGCCGCCGAGGACGTTGGAGAGGGTCGGCAGCATGGAGGTCAGGTCAGCGCGACGACCTGGACGGAGACTTCCATGCGCTCGAAGGCGTCGGCGGGGCCTTCCCAGAAGCCGGAGAGGGGGGAGGCTTCGGCGTGGTGCGGGGCGACGGCGACGGAGATGTGTTCGTCGCCGGCGGGTTTGTTGTTGGTGGGGTCGTAGCCCTGCCAGCCGGCGCCGGGGAGGTAGATTTCGGCCCAGGCGTGGGTGGCACCGTGCTGGCCTTCGTCCATCTGGACGTAGCCGGTGACGAATTGCGCGCCGAAGCCCCAGAGGCGGGCGGCTTCGATCATGAGGACGGCGTAGTCGCGGCAGGAGCCGCCGCCGAGGGCGATGGTTTCGCTGGGAGATTGGACGCCGGGGTCTTCGCGCCGGGTGTAGCGCAGGGCTTCGAAGATGCGGCGGTTGAGGCGATCGAGGAGGTCGAGGGTGTCGACCAATTGCCCGGGTTGGTAGAGGTCGCGGAGCCAGTGGCGGAGGGCGGGGCCGTCGTGGGGGTAGGCGGGGAGGCGGTAGGGGATGAGGGCGAGCTGCTCGTTGGGCGCGTATTGGAAGGGGAAGGAGCGGGCGTGCGGCTCGATGTGGCATTCGACGAGCGTGTCGTCGTAGAGGTCGACGTCGACTTCGCTGAAGATGCGGAGTTTTTGGGCGGGCTCGCGGAAGGTGGCGAGGGCGACGGAGTTGCCGTCGAGGTCGCGGAGCCAGCGGACGGTGGCCGGGGGCTCGATTTCGAAGCGGCCGCGGTCGATGTGGACGTCGTGGCCTTCGCGGGGGCGCATGAGGGCGCGGTGGGGCCCGAAGGTGACGGGCTGGTTGTAGTGATACTCCGTCGTGTGCGTGATGCGGATGCGCTTCATGCGGAGCGAGGCGGGGGTGGCCTTAGAACTCAAAGCGGAGGACGCGGACGCCGCCGGCCGAGCGGAATTCGCGGGGCGTGAGGCGGTTGTTTTTGTCGAGGTCGGCGCGGCGGCAGAGGAAGTCGAAGAACTGGGCGTTGGAGCTGAGGCGGATGAGCTCGGTGCGGGTGACGACGCCGTCCTTGTTCGCGTCGGCGAGGAGGAAGCTGCGCTGGTCGCCGCCGGCGGTGGTCCATTCCACGAGGGTGATGGTGCCGTCCTTGTTCGTGTCGACGGTTTCGAGGACGTAGGCGGTGTAGGCGGCGGGGGCGGTCTTCGGCGTGAGCGGGGCCTCCGCTGAGGCGGGCGCGGTGGGATGGGTCGCGCAGGAGGCCAGCAGGGCGGCGAAGACGGGAAGGAGGAGGCGGAGGCGCATGCGGCAATGTGGGCGATGGGGCCGGGGGAAGGGAATCAAAATGAGGCGCGGAAGCGGGCGTAGAAGGCGCCGGCGGTGTCGTTGTCGGGGGCGTTGCCGGGGTTGGCGATGAGCTGGAGGCCGACGGAGAGTTGGGTGTTTGCGGTGAGCTGGAAGCGGTGGAAGACCTCGAGGGCGGTTTCGTTGCGGGTGGCGTCGCTGCGGGGAATGGAGAGGGCGAAGGCGGCGCCGGTGAGGTCGTCGGTGCGGCCGAGGAGACCGCTGAGGCCGAGGCCGATCTGGGCGGTCTGGCGGACGTTGGTGAGGGTGCCGTCGGAGTAGGCGTAGCGACCGAAGGCCTGGAGATTTTTGGTGAGGTTCTGGTCCGCGATGAAGGTGAAGCCGTAGTCCTCGGGGAGGTTCATGCTGTCGCGGGCATCCATGTGCCAGAGGCCGAAGGCGTAGCGGCCGGCGCCGAGTCCGGGGAAGGTGGGGGTGTAACCGATCTCGCCGAAGGTGAAGAGGTCGAACTCTTCGAAGAGCGAGTCGACCTCGTTGCGGATGGTGGTGCTGTAGGCGTTGCTGGCGCCGGCGGTGAGGTAGAAGGTGTCGACGGGCCGGAGGGAGAGGCCGAGCATGGGGCCGTGGCCGGGGAAGGGGACGGCGGCGTTGGCGGAGAAGTTGCGGTTGAGGAAGGAGTTGTTGATGTTTTGGAGCCAGTGCGAGCCGACGTAATCGGACGGGTCGGCGCGGCCGATGAGGATGCGGAGGCGGGCGTCGAAGAGGCGCTGGATCCAGTAGGCGTCGCGGACGACCCAGCCGCGGTCGTTGAAGGCGCCGGTGGGGGCGACGAGGGTGCCCATTTGCCCGCCGACGAGCGAGGGGGGCTGGGCGCCCATTTGGTAGCGGTATTCGCCGGTGAAGACGAGGCGGCCGGTGTCCTTCGATTCGCGGCCGAGGAGGGTCCATGAGGCCATGATGTCGAGGTCGCCGGCGGCGCCGTAGCGGGAGCTCTGGCCGCCCATGGGCTGGAGGAAGAGCATGGTGTTCGCGACGCCGATGCGGAGGCCGGTTTTGTTGTAGAGCGCGTCGAAGGGGCGCTTGAGCAGGTTGATGGGG
>JAIYAZ010000037.1 GCA_027488755.1 Verrucomicrobiaceae bacterium | reverse complement strand
TTCGAGAGCCGGTAGCCTTTCGTGCACTCGGCGAGGATGTCCTCCATAAACGTCTGGCTGGCCTCAATGTATTCGCCGAGGTTCGAGGGTTTCTTTCCCCGGAAGCCGAAGATCTGGCGCAGGTCGGCCTTCCCCACTTGGATCGCACCCCAGAGCTGGTCGTCGGTGAGCGCGGGCGTCTCGCCCCACCACGCGGGGTATTTCTTCATCGTCTCGTAGTTGTCGAGGGCCTCGGCCCCGTATTCGCCCACGATCGCCATGCGCTGCGGGCGCATCACCGGGAAGAACGTCGCGGGGGGCTTCGGGTTCTTATCCTTGTAATCAAGCATGGGGTTTCGGTCTTTCCGCCACGGATTGCCGGAGGACCAAATGAGATCGACGCCGCTATACCACGCGTCGTAGCGATGGAACGACCCCAGGAGATTGTCCGCATACGCGGGTTCGCGCAGGGCGAAGAGCGCGCCGGAAATCGGGACGAGCAGGCGCTCGGGATCCTGCTTGAGGATCGCGGCGATCGGCTCCGTCATGTCGAGGTGCGCCTCGTTCATGAAAGAAATGAAGATGACGCTCGGGTGGTTGTAGAGGAGGCGGGCGAGGGGGGTGACGACCTTAGCGAGGTGCTCGGGCTTGACCTTGTGGTCGGCAGCTTCGTAGCCGGCTCCCTGCTCCTGCTGGTTGAGGATGCCGAGACGGTCGAAATACTCGATCACCTCGGGGAAGGCGACGTGCTGATTGTTGCGCACGACATTGAAGTTCGACGCCTTCAGCAGCAGGCAGATCTCGACGATCTGGTCGGGAGTTTTGTTGTAAATGGCAAGGTTGTGGGATCCGCCGACGCTCGTGCCTCGGAGGAAGACTGGCTGGCCGTTAAGCAGGAGCATGCCGTCCGAAAGGCCTTCGCGGGGATTCGTCGGGGAAACCAGCGTGGCTTCGCGGAAGCCGAAAAGGACATCGCGCTGATCGAGGATACGCCCCTTCTCCCGCAGGGTGACGCGAGCGCGGTAGAGGTTGGGTGTCGCCGGCCACCAGGCTTTCGCATCGGGGGCCGGAACCACGAACTCGTGGGACGTCGTGCCCTCCCCGGCCTCGACCGGTCGCGAGGCCGTGTAGGTCGTTCCGCCGTCGAAGTTTTCGGGCATCAACTCGATACCGATGTTCACCGGACGCGCGACCTGCGAGCGGGTCTCGACCACGATCCGCGCAGATCCCTTCGAGGGGTAGCCTCGCGCAAAGATTGCCTCGACGTGCGTGGAGTTCACCGTCTCAAGGTAAACCGAGCGGTGGATGCCGAATCCGCTCCCGCCCGAGGAGTTCCCGCCGCGCTTGAAGCCCGAGATCGACTTCTTTGGTTCGCCGAAGACGTAAAACTGGTTGTCCCCCTTGTCTGACGGCGAGAACGGTAGGATCGACCACTGCGCGATGGGTTCGCCATAGGCCGGGCCTTCGATCACGCGCACGGCCACGGTGTTTTTCTCGCGGAGAAGATCGGTGACGTCGAAGCGGAAGGGTTTGAAGTAGCCGACGTTGGAGCCCAGCAACCGGCCGTTGAGCCACACCTCTGCCTCCCAATCCACTCCGTCGAAGCACAGAAAAACCCGCTGCCCCTCCTGCGGTTTTTCCGCGGCAAAGTCCCGCTTATACCACAAAATCAAACTTGCCGGATACCATGGCTGCCATTGCCCGGGACGCCGGATTCCGTCCCACCGCCACTCTGGCACCGTGACCAGTTGCCAGTTTACTGGCTCCTCGTCGCGTCCTTGCCACTGCGGCGCGGGAAGCCGGGCACCGCTCTCCGAGGTCGTCACCTCGAAGCGGGCCAGCCACTCACCGTCGAGGCTCGCGCGGGGCCTGCTCGTTAGGGGCTTGGGGAGCGAGCGGAGATAGGGCGAATACTTCTTTCGCAGCTCCTTAAGAGTGCTTTGGGTCTCCTCGATCGTCCGTGGCGGTGTAACCCAAGGGCTGCCGAGCAAAGCTTGTGGTGGGATCGCGTCGCGACCAGCAAATGGTTCGGCGGCCAAGACACCGAAAGACGCCGAAGATGCAATGATTGCAATAACAAGACGCGGCAAGGAAAATAGGTTCATAACGGATGGGGAAACAGTTAGTTGGGATTTAATATTGCGTTAAGTTGCTGTCAACCTTCATCTGTGCCCCAAAGCGCAGAGAACCACCTGGGATCACTCTGCATTCTTGCCATGGCGGAGGGCGGAGAAGGAAGCCGGCAAATCATTAATTCGGAGCGATGGTGGGTTCGACCCGCTAGAGCCGAAGCCTTAAGCGTGATTAGGTCGCCGTAAACGGATTTTGGGAGCCGAGCATGGAGAAGCCACAGCAAATGTATAAACAATGTTGTGCAAAGATGCATGCGCTGGCAATCTCGTCCCAATGGAAACCCTCTCAACGACGCCTCATCCCGGTCCACTCGCCCCGGGTTCACAAACCTTTGACCGACTCACGCTCGAAAAATTCTCCCTTGGCATCGGCGACCGCTTCGGCCGCGAGGGGGTAGCGCAATTGTCCGCCCTCCAGACGGCGGCGCGCGCAGGGTGTGCGATTGTTCCGGTTTGGAACAAATCCAACCGCGAGCACAAACTCATCGGGACGACGCCCGCCGCCGTTCGGACCGCGGCGGAGGCGGCGGTGCGAACGGCGGGTTGGACTGGGGCATTCCACGTTGATGCGGACCACATTGGACTCGAAACGGTGGGGCCGTTCTTGGAGCCGTGCGACTTTTTCACCATCGATGTCGCGGATTTCATCGGGAAGGAGCCGGGATTAGAAGATCGCGAAACGGTGCGGAGGTCTTTGTCCCGGGTTGTGGGACGTTCCTTGCCGGGGCTGGGAGCCTCCATCACCGAGGCGAAGATGGAGGCGTTCCTTTCCGATTACGCGGCGGCGGTGCGCGAGGCCGGGCGCATCCACCGGAAAATTGAGCAGGCGCGGGTCGCGGGGCGTTTCATTGCCGAGGTCTCGACCGACGAGGCGCAGACCGCGCAGTCGCCCGAGGAACTCTTGCTGCTGCTGGCCGCCCTGGCCGGCGAGGACGTGCGCGTGCAAACGATCGCGCCGAAGTTCACCGGACGCTTTAACAAGGGAGTGGATTACGTCGGTGATGTTGGGGTGTTCGCCGGGGAATTCGAGACGCACGTGAGGATGCTCCCCGTGGCAATCGGCGAGTTCGGGCTTCCGGAAAACCTGAAACTCAGCGTCCACTCGGGCAGCGACAAGTTCTCTCTCTACAGACCGATCCGCGAGATCCTCACGCGGCATGGTGCCGGCCTGCACTTGAAGACCGCTGGCACGACTTGGCTGGAAGAGGTGATCGGGCTCGCCCTCTCCGGCGGCCGCGGGCTTGAGGTGGCGAAGCAGATCGCCCTCGAAGCGCTCGATCACCGGGAGGAACTCAGCGCCCCTTATGCCACGGTGCTCGACATCCGGGCCGGGGAACTGCCCTCTCCTTCGACCATTTCGGCGTGGGATTCCGAGACCTTCGCGCGCGCCGTGACCCACCAGCCCGCAGACCCCCTTTTCAACGCCTCGTTCCGCCAACTCCTCCACGTGAGCTTCAAGCTCGCCGCGGCGATGGGGCCGGCCTTTCTCGATGCTCTCGATGCCGCGCGCGGCCGCGTCGAGACCTGCGTGACGGAGAACCTTCTCGAGCGACACATTCGCCCGTTGTTCCTTTGAGCCGTGTCGGCCCCGGCAATTCCCAAACCTCGAAGAACGCGGGGTGGGGTCGTGGGCTTACTCGCGTTGCAAAGGACGCAGGTCGTAGGAAATCGTCTCGCCGGGAAACTCGACATACGCCGCTTGCAGGACTCCGTTGCGGTTCACAAAGCGGTCGGGGAGTGTTTGGAACTCCCGGCCGGTCGGGTCTTTGATTTCGAGCGTGGCGGCGCCTTCGGGCAGGCGGAGCGTGAGGCGGTCGGGCTCAAGGGTGCGCTGGACTTCGGTGCGGCCGTTTTCCAGCAACACGGGCATGTAGAGGCGGCGTGAGGCGGCGTCTGACGTCTTCACGGCGACCTCCGCGTGCAGGCCGCCGGCGTCGAGCGTAAATGTCTCAGTCACCGAGCCATTCGGAAGGCGCGATTCGAGGCGGAACTTCACGCGGGCCGGAGTTTGCTCCAGCGGGGTGAGCGCGGCGCGCTCGCCGCTGCCGGGTCCGAACCATGCGCCGTGGCCGAAAGCGGCGAGCCGGGTCTCGCGGCCTTGCGCGTTCGTCCAGGCCGGACCGAGCGAGAGGAAGGCGGGGACGAGGCTCTTGTCGCGCTCGGGATCGCGCGGAGCCTCGGAATTCTTGAATCCGGTTTCCCAATCGTTCGCACCGGGGAGTCCGCGGTTCGAAATTCCGTCGTTGAGCGGGATCGCGCCATGCACGCCGCGGAATTGCACGCGGACGAGGCCGGCCGGTCCGTAGCCGCCGTCGAAGCGGGTCGCGTATTGGATGAACGTCCCGCCGCCATTGGCGACGACCATGGCGAAGCCGGGGACTTCGAGGACGTAGCCGCCCACGTCGGCGGGCGCGGGTTTCTCCGCGACGGTGTCATCGGCCGCCATCGCCGCGGTGACGAGCATCGCGCAGGCGTAAAGGTCGTAGTTCGAGAGGTAGCTGTAGGCCTCGTAGCCGTGCCGCTTTTCCGGCGGAAAGAAATTCTTCACCATCGTCGCGGTGCCGTCCGGGAACCGCCAGCGGAGCGAGGCCTGGAAGGAGAGGTGCGCGGCGCGCTTGAAGGCACCGGCCTCCGCGGGGCGTCCGGACTTCGCGTAATGCGTGGCCATGATCTCGCTCATCGCGGTGATTTGGGTTTCGTTCCAGATGTGCTGCGTGCTGCGTCCGCCGGTCGGGCCTTCGCCGTTCGGGGATTGCAGGAACAACTCGGACCACGCACCGCGCCAGAGCATGTCGCGGTAGAACTTGAACTGCGCGCCGCGGTAGCCCTTGTGCAGCATGCTGGTGAGCACGTAGCGCGGGAAACCATCGTAGGCGAATGCCTTGTTCTCGTTGAACATCCCGGCCGCGGTGAAGAAGTGGCGCTGAAATTCCAGGCAGGTGTCGGTGTAGTCGAGCGACGTCATGCCCGCCTTGGCGCGGAGGAACTCGCCCGCCGCGCCCTTGAGAGTCCAGTTGTTGAACGAACTGCGCGGGAGGAAGTAGGTCGTGTCGGGATTGATGGCTGCGAGGTTTTTGCGCCAGGCGGCGAGGCGTTCGGCGGGGGCGATGCCTTGGAACAGTTCGAAGGCGATCATCACCGGGAACGGCCAGAATTCGCTGTGGCTGTTCGGGAAGGCGCTGCGACCCTTCGCTAGCGCAGCGGTGGCGAAATCCATCGCGCGAAAGCCGCTCTCAAGCAGGGCGGGATCGCGCTCGCCATCCAGCGCGCCAAGTCCGGCGACACAGACGGCGTAGGCGGGCGTGATGTAGTCCATGCGCCCCTCGACGAAGGCATCGGTCACCGCGCCGTCCGCGCGCTGGTGTTTGCCGAAGACCTCGACGTGATGGCGGACGAAGGCGAGGTAATCGGCTTTCGTGACGGCCGTGGGCTCGATGCGGATGCTCGGTTGGTCCTTAAGGAAACGGTTGATCGCCTCCGCGAAGGCGTGGTCGCCGGGAGCGAGCGGTTTTCCGGTGAGCGCCTTCAGTGGGAGCAGGCGGTCGAGCGCGTCGGGGTCGATCGTCTGCGTCGGCGGTGTCGCCGTGACGGCGTCGCGCTCGCGGAGGAGGGGGAAAATCTCGGAGCCCGCGAGAAGCATTGCACCGGTGGCGTATTCTTGGCTTTGCCGCCATCCGACATAGGCGCGCGTGCTGTCGGCCTGGCTTTGCGCGAAGCCGAGGCGACCGTTCGGTTCGACGGATGCGACGAGTGCAGCCCAGGCCTTGAGCAGAACGGGCAGGTAGGTTGCCCGGTCGATGAGACCGTGCCGGATTGCCCACGCGTAGCCGTAAGCGAAGAGCGCGGTCGCGCTGGTGTCGCCCATCGGGTAGCCGTCCTGATCGAGCAAGGCGGTCGGCCAAAGACCACTCGGCTGCTGGAGCTTCGCGAGCGCGGCGAGTTGTTCGCGGAGGCGGGCCTCGTATTTCGCGCGGCTCGGATGGTCTTTCGGCAGGTGGTTCAGCACGAGCGCGAGGGCGCCGGTAAACCATCCGTTCCCGCGTCCCCAGAAGACCTTCTCCCCATCGGTCTCGCGGAGCTGCATGCCTTCGGGTTGCGGGATGTAAGTGCGGTCGCGGTAGATGAGGTTCGACTCCGGATCCCAGAGCTTGTCGGCGGTTTCCCAAAAAAGCGTGTTGGCGTGGTCGAGGTATTTCTTTTCGCCCGTGAGCTCCGCCATCTGGACCCAGACCGGCGGTGCCATGAAGAGCGCATCCACCCAATACCATTCGAAGGCTCCCGGCTTCGTTTTCCCGAGCACGGAATCCAGCGCGGCGCGCGTGGGTTCGAG
>JAIYAZ010000126.1 GCA_027488755.1 Verrucomicrobiaceae bacterium | reverse complement strand
CGTGTTGTTTGTCGGCGCGCAGCTCGGGGTGGGGCTCTACATGTTTCTGGTGGGCGTGGAGTTCTCCACCGAGCATTTCCGCGGGCGGCTCCGGGGCGCTCTGGCCGTGTCGATCGCGGGGATGGCGGTGCCGTTTGTGATGGCGTTCGCGCTGACCGGGTGGCTGCTGGGCATGCCCGGGTTGTTCTCGCCGGGGGTGCGGTTTTTCGAGGCGTTTCTGTTCCTCGGGGCGGCGATTGCGATCACGGCTTTTCCGATGCTGGCGCGCATCATTTCCGAGCGCGGGCTGGCGGGGACTTCGCTGGGCACGCTGGCCCTGTCGGCCGGGGCGGTCGATGACGCGGCGGCCTGGTGCGTGCTGGCGGTGGTGCTTGCGACCTTTGGCGGGGACATTGCGATTGCGGTGAAGGCGATCGGCGGCGGCGTGCTCTACGCGGTGTTCATCGTGCTGGCGGCGCGCCGGCTGCTGGCTCCGCTGGGGCGCATGGCGGAGCGCGAGGGGCGCATCACGCCGACGCTGCTGGCGGTGACTCTGGCGTTGTTTGCGCTGGCGGCGTGGGGCATGGATGCGGTCGGTATTCACGCGGTGTTCGGCGGGTTCCTGCTCGGGACGGCGATGCCGCGGGGATTTTTTGCGCGGGAGCTGCGGCGGCAGATCGAGCCGTTTGCGGTCGTGTTTTTGCTGCCGATGTTCTTCACGTTCTCCGGGCTCAATACCCAGCTCTCGCTGGTCGCCACGCCGGAGCTGGCCGTGGTGGCGGGCGTCGTGCTGCTGGCGTCGATCCTCGGCAAGGGGGTGGCCTGCTGGGCGGCCGCGCGGTGGAGCGGCGAGGACAATGCGACCGCGCTGGCGGTGGGCACGTTGATGAATGCGCGGGGCCTGATGGAGCTGATCATTCTCAACATCGGGCTGCAGCGCGGGGTGATCCAACCGGCGTTCTTCTCGATCATGGTGGTCATGGCGATCGTGACGACGCTCATGGCCAGTCCGCTTTTCGAGTGGGTGTATGGACGCAAGGCCCGCGCGCGGGGCGAGATCGGCGAGGCGACGCCGGGCGGGTGAAAATCCGTGGCGGGTCGCGCGTGGGCAGGATAGGCTGCGCAGGCATGATTCGGCTGCTCGTGTGTTTGTTGTTGCCGCTCGCCCCGCTGGCGGCCCAGTCGGTGCATTTATCGGATGCCGAGGCGCTCGCGATCGGCCGGCGCATTTGGAAAAACGAATGCGCGGGCACGGTGCCGGGCCTTACTTCGTGGAACCGCGGCGAGGATTTTGCCTCACTCGGGATCGGCCATTTCATCTGGTATCCGGAGGGGAAGCGCGGGCCGTTTGAGGAGAGCTTTCCCGCGCTGGTGAGGACCCTCGAAGCCCGTGGCCACAAGGTGCCGGCCTGGATGCTCGGCCCATGTCCGTGGCCGACGCGCGCGGCCTACATGGCCGAATTCGACGGGCCGCGGCTCCGGGCGCTCCGGGAATTGCTGGCTGCCACGGTCGCGGATCAGGCGCGTTTTTGCGCGGCGCGTCTCGAGGCCGCCCTGCCGAAGATGCTGGCGGCGGCTCCCAAGGCTGAGCGGGCTCGCATTCGGGCAAATTTTTACCGCGTCGCCGGCGCGCCCCTCGGGATGTATGCGCTCATCGACTACGTGAATTTCAAGGGCGAGGGAACCAGCCCGACCGAGCGCTATGCAGGCCAGGGGTGGGGATTGCTCCAGGTGCTGGAGGCCATGGGCGACGGCGCGCCGATGCCGGCCTTTTCGCGCGCCGCGGATGCCATGCTGACCCGTCGCGTGAAGAATTCACCGCCCGCCCGCAACGAGGCGAAGTGGCTGCCCGGTTGGCGCAATCGCGTCGCCACCTACGCCGGCGGCTAACGTTTGCCGACGATGCGCAGCGTGCCGGCGTAGGTCGGATCCGCCGAGGTGACCGTGGCGTTCATCACCGCGCGTCGCGGGTAGAATTTCACGTCGCCCTTGAGCTCGATGACCGTCGAGGAGACGTCCTTCAGCTTGTATTGGAGCGTGTAGATCAAGCGGTTACCGACGAGCTTCACGCTGCCGCCACCGAAGCCGGATTGATCGCCCACCGTGACCATGCCGCGAACGAGCCCGGTGGCCGACATGCGGAACGTCTGTGCCACAACGACCGGCGTGCCGCCTTGATTCAGGATGCCCGCGTAAAGAAACGTGCCGCCGTAGCGGTATTTGCGACCGGTGAAGGTGAGCGTGGAGTTCGCGCGCTCCGTGGTTCCGGCGGATTTGGCGACCGCCGTTCCGGAATAGGAACCTGCGTAGGGTTCCAGCCCGCCGGGCACCGCCGCCTTGAGTTCCGGGAAAAGCGGGAGCGCCATCAGGGCGGCGAGGAAGATAATCGGCCGGCAAAACATGCATCCACTCTAAGCCGACCGGCTTCGGGTGTCAAAAATCCGCCGCCTTTCGCGGCGATGCGGCTTGTCAGCCCCGGCGGCAAGCGGGAGAAACAACGGCGAATGACCAAGGACGAGATCGCCGAAATCCTGGAAAACTTTGGCCGCCTGCTCGAGCTCAAGGGCGAGAACCCCTTCAAGGTTCGCGCCTACACGAACGCCGTCCGCGCGCTGGAGACCCTCGCCGAGCCCGTTGAACTCCTCGTCGCGGAGGAACGCCTAGAGGACATCGAGGGCATCGGCAAGGCCATCGCCGAGAAGATCACCACGCTGGTCCAGACTGGCCGGCTCCCGCAATACGACGCGCTGCGCGAAAGTTTCCCGCCGGACATTCTCCTGCTCTTTGACGTCCAGGGATTGGGGGCGAAAAAAATCAAGGCGCTGCACGACGCCCTCGGCATCGCCTCGCTCTCCGCGCTGGAGCGGGCCTGCCGCGATGGGCGTGTGGCGGCGCTGCCCGGTTTCGGCGAGAAGACGGCCGCGAACATCCTCGTCGCGCTTGAGCACCAGAAAAAGAACGCCGGCGTCTTCCTGCTCGGCGACGCCACCCCCGTCGCGCAGGAATTGCTCGACGATCTGCGTTCTCATCCCGAGGTCGTCCGCGCCGAGATTGCCGGCAGCTTTCGGCGCGCGAAGGAAGTCGTCCGCGACCTGGACCTGATCGTTGCCACGCGCGAGCCCCAGCTTGTCGGCGAGGATTTTGCCCGCCATCCGCTCGTCGAGCGCGTGCTCGCGGCCGGCGCGACGAAAACCAGCGTCGTGCTGCGCAACGGCATTCAGTGCGACCTGCGGGCGGTGAGCAGCGCGGAGTTTCCCTTCGCGCTGCAGTATTTCTCCGGCAGCAAGGAGCACAACGTGCGGCTGCGGAGCCGGGCCCTCGAGCGCGGCTGGTCGCTGAACGAATACCGCTTCAGCGCTGCTGAGGGGCGGGAGCTGCGCGAACCGCTGCCCGAGGTCCATGAGGAAGGCGACATCTACCGCAGTCTCGGCCTGCGATTTATTCCGCCGGAGCTCCGCGAGGACCGCGGGGAAATCGATGCCGCCGAACGCAGCGAACTCCCGCGCCTCATCGAGCTGCACAACCTCCGCGGCACCTTTCACAACCACACGACCGCCAGCGACGGCCGCGCCACGCTTGAGCAGATGGCCGCCGCCGCGCAGGAGCTCGGGCTCGAATACCTCGGCATCGCCGACCACAGCAAAAGCTCCGTGCAGGCCAACGGCCTCGACGCGAAGCGGCTCGAGCGCCAGCGCGAGGAGATCGCCCGGCTCAACGCCGGCTTCGACGGCTTTCGGCTGCTCGCCGGAACCGAGTGCGACATCCTCAAGGACGGCTCGCTGGATTTCCCCGACGACGTGCTCGCCTCGCTGGATTACGTCGTGGCCTCGGTGCATTCCGCCTTCACGCTCGGCGAGGCCGAGATGACCGCGCGCATCATTCGCGCCATCGAGAACCCCTACGTCACCATGCTCGGCCACCTCACGGGCCGCCTGCTCACGACGCGCGAACCCTACAAGGTCGACGTGCCCGCCGTGATCGAGGCGGCGGCGGCGACCGGCACGATCATTGAGCTCAACGCCAACCCGCGCCGGCTCGACATGGATTGGCGCTGGTGGCGGCTGGCGCGCGACCGGGGCGTGAAGTGCGCGATCAATCCCGACGCCCACTCCACGCGCGGCCTGCAGGACCTCGCCTTCGGCGTGCGCCTCGCCCGCAAGGGCTGGCTCACCCGCGAGGACGTGGTGAATTGCCTCCCACTCGCCGAGGTGACGGCGCAGCTTTCCGCCAAGGTTCGCCGCGGGTAGGGGCGCGCTTTTCGCGGAATCCCGAAGAGCCCCGCTCGACCGCGAGCCGGCAATGCGCTAGGAACAGCGCATGGCACTCGAACTCCTCTCAAACATTCCCGGCGGCCCGCCCGCCATTGGACCCTACTCGCCGGCGGTCATCGCCACCGGGCGCACGCTTTACATCTCGGGGCAGATCCCGTTTGACCCCGCCGCTGGCGCCATCGTCCGCGGAACCGTCGAGGAGCAGACCGAGATCGTCCTCACGAACCTTGAGCGCGTCGTGCGCACGGCCGGCGGAAGTCTTTCGCAGGTCATCCAGTGCCGCGTCTACCTTGCCGAGCTCACGAAGGAAAATTTCGCCGCGATGAACGGCGTCTACACGCGCTTTTTCGGCGCGCACAAACCCGCGCGCACCACGCTCGGCGCGCAGTTGCTCGGCTTCGACGTGGAAATCGAGGCGGTCGTCGCCCTTGAGCCCTAGCGCCCATGGCGGAGGCGATACCGGTTTCCCCGCTGGCGATTGAGGGCCGGGGGGATTGGGAGGCGCGCCGCCGCCGCTTCCGCGGTCGTCCGAAGCTCATCTTCCGCGAGGCGTGGCAGGACCATCCCTCGCCGCTGTTCTCGGCGGGGCAGGTGCGTCTCGGCCTCGTCGGCATGTCGCTGGCGGTGCTGGCCGACCTGCGCGATCGCGAGGTGTTCAACCCCGTGCGGCAGTTCAACGTCGCGCCCTTTGCGCACGGCGACACCTTCGAGATTTTTCTCCAGCCGGAGGGGCAGGAGGCCTACTACGAGCTGCACGTGACGCCCGCGGGCTCCGTGAACCAGCTCCGCTGGCCCCGGTATTTTCGCGAGCTCGAC
The DNA here is from genome assembly GCA_027488755.1 of Verrucomicrobiaceae bacterium. Lineage (GTDB taxonomy): Bacteria > Verrucomicrobiota > Verrucomicrobiia > Chthoniobacterales > JAATET01 > JAATET01. The sequence goes on along the minus strand of JAIYAZ010000126.1, from coordinate 4,017 downwards.
GTGGATTGGACCGCGCTGGCCGATCCCTTTCTTCCCTACCGGGTTTCGCGCTGGCGGATGCGGGCGCAGGCCCGGACCGTGGCCGGAGGCTGGGAGGTCTACGCGGAAATTCCTCTGCGCCGCATCTTTGAAGGCGGCGTTCCGTGGAATGGCAGCCGCCTGCGCGTGAATTTTGCCCGCTACGACTGGACGCTCGGGCGACCTCAGCCGGTGCTCTCCGCCACGGCCCCGCTCACGCGGCGGGACTTTCACCGCCGCGAGGACTGGCACGAACTGGAACTGCGGTTTCGCTGACCGGGTCGGGCCGCAGGCTGGTGAACAGTCCGCCGCCGAGCGTGAGCGCGAAGCCGGCGACCTGCGCCAGGTTCGGCTTTTCGCCGAGCACCGCCCAGGCCAGCAGCAGGGTGGTGACCGGGCCCAGCGAGCTGATGATGGCGACGCGTTGCGGCGTGCTGCGGCGCAGGCCGATCCCGAGCAGCAGCGACGGCACCACCGTGCCCAGCACGGCGAGCGTGAGGCCGTAGCCGTAGACGGCCGGCGGCAAATGCAGCAGCGCGCTGCGCGTGGTCGGCGTGAGCGCGGCATGGCCGAGCATGAACAGGCACGAGAAGCCCACGGCAAGGGCGGTGAACCGCAGCGCGCCGACGCGGCGGATCATGCCCCCGCTCAGCAGCAGAAACACCGCGTAGGTGAGGGCGCTCAGGAGGATGAGCGCCGTGCCCAGGCCGGTGTGGGGATTGGCCACGGGCGCGTGGGTTTCGCCGAGGAACGCGGCGGCGATGCCGAGCCAGGCGATGCCGCAGGCCACCCACGTGCGGGGGCTCACCGCCCGGCGCAGCACGAAGGCCGAGATCACCAGCACCATCGAGGGATAGGTGAAGAGCAAAATCCGCTCAAGGCCGACGCTCACGTATTGCAGGCCGATGAAGTTCACCAGCGAGGAGACGTAGTAGCCGATGAAACCGAGGCCCGCGAGGCGCGCCCAATCCCCCGCGCCCAGCGGCGGCGCGCCGAACGATGTGAGCGCGGCAATGACCGCGAAGCAGGGCAGGGCAAAGCCCATGCGCAGGGCGAGCACGGTGAGGGCATCCGCGCCGTGGGCATACGCGAGCTTGGCGACAACGCCCTTCGAACAGAAGAGAATCGCACTTGTCGCGACAATCGCAAAGATTGCCAGTCCGGTGAGGGTGGCATTTTTGGGTGATGGGGATGCGGGCATGGAAACGAAAAACCCGCCGGAGAAGGCTCTCGGGCGGGCGGCGGAAGTTTGGGTGTCGGGTGGGGGCGTTACGCGTCGACAGTCAGCATCCGGGCCGGACCGAGAGGGCCGACAATCCAGAGAACCGGTTTGAGAATTCGCGCTGACACCAAGGCCAAGATTCCCCGGGGATTGCTTCGGCGCAAGGGCTTTCGCTAGCTTGCGCCATGGATTTACTGGATTCGCCCTCCGACGCCGAGGGGCCGATTGGAGTGTTTGACTCGGGCATTGGCGGGCTCACGGTGGTGGCGGCGTTGCGGGAGTTGCTGCCGGCGGAGCGGATTTTTTACATCGGCGACACGGCGCGCGTGCCCTACGGCGGCAAGAGCCGGCGGACGATCGAGCGTTACAGCGTGGAGATCGCCGGGCTGCTGCTGGCCGAGCAGGCCAAGCTCATCGTGGTGGCGTGCAACACGGCCTCGGCGCTGGCCGTTCCGCGGTTGAAGCAGATTTTCAATCTCCCCGTGCAGGGCGTGATTGATCCCGGTGCGGCGGCGGCGGTGCGGGCGAGCCGCAATGGCCGCATCGGGGTGATCGGCACGCGGGCCACGATCGCGAGCCGGGCCTACGAGCAGGCGATTCATGCGCTCGCGCCGGAGGCCGAGGTGTTTGCCGAGGCGTGTCCGCTGCTCGTGCCGCTCATCGAGGAGGCGTGGTTTGACGACGAGGTGACCGGCCAGGTGTTGCACCGCTACCTCGATCCGCTGCTGGCCGGGGGCATTGACACCCTCGTGCTCGGCTGCACGCATTACCCGCTGCTGCGGGAGGCGATCGCGCGGGTGGCGGGGCCGGATGTCACGCTGGTGGATTCCGCCCACAACTGCGCGCTGGCGGTGGAGGACATTCTTCGCGTGCGGGGGCTGGCGGCGCCGGCGCGGCAGGTGGGCAGTCTCGACGTAGCGTTGACCGATGCGACCGAGGGCTTTCTGCGCGTGGCCGAGCAGGCACTCGAACTCCAGATCGGCGACGTGAAGTTGCGCGCCGTGCAGGCGGCGGGTTAGGGGCGGAGTTCCGCGGGGCGTCGGCGGAGGATCAAGCCGGCGGCCAGCGGGAGGAGCGCGAGGGCAAGCAGCGCGGCCGGGCCGGGCTCGGGCACGGGGAGGTAGGGCGCGAGCGTGGCGAGCTGCGGGGCGTCCACGCCGTTCACGGACCGGAGACGGAACATGTAATCATCCCGCCAGAGCGGGCCGCCGCCCCAGACGGTCCAGCCGGTCCATACGTCGGCGTTGGCCTCCAGGTGGTCAAGCATGCCGGTGAGAGCCTGGGCCTGCGTGTTGCCCGCGGCGACGGCAAACTCGCCGAGAAAGCCGCGGAAGCCGTTCTTGCGCAGCCAGCCGGTGAAGTCGGCGAGCATCGTGGCGCCGTCGTAGGCAATTTCCGCGCCGTTGCCGTCGTGGCCCCAGTCGAGATACTGGTGCACCTCGAAGGCGAAGTTGTGGCCCGGGTCGGAAATCGACGTCATCACGCTGCCGTTGGCCGTGCCATACCACGCGCCGTTCACCCAGCTCCACGCGCCCGTGTAGCCGTTGCCCGGGACGAGCACGAGGTTCTGCGCGCCGGTGGAGCGGATGGCGTTCAACGCGAGTTGTGCGTTGGTGCGCCAGGTTTCCGTGGTGGGCATGGTCGGCTCATTCATGAGGCCGAAGATCACGCGGTCGTTGTCCGCGAAGGCGGTGGCCAGACGGGACCAGAGATCGTTGAAGGTGTCGTTGGTGACCCACGAGGTGCCGATTCCGCTGCCGTAGTAGTAGCCGTAGTTGTGGGGGTCGAGGATGACGTGGGCGCCCTTTGAGGTGGTTTCGTCGACGAAGGTTTTCAACCGACTCCATTCCGTGGCCTCGAAATTCCCGGCCGGGCTGGGCTGGAGGCGCTCCCAGCGGAAGGGGAGGCGAAAGGTGTTCATGCCCCGGGCCAGCAAGTCGTCCACCTCGCTCTGGGCGGGGTAGAGGTAGTCCGTTCCGTAAACGGCGCCGCCGAGATAACCCCACTCCGCGCCGGAGAGGTTGGCGCCCTTGTAGATAAGGGCCTGGCCGCGACAGGCGAGCAGGGCGGTGAACAAAAGCGCGAGGGAACCGATGCGAACAACCATTGGCCGCCGGCGAAAATAGCGGCGCAGCCTTGGAACGGAAGTCGAAAGCGCGTGGAAAGCCAGGCCGCCCCCTTCGCGCGGGAAGGGGGCGGCGCGGGTGCTTTATTCCGCGGTGGGCGCGGCGGGAGTGGGCGAGGGGGCGGCGCCGGTGGGGGAGTCGCCCTTGGGGCCGTGCGGCTTGCGGCGCGGCGGCGGCGGGGCGAATTCCCTGGGCGTCAGCTGGCCGTCGGCGTTCTTGTCGAGCGCGGCGAGGGCGGTGGGCGCGTTGGTGATCTCCGTGGCGGAAATCGACTTGTCCTTGTCGGCGTCGAGGGCGCCGATGAGCGGGTCCTTCGGCGGCGGGCGCTGACCGGATTTTTCCTGGTCGGATTTGCGCTTCTGCTGCGGCGGCGGGGGCGGCGGGCCGCAGAACTCCTCGCGGCTGAGGAGGCCGTCGCCGTCCTTGTCGAGCGTCAGCAGGGCGCTGCTGGCGTTGGCGATTTCCTCGGCGGAGATCACGCGGTTGTGATCGGCGTCGAGCACGCGCACGACGCGCGGCGGCGGGGGCGGCAGCTTTTTGCCGGAGGCGTTCGGGGCGCCCTCGTCGGGCGTGGGCTGGGACTGGGCCAGCAGGCAGGTGGTGAGGGCGGACAGGGCGCCGAGGAGCAGGAGTGGTGTTTTCATCGGCGCT
>JAIYAZ010000152.1 GCA_027488755.1 Verrucomicrobiaceae bacterium | reverse complement strand
CTCGGCGCGTGGGATGGCGCGTCCGCCTCGCTGGCCGTGGTGGTGGGGTGGGGGCTGCCGTATCTCATCGGGCGCATTTATTTTGGAAGCCTGGAGGGGTTTCGCGAGCTGGCGATCGGATTGTTCATCGGCGGACTGGTCATCGCGCCGCTCGCCGTGCTGGAGATGATCATCAGCCCGCAGCTGCACATCTGGGCATATGGGTGGTATCCCCACGATTTCAGCCAGACGAAGCGCGGAGGCGGATACCGGCCTTCGGTGTTCATGCAGCACGGGCTGGAGCTGGCGATGTGGAATGCCGCGGCGGCTTTCATGGGCTGGCAGTTGTTTCTCCGGCGGACGATTCAGCGGCAAGTTCCTCTGCTGCGGCTGCCCCTGCTCCCGTGCGTAATCGGGCTGACTCTGGTGCTGGTCGCGTCGCGCTCGTCGGGGGCGCTGATGCTTTTTGTGCTGGCGATGGTTTTGTTCCAGGCCTCGGTGGTGCTGCGATCGAAGCTCCCGCTGCTTCTGCTCATCATCCTGCCGGTCCTCTACATGAACCTGCGGGCGACGGGGATCTGGGACGGGCAGAATTTGATCGAGGCCGCGGGCAAGGTCACCCGCAACGAGGAGCGCGTGGGCTCGCTGTCCTTCCGCCTCTTCAACGAAGGCCTGCTCGTCGAAAAGGCCCGGGAGCAGTTGCTCTTCGGCTGGGGCGGCTACAACCGGTCGTTCGTCACCAATGAGGCGGGGGTCTACATTTCCGTGCCGGACGGGATGTGGATTCTCACGCTGGGCAAAAACGGGCTGTTCGGTCTCACGGCCCTGACGTTGAGCATCCTGCTCGCGCCGCTGCTCTTTTTCTGGCGCGTCGGCGCGCGTTCGCTGGCCGATCCGCTCGTGGCGATGCCGGCGGCGTTCGCGACGTTTCTGGCGATCTTCATGACGGACAATCTCCTCAACGCGATGTATAACCCGATCATGATGGTTGCGGCGGGCGGCCTTTCGTCGTTGTTGCTGGGTGGGCGCGCGCCTGATTTTCGCGATCCGCGGCAGGCCGCCGAAGAATCCCCCGCGGTTCCCGCGGCCGTCCCAACTCGCGTCATTTGAACTTATGGCAATGACCGGAGAAAAGCGGCAGGCCCTCGTCGGCAGCGTGTGGACGCTGGCGGGTTATGGCGGCGGCCAGTTTCTCCGCCTCGGGAGCAATCTGCTCCTCGCCCACATGCTGTTTCCGGCGGCGTTCGGCGTGATGGCGCTCGTGACCGTGGTGATGCAGGGCCTGCAGATGTTTTCGGAAATTGGCGTGGGTCCGAGCATCATTCGAAGCCCGCGCGGGGAGGATCCGGATTTTTTGAACACGGCGTGGACGGTGCAGGTGGCGCGCGGCGTTCTCCTCTGGCTCGGCACCTGCGCGCTGGCCTGGCCGGCCGCGAGCTTTTTTGCGCGCAATGATCCGCTGGGTTGGGAGTTGCTGACGATCCTGCCGGTCATCGGATTTTCGACCGTGCTCGGGGGATTCAATTCCACGGCCACCTACACGCTCAACCGGAAGCTGGACATTGCCCGCGTGACGATGCTCGAGCTGATTCCGCAGATCATTTCGGTCGCGGTCATGATCATCTGGGCGGTGTTTTTTCCGAGCGTCTGGGCGCTGGTCGGCGGGTGGATGGCCTACAGCGTGGCGCGCCTCATCCTCAGCTACCGCTTCAACGCGGGCCTGCGCCATCGCTTTCGCTGGGAACCGGCGGCCGTGCGGGAGTTGCTGCATTTCGGCGGGTGGATTTTTCTGGGGACGATCGTGGCGTTTCTTGCCAGCAGCCTCGACCGGCTGCTGCTCGGGCAATTGCTCACGCTGGCGGAACTCGGGCTTTACAGCATTGCGCTCACGTTTGCCCGCGTGGGCATCGAGGTGAGCCAGCGTTTGAGCCACACAGTGTTGTTTCCCCTGCTCTCGCGGTATCAGGCCGAACCGGCCAAACTGGTCGACCGCAGTCTGCACGCCCGCAGCCTGATTTTGATTGCCGGCGGGGCGCTGGTTTGCGGGTTCGCGATCGTGGCGCCGGTGTTTTTCAAGCTGCTCTACGATCCGCGCTACGCGGCGGCGGGCGACATCGCGCGGTGGCTGGCGATTTCCGTGTGGGCCAACATCGTGCTCTCGTCCATGGAACGCGTCCCGCTCGCGCTGGGACATGCCCGCGCGCTGTTCGTGTCGAACGTCGTGGCGACGCTCGGTTACGGGGTGGCGGTTGCCGGCTACCACTCGTTTGGGCTCCCGGGCTTTATTCTCGGGGTAACCTCGGGGCTGGTGGCGGCACACCTGGTGCTGCTCGCTTGGGTGCCGGTGCAGCGCGGACGAATGGCTCTGCAAACCGTGGCCTACACCGCAGTGTTCGGCGCCTACGGGGGCCTGGCGGTGTGGGGCATGAAGGCACTATCGGGTCATGCCGAGCCGCATTGGGAAATGGCGGCGGCACTGGCGACCACGGTCCTTCCGTGTGGCATTGCCGGCTTGATGGCCCTGCGAAGGATCCGCGGGCTCCGGGCGGAGCCGGCCGGGGCGGCCTCATGAAGGGGCTTCTCGGCGCGGTCGCAATGACCGTGGGTCTGTTGGTGCCGGCGTGGTCGGCTCCGGCGCCGCGTCCCGCGCTGGGCATCAATTTGAACGGACCGTCGGATTGGAATACCGAGCTGCCCTTCGTCGATGTGTTCCGGTTTTCGCGGCCGTGG
>JAIYAZ010000168.1 GCA_027488755.1 Verrucomicrobiaceae bacterium | reverse complement strand
GGGCCGCTGGCGCAGGCCTGCATGCGGGCGGCGAAGGCCGGCTTCGGCCATGAGTGCGTGCTGGTGCGCGGCGGCGGGAGCATCCCGATCATTGCGGCGTTCAAGCAGCATCTGAAGGCCGATTCGCTGATGCTCGGGCTGGCGTTGCCGGACGACAACGCGCATTCGCCCGACGAAAAATTCTCCCTCGATGCCTACATGGCGGGGATGAAGATGTCGGCGCACCTTTGGCCGGAACTTGCCGGCGTGGGCTGATTGCGGGTTGCGGGGCCTAGCGCTCGCGCCACACGCGCGAGTGCAGGGCACCGAGGTTCTCGCCCAGCCAGCGGTAGAGCGAAGCGCCGACCAGCGTGCCGAGGGCGATGGACGTGATGACGTAAACGACGGTGATGAGACCGTCGATGCCGGCCGCGCGGTCGCTCAGAATGCGGGTGACGCTGAGCAGGCCGAGGGCGCCGGGCACGAGCAGCCAGAACGCGGGGAAGAAGGTGACCACGGCGGGTGGGCCGCGGAAGCGGTATTGGATGAGGTAACCGAGGGGCGTGGCGACGAGCATGCCGAAGAAGCCGCTCAGCTCGCTGCTGAAAAAGCCGGAGGCGAGGCGCTGGGCGGCGAAGGCGAGCAGGAGCACGAGGGTCATCCAGAGGAATGATTTTCGCGGGGCGGAGAAGTGGAGGTAGACGCCCAGACCGAACACGAGGACGCCGGCCCAGGGCGACCAGGACGACGGGGCGTAGCCGGCCGTGGTGAGCACGAGATCCGCGGGCACGTAGCCGGTGAAGATGGCACCGATGGCCAGACCGAAGGCGAGCAGGACCAGTTGGACGAAGCCGGCGATCAACCGGCTGGAGCCGCTGACCATGTCGCCGTAGGCCAGTTCGAGCATGCCGAGGGTGAGCATGCCGCCGGGGAGGAAGGTGACGAGCGGGGGCACGAGGGCGTGGAGGGGATCGACGGGGATGCCCTTGCCGATGGCGAGGAAGACGAGGGCGGAGACGAGGCCGGCGGCGATGACCGGCAGGGGCACGGAGAGCAGGGAGCGGCCGAGGCTGAGGAGTTTAAGCAGTCCGACGATGAGGCCCAGCACCGCGGCGGCGGCGAGGTTGGTCGACGTGGGCATGAGGATGAGGGCGAGACCGACGGTGAGAACGACGTGGCCGAGAACGTGGCCGACCGGACCGAAACGGACTTTTTGGCGGCGGATGGCGGTGAGGCGTTTGAGGCCCTGGCGGGGATCGATGCGGGCGTGCTGGGCCTCTTCGCCGAGGGCGTAGACTTCGGCCATCTGGTCAAGGCGAAGCAGTTGCGGCTGGCTTTCGGCTAGGGTGACGCGTTCGCCGTTGCGGTCGTGCAGCGCGATGAAAACGGCCGTCGGGAGGGCGACGACGCGGGTTTTGCGCATGCCGTAGGCGGCGGCGGTGAGGCGCAGGAGTTTTTCCACCTTCGCGGTTTGTTCGCCGCACGCGAGGTAGGCGCGGCCGAGGCGGAACAGGAACTCGAGAAGGATGGTGGTGTTCGGCGCGGGGGGTGGGGGGTCAGCGCTCATGGAGGGAGGGGTGGTTCGCGGCCGCGGGAGTGTCGGGGGTTGCCGGGAGGGGAAAGAGGTCCATGTAGAGCCAGACATCAAAGGGCAGGACGCGGAGCCTTTGCTCGAGGACGGTGCGGATCTCGTGCTCGCGCTGGACGGTCATGAGCGGGTCGACGTAGGCGTCCACCTCGACGTAGAGTTTTGGTCCGACCTTGTTGATGCGGATGGTGGGGTTGGCGATGGCAAAGTCGCGCTGGACGGTGGCGATCACTTCGAGGACGGGGGCCTGGATGCGGGCGTCGGGGGCGCCTTCGAGGAGTTCGTGGATCGTGGAGCGGACCATGTTGACCGGGGGGCGAAGGAAGAGCACGCAGGTGAGCAGCACCATGACCGGGTCGAGGTAGGGGACGGCCCAGTCCCAGGCGGAGCCCTCCAGCAAGAGCATGCAGGCAAAGCCGACGACCATGCCGGCTCCGCGCAGGCCGCCGACGAGCCAGGCGGTGGATTCGGCGTGGATGAGGTCGGAGTGGGTGAGTTGGCGGCGCAGCCACCAGGCGAAGGCGAGGGAGGCGGCGGCGGTCACCACGCCGTAGGGCAGGGCGATCGCGGCGGAAAAGTGGCTGCCCCCGAGGCGGATGGTGGCGACGGCTTCGACGGCGGCGTAGCCGAAGGTGGCCAGCAGGACAAAGCCCTGGATGCCGATGACGAGAGGGGTGGCGGAATGTTGTCCGTAGTGGAAGTGGCGGGACGGGGCGCGTTGGGCCAGGGACGAGGCGCGCAGGAGCAGGCTGGAGGTCACGACGCCGATGAGCCCGAAGATGCCGTCGAAGAGGATCATCTGGGAGCCGATGGCGATGCCCCAGAGGATGCCGAGGGCGCTGAGGACCACGGTCGCGAGGAGCGAGAAGACGAGGGCCCGGTGCTCGCGGGCGGGTTGGGGCGTCGTGGTCATGGCGCGTTGCCCGGGCTGGGGTGGTCGCAATCGCGGATCGCCGGTGGCGTTAGCGGGCGGGGAGTGGGCTCATAGGCCCCACGGGAGGCCGAGCAGGAACCAGGCGACGAAGAGCAGCGTCCAGACCGCGTAGATGGCGATGACGTAGGGAATCATCAGTGCGACGAGGGTGCCGACGCCGGCCTTGGCGTCGTATTTCTGGGCGAAGACGACGATGAGCGCGAAGTAGGCGTTGAGCGGGGTGATGACGTTCATCGGGGAGTCGGCGACGCGGTAGGCGGCGAGGACGGACTCGGGGGCGACGCCGAGTTGGAAGAGCAGCGGGACGAAGATCGGGGCGAAGAGCGCCCATTTTGCGATGGCGCCGGAGATGAGGATGTCGATGAGGCTGACGACGAGGATGAACCCGAGGAGAAGGAGGAGCGGCGGGATGCTGGCGGACTTCAGCACGTCGGCCATGGATACGGCGAGGATGGTGCCGATGTTGCTGTAGTTAAAGTAGGCGATGAACTGGCTGAGGATGAAGAGGAGGAGGAGCAGGCTGCCGAGGCCGGCGAGGGCTTTCTCCATGGCCTTGATGATGTCGGTGCTGGTTTTGATGGTGCCGGCGCCGAGGCCGTAGGCGGCTCCGGTGACGAGGAAGACGACCATGATGACAGCGATGAGGCCGTTCATGAAGGGGGAGTTGCCGATGAGGTCGCCGGTGTCGGGATTGCGAAGGGCGGCGGCGGGTCCGAGCGTGAGAAGCGCGAGGACGGCGAGGACGGCGACGAGGCCGAGGGCGGCGAACCGGAGGCCGCGGGCTTCGTTGCCCTTTACCTTGGCTTCGGGGGAGTCGGGGGTGGCGGCGAGGTCGCCGGCATTTTCGGGGTGGTATTTGCCGAGGCGGGGTTCGATCACGCGCTGCGTGACGAAGGTGATGACCACGGTGAGCACGAGGACGGAGGCGATGGAGAACCAGAGATTGGCCGTGAGGTCGATGGAGACGGCGGGGTTGACGAGGTGGATGGCGTCGTTGGTGAACTCGGTGAGGACGGCGTCGAGCGGCTTGATGAGCATGTTCACCGTGAAGGCGGCGGCGACGGCGGCGAAACCGGCGGCGAGGCCGGCGAGGGGGTGGCGGCCGACGCTGAGGAAGGCGGAGCCGGCGAGGGGGATGAGCACGAGGTAGCCGGCGTCGGCGGCGATGCTGGAAACGATGCCGACAAACACGAGGATGTAGCCGATGGCCCAGCCGGGGGAGATGGCGACGAGTTTGCGGATGAGGGCCTGGATGAGCCCGGAGGCTTCGGCGACGCCGACGCCGATCATGGCGACGATGATGAGGCCGACGGCGGTGAAGCCCATGAAGTTCGGGATGACGGACGTGTAGATGAAGCGGATGCCTTCGGTCGTGAGCAGGCTGCGGGCGGTGACGGTGCTGGTCTGGATCTGGTCGGTGACGGGGTCGATGACTTGCTGGGTGACGGAGGCCCCGAAGAGGTGGAGGACGTGCGAGAGGACGATCACGAGGACCATCAGCGAGAGGAAGATCATCGCAGGGTGCGGGACCTTGTTCCCGGTGCGCTCGACGACGTCGAGAATCCGCTTCATGAGCCCGTCGTTTGTTGCGGTTGCTTCCATGGTTCGAAACGGGGGTCAGGCTTTGCGGGGTTCGGGCGCGGGGATTTCTCCGGGTCGGTAGTCGGGCAGCCAGCCGCAGGGCACGAGGGCGAAGAGGGCGAGACAGGCGAGGACGAAGAAGCCGATTTTGAGGGCCTGGAGGCGGGTCTCGGAGTTGATGCGCACGGCCTCGGTGATTTGCTCGGGCGTGGCCTGGGCGGCCTCGAGGCGTTCCTTGAGGCGGTCGTTGTTGAGGAAGTTGATGCTGTCGAGATTCACCTCGGCCTTCATTTCCGCGGTGATGAGCGGGTTGTCGGTGACGCGGTTCATAACGCCGGCGCTGAGCACGCCGACGACGAGGGTGCCCATGACGGCGGTGCCGACGGCGGCGGCGAGGTTTTGGGTGACGCCGCGGAGGGCACCGACGTCGCCGGCGAGTTCCTTCGGCGAGGAGGTGACGAGGACGTTGAAGAGCAGGGTGACGAGGGCGCCCTGGCCGAGGCCGACGGTGATGAGGCCGAGGATGACGGGCAGGACGCTCCAGTCATTTTTGACGACGAAGGCGAGCCAGAGCGCGCCGACGGCGACGAAAGCGAAGGCGGCGCGGGCGATGGTGCGGGGGGCGAATTTCGCGTAAAAGCGGACGATGAGGATGGCGGTGAAAAACACCGTGAGCATGAAGGGCATCATGGCCACGGAGGTGGCCGCGCTGGAGCGGCCCTGGATGATCTGGATGTAGAGCGGGACGGTGAAGTTGATGGCGGCCTCGGTGGCGACGATGAGGAAGAGCGTGAGGACGGCGGCCCATTCCTTCGGCGAGTCGATGACCTGGAGGGCGAGCAGCGGGGTGCGGCCTTTGGTCGCCTGGCGGTGGCTCCAGAGGAAGAAGGCGAGGAAGATCGTGATGCCGAGGCCGATCATGAGCGGGGCGGGGGAGACGCCGAAGAGGTCGAAGGGCGCGGCGGGCTGGGCGAGGGTGAGGCCCCAGTTGCGGAGATTATTGAAGCCGAAGCTGATGAGGATGACGGCGGTGGCCGACAGGATGACGCCGAGGGCATCGATCTTCACCGCGGGGTTGGGCGCGGAGGGCTTGAGCTTGAAGCTGAGCAGGAGCAGGACGGAGGCGTGGACGATGAGGAGGCCGAAGGCGAGGCGCCAGTTGATCATGGCGACGTAACCGACGATGACGAAGGCGAGGACGCCGGCGATGGCGCGGGCGGAACCGAGCCAGCCGACGGCCTTGGCCTGCTGGGCGCCCTTGTAGTGGTTTGCGATGAGGGCGACGAGCGAGGGGACGAGCGAGGCTCCGGCGAAGCCGGCGAGGGCCTGGCCGGCGAGCATGACGCCGGCGGTGGGGCTGAGGACCATGGTGATCATGGCCGCGAGGAAGAGGGCGACGGCGACCTGGAAAAAGACCTTCGAACCGAAGCGCTGGCCGAGTTTGCCGCCGAGCATGACGAAGCCGGAGACGCCCAGCGAATACATGACGATGGCGGTGCCGACGGTGGTGGGCGGGGTGTTGAAGCTGGCGACCATGCCGCCCATGGAGACGGGGAGGGCGGCGACGTTGAAGGACATGAGCATCTGCCCCATGGCGATGACGATCATGGGCAGCCAGGAGGCGTTTTGTTCGGGGGCTGGCGCGGAGGTGGAGGCGGGTTGGCTCATGGGATGGTTCGCGCGGAGGGAGGAGGCGGCCTCAGGGCTCGGGTTGGGAGACGAAGAGGTCCATGCCGAGTTTTTGGGAGAGGAAGCGGGCGACGAGTTGGCCTTTGACGCTGTTGCCGGCGGCGTCGAGGGGCGGGGCGAAGGTGCCGAGGCCGCCCTTGCCGGGGGAGACGGTGACGATGCCGCCGCCGATGCCGCTTTTGCCGGGCAGGCCGATGTCGAAGAGCCAGTCGCCGGAGGTTTCATAGAGGCCGGCGGTGGCCATGACGGCGAGGGCGTAGTGGCAGATGGAGGGGTCGACGACGCGCTCCTTTGTGATGGGGTTCACGCCGCCGTCTGCGAGCGTGGCGCCCATGACGGCGAGGTCGCGGGCGCTGACGTTGAGCGCGCATTGCTTCGTGTAGAGGTCGACAGCTTCGGCGGGGTCGAGGTAGATGCGGCCGAAGCTCTGGAGGAGGCGGGCGATGCCCTGATTGCGATAGTTGGTCGCGGTGGCGGAGGCGTAGACCTCGTCGTTGAGCGGGAGGGGGCGGCCGGCGAAGCGGGAGAGGCCTTCGTGGATGAATTGCCATTTTTCGGCGAAGGTGGCGCCGGGGACGAGGCTGGTGGTGGCGATGGCGCCGGAGTTGACCATGGGGTTGGTCTGGCCGCCGGGGCCGCGCTCGATGGCTTCGAGGGAGTTGAAGGCGCGGCCGGTGGCGTTGACGCCGACCTTGGCGCGGACGGATTCCACGCCGAGGGCCTGCGCGACGAGCGCGAAGATAAACGGCTTCGACACGCTCATGATGGTGAACTCGTGGTCGGCGTCGCCGGCGGCGTGGACGTTGCCGTTGGTGCCGACGACGCAGATGCCGAAGAGGTCGGCGGGCACGCGGGCGAGGGCGGGGTAGACCTGGGAGTTGGCGCCTTCGGCGTTGGTTTGGAAGAGCTGGTGGGCTTCGGCGACGAGGGAGCGGACGAGATCCGGCGAGGGGAGGTGACCGGTGGAGACGAAGCCGGGAATGGCGGCCTCGTGGGGAGGGATGGGATCCACGAGGGCTGGTGTAACGATTCGCCCGCCGGAGGTCAACCGGCGGGATGCGGCGGCGGGTTGTTTACCGGGTGCGGGCGGGCTCGGCGGCGGGTTCCTCGATGCCGTAGAAGATCGCGTAGAGGACCGGCGTGACGATGAGGGAGAGCACGGCGGCGAAGGAGAGGCCGAACATGATGCAGACGGCCATGGAGCCGAAGAACGGGTCGGTGAGCAGGGGGATCATGCCGAGGACGGTGGTGAGCACGACCATGCAGACGGGGCGCATTTTGCTGGTGCCGCCGTCGAGGATGGCCTGGTAGGCGGGCACGCCCTTGCTTTTGAGCGTGAGGATTTTGCTGAGGACGACGATCTGGTTTTTGATGAGTTCGCCGCCGAGGGCGAGGACGCCGAGCAGGGCCATGAAGCCGAAGGGCATGCCGGTGAGGAGCAGGCCGGCGGTGATGGCGATGATGGCGAGGGGGATGATGAGCCAGATGAGCACGGTGGTGCGGATGGAATTGAAGAGGCAGACGACGATGAAGATCATGATCGCGAAGACGTAGGGCAGGGGCTCGGCGAGCGCGCCGCGGGCGCGGGCGGAGTCCTCGAATTCCCCGCCCCATTCGAGCGAGTAGCCGGCGGGGAGGGGGATTTGTTCGATGCGGTCCTTGATGCGGTCGCGGAGCTGGCTGGGCAGGCCGGTGCGGGGATCGGCGTGAACGGTGAGGGTGGGGAAGCGGTCGCGGCGGACGATGACGGGGTCCTCCCAGACGAGTTCGGCGCCGGCGGTGACCTGGCTGAGGGGGATCATGCGGCCGGCGACGGGGCTCCAGATTTGGAGGCTGTTGAGGGCGCCGATGTCCTCGCGGTCGGCGAGGGGCGGGCGGGCGACGATGGGGAGGAGGCGGGATTCCTGCGGGAAGACGCCGGTGCCGGAGTCGCCGGGTTCGCGGAAGAAGCCAACGGTGCGGCCTTCGAAGCTGGTCTGGAGGGCGTGGGCGACCTCGACGCGGGTGATGCCGTTGCGGCGGGCCTGGGAGTCGAGGAGCTCGGGGCGGACGGTGGGGACGCGTTCGCGCCAGTCACTGCGGATGCAGAGGGCGTTGCCGTTGTCCTCGATGATGCGCATGGCGGCGGCGCCGAGCTGGCGGAGTTCGGCGGGATCGGGGCCGCGGAAACGGATCTGGATGCGGCCGCCGTCGCCGGGGCCGAGGAGGAATTTTTTCGCGATGGCGTTGGCGTCGGGGTAATTCTCGTCAAGCCGCTGCTGAATGGTGGCCATGAGGCCGGAAATTTTTGCGGGGTCGTCGACGTCGATGAGGAACTGGACGTAGCCGGAGTTTTCGCTTTCGGGCGAGTAGACGAGGAGGAAGCGGAGGCCTCCGCCGCCGATGAAGGAGGTGACGTGGGTGACGCCGGGCTGTTTCTGCACGAAGCGTTGGATTTCGCCGGCGATGGCCTCGGTTTCGCGGATGTGGGTGCCGGCGGGGAGGTGGACGTCGACCATGAACTGCGGGCGGGTAGCCGGCGGGAAGAAGCTTTGGTCGACGAAGCGGAAGGCGTAGCCGGCGAGGAGGAAGGCGACGACGCAGGCGGCGACGACGAGCCAGCGGAAGCGGAGCGCGAGGACGAGGAGGCGGCGGTAGACGCGGAAGGGGAGGGCGCCGTAGGGGTCGCGGGCGGCGGTCTGGCCGGTGGCGTTGGGGAGGGGCTTGAAGAGGAGGTAGCTGAGGAGCGGGGTGGCGGTGACGGAGGAGACCCAGCTGAGGCTGAGGGCGATGAGGATGACCCAGAAGAGCGAGTTGGTGTATTCGCCGGTGCGGTCCTCGGAGAGGCCGATGGCGGCGAAGGCGATGACGCCGATGGCGGTGGCGCCGAAGAGCGGCCATTGGTTTTCCGCGACGACCTCACGGACGACGTCGAGTTTTTTGCGGCCGGACTCGATGCCGACCTTGATGCCTTCGATGACGATGATGGCGTTATCGGTGAGCATGCAGAGCGCGATGATGAGGGCGCCGAGGGAGATGCGCTCCATGAGGAGGTCGCCCTTCATATACATGACGAGGAAGGTCGCCATGATGGTGAGGAAGAGGACGAGGCCGATGATGAAACCGGTCTTGCGGCCCATGGCGAAGATGAGGACGACAAAGACGATGAAGACCGCCTTGCCGAGGTTGAACATGAACTCGTTCGTGGCCTGGGAGACGGCTTCGGGCTGGAAGTTGATTTCGCCGATCTCGATGCCGATGGGTTGGCTGGACTTGAGGGCGGCGAGCTTTTCGCGGATGGCCTCGCCCATTTTCACGACGTTGCCGCCGGGCACGGTGGAGATGCCGAGGCCGATGGCGGCGTGGCCGTCGTAGCGGAGGAGGCGGGAGGGGGGATCCTGGTCGCCGCGGGCGATGGTGGCGATGTCGCGGAGGCGGAGCTGGCGGCCGGTGCGGTCGGAGCCGATGACCATGTCGAGCATCTCGTCGGCGGAGGCGAAGGCGCCGGTGGGGTCGATGGCGATGTGGCGTTCGCCAACGCGGACGCGGCCACCGTCGGCGGCGATGTTGCGTTCCTGGAGCTTGGCGTAGATTTGCTCTTCGTTGAGGCCGAGCTGGGCGAGGCGGGGGCGGGAGATTTCGAGGAAGACGACTTCGCGCTGTTCACTGTGGAGGGCGATGCTTTTGACGCCGGGGACCTGGAGAAGTTCGCGACGGAGGAACTCGACGTAGCGGCGGAGTTCGGGGAAGGAGTAGCCTTCGCCGGTGACGGCGAGGAAGATGCCGTAGACGTCGCCGAAGTCGTCGATGACCATGGACTGGCCGCGAACGGCGGGCGGGAGCTGGGCCTGGACGTCGGCGATTTTGCGGCGGAGTTCGTCCCAGACCTGGGGGATGCGGGTTTTGTCGTAGCGGTCCTTGATGTTGACGGAGACGACGGAGCGGCCGCGGGTGGATTCCGACTCGACGTAGTCGAGCTGGCTCATTTGCTGGCAGGCGGTTTCGATGGGGTTCGTGACCTCCTGGGCGACTTCCTCGGCGCTGGCGCCGGGGTAGGGGGTGATGACAAGGGCCTGCTTGATGGTGAACTCGGGGTCCTCGAGGCGGCCGATGTTCAGGTAGGCGACGATGCCGCCGAGGATGGCCATGACCATGGCCACGAGGACGACGCGGTTGTGTTTGACGGAGAGTTCGCCGGGGTTCATGGCGGGCGGCTAGGGCTGGGGGCTGGCACCGAGGGCGTCGCCGAGGTCGCGCACCTTCATACCGGCGCGGAGGAAGGAGACGCCGGCCACGGCGATGCGGTCGCCGGGTTGGAGGCCTTCGAGAATTTCGACGCGGTTGCCGGTGGGTTCGCCGGTTTTGACGACGCGGCGTTCGACGACCTGGTCGGCGCCGATGACCCAGACGACGGAGGCCCCGGAGGATTCCTCCACGATGGCGGCGATGGGGGCGAGGGTGCGGACGCCGAGGATGCGGGCGCGCTGGTAGGTGAGGGTGACGGTGGCGGTCATGCCCGGGAGGAGGTTTAGGTCGGCGGGGGCCTTCATGGCGACGCGCACGGAGAAGGTCTGGGTGACCGGGTCGGCGCGCTGGGCGATCTCCTTGATGTGGACGGGGAAGCGGAGGCCGGGGGCGGCGCTGAACTCGGCGGTCATCTCGAGCAGGTCGGCGGAGCGAATTTCCGCGGCCATGACGGTCTCGGGGATGTCGACGACGATGTCGATTTCGTCGACGTCCTGGAACTTGATGATGGGCTGGCGGGGCTGGATATTCTGGCCCTGCTCGACGAAGCGCTGAGCGATGACGCCGTCGTAGGGGGCGCGGAGGGTGGAGTCGGTGAGCTGGAGGTTGGCCTCGACGACGCGGCTTTCAAGGCCGCGGACTTCGGCCTCCTTCGCTTGGATGTCCTCCTCGCGGGCGGTGGTGCCCTGTTCAAGCATCTGGCGGGCGGCCTGCTGGTTTTCCTGGGCGACGGCGAAGGCGGAGATGGCGCGGTCGTGTTCCAGCGGGGAGATGACGCGGCTCCGGAGGAGCTGCTCGGAGCGGCCGAAGTCGGCGCGGGCGTTCACGAGTTTCGCGTCGGCGGCGCGGAGCTGGGCTTCGAGGCGGAGGCGCTCCTCGGGGCGGACGCCAGCGCGGAGGGCCTGGAGGTCGACGCGGGCGCGGTCGAGCTGGCTTTGGAGGTTTTTCAGGCGGGCCTGGAATTCATCCTGCCGGAGTTGGGCGACAACCTGTCCCTTGGTGACCCGCTGGCCTTCGCGCACGGGCAGGCTGACGAGGATGCCGGGCACCTGGAAGGCGAGCTCGACCTTGTTGGCGGCCTCGACGCGGCCGGGGAAGCTGCGGGAGCGGGTGTCCTCGCCGGCGGTGATGACGAGGGTTTTGACGGGGCGGATGACTTCCGGGGCGGGCGCCGGAGTTCGGGAGCAGCCGGCGGCGAGCAGGGCCACGCCAAGGAGGAGCGGGGGACGGAGCAGGGAGGTGGTGGTCACGGGAGTGCGGGGCTGGAATTCGGGCGCGGGAGGCGGGAGATTGGGCGGGCGTTGGTCGGACGAATCTCCGGCGTAAACGAACCGCCGGAGCCCGGAGACCAGCATGATGCCCGGATTTTATCAATTTCCAAGTCACGGCGCCGCGGCTAGTCTGCGCACCTCCTCGCCCCGAATTCTCATCCCATGATCCGCCCCCTCCTGCTCCTTCCCGCGTTTGTTACCCTGCTTGGCCTGTCGGCCTGCAGCTCCGTCGGGATCTATGACCTCAAGAAAAACGACGCCCGACTCGCGCAGGGGCCGACGCGGATCCTCGTGCAGCCGTTCTCGGCGCCGCTCTCCGTCTTCCAGCTCGGGGAGCGTTCGGCGCAGGAGAAATCCGTGCTGCGCGACGAAATTGTCACCGCGCTGGCCCGGGGCACGGCCTCGCAACTGCGCACGCATGCCGCCGACGCCGCCGTGCTTGCACGCGGCCAGCAGCCGGCGCCGGGCACGTGGCTCGTGCGGGGCGAGATTCGCCGCGTGGATCAGGGCAGCCGGGCGCTGCGGGCCGTCGTCGGGCTCGGCGCGGGCCGCACCGAGATGCAGACCCGCGTGACGGTTTGCCAGGTGACGGGCGCGGGATTGGTTCCGCTCATCCGCTTCAACACCACGGGCAGCTCGGGCCTGGAACCGGGCGTGGCCCTGGGCGTGGCGACGGGTGGCGTTGGCACGGCGGTCTCCGCCGCCAGCGCGGCCGGTTCGCTCGTGCTGAGCAGTTTGCCGGGCGTGAGCTCGGACATTGACCGCACGTCCTACGAAATCGCGGCGGTCGTCTCGGTTTACCTCCAACGCCAGGGGCTGCTGGGCTCGTCGCGCACGGCCATTTCGCCGAACATGCGCGGGAAGCTGCCCACGACGGTGAACCTGAACCGCGCCGTGCCCGCCCCGCTGCGGAGCGCCGACTAGGGCGGCATCAATTTTCATCCGTCTCCCGCTTGCGGGCGTAGTGTTCGCGGCCTTTAATCTTTCCCACCGCCATGTCCACCGAAGCCAAGTGCCCCTTTAACCACACCGTCCCCCCCTCCGGCACCACCAACCGCGAGTGGTGGCCGAATCAGCTCCGCCTCGACCTGCTCAGCCAGCACTCGGAGAAATCGAATCCGATGGGCGGCGACTTCGATTACGCGAAGGAGTTCGCGTCCCTCGACTACGCCGCGCTCAAGGCCGACCTCGCGGCGCTGATGACCGATTCGCAGGATTGGTGGCCTGCTGATTTCGGGCACTACGGCCCGTTCTTCATCCGCATGGCGTGGCATGCCGCCGGCACCTACCGTATCGGCGACGGTCGCGGCGGCGGCGGCCGCGGGCAGCAGCGCTTCGCCCCGCTCAACAGCTGGCCGGACAACGTCAACCTCGACAAGGCCCGCCGCCTTCTCTGGCCGATCAAAAAGAAGTATGGCCGCAAGATTTCCTGGGCTGACCTGCTGATCCTCACGGGCAACGTCGCGCTCGAGACCATGGGCTTCAAAACCTTCGGATTTGCCGGTGGCCGGCCCGACACGTGGGAGCCCGACCTTGACGTTTACTGGGGTCGCGAGACGACCTGGCTCGACGACAAGCGTTACTCCGACGGTCGCCAGCTCGAGAATCCGCTGGCCGCCGTGCAGATGGGCCTCATCTACGTGAACCCCGAGGGCCCCAACGGCAACCCCGACCCCATCGCCGCCGCTCGCGACATCCGCGAGACCTTTGCCCGCATGGCCATGAACGACGAGGAAACCGTCGCCCTCATTGCCGGCGGCCACACTTTCGGTAAATGCCACGGCGCCGGCCCGGCCACCCACGTTGGCCCCGAGCCCGAGGCCGCCCCGCTCGAGCAGCAGGGCTTCGGCTGGAAGAGCAGCTTCCGCTCCGGCAAGGGCGCGGACACGATTTCCAGCGGCATCGAGGTCACCTGGACCCAGACCCCCGCGCAGTGGAGCAACTTCTACCTCGAAAATCTTTTCCGCTTCGAGTGGGAGCTCACCAAGAGCCCGGCCGGCGCGCACCAATGGATCGCGAAGGGCGCGGAGGCCGTCATTCCCGACGCCCACGACTCCGCGAAGAAGCACGTGCCCACGATGCTCACCACCGACCTCTCGCTGCGCTTCGACCCGGCCTACGAAAAAATCTCCCGCCGCTTCCTCGAAAATCCCGCGGAGTTCGCCGAGGCCTTTGCCCGCGCGTGGTTCAAGCTCACGCACCGCGACATGGGCCCCCGCTCCCGCTACGCCGGCCCTGAGGTTCCGGCGGAAGTCCTCATCTGGCAGGACCCCCTGCCGGCCGCGGATCACCCGCTCGTGAACGCCGCCGATGTCGCCGCGCTCAAGACCACGATCCTCGCCTCCGGCCTCACCGTCGCCGAGTTCGTCGCCACGGCCTGGGCCTCCGCCTCGACCTTCCGCGGCTCCGACAAACGCGGCGGCGCGAACGGCGCCCGACTCCGCCTCGCCCCGCAGAAATTCTGGGCGGTCAACGACCCCGCCTCGCTCGCGAAGGTTCTCGCCGCGCTGGAGAAGATCCAGGCCGACTTCAACGCCGCGACGAACGACGGTCGCAAAATCTCGCTCGCCGACCTCATCGTCCTCGCGGGCACCGCGGCGGTGGAGAAAGCGGCGGCCGACGCCGGACATCCCATCGAGGTGGCCTTCGCCCCGGGCCGCACAGACGCCACGTCCGAGCAGACCGACGTCGCGTCGTTTGCCGCGCTCGAGCCCTTCGCCGACGGCTTCCGCAACTACCTCAAGGCGCCCTCCGCGGTTCCGGCCGAGCATC
>JAIYAZ010000127.1 GCA_027488755.1 Verrucomicrobiaceae bacterium | reverse complement strand
GCTGCTCTTCACCAGCATGGCCATCACGAGGCAGAAGCGATTCGCCGCGAGCGAGACCCGCGCCGGGCCGACGAGCGGCAGGCCCTGGAGGAACGCATCGAGCGGGGCGCTCCGCGCGGCCAGCGCGGCAATTCCCCGAAAGAGCAGCCAGGCTCCGCCGAAAAGCGCATAGGCCCCGCCGAGAAAAAACAGAACCTGACGGCCAAAGGCCGCCGGCCCATCCTCCACCAGAGCCGGCAGGGCCAGCACCAATGCCCCGAAATGCAGCAGAAAAGCCGGATACAAAACCGACAGAACCACCCGCGAACGCAGCCGCGCCAGTCGCCCGTAATACTCGGCGAGAAAGCTCATCGCATCCGCCAGCCGGCCGGATGATTCGCCGCCGGCCACCAATTCCACGTCGATGGCGGTGAACGCCGCCACCGAGTCAAAGGCCAGCGCGGCGGTGTCCACCGTGGCATTCCTCAGCGCCTGGGCGACCTGATTGAGCCGGGCATTGCGCGACCGCGCCAGCACGTCCAAGGCCTGCGAAAGGGACTGCCCGCTGCGGAGCAGCTCGCCCATCTCGTGAAAAAACTGCTCTTTCTGCTGGAGGGAAAGGCGCATCAAGGAGCTAGCTTGCGTGATGTTAGCAGCGGCAAACTCGCGTGACGAAAGATTTATGCGCCTCGCGTTGGAGGAGGCGCGACGCGGCCTCGGACGAACGAGCCCCAACCCGGCCGTCGGCGCGGTCATTGTCAAAGGCGCCCGCGTCCTGTCGCGCGGTTACCACCGCGCCGCGGGCCGGCCGCACGCGGAGATCGAGGCCCTGCGCGCCCTCCCCTCCCCCGACGCCGCCCGCGGAACCACGCTCTACGTCACGCTCGAGCCGTGCTCGACGCGCGGGCGCACGCCCGCCTGCACCGACGCGATTGCCCGCCACGGCTTCGCCCGCGTGGTCTACGGCGCGACGGACCCGAATCCCGCCCACGCCGGCCGCGCCGACGCCCTTCTCGCCGCCCACGGCATCCCCGTCACCCGCGGGGTGCTGGCCGCGGAATGCACGGCTCTCAACCTTGCGTGGAACCACTGGATCACCACGCGCCGCCCGTGGGTGATCGCCAAATGCGGCCTCTCGCTCGACGGCCGCATCAGCTCCCACCCCGAGTCGCGCTGGATCACCAACGCCGAGTCCCGCGCCGACGCGATGCAGCTTCGCGCCGGGGTGGACGCCATTCTCATCGGCGCCGGCACCGCCCGCACCGACGACCCCCGGCTCACGATCCGCGGCCTGACGGGCGCGCGCCAGCCGTGGCGCGTGGTGGTCACGAACTCCGGCCGCCTCCCCGCGACGCTCCGACTCTTCACCGACCGGCATCGCGACCGCACCCTCGTCTTTCGCAAAGAGCCCCTCGATGCCGTCCTCCGCACGCTTGGGGCCATGGACGTCACCAGCGTCCTCATCGAGGGCGGCGGCGCCACGCTGGGCGAGGCCTTCGACGCGGGACTCGTGAACGAAGTCGTCTTCTACTTCGCGCCGCAACTGCTCGGCGGGCCCGTGCCCGCGGTGGGCGGGCGGGGCGTCGGCCGCAACGAGGACGCCCTCCGGCTCCGCGACGTGACTTACACGCGCCTCGGCGACGACGTGCGCGTGCGTGGCCTGATTTGACCTACTCGGCGTCGACGCCGAGCAGGATTTTCGCGGCCTGGTTTACGTCCTTGTCCCCGCGACCCGAGAGGTTCGCGATGATGATCTGATCGGGCCGCATCGCGGGAGCGACCTTGATGACATGGGCAATCGCGTGCGAGGACTCAAGCGCGGGAATGATTCCCTCCACCTCCGCGAGCGTGCGAAAGGCATCGAGCGCCTCGTCGTCGGTGGCGAAATCATATTCCGCGCGCCCCAGATCCCGCAGCCAGCAATGCTCGGGACCGACCGCCGCGTAATCAAGGCCGGCCGAGACCGAGTGCGTGCCCTCGACCTGCCCATCCTCATCGGCCAGCAGCCACGTGCGCGCACCCTGGAGCACGCCCAGACGTCCGCCCTGGAATCGGGCCGCGTGCTCGCCGCGGGAAATGCCGCGACCGCCGGCCTCGACGCCGACCATGCGCACATTCTCGTCGTTCAAAAACGCGTAGAAGAGCCCGATGGCGTTACTGCCTCCGCCGACGCAGGCCGTCAACAAATCGGGCAGCCGCTCCTCACGCTGAAGAATCTGCCGGCGCGCCTCGTCGCCGATCACGCGATGAAAATCCCGCACCATCATGGGATACGGATGCGCCCCGTAGGCCGTGCCGAGAATGTAATGCGTGGACCGCACGTTCGTCACCCAGTCGCGCATCGCCTCGTTCACCGCCTCCTTGAGCGTGGCCTGCCCGGCGGTTACCGGGACAACCTGGGCCCCGAGGAACCGCATGCGAGCCACGTTCAGCGCCTGGCGCTCCATGTCGACGGCGCCCATGTAAATCACGCACTCAAAGCCGAATCGCGCCGCGACCGTCGCCGTGGCCACGCCGTGCTGCCCCGCGCCGGTCTCCGCAATCACGCGCGTCTTGCCCATGCGCCGGGCGAGCAGAATCTGGCCGATGGCGTTGTTGATCTTGTGCGCGCCGGTATGCAGGAGATCCTCGCGCTTGAGGTAAATCTTCGCGCCACCAAGCCGCTCCGTCAGTCGTTCGGCGAAATAAAGCGGCGTCGGCCGGCCGACAAAGTTCGCCAGCAGATCGCGCAATTCCTCGCGAAAGGCCGGATCCCGCCGCGCCTCGGCGTATTCCGCCTCCAGCTGCTGGAGGGCGGTCATCAGCGTCTCGGGCACGAACATCCCGCCGTAGGGTCCAAAATGGCCCCGCGCGTCGGGCACGGTTTCAAACTTCGTCATGCCCCTCACGATGCACCGCGCGGCCCTTCGCGACAAGCGCCTCGATGGCCCGGCGATGCGGCGACGGGATCGGAATGGACGGAACTTCATCCCACCCGAACGCCCGCAAGCCCGACCACTCCGCCGGACTCTGCCGCACCACCTCCATCCGCACGCGGTAACGGGTGATCGGATAACGCTCGACGTGGGCGATTTCGCCCCCCGCCGCGGTTTCCGGCAAAATCCACATTCCCCGCCAGCGGCCGGTGGACCGCAAGAGGTGCAACCCGGCCGTATCGACCACAAACGCCCGCCGCTCCGTGACCTCGGTCACCGCGGCGCGCGGTCGCTTCACCGGGAGCAACTCCGGCTCGGTGGCGCGACACCCCCCACGCACGGGGCAGGCGAGGCAGAGCGGCGCCCGCGGCTTGCACACCAGCGCGCCAAGCTCCATCACGGCGGAGTTGATCTCCCGCGCCCCGGCGCCCTCCGGCTGCAACGCCCGCGCCGCCTCGCGCAGAGCGACCCGTCCCGCCGTGGAATCCACCGGCTCGCGCAGGTCCATCCACCGCGCCAGCACGCGGGCGACGTTGGCGTCCACCACCGGCGCGGGCCGGTCGAAGGCAAACGCCACCACCGCGCCCGCCGTGTATTCGCCCACGCCGGGCAACGCCCGCAGGGCGTCCCAATCGTCCGGAACCTCCCCGCCGTGCCGCTCCACCACGGCCCGCGCCGCCCGGTGCAGGTTCCGGGCGCGCGAGTAATACCCCAGCCCCTGCCAAAGCCCGAGCACGCTCTCCTCATCGGCCTCCGCCAGGGCCCGCACCGTGGGAAAGGCCGCCATCCAGCGCTCGAAGTAAGGAATCACCGCCGCCACCGTCGTCTGCTGGCACATGAACTCGCTCACGAGCACCGCGTAGGCATCCGTCCGCCGCCGCCACGGCAAATCCCGCCCGTGCCCGCGATACCAGGCGACCAGCTCCGCCCGCCGTCCGGCCGCGGCGAAGGATCCCGGCATTTTTCCCCCTGCGCCTTGGGTTCCCTGCGTGTTAATGGTTTTCTCAGTGTCCAACGCCACGACCTATACCACGCCCCTTACGCCCGCGCAGGTGGAACTGCTCCGCGCCGCGCTCACCGCGCAGCAATTCGAGTTTGAACCCAAGCCCTACACGATCTTCACCGCGCGTAAGGCCAGGCTCAACGTCGCCGTCTACGAAAAGGGCCCGAAGGTCGTCGTGCAGGGCAAGGGACTCGAGGACTTCATCACCTTCACGCTCGAACCCGAGGTCCTCGGCGAAGCCAAATTCGGCTACGACGAAGTCCACGCCCCGGAAAAATTCACCCCCCACTTCGGCATCGACGAAAGCGGCAAGGGCGACTTCTTCGGCCCGCTCGTCATCGCCGGAGCCTACGTGGACGGCGACATCGCCCGCACCCTGCGCGACGCCGGCATCCAGGACAGCAAGGCCATCGGCTCGGACAAACGCATCCGCGACCTCGCCGCCGCCATTCGCAAAACGCGCACCGCGCAAACTGTCATCCTCATCGGCCCCGAACGCTACAACCAGCTCTACGCCAAGTTCGGCAACCTGAACCGCCTCCTCGCCTGGGGCCACGCCCGCGCCATCGAAAATCTCTGCGAGCAACAGCCCGACTGCCCCCGCGCGCTCTCCGACAAATTCGCCAACGAAAGCCTCATCAAGCGCGCCCTGCTCGAGCGCGGCCGCGGCCTCATCCTCGAGCAGCGCACGAAGGCCGAGTCCGACTACGCCGTCGCCGCCGCCTCGATCCTCGCCCGCGAAGCCTTCATCGACTGGCTGCAAAAAGCCGGGGAAACCCACGGCCTCACCATCCCACGCGGCGCCTCCGCGCAGGTGAAAGCCGCCGCCCGCCAGCTCGTCACCGCGAAGGGTCCCGAGATTCTCCCGCTCGTCGCGAAGACCCACTTCAAAACCGCCGCCGAAGTCCTCGGCCACCTGCTCTAGCGCCCCGGCCGGCTCACGCGTTCTCCGCCGCGGCGCGCAACCGCAGGGTCACCTCCAGCCCCGAAGGCTCGCGGTTGCGCGCGCTCACCTCGCCGCCGCAGCTCGTCACGCAGGACTTCACGATCGCCAGACCAAGCCCGGTGCCGCCCGACTCCCGCGTCCGCGCCGCATCCACGCGAAAGAACGGATCAAAAATCTGCTCCACCATCGCCGCCGGCACGCCCGGCCCGGCATCCGCCACGCGCAGCGACACCCACGCCCCCGCCCGCTCGGCGGTCACCTCGATGGGGCCGGCGTTCCCGGCGTAGCGCGCCGCGTTGCGCAGCAGGTTCGCGATCGCCCGCTCGAGCAACGCCGCGTCCGCGCTCACCGCAAGCGTCTCATCGACCGCGACCACCACGCTGCGAACCGCCTCGCGCTGCACCGCCCGCTGCACGACCTTGTGAAGGTTGACGGTTTGAATCTGCACCGCGATCGTGCCGAGCGCCGCCTTGGAGAAGGACAGCAATTCATTCACCAGCGCGGACATGTGATCCACCTCCTCGCGCAAATCCCCGAGTCGCTCGCGCTGCGCGGCATCCGCCCGCGACTCCAGGATGCCGAGCGCCATTTGCAGCCGCGCAAGCGGCGCGCAGAGCTCGTGGGCAATGTCCCCCAGAAACCGCCGCTGCCCGCTCACGTAGCCGTCCAG
>JAIYAZ010000119.1 GCA_027488755.1 Verrucomicrobiaceae bacterium | reverse complement strand
CTCTGGATCATTGGCCCTTCGATGCTGGCCGACATTTGCGACCTCGATGAACTCAAGACCGGGCTTCGCCGGGAAGGCATGTATAGCGCGACGTTTACCTGGACGATCAAACTCGCCATCGCGCTGACCATGATCCTCAGCGGCTACATGCTTAACTGGGCGGGTTATGACGCGACCCGCGAGGCCGCCCAAGCCGAGGGCGTGGTGGACCGGCTCCGCCTGCTTTACATGACCGTGCCGATGGCCACGGCCTCGCTGGGGCTCATCTGCGTGGCCCTCTACCCTTTGACCGAGGCGCGTTCGGCGGCCATCCGCGAAGAGCTTGACGCCCGCAAGGCCGGCGCCTGAGTCCCATCCCGGGGAGTCCCCGGGCGATTCGGGAACAAGGAACCCGTGGAGAAATCAGGAAATCGGTGCAGACGGAAATTGATCCACAGATTGACGCCGATGATCACAGATTTTTCTCGAGGAAGTTCCTGAGTCCCGGATTCGTGCCGCTGGCGGGTGAAAACCGGCTGGGCGTGAATAGCAAATGGCCGTCTCCGGGAAGGAGACGGCCAATGAACTGAGAAGATTTGCCAGAATAGGCTTTTAGGCCCTAATTGCGCGGCGCCGACGGGCCAGCACAACGAGGCCCAACATCAGGCCAAGGGCCAGCGCATACTCACTCGGCTCCGGCACCGCCGTGATGTTCAGGAGAATGCTGTCGGTGCCATAGCTGATGTTGCCCTCCCAGCCACCCGGCAGAGCAGCGAGAGTGAGCCCGCTGGTAATTCCCGAGTCGGTGGTCAGGGTCGTTCCATTGTTAGTGTAAAAGTCGAACAGGGTGTAACTTCCGATTCCCACCCCGCTCAAGAAGGTGACGTTGACAGTATTGTTATTCAGCACGAGATCGCCGCTGACGAAGTTCCAGAAGCTGATTTTGTCGCTAGAGGCGCCGATGTTGAACGTGAGGGTCGCACCGCTGTTGAGGGTGAGCAGGGGGCCGGAGGTCGAGCCACCGTCGAGCGTCAGGTTGCCTGCGGTGGTGAGGCCGCCGGGGTTGATCGCCCCGCCGCCGTTCACGGTGATTCCCGTCGCGCCGGTGGTCGCAATGCGCCCACTGCCCGCCAGGGTGCCGTTCACGGTGTAGGCCCCGCCGGTAATGTGGGTACCATCGACCTGGAAGACCCCGGCATTGACCGTCGTCGTGCCCGTGTAGGCGTTGGTCCCGCTGGTGACCATGGTGCCGGTGCCGGCCTTGACCAAGCTGGTCGTGAAGGTCGTGTTGCTGGAGCTGTTGAGCAGGTTGGCCGAGACGGTGAGCGAGCCCGCCACATCGGTTACGTTGAAGCTGCGCGTCACGTTGGCCGTGGCACTCGCAAGGTGGAGGCCATTATTCGTCGTGCCCCCGGCGTTGATCGTCGAGGCGGAGGCCCCGTTGACGGTCACGTTGCCATTCAGGATGTAGGACTGAAAGCTCGCGCCAGCTCCGTTGGCGGTGGTGATGTTGCCGCCGTTCATCGTGATCGCACCCAAGCCATTGCTGAATCCGGTGGTGGTTCCCGTGGTGTTGGTATTGAGCGTTCCGTTGAGGGTGATCGGACTGCCGTTCGGGAGCGAACCGGAGCTGGCCAGCGTGAGGGTCGCGCCGCTGGCGATGACAACCGAACTCACCGAGGTGAGTCGCTGGGTCTGATCATTGTTGATTCCGGTGTTGCCGATCTGGAGCGTGCCGCCGTTGACCGCGAGCGATCCGGAGAAATTGCTGCCGGCAGTCACCGCGCTGGCAAGGATGAGTGTGCCCGCTCCCGATTTGATGATCGCCCCGGGCCCGGTCACGTTGCCCGTGAGCGTGTTGGTGCCCGTGGCGTTCGCAAACTCCAGCGTGCCCGCGCTCACCGCCGTCGCGCCAGTGTAGTCGAGCGTGCCGGTGAGTTGGAGGCGACCCGTTCCGGCCTTGGTGAGACCACCGCTGCCGGTGACGTTCCCGAAGCTCAGCAGCGTCGTGGATGTGCCGGCACCCGGATTGACGGTGACGGTGGACGTCGTCGCGTTGAGCGTGACATCGTTGATAGTCTGGGTGTTGGCAAAACTCGCCGCGCCGAAGGTGAGGGTGTTGCCGCTGAGGCTGTTGTTGCCCGTGGAATAGTGGCTGATCTCGATCTGCGTGCCACTAAGGATGCGGCGGATGTAGGTGCCGGCGGGGACGTTGGTGCCGCTCACCGCCTGGCCGACGACCAGGCCGCTCGTCGAGGCCAGCGTGACCGTGGTGGACGTCGCGGTGTGCGCCGTGGCGTTGGCCGAACTGCCCGCCGCACTGCCGCGGCCCGTGAGCGTGAAGCTGCCGCCGTCGAGGATGAGGCGCGACGCGGCACTGTAAGCCCCGCTCAGGGTGTCATTGCCCCCGGTAGCCGCCTGGCCCGCGATCTGGTTGTAATCAACCGCAACGGTGCCCGCGTTGACCGTGGTGTTGCCGCTCCACGAGTTCACCGCAACGGGGCCACCGCCCGTGAGAACCAGGGTGCCATTGCCCGTCTTCGTCAGCCCGCCGGTGCCGGTGAGCTGCGCCGAGGGCGCGACCGTGATGCTCTGCGTGTTGGCCTGGAATTCGTGCGTGCCGGAGTTGGCCAGCACCACGTTGAGCGGCTTGCTGGTGTCCCATTGCGCCGTATTCGCCGCTGAACCCGTGTTAGCAATGCCGTTCTGGATCAGCAATGCAGTGCCCGTGCTCAGGTTCCGGATCGTGCCGTTGTTGAAATTCAGCGTGCCGTTCATCGCATAGCGGTTCGTCGCTCCGCTATTGTTACCGTCGGCGTTCATCACGCCGATGCGTTGGGCGGCGATGGTGCCCCCGTTGAGGTTGAAGGTATTGGTCCCCACCCCGCCGGCCGTGGAGGCGCCCTGGCCGATCGAGAGCCCGTAGTTCGACGTGCTGTTCAGAGTCAGGTTGCCGCCGGT
>JAIYAZ010000017.1 GCA_027488755.1 Verrucomicrobiaceae bacterium | reverse complement strand
CAGGCCCTCCAGTCGGGCTGGGACCGCAAGCCCGACAACGAGGCCCAGCTCAAGCGCGTGCGGGACAACGCCATCGCCGACGGCTATCTCCTCGAGGTGACCCAGCCCCCGGCCGATTATCCGACCGCCGCCGAGGTTCAGACCGCCTACGACCAGAACCTCAAGGCCTTCGCCGTGCCCCGCCAGATTCAGCTCGCCCAGATTTTCATCGCGAGCCCCAAGGATGCCACCCCCGAAGCGGCCAAACTCGCGCAGGAACGCATCCAAATGCTCTCCAAGTATCTCCAGGACCCCAAGGCGGACTTCACCCAGGTTGCGACGCAAAAAAGCGAGGACCCGAAATCCGCCGCCCAGGGCGGCGTGGTCGGCTGGCTCACCGAGGAGCAGATTCACCCCTCCATCCGCACCGTCGCCGCCAAGCTCAAGAAGGGCGAAGTTTCGGCCCCCTTCCAGATCACCGTCGGTTGGTTGATTCTCAAGGTCCAGGACGAACGCCCCGCCCGCACCCTCTCCCTCGAGGAGGTGCGCCCGCTCATCGTTTCCCGCCTCCGCGAAGCCCGGCAGCGCCGCGACAGCTCCGAATACATGCGCAGCCTGGTGGCCGACAAGCCCCTCAATATCGACGCCGACGCGGTGCTCGAGGTCGTCAAAACGGCCAACTAAGCCCGTAAACGGGGCCCGGGCCTTCCGCCCGGGCATCCCGATCCTTTAGCCGCCCGGAGGCTTACTCCCCCGGTGTCGGGCTGGCCGTCGGGCTCGTCGCGCCAGCGGACTCCCGAGCCTTTTTCTGCTCCTCGGGCGTGGCCACCTGAATATGGGTCGGGTCGTTGATCCACATCTGAGGCAGGTTTTTCCGGACGACCACCTGACCCGTAGCCTTGACGGTCTGTCCGAGATAAAGATTTTCCGGGTCGGCGCCAAACCGGCGAACGGCCATCGGGTAAACCAACACGCGGAACACGGGTTTGGCCGGAACGCCGTCGAGTTCAAAGATCACCGGGCCTTTATCGACCCGACGAACCTCGATGACCTTGCCCACGACGCTGGCCATCGTGCCGGCTTCGCTGCCTGCGGACGCCGAAGAGACGAGAGGGGGTTCATAGGCGAAAATTTGGTCCAGCCCGATGCACAGAAGGCCCAGGCCAAGAAGAGCGGTTCTGATTTTCATGGGCCGTCAAAGTCCCTACGCGGAATTCGTCTGTCCAGCGCGAACTCGGGCCATGTGAGCGACGAAATGTGAAGAATTCGACACAAACTCATTCGGGAGATTGCGGATTGGCGGCCGATGGCCCAAGAGGATGTTCTCCCCTTTCGGCATGCGTTTTCTCTCTCATTATTCCTGGAGCCGCCTCGGTCTTCCGTTGGCTTGTTTTGTCGGCGGGATTCTTCTGGGCCTGATTCTCGCGCCCAAACCGGGCCCCGTGGCCTCGGCTCCGATCCCGGCGGACGTGCCGATCATTCCCCCACCAAGCTGGGCTGAGATCACCGCTCCCGATCCGGATACCTTCGCCCGAAATCTCCGAAAAATCGGCTGCCCCGAGGAAACCATTGCCCGCATTATTCCCATGGACGCGTCCCCCTCGGTCCCGCCGACTCAACCCCGGGAAGTTACCGTGATTCCGCCAGCCAGCCCGGTGCTCGGCGAGCGCTCCACCCCGAAGGCCCCCCCTGGGGATATCGCGGAGCCCGGGGAGGAGTCGGAGGCGCCCCCCATTATTGCCCCCGAGGGAAATGTGCGAATTCCGGTGGCGTTCTTCTCGAGCCCGGACGACGCGAAATTGCCGGATCGTCTTCGGAGCGTGCTCAATTCCATCCAGGAGCAGTTCGTCCGCGAGATCGGGACGGAGAATCCCGACCCGTCCTCCCCCGAGTATCGGCAACGCTGGCACTGGGCTCAGATGGACGCGGACAATCGCTTCCGGGCCGCCTTTGGCCAACAGGCCTTCCTCAAGCGCCAAATCGAAGCGGTCCGGGCTGAGGGGGCATCTCTGGGGACCGAGGAATAACCCCGGGTCTACAGAGGGGCGGAGGCTGATGTAACGAAATCGTCACGTAGCGGGAGTTGAGCAAATCCGTGGGCGGGAGTTTCTTTCGGCAGCTTTTCCCCGGCCTGAGCCGGGAACATTCCGCAACTCTCTTCCCTGTCTTTCATGAAATTCTTCCGTTCTTCGCTCGCCCTTTTAGGTGTCTCGGCCGCCCTTTTGGTTGCCGCCCCGACTTCCCGCGCCGCCCTGGTCTATACCTCCGGGGATCTCTTTATGGGCTTCATGGCTTTGGCGGGAGATGGCGCGGGTCAGAGTTATGTGGTTAATCTTGGCTCGGCGGCCACCTTTCGTGACATGGCCGAGGGATCTTCCATTCAGCTGAGTATCGGGAATACCGGTCTCGATCTTGTGAGTGTCTTCGGGGCCGATTGGAAGACCCGCGAGGATGTCCTCTGGGGCTTTTTTGGAACGACCTACAATGAGGCAGCGAACGGGGACCCCGTTCACACGCTCTACGCCGGAAAGGCGCAGAGCGTTCCCGGCACGATCGGCATCCCTTGGAATCGCGGCAGCACCGCCACCCAGAGCCAGGTCGCCGCGAAGATTTTTTCGTTTGCCGGCTCCTACGCCAACCAGAACACGAGCCCGACCGTCAATAGCCCGGTGGGCCTCATTCAGCAGTCCTCCGACATCAACGATTTTTTCCAGTGGCACAAGAATAACGGCAATCAAAGCTTCGATTACTACAACCTCGCCATGGGCAATTTTGCGAATGGCACCGCCGGGACGGGCATCGACCTGTTTCGCGCCCAAACGGGCAATAGCTCCTTGCTGAGCAGTTACGAGGGCACCTTTACCATTAACGACAGCGGCAACGTCCGCTTCACCGTCGTTCCCGAACCTTCGGTGCTGGCCTTGCTGGTGCTCGGCGTGGGCCTTGCCGCTCTCCGCCACCGCCGCGCGGCCCGGGCTTGATCCAGAAATGGGCGGAGATCGCTGCGGCTTTGGGGCGGGGACTTCCCCCGCCCCTATTTTTTTGGAGGTTCCGGGACTTTCGGCGGGATGTCACAAAAACTTCACGAAGTGACCATTGTCCCCCGGGAGGCATTCCGGTTGTCTGCGCCGGTCAGGACTCCTTCCCGACGCCCAAAAAAACTAAAACCCATCCTCATCATGTATCGAAAACATCTCGCGGCCATCACTCTGGCGGCCCTCGGGTTCAGCATGGCGGCTCCCTCCGCCAAGGCGCTGACCTACGCAACCAACGACCTCCTTCTCGGGTTCTACGACTCGAACAATGCCGGCGCGGGCAGCCTCGTCGTCAACATCGGCTCCGCCGCAACCTACCGGGATTACACCGGTGATAACTTCGCGCTCAGCATCGGCGACCTCGGGGCCGACCTCGCCGCCGTTTTCGGCAGCGGCTGGAAAACCGACGCGACCATCAAGTGGGGCGTCTTCGGCGACACCCGCAACGTTGCGGTCGGTTCGGACGGCACCAACACGCTTTACGCGACCCGCGAGCAGACCATCGTCGGCACGCAGGCGACGCCTTGGAAGCGTGGTGCGTCTGGCACCCAGAGCCAGGTGACGACCCGCATTGAGTCCGTCGGCCAGCTCTTTAACCGGAACCCGGACGACTTCACCACGGGGTTTGGCCCGGCGGCCAGCACGACCAACGCGATGCTCCAGCCGAGCTCGGTGGCGAACGACTTTGCCGAGTTCCAGACGAACAACGGCAACATCAGCTTCGCCTACTTCAACATCGCCCTCGGCGATTTTGGCGATGGCACCTCCAATTCCCGCATCGACCTCTTCCGCATGGCGACCGGCAGCAGCACGCTGGACGGCACCTATGAAGGAACGTTTGTCCTGAATGATTCCGGCACCGTGTTTTTCGGCAGCACGCCGAATTTCACCCCCGTCCCCGAGCCCTCCGTTTACGGTGCGGCCACCGTGCTCGCGCTCGCCGCGTTCGTCATCGCCCGTCGCCGCCGTGCGGCCGCGCAGGCCTAAGTTGTCACCCCGTTAGTATCCCAAAAAAAACCCTAAATACCATCCAATGAAACTCTTCAAAATTGCGGCTTTGGCCCTCGTCGCCCTCGGCTCCGCCGAAGTCGCCTCGGCCCAGACCAAGATCTACATCACGGGCTCGACCGCCTACCGCAGCTCCACGCACACGGCGATCATGAAGCTCCTCGGCTCCACGAACGGCACGTCCCTGCCGGCCGGCAGCAGCTACGGCTACACGGGCGGCAGCCTCTCTGGCGCCAATGCAGCGATCTTCAAGGGCGTTTACAACAGCGCCAACGTGACGATCAAGGTCTCGTGGAGCGGTTCGGCCGGCGGTGTCCAGACCGTCGCGGCGACCAATAACAACTTCACCGTGGGTTTCCTCACCGACAACCAGACGACCTCGCAGACGGGCACAAGTGGCCTTGCCGACCCGCGCGCCACGACGGCTCCGGTGCGTGATGCCCAGGTGCCCCAGGTCGCATTCTCGGATTGCTACCAGAGCTCGACCCCCTTCCTGGGGAACTTCAACGGCGTGGCTTACTCTACGCTGATTGACACCATCGTTGGGGTCATCCCCTTCGAATGGGTGAAGAGCAAGGGTGCCGCCGCCGGCATCACGAACATGACCCCGCTGCTCGCGCAGGCCCAGTGGGTCGGCACGGGCACCCTGCCCCTCGCCATGTATACCGGCAACGCCACCGACCAGGGCACGCTGGTTTACGCGACGGGTCGCGACAGCGACTCCGGCACCCGCACGATTGCCCTCGCCGAAAGCGGCATTGGCGTCTTTACCGCCATCCAGCAGTATAACACCGGCAACGAAACCGGCGGCAACGCGGTGCTCTACCCGGTCCAGACCGTGAACGGCATCGTTTCGCCCCTCGGTGAAGGTGGCGAAAACTCGGGTGGCACCCTCGCGGGCAATACCCGGATGGGCAAGACGGGCCTCGCGAACTCCTACGTGAGTTACATGGGCATCAATGACGTAGGCACGCTTGTGGGCCTCGGCGGCGGCCGCCTCACCTGGAACGGCTTCAGCTACAGCCTCACGGCCGTGCAGCAGGGTCAGTATTCCTTCTGGAGCTACCTGCACGTCGCCCACAAGAGCAGCCTTTCTGGCACGCCCTTGGCCTTCACGAACGGCCTCATCAATCAGCTCCTCACGGTTGATGGCAGTCCGTTGCTGAGCTCCATGAACGTGGTTCGCGGCACCGACGGCGGCGTCATCACGGCCGACTACTAAGATCAAATCCCAGGTTCCCCGGAACCTGTCACCTTGCAAGGCCACTCGCGGAAAATCCGCGGGTGGCCTTTGCTTTTCCAGCGTCCGACGTCACGGGCGAAAATGTCACAAAACCTTCACATTGGCCCGATTGTCGGGGAAAGGAACCGGGTGTTTAGTGTGCGGCCCTTCGGCTTTAGAGTCTGGCAACCCTGATGGCGCGCGATGGAACCGCCGTTAGGGTGGCCATCTTGCCCAAGTTGAGGGCCGACATCGACGGATACCTCCTACCCATGCGTTCGCCACGCCCGCTGCTAAATCTGCTGATCACGCTGCTGCTGCTGCCCTTTTTGGCGCTGCCGGCCTTCGCGGGTGATTTGTTGCGGGGTGGTGCCGCGCAGAACGTGAACCGCCGAAACCCCGGTTCCGGCTCCGCCGCCGGTGCTCCCGCCGCCGAAGCCGCCCGGGCCAACGCCCGGGATCGCCTGGCCCGCACAACGCAGGCCCTCACCGCCGTCAAGGCCATGCAGCAGGCCGCCCGGGACGCGGCGGGCAATGGCGCGGGCGGACGCAACCCCCTCAATCCCCGCGTGACCCTGCCCCGCGTCACCGACGGGCTGGGTCCCGGGGGGCTCCAGCTCGCCAACGGGGTGCCGAAAAATCTCCGCAAACCCGGCCGAGGGGAAAACGCCGGCCTCTGGGTGGGGGCGGAATTGCCGGAGCAAAGCCGCTCGGGCGACGGCGTGACCGTCACCATCAAACAGAATGAGCAGCAGGCGATTCTGAACTGGAAACGCTTCGACATTGGTCGCAAGACGACGCTTGTCTTTGACCAAAGCAAGGGCGGCGACAACATCAGCCAATGGGTCGCCTTCAACAAGGTGAGCGATCCGCGCGGGCGCCCTTCCCAAATTCTCGGCTCCATCAAGGCCGCCGGCCAGGTTTACGTGATCAACCAGAACGGCATCATCTTTGGCGGAGGGAGCCAGGTGAACGCCCATAACCTCACGGCGTCGGCTGTTCCGCTCAACGAATCGTTTCTGGGCACGGGTTTGCTGAACAACCCGAATAGCCAGTTTCTCTTTAACTACCGGCAGCAGGAAAATCTTCTTGGGAAGATTTCCGCGGAAAAGCCCTCGGTGGCGTTTGCCCTGCCCCTTGACCCGGAAACCAAGCCGAACATTTCGGTGACCGTGCGGCGCAGTGCCGTCGTGACCACGACGGAGCTCACCGCCGGTGAGGACTACACGCTCGCAACCGGAAAAGATGGGCGCACGGCGTTAACGCTGACCGACGCCGGGGTTGCCAAGGCATTTCCGACCGGAAACAACGTTGTGACCGAGGCGTTTTCGGCCACTTACGGGGCGCAAACCGGAAAAATTCTGGTATCGAAGGGGGCGCTGCTCCAGAGCCCGACATCAGCCGCCAACGTCGGTGGGCGCATTGCGTTGGTGGGACGGCAGGTTCGCAATGACGGCACGATCGAAACCCCGGACGGGCAGACCATCCTTGCCGCCGGTCTTCAGGTGGCGTTTACCGCTCATCAGGCCAACGACCCCAGTCTGCGCGGTCTGGATGCCTACGTGGGAGAAGTCCGCGATCCGAGCCATGACTCCGCGCAGGTGATTGCCCGCGTCACAAATCGCGGCCTCATCTCCACGGAACGCGGAAACGCATTTTTGACCGGGGCGCGGATCGACCAGAACGGCATCATCGCGAGCACAACCTCCGTTTCGCTGAACGGACGGGTGGACCTTTCCGCGAACTACGATGCGGTGGGCAACCCCCTCTTTGATGCGACGCAGACAGGTAGCGAGCAATTCGTCCCGCGTTCGACCGGTCTCGTCTCGTTGGGCGCGGGCAGCATCATCCGCATCCTCCCGGAGTTGGAGAGCGATAAAACAACCATCGGCACGAAACTGGCGTTGTCCTCCCGGGTCGAAATCCAGGCGGGAAACGTCCACTTTGGCCGGGATTCGATCCTGCTCGCCCCGAATGCCCAGGTCGCCGTGGATGCAGGGCGCTGGCTCTACACGCCGCCGCCCAATGCGGCGGTCGCGCCACGGTCGGAGTTCGTCTATACGGCCGGACAAATCTACGCGGACCGCGGGGCACTCATCGACGTTTCGGGGACGCCGGAGGCCTTCGCGCCCCTGGATCAAAACATCCTCACCCTGCAACTGCGCGGAGCTGAGTTGGCCAATGCGCCCCTCCAGCGGGAAGGTGGGCTTCGCGGAGTCGACCTGACCATCGACCTGCGAAAGTCCGGGACGTTCAACGGACGGGAATGGGTTGGCACTCCCCTGGGGGACGCTACCGGTTATCAGAATCTCATTCAGCGCAGTGTGGGTCAGCTCACGACCGCCGGCGGGAGTGTTGCCATTCGCGCGGGAGATTCGGTTGTCCTTCGGGATGATGCCACGATTGACGTCTCGGGCGGTTATGTGAACTACGGTTCTGGCTACGTCGAGACCACCCGCCTCGTGAAGGATGGCCATATTGTCGACGTCGAGGACGCCACCCCCGACCAGACCTACGACCGCATCTACACGACCACCACCACCATTACACGGAGCAAGTGGGGGATTACCGAAACCTACCAGCGCCCCCTCTCCCTGTCGGGACGGCGGTTTGAGTCCTCCTATCTTTCCGGGGCGGCCGGCGGGGCCATTGCCATTCAAGCCCCCGCGATGGCGCTCGATGGGGTGATGCGCGGACAGACCGTCGCGGGGCCTCGCCAGATCCGCGATGACTCCGGCAAAACCGCGTTGCCCGCCGGCAGCAGCCTCCAACTCAAGTTCGAGGCCCAGAAGGTAGAGACGTTTGCATCCGGCATCCGCCTGTTTACGACTTCTCCCTACCGGCCGAATATCCTCATCAGTTCGCAGAGCATTGATCTCCCAAACGTTCGCGATTTTGCGGTAAATCCCGCGGGTGAGTCCCGCCCGTTGGCGGGGGACCGAAGCCGCCGGGTGGTTCTCTCATCGGACCTCGTGAATCGCCAGGGTTTTAACCAACTCACGCTGGAGGGGGGCGAAAGTCGAATTGCCATCGCCCCCGGCACGCGCTTAACCACCACACCCGGGGGAAGTTTTCGCCTCACCGGGGCCAGTCTCGATATCGGGGGTGACCTCGTTGCCCCCGGAGGAACCATAAGTCTCAAAGCTTACGCAATTTCCCCGTTCGATCTCGCGCGCAGCCAGGCGCTTTTGGGCACCGATGATGAAATTCGCCGTCTCCCCACGCCCGGCCGGAATGCCGGGATCATCACCGTGCGCACGGGAGGCGTCCTCTCGACGGCTGGCACCATTGTGGATGACCGCAGTGCATACGCCGACAATCTGGAGGCCCCCATCCAGCTTAAAGGGGGCGAGATTTCGTTGACCGCCCGCGATGTGGTCCTGGGCCTGGGCAGTCTGGCCGATGTCTCCGGGGGGGTAAATATGAGCACCAGCGGCACGCCTTCCTTCGGCGACGCGGGCTCCATCGCCCTCATCGCGGGGCGGGAACCCCAGGGAGGGGCGGAGATTTACGACGATGGCCGCCTGGTGATTGGCGGGGAATTGCGGGGCTATTCGGGCGCAGTCGGTGGCAGCTTAAGCCTCCAAGCCATGCGCGTGCGGGTCGGCGGTACGGCGGAAACCGGCTCGTTCCAGGTTGCCCCCGAATTTTTTGATCGCGGCGGTTTCAGCCGCTTCTCGCTGGCCGGAATCGCATCGACGCCTTTGCGGGTCGATCCCTTCGCGACGGGAGCCGAAATCACTCCCGACGAAGCATTTCGTTCCTATCCCGACAACCGGTTTGTCCCCGGTCTGGTGATTGCGCCCGAGTTGGTGCTCAAACCCACGGTGCGAAGCTGGGTTGCGAAGCGCGCGGGAGCGCTCAGTTTGGAAACAACGGTCCTGCCCGAGGATCTGCGTCCGGCGCTCAGCCTCGCCTTCGAGGCCAAGGGAGCCCGCAACCCGTTCGACGGATTGCTTACGGCACGTGCCGACCTTGAGTTTGGGGCGGGTGCCGTCATCCGCGCCGGCGCCGCCGGCAGTGTGTCCCTCAAGGCTGACGCCGTGACCGTGCTCGGCTCGATCTATGCGCCCGGGGGCTCAATCGCCGTTTCGGGTGCGGCCAGTTTTCCCCTGCTAAACCGGGAAGCCCTGCGCGCGCGCACGACGGTTTACATCGGGCCGGAGAGCCGGCTCTCGGTCGCGGGCACGGTCGTCGTGACCCCGGATGACTACGGATTCCGCACGGGCACGGTTCTTCCCGGCGGGCGGATCGCCATTGCCGGCAACATCGTGTCCGAACGGGGAGCCCTGATGGATGTTTCCGGTGCCTCGGGGGTGCTGGATTTCACCCCGGCCGAACTCGGCCTCGCGACGCCGACCGTGCCGGTCAACGCCGGGCTCACCCGGCCCACCTACGTCCGCACCATGCTCCCGCAGCGGGTGGACAGCGACGGTGGCACGCTTTCGCTGAGCGGTTCGCAGGTGCTGCTGGTGGATTCCACCCTGCGCGGCAATGCCGGTGGTCCGACCGCGCTGGGGGGCGACCTGGTCGTCCGTTCCGGCCGGTTTTACGGACCGCAGGAAGCCCCCCAGCCCACCGACGTCCAGTTGGTCGTCCGGCAGGAGGGGTTCATGTTGCCCGAATTTGTCCGCGAACGGCCGGAGTCCGGTGCCGACGCCGCCTCGCGGGACCGTCGTCCGCTGGTGCCGGCCGAACGGGGCACGGGCCAGGTGGTGGTGCGACAGGATGGGCGGGCCATTCCCGCGCAGGGATACTTCAGCGTGGATCAGTTTGCCCGCGGGGGTTTTGACGGCCTCCAACTGGCGGGCGTCGTCCGTCTGATGGGTGACGTCGATATCTCGGCCGGACGCGCGCTCTCCCTCGCCGGCGGCGGCATTGGCGAGGATGGCATTGTCAGCGGCGGCGGCATCCTGTTGGTGGATGGCCGCGCGACCCTGCGCGCGCCCTACGTCGCGCTGGGCGCCGCCTTCGCCGCGCCCTTGCGTCCCAACGCGCCGGGCCTGGCCAATGTCTTTGGCGGGGGCTCGCCCTTTTTCTTCGGCCTCGGGCGCGGGGACGGCGAACTCACCGTCGAAGCCGATCTGATCGATATCGGCAACCTGGCCGTGCGGGGCGTTCGCCGGACCACCCTTGCCGCCGAAGGGGGCGACATCCGCGGCCAGGGCACGCTCGCGGTGCCGGGCGAACTCCGGCTTCGCGCCGGGCAGATTTATCCGGTCACCGCCGGCCAGTTCACCATCTCGGCGTTTGATTATCGCCCGCCGGTCAACGAGGCCGACCCGGCCGGGCCGGTGGAGGTCATCCCCGGTTCCATCACCATCACCGCCTCGGGCTCCCGCCCGCTCCCGCTTTCGGCCGGGGGCGAACTGAACATTTACGCGAGCCGGATTTCGCAGGGCGGCGTGCTGCGTGCCCCGCTGGGAACGATCAACGTCGGTTGGGACGGCACGGGCGACGCCCGCACGAGTTCGATCGCCGGCGTGAATGCCCCCGGCGGCGGACTGCTCGTCGCCGCCCTCCTGCCGGTGGCGGATCGCGTGGTCCTGCGCCCCGGCAGCGAAACCTCGGTCTCGGGGATTGACGCGCGGACGGGCGCGGAACTCACGATCCCGTTTGGCCTCGTGACCAATTCCGACTCCTGGGTGGATCCGCGCGGCATCGACATCACCGTGGGGGGCGTGCCCGGCAAGTCCGTGAGCATTTCCGCCAACCGCCTGAACTTGCGCGAAGGGGCCACGATCGACATCGGCGGCGGGGGCAATCTTTACGCCTACCGCTGGATCGCGGGTCAGGGTGGCACGCAGGACCTTCTCGCGGAGAACGACGCCTTCGCGGTCCTGCCGGGTTATAACTTCGGCTACGCGCCGTTCTCACCCTTCAATCAAAGCGACGACGCCCAGAGCACGCTCGATCCGTCCGGGGAGGGCGGGGTGCCCGGATACACCAACTCCGAGCTGCAGGCGGGCGATCGCGTTTTTCTCTCCGGCTCCGGGACGCTCCCGGCCGGCAGTTACACCCTGCTGCCGGCGCGCTACGCCCTTCTTCCCGGCGCGGTGCTCGTGACGCCGCGAACCGACGTGCCCAACGCTCCCACCCTTCAGGCGGACGGGGCCGAATTCGTCGCCGGTTACACGTATAACGACCTGGCGGATTCCCGCCCCCGCCCCGGCGTCCGCCGCGGCTTTGAGGTGGCCGCACCCACTGTGTTCCGCGCGCGGGCGGAGTATCAGGACTTTGGGGCCAACGCCTACCTGCGACGCAGCGCCCGCGACGTCGAGGCCGACGTGCCCCGGCTCCCCATGGACGCCGGCCGGCTCGTGTTCCAGGCCCAGGGCGATCTTCGCCTCGACGGCGCCGTTCGCTCCGCCGCCAAGCCGGGGGCGATTGGCGCCAGCATCGACATCAGCAGCGCGAACGACATTTTGATCGTCAGCGACAATCCGAACGCCGCCCGCGCCCCGAAACAAACCTCGGTCCTCAGCGCGGCGACCCTTTCGAGCTTCGGGGCCGAAAGTCTCTTCCTCGGCGGCCGTCGCAGCGAGGGCGAGGGCGGCACCGTGCTGAACGTGGCCACCGGCCGCATCACCCTGGCCAATCGCGACGCGGCCCTCGCCGGCCCGGAAATTATCCTCGCGGCCACCGACACCCTTGAGCTCCGCCGCGGAGCCCGGATCGAGCAAAGCGGCTCGATGGGCAGCCCGGCCGAGCGTTTGACCGTCGACGGCGACGGGGCCCTGCTCCGCCTCAGCAGCGATTCCCAGGCCTCGGTTTTCCGCACCGGGCGCACGGCCTCCAGCGATGCCGTTCTGACCATCAGTGAGGGCGTGAACCTTGCCGGCACGAGCCTGCTGCTCGATTCCACCGCCACAACGAACCTCAGCCCGAAGGCGAGCTTTGACGCGGACTTCGTCGCGCTGAGCAGCGGCCGGATTTCCAT
>JAIYAZ010000062.1 GCA_027488755.1 Verrucomicrobiaceae bacterium | reverse complement strand
GCGCCTTCATCGTTCGCGAACACCGCCACCGCGCGCCCGCGACCGTCTCCGCCATGCTCGAAGCCGTGGAGCACGGCGAACCCGACCGCGCGGTCACCCTCGGGCAAAACTCCTCCGACTTCGTGGCCCGCACCCTCACCTACGGCCTGGCCCACCGCGACAAATCCATCTCCGACGCCCTCCTCCGCGCCGCGAACCGCGAACTCGCCCGCTTCAACCGCGGCATCGGCATCCTCGACACCATCATCACCCTCGCCCCGCTCCTCGGCCTGCTCGGCACGGTCACCGGCATGATCCACTCCTTCGACCTCCTCGGCGACCGCGAGCTCGACGCGCCCGCCGCCATCACCGGCGGCATCGCCGAAGCCCTCATCGCCACCGCCTTCGGCCTTGCCATCGCCATCGTCGCGCTCATCCCCTTCAACTACCTCAACGCCCGCCTCGAGGAAGCCCGCCAGCAAATCCAGGACGCCGCCTCCCACGTCGAGTTGCACCTG
This sequence comes from Verrucomicrobiaceae bacterium, assembly GCA_027488755.1. Classification (GTDB taxonomy): domain Bacteria; phylum Verrucomicrobiota; class Verrucomicrobiia; order Chthoniobacterales; family JAATET01; genus JAATET01. The sequence goes on along the minus strand of JAIYAZ010000062.1, from coordinate 2,245 downwards.
CTTCGTTCGCCCGCGGCACCGGCCGCCCCCATGCCATGAACATCCCCTCGCCTCGCGCGGGGAAAAAAGCGCGCATCGAGATCATCCCGCTCATCGACATCATCTTCTTCCTGCTCGCGACCTTTGTGCTCGTCTCGCTCTCGATGGTGAAAAACCAGGGCGTCCCCGTGAACCTCCCGACCGCCGCCACCAGCACCCCGCAGGATCGCTCCGCACCCAGCACCGTCACCCTCACCGCCCGGGGCGAAATCCTCTTCAATCGCGACGTCGTCAGCCGCAAGGAACTCACCGCCCGCCTCACCGCCCTCAAGGCCGCCACGCCCGAACCCCGCGTCTTTATCAACGGCGACGCCAGCGCGGAATTCGGCCAGGCCGTCGCCGTGCTCGACGAGGCCCGCCGCCTCGGCATCACCCGCATCGCGATCCAAACCACGCTCCCGCCCGCGCCATGACGTTCGAGCGCCCCGGTCGCTGGTATCTCGCCTCCTTCCTCGTCGCCGCCGGGGCGCACGCCGCCTTGTTCACCGCGATCCCCTCGCGCCCGGCCACCGCCCCCGTCGCGGCCGGGGAAACTTCCACCGTCGAAGTCGAACTCCTCGCCCCCGCCCCCCTCGATCCACCCGCGCCCCCGCCCGAACTCCCTCCCGCGCCCACCCCGCCGCCCGCGCCGGAACCCACGCCGCCCCCCGCACCCGCCGCCCTGCCCGAAGCGCCCGTCCCCGCGCCCACCGCCCCGCCCGCGCCCCGGCCCAAAACCACCCCGGCGACCAAAAAGCCCGCGCCGCCCGCAAAAGCCGCCGCCCCGAACCCCACCGCCGCCGGCAAGCCCGCCGCGCCCCGCGGCGTCGTCCGCGAAGCCCGACCCGACGCCCCGCGCAACCGCCCGCCCCACTACCCCGAAATGGCCCGCCGCAACGGCTGGCGCGGGCGCGTGATCGTTCGCGCCACCATCACCGAATCCGGCCAGGTCGGCAGCGTCTCCCTGCAACGCAGCTCCGGCTTCGGCGCCCTCGACCAGGCCGCGGTCCAGGCCGTGCGCGGCTGGCGCTTCCTTCCCCGCACCGTCGGCGGCCAGCCCGTCGGCGCCGTCATCGACGTCCCCGTCACCTTTTCCCTGCGCCCATGAAAACCCGCCTCCTCCTCGCCGCCCTCACTCTCGCCGTAGCGACCCCGCTCGCCGCCGCCGATCTCTCGCTCGCCAAAGTCGTCGTCGCCCTCAAGCCCGACAAAAACCCCGACGCCATGCTCGCCGAGCGCCGCACCCTCGCCGCCGCGCTCGAAAAAAGCTTCGGCCGCCCCGTCGAAGTCATCGTCCCGCTCTCCGCCGCCGTCATCGCCGAAGGCCTCGCCAACGGCACCATCGACCTCGCCTGGGTCAGCGCCATGGACATGCTTAATCTCCGCAAAAACGACGCCGCCCACCTCCTCCTCGCCAGCCAGATCAACGGCTCGACCGGCTACAAAAGCTACTGGGTCACCCTAGCCGACCGCCCCTACCGCGACATCACCGACCTGCGCGGCAAACCCATCGCGTTCAGCAGCCGCTCCAGCACCTCCGGCTACCTCATCCCGCTCAGCGACCTGAAAAACCGCGGCCTGCTCGACGCCAAGGCCGACCCCGCCTCGTTCTTCGGCCCCGACCACGTCTGGTTCGGCACCGGCTACGTCTCCGCCGTCGAACGCGTCCTCGCCGGCGAAGCCGAGGCCGCCGCCGTGAGCGACTACGTGCTCGACGGCGACAAACACCTCACCCCGGAGCAAAAATCCCGCCTCCGCAAACTCCAGTCGCAGGGCCCTGTGCCCACCCACGTCATCGCCGCCTCCGCCCGCCTCCGGCCCGACGACCTCGCCGCCCTCAAGCGCGGCCTCCTCGCGCTCGACGCCGCCAGCACCGGTGTCGAACGCACCGTCTTCTCCGCCGAACTCGTCGAAGTCGACCCCGCCACCCACCTCCAGCCCGTCGTCGAGGCCCTCGCCCTCGTCGAGCCGGCCAAGCCATGACCGCCCCGGTCGCGCACGTCGAAACGCACGACCTCACCGTCGCACGCGGGGAGCGCGAACTCGTCCGCGACCTCAACCTCGCCGTCCCGCGCGGCCGATTCGTTGCGGTCACCGGCCCCTCCGGTGTCGGCAAAAGCAGCCTCCTCGCCTGCCTCGCCGGCCTCCTTGCCCCCGCCCACGGCACCGTGAGCGTGCGCGACCTGCACGGCAACGCGCACGCCCCCTGGGCCCGCCGCCGCCACCT
>JAIYAZ010000049.1 GCA_027488755.1 Verrucomicrobiaceae bacterium | reverse complement strand
TGTTCGAGGCGCCGGGCCGCGAGGACATCGCGGAGGTGACCGTGAACCGCGCCGTGGTGGAGGGCAAGCGCTCGCCGTTGATTCGGCGCAAGCAGGACAAGACGGCGGCGTGAACGCGCCGGGCGGGGAAACGCCGGAGCGTCTTCCCGGCGAGGCGGGGGCCGCGGCCGGCGGCGGGTTTGCGTATCTGTTTGAGCGGTTTCCGTCGTTTACGCAGACGTTCTGTTTTCGCGAGGTGCTGGCCCTGCGCCGCCGGGGCGTTGAGGCGCCGATCTTTTCGCTGCGGGATCCGCGCGGGGAGCCGCGGCAGGATTTTCCGCCGGAGCTGGCGGGGTTGACGACGTATGTGCCGTCGAGCTTTGACGAGCGCATTGCGGAGGACGCGACGTTCCGCCGCGAGGCCCGGCGGGCGATCGAGGATTTGCGCGAGCTTTGGGGCGACGAGACCGAGAAGCGGAGGATTTACGAGGCGCTGTGGCTGCTGCCCGAGCTGCGCCGGCGCGGGGTGGGGCATGTGCATGTTCATTTTGCGGGAATCGCGGCGCGCACGGCGTTCTGGCTGAACCGGCTGGGCGGCATCCGCTACAGCTTTACGGCGCACGCGAACGACATTTTCTGCGACGAGCCGCTGGAGCGCCTTGGCATGCTGATCGCGAACGCGGCGCTGGTGGTGACGGTGAGTGATTACAGCGTGCGGTTTTTGCGGGAGCGTTTCCCCGTGCACGCGGCGAAGGTGCGGCGGGTCTACAACGGGATCGATCTCACGCGTTTTCCGCGGAGCGAGCCCGACGCGGCGCGGCCGCTCATCCTGGCGGTGGGCCGGTATATCGAGAAGAAGGGGTTCGCGGATTTGGTCGAGGCGTGCCGGCAGTTGGGCCCGCGGCCGTTTGAGTGCCTCATCGTAGGGCAGGGTCCGCTGGAGGACACGCTGCACGCGGCTGCGCTGGGCGAGCCGCGCATCGTGGTCACGGGGCCGAAGTCCGAGCGGGAGATCGCGGAGTTGCTGGCGCGGACGAGCATTTTTGCGCTGCCGTGCGTGGACGAGGCGAAGGGCGGGAAGGACAATCTGCCCACGGTGATCATGGAGGCGATGGCGGCGGGGGTGCCGGTGGTTTCCACGCCGGTCGCGGGCGTGCCCGAAATGGTGATTGAGGGCGAGACGGGGCGGCTCGTGCCGCCGCATGATCCCGCGGCCCTTGCGGCGGCGCTGGCGGAGATGCTTGATGAGCCGGCGCGTTCGCGGGCGTGGGGCGAGGCCGGGCGGGCGCGCTGCGAGGCGCTGTTCGCGACCGACCGGGTCGCGGCGGAGCTGCACGCGGCGCTGGAGCAGGCGGGGGCGTTTCGGCAGGAGCGGCGGAAGTGGTGGCAGCAATGGATGGCGCGCTGACGGCGGTGCCCGCGGATTTGCCGCCGGATTTTCTGCGCGCACCGCTGGAGATTGATCTCGGCTGCCATCGCGGACGCTTTGTGGTGAGCATGGCGGAGCGGTATCCGGACCGGCGTTTTCTGGGCGTGGAGCGGCAGGTCGGGCGGGTGTTGCGGTGCCGGGCGAAGATTACGCGGCTCGGGCTGGGGAACGCGTGGGTGATTGCTGGAGAAGGGCTGGAGACGCTGCGTGAGCGCGTGCCGGCGGGGGGCGCGGAGGTGATCCACGTGTCGTTTCCCGATCCGTGGCCGAAGCGGCGGCATCACGTGCGGCGGCTGGTGAACGCGGAGTTTTTGCGCGCCGCGCACGGGACGTTGGCTGCGGGCGGCGTGCTGCGTTTGATGACGGACGACGCGCCGTATTTTGCCGCGATGGAGGCGGCGGTGGCGGCGAGTGCGGGGTTTGCGCCCGTGCCGTGGGACGACGGCCGGGAGTATCCGGAGACGGAATTTCAGCGGAAGTTTGCGGAGATCGGCAAGCCGGTTTACCGGCTGGCGCTGCGGCGCGAGGCGACGGCCTCCGCGTAGATCGCCTCCAGGGCGCGGATGGCGGCGCCCTGCTCGAAGCGGGTTCGGACGCTTTCGGCGGCGGCACGGCCCATGGCGAGGGTGGCGGAGGGATGGGCCGCCATGGTGAGCAGGGAGTCGCGGAGGGCATCGACGTCGCGCTCCGGCACGAGCAGGCCGCTGACTCCGGGGTCCACGGCCTCGGGGATGCCGCCGTGGAGGGTCGCCGCGACGGGCAGGCCGGTGGCCATGGCTTCGAGCATGGCGTTGGGCACGCCTTCCTGGTCGCCGCTTTCCGGCGTGCGGCTGGGATGGAGGAAGAGGTGCGCGGCGGCGTAGAGGGCGCGGAGTTGATCCTGCGTCTGGAAGCCGGCGAAGGTGACGGCGGCACCGAGGCCGAGGGAGGCGGCGAGGTGTTCCAGTTCCGCGCGCTGCGGGCCGTCGCCGGCGATGGTGAAGCGGGCGGCGGGATGGACGGCGCGAAAGGCGGCGAAGGCGCGGAGGGCGTCGTCGAGGCCCTTTTTGGCGATGAGGCGGGAGGCCTGCACGAGATGCCATGCGCCGTCGGTGGGCGGTTGGCGGTCCACGAACGGGAAGGCGTCGAGCGGGATGCCAGTGCGGTTCAGGCGGATGCGGGCGGGGTCGGCCCCGAGGGTTTCGAGGCGGCGGGCGAGGGATTCGCTGCGGGCGAGGATCAGCGGGAGGGTGCGGAGGAGTTCCCGCATGCGCTGGTCGTAGCCGGGTTCCTGCGGGCGGGGCATGATGTCCATGCCGTGAAAGGAGACGACGGATGGGCCGGGCCAGTTGCGGATGAAGGGGAGGAGGTGCACGCCGGTGTGGCCGAAGTAGACGTGGAGCAGGTCGGCGTGGCGCCGGGCGAGCACGGCGGAGAGTTGGTCGTATTCGCCGCGGTAGAAGACGGGCTCCATGCGGCGGAGATATTTCTTGTGGAAGCGGGCGAGGAAGTTGATGCGCGGGCGGGGCAGCACCTCGATGGCGTTGAAGGGGAAGCGGTCGGCGCACTGGCGTTCCTTGGTCATCACAAACGTCTCGAAGGTGCGCAGTCCGGTGACCTGCCGGTAGATGTGGAGCATCTCGGGCTTGAGGAAGGTGGTGCAGTAGCTGGCGACGACGGGCATGCGGGGAAGGGCGGAGCATAGCGCGGAAAATTTCGCCGCGTCGATTCGTTAGCCGCGGGGTTCAATTTCTGGTGATTTCGCCTTCGCTGCTCCACGATAAATCTTCCATGGCGGACGAACCCCCGAGTCCGGACGATTTTGCGCTGATGGCGCGGGTGCGTGCCGGCGACGAGGAGGCGTTCACCGCGCTGGTGGAGCGGCACCAGCAGATGGTGGTGGGCACGATTGTGCGGATGCTGGGCACGGTGGAGGAGGCGGAGGATCTTGCGCAGACGGTGTTTGTGCGGGTGTGGCGCAACGCGTCGCGGTGGGAGCCGAGCGCGAAGGTGACGACGTGGATTCTGACGATCACGCGGAACTTGGTTTTCAACGAGGCGCGGCGGCGGTCGCGCGCCCGCACGGTGCCGCTGGAGGATGGCGTAACGGAGTGGCCGGACCATGGCGTGAGTTCGCCGGCGGCCGAGGCGGAGCAGGCGGAGTTGCAGGCGGCGGTGGACGCGGCGATCCAGGCGTTGCCGGAGGCGGCGCGGCTGGCGGTGATCCTGCGGCGGTATGAGGAGAAGTCCTACGAGGAGATCGCGGAGGTGCTGGGCGTGACGGTGCCGGCGGTGAAGAGCCTGCTGTTTCGCGCGCGGCAGGAGTTGCGGGAGCGGCTGGCGCGGTATTTGGGTTAGGTCTCGCGCGGCGGGGCAGCGACCGAAAAAAAATGTTATCGCGGCGCCCGCTGCGGTCTTTGCGGGCGGGCGCGTTTGTGGGAGAAAGCCGGGATGCCAAAAGCCGATGAACAGGTGCTCGTGGTCCGCCGCGCGCTTTTTGATGAGCTGGGGAGTTTCCAGGGGTTTTCGCCCGACGCGACGCGTTATCTGGACGTGTTTTTGCGGCGGGAGAATAACTTTTTCGCGCCGCGTTCGAGCGCGGAGACGGATCCCTCGCTGAAGCAGTTGATTCCGTATGCGGTGTTCACGCACGGGGGGCGCGTGCTGCGCTACGTGCGCGGCGGGAAGTCCGGCGAGAAGCGGCTGGTGGCGAAGGCGTCCATCGGCATCGGCGGGCACATCAACGACGGCGACGAGGGGTTGTTTGCCTTCAACGCGGATGCGTATCGCGCGGCGGTCGAGCGGGAAATCCGCGAGGAGCTGCGGCTGGGCGGCGGATTTCGGGATCGCGTGGTTGGATTGATCAACGACGACTCAAACGAGGTCGGGCAGGTGCATCTCGGCGTGGTCCACGTTGTCGAACTGGAGTCCGCCGAGGTGGCGCCGGGCGAGGCGGCGATTGCGAAGCTGGAATTTGTCGAGCCCGCCACGCTGTTCGCAGAGCGGGACGCGCTGGAGACGTGGTCGCAGATCGTGGCGGATCGCTGGGCGGAGATTGCGCCCGCGGGCTAGGCGCGGGGGCCTACCAGTTTTTGATCCACTTCTCGGGCAGGTCGGCGTTTTTCGTGGCACCGTCCTTGCCGTAGGACCAAAGGTCGAAGAATTGTTCGCCACTCCGGTCTTTGTCACCGGGCGACTTGTAGCGATAAGAGTTTCCAAATGGGTCAACCAGATAGCGGGCTGAAGTCCGCAAGGTCTCAAAATCAGAACCTGAGCTGTAACCATCAAGCATCTTAGGAGGAAATTCAAAATAGACCTTTGTGCTCCCTGTGCCACCGCCTGATGTCGGGGGACAAAGCTCGTCGATCAGCTTCTTGGTTGAGGTCGTGCCGCCATCGCCATCGGGATACACGCCGTTATCGAGCTTGTAGGCTTCGATGGCGTTGCTGAGGGCCTGGATCTCGGCCTCGGCGCGGGAGCGGCCGGCCTTTTCCTGCACGAAGCCGGAGGTCGCCAGGATGAGCGAGGCGAGCACGGCGATGATCGCGATGACCGTGAGGATTTCGATGAGGGTGAAGCCGGCGCGCCGGAGGGAGCGGGAGATCATGGCTCGAGGGGAGGGAGGTTGCCGGGAGGGCGGGGCGCCTACGCGCCGGCGCCGCCCTGGAGGTTGCTGATGATGCTGATGAGGGGCATGAACAGCGCGACGACGATCGTGCCGACGATGACGGCGAGCAGGACGATCATGATCGGCTCGAGCAGGGCGGTGAGGCCCTGGACGGCGTTGTCGACCTCGTCGTCGTAGACTTCGGCGATCTTGAGCAACATTTCGGGGAGCTGACCGGTTTCCTCGCCGACGTCGATCATGCTGATGACCATGGGCGGGAAGACGCCGCTGGCCTCTAGCGGGGCGACGATGGATTCACCTTCCTTGACGGCGTCGTGGACCTTGTTGATGGCCTCGGAGATGACGGTATTGCCGGCGGTCTCGCGGGTGATCATGAGGGCCTGGAGGATCGGGACGCCGCTGGTGACGAGGGTGCCGAGCGTGCGGCTGAAGCGGGAGATGGCGCTTTTGCGGGTGAGATCACCGAAGAGAGGGGCGCGGAGTTTGACCATGTCCATGAAGCGCGTGCCCTTTTCGGTGCGGGCGGCGAGCTTGTAGGCGACGACGGCGACGATGATGCCGCCAATGAGGAGGACGATGTTGTCCTTCACGAGGTTGCTGGCGCCGATGACGAACTGGGTGAGGGCGGGGAGGGGTTTGCCGCCGAGCATGTCGTCGAAGATCGCCTGGAACTTCGGCACGATGAAGACGAGCAGGAAGGCGAGAATTGCGATGGCGATGCAGAGCACGATGAGCGGGTAGAACATGGCCGCGACGACCTTGTTTTTGATCCGCTGGGCTTTTTCCTGGAACTCCGCGAGGCGCAGGAGAACGAGCTCGAGCACACCGCCGAGTTCACCGGCCTTCACCATGTTCACGTAGAGCTTGTTGAAGATTTTCGGGTGGACGGAAAGGCTGTCGGAGAAGGTGCTGCCGCCCTGGACGGACTCGGCGAGCTGGGTGATGGTGCCTTGGAGGACGACGTCCTTCTCCTGCTTGGCGAGCACGGTGAGGCTGCGGAGGAGGGGCAGGCCGGCGTCGATGAGCGTCGCGAGCTGCCGGGTGAAGATCATGAGCGTCTTGCCGTCGACGGTCTGTTTCTTGAAGAGCGAGAAGCCGGCCTTGGCGGAGGCGGCGGATTTGGGCGCGGCGGCCTTGGCGACCTTGGCCTTCGAGGCCTTGGACTCCACGTCGACCGACTTCGGAAAATAGCCCGCCTGACGCAGGGCGCCGACGGCTTCGTTCTGGGTGGCTGCTTCGATGACGCCGGTGACCTGCTGGCCGCGCGCGTCAAGCGCAACGTAAGTAAAGTTGGGCATTGTCTGAGAGGAGGTGTCGGAAGTTTGGGCGGAGGTAACTTAAGTTCCGCAAGCGGCGGGTAAAGTCCAGAAAAGAACGTGGCTGGCCGAAGAATTCACCCGCGGATCCACGAGTTCGACGCGCGCTCGAGGCCGACGGTGGTGGCGGGGCCGTGGCCGGGGAAGATGCGGGTGGCGTCGGGCAGGGGAAGGATTTTTTCGCGGATGCCGGTGATAAGGAGATCGTGGTCGCCGCCGGGCAGGTCCCAGCGGCCGATGCCGCCGCGGAAAAGGACGTCGCCGCCGAAGAGCACGCCTTCGTCGGGAAGGTGGAAGCAGAGGCTGCCCGGGCAGTGCCCCGGGACTTCGAGCACGCCGAAGGTGAATCCGCTTACGGGGAAGGCGGGCCGGGCGGTGAGGAGTTCCCCGCCGGCGACGGGCTCGACCTCAAGCGAGAAGCCCCAATGGCGGAAAAAGGCGGGGTCCGTGACCATGGGCAGGGTGTCGGGATGGAAATAAACCGGGCAGCCGTGGCGGCGCTGGATGGCGGCGGCGTCGGCGACGTGATCGAAGTGGCCGTGGGTGAGGAGCAGGGCGTGGATCGGCTCGCCGGCAAAGTGGGCGTCGGCGCCTTCGGGGGCGTCGATGAGGACGTTGCCGGCGTCGTGGCGGAGGAGAAACGCGTTGGTGTCGAGCATGCCGCCCGTAAATTCTTCGAACTTTAGCATGAGATAATGGTCAATGATGCCATGCGCAGTTTGATTTTACCGCTCCGCTCTGCAAGTTTTACCGGAATGAAACGCATTCTTGCGGCGGTGGTCGGCCTCTCGCTTGTCGGTTCCGCCTTGGCGGAGACCGATCTTGACAAGGTGGCGGTCTCGGTCGCCCGCCTGCTGGAGCAGGCCCACTATTCGCGGCAAAAGCTCGACGACGCCGTTTCGCAGCGGGTGTTTGACCAATACCTGAAGGACCTGGATCCCAACCGGCTTTTCTTCACGCAGGGCGACGTCGACCAGCTTCGGGCGAAATACGGGAACACGCTGGACGACTCGATTCTGGCAGGGGACCTCGAGCCGGCGCGGCAGATTTTTGCGCTCTACAAGGAGCGGGTGGTCGCACGCGTCGCCAGCAACAAGGCGCTGGCCGACCAGAAGTTCACCTTCACGAGCAAGGACGTCGTCGCGCTCGACCGCAAGGATGCCCCGTGGCCGAAAAATGAGGCGGAGGCCGACGAGCTTTGGAAGAAGCGCGTGGAGGCCGAGTTGCTCCAGGAGACGCTGAACAAGCACGCCGCGGACACGCCCGCGAAGACCGTGAAGCGCCGCCAGGATCAGCTTCTGCGAAACCTCAACGAGATGGACGACGAGAGTGTGGTCTCCGGTTTTCTGGACGCGCTGGCCCGCACCTACGACCCGCACTCCCAATACATGAGCCCGTCCGAGCTGGCGAATTTTGATATCGAGATGAAGAAGTCGCTCGACGGCGTTGGTGCCGTGCTCCAGAGCGAGGACGGTTACGCCAAGGTGAAGGAAGTCGTGCCCGGTGGTCCCGCCGACATGGATGGCCGCCTGAAGGTGAACGACCGTATTTCCGCCGTGGCGCAGGGCGACGGCCCGTTCGAGGACGTGGTGGACATGAAGCTCGACAAGGTCGTGCAGAAAATCCGCGGCCCGCGCGGCACGGTCGTGCGTCTCCAGGTTATTCCCGCCAATGCGGCGGACCCGTCGAAGCGGGCCATCGTTGCGATCAAGCGCGACGAGGTGCAGCTCAACGAGCAGAAGGCCAGCGCGGAGATCCTCGACCTCACGCGCCCGAACGGCCGTCCGCTGCGCCTCGGCTGGATCGAGCTGCCGTCGTTTTATGCGGACCTGAACCGCAGCGGCGAGGCGGATGCCGTGAGCACGACGAAGGACGTGTCCATCCTCCTTGAGCGCCTCAAGAAGGAAGGCATCCAGGGGCTCGTGATCGATCTGCGTCGCGACGGCGGCGGCTCGCTGGAGGAGGCCATCAACCTCACCGGCCTGTTTATTCCGAAGGGCCCGGTCGTGCAGGCGAAGGATTCTAACGGCAAGGTCTCCGTCTCCTACGACCGCAACCCGAAGGTGGCCTACGACGGCCCGGTGGTCGTGCTCACGAACCGGCTGAGCGCCTCGGCGAGCGAGATCTTTGCCGCGGCCCTGCAGGACTACGGTCGCGCGGTCATCGTCGGCGACGAGCGCAGCTTTGGAAAGGGCACCGTGCAGACGATGCTGGATATCGGGCGGTTCATGCCCTTCTTCAGCCTCGGTGCGTCCGATGCCGGCGCGCTCAAGCTCACGATCAACAAGTTTTACCGCGTGCTCGGCGGCTCGACCCAGCTTGAGGGCGTGAAGTCCGACATCGTGCTGCCGTCGATCACGGATTCGCCGGAAATCGGGGAAAGCGCGCTGCCGAATCCGCTGCCCTACGACGAGGTGGCGCCGGAGCGCATTGATCGCCTCGGCAATTTGAACCCGGTGATCGAGCAGCTCCGCGCGCTCTCCAGCGCCCGCGTGCAGAGCGAGCCGGAATTCCGTTACATCACGGACGATCTCAATCGCATCGAAAAGCGCTACAAGGAAAACGTCGTCTCGCTGAACCTCGCCGAGCGCAAGCGCGAGCTGGATGAGGACACGGCGCGCCGCGAGGAGCGCAAGAAACTGCGGGCCTCGCGGGGGTTGCCGTTTGAAGTGGTGGCCTACGAGGTCACGCTGGAAAACGCCGGCAAGCCCGAGCTTGAGAAGGTGGCCTTTGACCGCAAGAAAAAGGGCTCGGTGATGGAGGAGAGCGACGAGGAAACGGATGCCGAGACGAAGGCGGACGCCGACGCGAAGGGCAAGGAGGGCTCGAAGGACGCCGACAAAACGGCCGTCGTGCCGGACGCCATCCGCAACGAGGCGCTCCACATTATCGCCGACAACGTCGACATCCTGAAGGCCGGCAAGACCGCCTCGGCGGTGGCCCCGGGCAGCGCGAAAGTGACCCCTTAGGACACGTTTCGCGCCAATCCGGCCTTGCGGAGTTGACACCCCGCTTCCATTTGTGGAACAAGCGAAGATTGAACTTTCGCAGCGGCCAGCCTGACTGCGATTCTGATTCACCCCACCATGAGCGAACCGAAAAAAGAAACCGTGCGCATTGTCCTTCCGCCCCGGCGTGAAGGGGAGACCGTCGCCGCGACCCCCCGAGAAGCAGCCATGACCAGTCTTCCGCCGAAGCCGGTTGCGGCTCCGGCCGTGCCGAAGCCTCCTGGTGCCCCGACGATTCCTGCGCCCTCGGCGCCGAAGCCGCCGGTCGCTCCCTCGATTCCCAAGCCCACGATCGCGGCCGCGCCGCCGGCGGCCCCCGGCGTGCCGAAGCCTCCCGGCTTCCCCGCCGCGCCCAAGCCCGCGGGTGCCGTGTTGCCTCCGACCGCCCCCGGCGTTCCGAAACCGCTGGCTCCGGCCGCCCCGGCTCCGGTCGCGCCGCGTCCCGCCCCGGTGACGCCCGCCGCGGCTCCCGCTGCCGTGAAGCCGCAGGCCAAGAAGGAGACCGCGCGCGTCGCGCCGGCCCCCGCCGCCCCGCAGGCCACCGTGCGTCTCCAGCCGAAGCCGGCCGCGCCGTCGGCCGCCAATTTCAGCATCGAAACCGTCGATGCCCCCGCTGAAACCCAATCCTCCGAAGAAGAGATCCCCATGAACCTCGCCATCGCCGCCGTCGCCGCCGCCGTCATCTCCCTCGCCATCCAGCTCTGGATCACCCTGGGCTAAGGCCCTCGGGGCGCGGGTCTCCGGTCCGCTTCCGGCAAAACTTTTACCTTTCCATTCCTATGGCCAGTCCCAACGTTATCGAACTCACCGACGCAAATTTTGAAGCCGAAGTCCTCGGGTCCGGCGTGCCCGTGCTGGTGGATTTCTGGGCCCCGTGGTGCGGCCCGTGCCGCATGATTGCGCCGTTGATCGATGAGATCGCCGACGAGAAGGCGGGAGCCGTGAAGGTGGGCAAGGTCAATGTGGACGACAATCCGGAGACGGCCTCGAAGTTCCGCATTCAGGCGATCCCGACCATCCTCATTTTCAAGGGGGGCGAAAAGAAGGACCAGATCACCGGGCTTACGAGCAAGGCGGATCTTGTGTCCAAGCTCGACGCCGCCTGATCCCGACGCCGCGCGGGTCGCGGTGGAATATTTCGACGCCCCTGCCTCGGTTGACCGGAGGCAGGGGCGTTTTGCATTGAGGCGGCGCCGGCCCCGGGCTGGGCGGGGTCAGGGGAGGGGATTCGCGGAGAGGTTGTCGAGGGCGGGCAGGCCGTAGGAGCGTTTGAGTTCCTCGGCGGATTCCTCGCTCTTGCGGGCGTCGAGGAAGAGGATCTTGGGGTCGGATTCGAGCTCGATGCGGTGGAAGCCGGCCTGGGGTTTTTTGACGGCGAGGGCGATGTCCTCAAGGCGGCGGATGGGGACGCCGTTAATGCGGGTGACGCGGTTGCTGCCGACGTCGTCGTAACCGAGCGTGGTGTCCGCCGGGAGGACTTCGCTGAGGAAGACGACCTTGCCCTGGTCGGCGGGGAGTTCGTCCTGGAACTCGTCGAGGTAGACAAGGCGGGCCGGGGCTTCGGAGCGCCAGTTGCCGCCCCATTCCTTGAGGTAGGAGCGGGAGAGTTCGGTGAAGACGAGGCCGCCGAGAATGTAGTAGCGCGGGGCGCGGTCGAGGATGGCGGTCTCGCTGATGATGGTGGCGGGGTCGCGGGGCTCGAGGGGGAGGGTGAGTTGGAGGGGCTTGCCGTCGCGCCGGACGTCGAGGGGAAGGGAGCCGCCGGGGGTGGCGCTGGAGACGAGGTGGCTGAAAGGGATTTTGCCGTAGTCGGCGTCGACGTAGTTTCCGTCGACGTCGAGCGGGTGGCCGTCGACCTTGAGGATGACGTCGCCGGGCTTGAGGCCGCTTTTTTCGGCCGGGCTGCCTTTGGAGACGGAGGCGACGTAAACGCCGCCCTGCTCGTCGAGTGCGAGGTAGCGGCGAAACTGGGGGTCGCGGGTGGGGGCGAAGGTGAGACCGGCGCGGGGGAAACCGCGGTAGGGTTCGCGGGCGACGCGGGCGAGGAAGTTGGCGATGACCGGGGCGGCGACGAGTTCCGCGGTCTGCGAGCGGGCGTCGTAGCGCATGAGGAGACCGGCGAGGGCGGGGCCGGCGAAGACGGGGAGCGTGAAGCTGTTGTCGCGGTATTGGAGGGGGGCGCTGATGCGGTAGCTGAGGAGCGCGATGCCGTCGCTCGGGTAGGGGCTGACGGTAGTGGTGGTGACGATGCCGGGGGTGTAGGCGGGGGTGCCGTTGGTCTCGAGCTGGGCGACGGCGACCTGCCGGCCAACGCGGACGTCGGTCGCGAAGGGGACGGGCACGGTGTCGGCGAGGAAGGCGGGATCGGCGGGGACGAGGAGGGCGAGGTTGGCGTCGGCGTCGACGCGGAGCACGGTGGCGGGGGTTTTGTCGGGCTGGCCGGGGCGCTCGAGTTCGACGTAGGTGTGGTTGGCCACGAGTTCGGCGGTGACGAGGACGCGGCCGCCTTCGATCACGGTGCCGATGCCGCGGCGGGTGTAGGGCGGGCGTTTCGTCCAGGGCTTCGCGAAGTTGTAGTTCTGGTTCGTCGCGTTGACGCGGATGAGCGAGGCCGCGCCGGGCAGCGGGGGAGCGTCCTGCGCGGCGAGCGGCAGGGCGAGCGCGAGCAGGGCGAGGAGCGCGGGCAGGAGCGGCGGGCGAAGGCTCATGGTTGCAGGTTGGACTCCTTGGTGACGCCGTAGCGGCTGAGGATGCGGTCGCGGGCGGCGGAGACGGCTTCGGCTTCCAGCACGAGGGGGCGGCTGGCCCCGACGAATTCGATGACGTAATACTTCGCGGGGGCGGCGAGCGCGGCGGCGGCATCGGCGAGGTTGCGAATGGGGCGGTCGTTGATGCGATCGACGGCGGCGTGGCGGAATTCCTCGGCGTAGGTATTGACGGGGTCGGAGAGGATGGTGCTGAGGATGACGATTTCGTCGCGCTGCTGGTAGAGGTCGTCCTCGAGGAAGTGGTCGAAAAGGTAGCGGGAGCGGGAGTTGGTGATTTCGGTGGTGTTGACGAAGTTCTGGTCGAGGGGCTGGAAGACGAGGCCGCCGAAGACGAGGAAGCGGGACTGAACGTCGTAGGTGTTCGCGTAGATGGTGTAGGGGAAGGGGCGGAGGGGGACGGTGACGGTGAGGGGCTTGCCGTCGCGGATGAGGTCGAGGCGGGCGGATTCGCCGCGGAATTTTCGTTCGATGATTTCGGCGAGTTCGACCTCGGAGCCGTCGATTTCCACGGAGCCGTCGCTGGCGACGTCGTAGCCGTCGATGGCGAGGAGGACGTCGCCTTCGCGGAGGAGGCTGTCGGCGGCGCCCCCGCGGTAGAGTTTGCTGATGAGGACGCCGCGGCCGTCGTCGGGCAAGCCGAGGGCGCTGCGGGCGGCGGGGTTGTAGAGCGGGAACCAGGAGATGGAGAGGTCGACGTAGTGATCGTAGCGGCCGTCGGCGATGTCCTTGAGGAAGCGTTTGATGACGGGCGGGGGGATCATGTAGCCGGTGTTCTGCGCGACGTCGCCGCTGTAGCCCTGGAAGGCGACGCCGACGACGAGGCCGTTTTGCACGACGGGGCCGCCGCTGTTGCCGGGATTGATGGCGGCGTCGATCTGGACGACGAGGTGGGAGTCGGCGCCGGAGTGGCTGTATTCCATGAACTCGATGCGGGAGACGATGCCGCGGGTGACGGAGGCGTGCTCCCCGCCGATGGGGTAGCCGTAGACCATGACGGTCGACTCGAGCGCGGGGATCTCGCCGATGGTCAGGGGTTTCATGCCGTGGAAGAAGGAGGCGTCGAGGGGTTCGAGCACGGCGAGGTCGCAGTCGTGCGCGATGTGGGCGATGCGGGCGGGGTAGCGCTTCGGATCGTTTTCGCGGGTGAGCCAGATTTTCCGGGCGTTGCTGACGACGTGGGCGTTGGTGAGCACGGAGTTGCCGGAGATGACAAATCCGGCGCCGACGCCCTGCTCGACGGAGCCAGCGTTCCAGGGGGCGGAGTAATCGGGATCCTGCGAGACGGTCTGGATGCGGACGAGGGAGCGAGAGATGATTTCCGGGGCGGCCGCCCAAGCGGCGGAGAACCCGAGCAGCTGGCTGGCGGCGAGGGCGGCGAACAGAAACTTGGCCGCCATCTGGCGTCCCGGGCGAAAGGTCACGGTCTAGAAGGATTCCAGATTGCCAAAGCGGTCCACGCGGAACGTGTTTTGCCGCGGTTTTTTGGCGGCTTCCTGAACGCTGTCGGAGGCGTCCACATCGGTGCGTTCGACGCGGACGTTGCCGGTGCTGCCGGCGGCGGGGGCACGGTAGCGGGAGGTGTCGCCGAAGGTGTTGATGGCGACGAGGGCGCTGCGGCCCGCGCCGGAGAGTCGGCGGCGGGGATTGATGAAGTCGGTGGGGGAGTAATAGTTGGTGAAGTCGCGCCGGAAGCCGTTGCGCGAGACGCCCATGTAGATGTTTTTGTGGATCTCGAAGTGGAGGTGGGCCTTATACATGCCGCGGTTGGTCCCGATGGTGCCGACCTGCTGGCCCTTCACGATCTGCTGGCCTTCTTTCACCATGATGCGGTCGAGGTGCCCGTAGAGGGAGTCTACGGTTTTGAGGTCCTTGCCCTCGAAGAAAATGTGGCGGATGACCACGACGTTGCCCCAACCGAGGCGGACATCACGGGCAAAGACGACGAGTCCGTGTCCGGTGGAGTAAACCGGGGCGCCGAGGTCGGTGTTGCCGCCCCGGATGCCGTTCCAGTCCTCCCCGAGGTGGCCGTTCGGGCGGAAGCCGCGGGCCTTGTAGTAGCCGTCGGCGTTCGGCTTGCCGACGGGGAAGTCAAATCCATCGGCGACCCGGGTGCGGGCAAACTGCTGGTCGGGCGCACCGATTAACGTCACCACGGCGACGCCAAGGATGAGCCAGAACCAATACTTACGCATGATAGTGAGGCTAAATGGGGATGCCGCCGCGCGCAAGTGTTTGACCCGGCGCGGTCCGGGCTAGGCGGAGTGATGCCCGGGCGGGGCGATCTGCACGACCGGGAGGGGAAAGCGGAGGCGGAGTTCGTCGTCGAGGTGGATTTCCACGTGGTGGATGCCAAAGCGTTCGAACTTCACGCCGCCGAAGACGTGGACGTTGGTGGCGTGGGATTCCATTTCGTTGAGGGTGAATTCCACGCGCGACTCGGCGAGGATCTGCTCCTCTTCGGAGGAAATGATGAGGGAGCGCTGCGTGAAGGTGCCCGCGCCGCCGCACCAGCGGGACCAGAGGCAGAGCTTGAAGAACGCGATTGGCAGGGCCGGTGCGGGCAGGAGGGTGACCACGCCGACGAGGGTCTGCTGCCCGCTGATCTCCGCCCGGACGTCTTCGCAGAGCACGGAGGCCTGCAGGTCGGGGAGGATGAGGCCGGAAGACATGCGGGCGGGGGAGGGGTTCAGGCCTTGAAGTAGCCCGCGAGGATCAGCGCCGCGATGACGATGGCCAGCACGATGCGGTAATAACCGAAGATGGCCAGCCCGTGCCGGTTGAGGTAACCGACCATCCACTTCACCGCGAGGGTGGCGCTGAGCCAGGCGGCGAGCAGGCCAAGGAGGAGCGGCAGCGGGCCGAAGGCGGCGAGCATTTCCTTCCCGTGCTTGAGACCGTCGTAAAGCGTCGCCGCCGTGAGGGTGACGAGGCCGAGCAGGAAGCTGAACTCGACCGCGGCGGTGAGGCTGAGGCCGACGAGCAGTCCGCCGACGATGGTTACGAGGCTGCGGCTGACCCCGGGCCACATGGCGATGCATTGAATGAGGCCGATGGTGATGGCTGCGGCGAGGGTAAGCTGCGTGAGGCTGCGGCTAGCCCCGCGGTTTTCCTTGCGGCGGGCGATGGCGCCCACGACGAGAATGGCGACGCCGCCCACGAACCAGGCGGCCACCACGGGCCAGAGCCCGAATTCCTCGCCGCCGAAGAGGTAGCGCTTGATGGGTTTTTCCAGCGCGAGGCCGATGATGGCGGCGGGCAGGAAGGCGGCGACGACGTTGAAGGCGAGCTGGCGGCCCTCGGCGTCGCGACCGAGCACGCCCAGCGTCATTTGCGCGACGCGCTGCCGGTAGAGACCGAGCACGGCGAGGATGGCGCCGAGCTGGATGCAGATCGCGAAGGCGTCGGCTGATTCGCTGGAACCGATGCCCAGCAGACGCTGGGTGAGCAGCAGGTGGCCGGTGGAACTCACCGGCAGATATTCAGTGAGCCCCTCGATGAGGCCCAGGATTACGGCATGCCACCACTCCATGGGAACGGAGATTGGGAACGGTGCGGGAGGAGAGCCGCCGGGGAAGGGCGGCCCGGTTCGGAAAGAGCCCTAGATGGCTTCCTCGTTGATTTCCTCGGTGCGAATGCGGATGGCGCTCTCGACCGGGAGGACGAAAATCTTGCCGTCGCCGATCTTGCCGGTTTTGGCGGATTTGGAGATGGCCCCGACGACCTTTTCGACGGAGGCGTCCGCGACGACGATCTCGAATTTGACCTTGGGCAGGAAATCGACGGTGTATTCGCTGCCGCGGTAAATCTCGGTGTGGCCTTTCTGGCGGCCGAAGCCCTTGACTTCGCTTACGGTCATCCCTTCGATGCCCACCTCCGCCAACGCTTCCTTAACGTCTTCCAGCTTGAAAGGTTTAATGATCGCCTCGATTTTCTTCATAGTCCCTGTGTTTATCGGTTCGTGGGAGTAAGCAGGCCACGGAGAAGTTTGTAAATTGAAATCGTTCCCCTTCGGCTTGTTGCACGCATGAAACCCCATCTTTGGCGACGCTCCTGGGCCGGCAAGTATTTGCGCCGCGTCCCGCGCATCAAACACCTGCGCGGCACCTGGCTCCACCGCACCCTCGGCGACCGTTTCTTCGATCCCCGGCTCTGGCAGTGGGACCGCCACGGCACCGCCCTGGGCCTGGCGATCGGGGCGTTTTTCTCGGTGATCCCCATGCCGCTGCAGAGCGTGCCGGCGGCGCTGGGCGCCGTCCTGTTCCGGGTGAACGTGCCGGCCGCCCTCGTGGGCTGCTGGATCACGAATCCGCTGACCTTCCCGCTCTTTCTTTATCTCCAGCTCGTCATTGGATCCTACCTGCTCGGCCGTCGCTCGCTGCTGTCCGAGATCGGGGAACTGCCCCTCGTCGAACTCTTCAAGGCCGCCCCCGGCGTGCTGGTGGTGGGCGGTCTGGGCCTCGGCGCGGTGATGGCAACGCTCACGTATTTTGGGACGCTTGGTGTCTACGACCTCATCATCCGGGCGATTCAGGCCAAGTCGGCCCGGGTCGCGCGCTCCCGGGGCGCGACGGTCAAACCCGGGATGCTTAAATAAGCCGTCGGCCCCGGCCTCAGGGCATGGCGCTCGTGAGGCTCTCGGCGAGATTCCGCCGCTCGGCCGCCCGAAGAATGGCGGTTCGATTCCGCGCGAAGATACGGTCGAGGAGGCGGGCGTCGTCGGTGAAACCAATGTCGGGCACGCTGTCCGGAATGCAGTCCACGCCCTTCACGACGTAGAACGCGCCCACCGCGAGTTCGCGCCACGGATCGACGCCCGGCCGATCGGCGGCGAGCGACGGGAGGGACTCCAGGAGTTTGGCGAGGAGGGTGATCTGGGAGGCAAGGCGGGGATGCCGGTCCGTCGGCACGCGCTGCGCCTTGGCGCGGCAGCGCTCCAGCAGGGCCGGGAGCTGGGCGAGATCCTTCGCGGAGAGATCCTGCGCCTTGCGTTCAATGTATTCGTCAATCGTGGGGGCTTTCATCGAACCCAACCTCCGTCGGAAACGCAATTCGACAAATACGATGAAATTATCAAAAACCACGGTATAAACGAAGGATGCAATTCTTCAATTACCACCACCTCCGGATCTTCTGGGCCGTGGCCCGGGAGGGTAGCCTGCGTGCCGCCGCGGCCTCGCTGAACCTGACGCAACCGACCTTGAGCGCGCAGATTCACCAGCTTGAGGACAGCCTTGGGCACCCGTTGTTTCTGCGGGCCGGGCGCCGGCTCGTGCTCACGGAGGAGGGGCGGCTGGCGTTGAGTTACGCGGAGGAGATTTTCTCGCTCGGCCAGGAATTGCAGGTCGCGCTTGAGCGCAGGGACGCGGGGGTGACGCGGCGATTGAATGTCGGCGTGGTGGACTCGCTGCCCAAGTTGATCGTGCGCGAGCTGCTCCGGCCGGTGTTCCGGCTCTCGAGTCCCTTCCGCGTCATCTGCCAGGAGGGCTCCCTCGACGAGCTGGCCGAGAAGCTGGCGCAGCATCGGCTCGACGTGCTGCTCGCGGATGAGGCGCTCTCGGGCGAGAAAACGCGCCGCATGTTCAATCATCAGCTCGGTGCCTCCGAGGTTGTGTTCTGCGGCGTCGAGAAGCTTGCGGCGCCCCTGCGCAAGGGCTTCCCCGCCTCGCTGGCGGATGCGCCGATGCTGCTGCCGACGGAGGCAATGCCGCTGCGACGCGGGCTGGAGGCGTGGTTCCGCGAGGTCGGCGTGCAACCCCGGCGCGTGGCGGAGTTTGACGACATGGCGCTGATGAAGGATTTCGCCGCCGATGGCCTGGGCATCGTGCCGGTGCACCTGGCCGCCGCCCGGCCGGTGACCGAGCTTTATTCGCTGCGCCGCATCGGGGTGGCCGGCGGGGTGCGGACGAATTTCTACGCGATTTCGGCCGAGCGGCGTTTGCGCAACGAGGCGGTCGTCGCCATCACGACGCAGGCGCAGAGCCGGATCTTTGCCTGACCGCGATCCAGAAGCGGGCATTCCGGGGCTTTACCTCGGCGGGCGATCCGGAATGATGGCGGGGTGAACCGTTCGCTCTCCACCCTTGCCCGCAAACTCCGCGCGCGCCTCGGCGACGCGGCGGTGCGCACCGCTCCCGCTGAACTCGCCGCCGTCGCGGGGGACAAATGGTTCGCGGCCCGCCCGCCCGATCTCGCCGTCTACCCGGCTAACACCGAGGAGGTGAGCCTGACCCTGCGCCTCGCGAACGCAGCGGGCGTGCCGGTGACGACGCGCGGCGCGGGTTACGGCTACGTCGGTGGATGCGTGCCGGAGCGCGGCGGCATCGTGCTCGCCCTGGAGCGGATGAACCGCGTGCTGGAGATCAGCGACCGGGATTTCGTGGCGCGGGTGCAGCCGGCGGTGAAGACCGGGGAACTGCAGGCGCGCGCCCGCCGGCGCGGGCTGCTTTATCCGCCCGATCCCGCGAGCCTCAAGGACTGCAGCATCGGCGGGAACATTGCGACGAACGCCGGCGGGCCGCGCTGCCTGAAATACGGCGTCACCGGAAACTACGTGCTCGGTCTGGAGGTCGTGTTGGCCGATGGCAGGGTGGTTCGCGCCGGTGGGCGCACGCACAAGAACAAGACCGGGTTTGATCTCGCGCGGCTGTTCGTCGGGTCCGAGGGATTGCTCGGCGTGGTGACGGAGGCGACGCTCAAACTCCTCCCGCTGCCGCCGGCGCGGGCCGCGCTTTCGGCGGGGTTCCCCTCCATGCGCGACGCGGCGGCGGCGGTGCAGGCGGTGTTCCGCCGGGGATTTCTGCCGGCCGCGGTGGAGGTGGCGGATCGGTTTACCCTCGAGGCGGGCCGCAAGGCCATGCCCGGGGCGTCCATTCCGCCGGGGGATGCGCATGTGCTGATCGAGCTGGACGGGCAGGATTCCAGCGTTCGCGGGGAGGTGCGCGCGCTGCGCGCCGTGCTGCGCGAGGCGGGGGCGACGCGCGTGGATGTCGCGCTCGACGAGGCGGCCTGCGACGAATTGTGGAAGCTACGCCGCGGCTTTTCGAACTCCCTGCGCGCCACGGGCCTGACCAAATTGAACGAGGACATCGTGGTGCCGCGCGGCCGGTTGGTGGATCTTGTGGACTTCGCGCGCCGGCTGGAGCGGGCCTCAGGCTTTCCGATCGCGTGCTTCGGCCATGCGGGCGACGGCAACATTCACGTCAACGTGATGGCGGCCGGTTACGACGATCCGGCCGTGAGGACAGCCGTCGAGGGCGTGCTGGACAAGCTTTTCGCGCAGGTGCTGGCGTGGGGAGGGGCGATCACCGGCGAGCACGGCATCGGCCTCGCGAAGCTGCGCTGGTGGGAGGATGCGGTGCCGCCGGCGAATCGCGCGCTCCACGCCGCGGTCAAGCGGGCGCTGGATGCGGGCGGCATCCTTAATCCGGGCAAGTTCGTCTAGAGGATGGTTTCGGGCAGGCCGTTTCCCGCGGGGACCGGCCGGGGGCGGTTGCCGGCGTTGCGGGCGCGGACGAACTCCTCGAACTTTCTCGCCGGCATCGGGCGACCGTAGAACCAGCCCTGGCCGAACTCCACGCCGTGGGCCATGAGATACTGCGCCTGGAAATTCTGCTCGATGCCCTCGGCAATGATTTCGAGGTTGAGGGACTTGGCGATGCGGATGACCTGGTCCACGAGCCCGGAGCTTTCCGTCGCGCTGGAAATGCCGTCGACAAAGGCCTTGTCCACCTTGAGGTAATCGAGCGGGAAGCGCTGGAGGTAGCTGAGGCTGGAATAGCCGGTGCCGAAGTCGTCGACGGCGAGCTTGGCCCCCATGGCGGCAAAGCCGTTCATCACCGTGCGGGCGACGGCGTCCTCGTCGGACACAAGTCCGCGCTCGGTGATTTCAAAGATGATCTGCTTCGGGGGCAACCCGGCGATGGTTGCGGCCCGGAAGGCATCGACGATGTGCGTGCTGGCAAAATGCTGCGGGGCGAGGTTGACGCCGATGTGGAGGGCGGGATCCCTTTGCAGCACGGGGCCGAGGGCGGAGGCGATTTTTTTGAGGGCCACCTCCGTCATTGGCAGAATGAGGTCGGTGCGTTCGGCGACGGCGATGAATTCGCTGGCGGGAATTGTGCCCCGGCGGGGATGATTCCAGCGCATGAGGGCCTCGGCGCCGACGCAGCGACCCGTGGCCAGCTCGATGATCGGCTGGTAGTGGACGTCGATCTCGCCGTATTTCACGGCTTCGCGCAGGTCGGACTCGAGCGACTGGGTGCGGCGGGCCACGCGGATGACGAGGCCCGAAAGCAGGGCGGAGACGATCATGCCGCCGAGGCCAAACTCAAGCGCGCTGCTGGTCCAGCGGCTGGTGACGAGGGAATCCCGCGCGATGGTGATCGTGAAGACGGGGTATTTTTTCGAGCGGGTCACGCGGATGACCTGACCGTCGGTCCACTGGAGTTGATCGAGCTTGGTGAGATCGATGTTCCGGGGCGCGCGTAGGTTGCGCTCGCCGAATTCCGTCAAAACCTCGTTTGAGCCGTATTTGACGAGGACGCGGCAGGAGGATTCCCGCGCGTAAAAGTCGAAGAATTCGCTGAAGAGGGCGGGGTTTACGAGGCCCTCGACGGCCAGGTCGTTACCGAACGCATACAGCACCACCAGCGATCTGCCGGGAAAGCCGCGCTCGACCGGGGGGCGCACCTCGACGTGACCCGGGGGCGGCAGGACGGAGGCCTGGCCGTTGAGCAGGCGCTCGGGCGGGTTGAACAAATGTTCGCTCGAGCAGAGGACGAGGTCACCGCGGCGTATGCCGATGGCCTGGACGTAGCGGTCGAGAAACACGGCCTGCCGGAGCGTGGCCACCGTGCTTTCGTCCACCGTGCCCTGCGTGATAGTGGCGACCTTGCGCAGCGTGCTGCCGACCGTATCGAGCACGGATTCCGTGCGCGCGAGGGTGCCGGTGTTGACGAATTCGAGCTCGCGCTCCACCTGCCGCACGCTCTGTTGGTAGGCAAACGCGAGGAAGAGCAGGGGGGGGAGGACCCCGGCCATGACCGCCAGAACATAGAGCAGGCGAATGGCGGTGCGGTTGCGCATCCTTGGTGCACCAAATCAGAAAACGCCCCGTCCGAGAACCGCAAAACGCAATTCCGGGGCGGCGGCGGAGTTTTCGTTCGCCGCCGTGCGGGTCCCCTTGGTATGGAAACGCGGTGCAATATCGACTGCCCCCGCGCCCCCGTTGCGCCCCCGGCTCCGCGTTGCGGCGCGCTTCGCTTCTGACGGTCCTTGCCCTTCTCGCCGGCTGCGGCAAGCCGCCCGCGCCCCCGGCCCCGCCGCCGCCCACCGTGCAGGTGCTCGAAGTGCAGCCGCGCGATGTTCCCGTGACCCAGACGTGGGTGACGACGCTGATCGCCGACGTGAACGCGGAAATCCGCGCGCAGGTCTCCGGGTATCTCCAGTCGCAGAATTACGAGAACGGCGCCTTCGTGAAGGCCGGCGACATGCTTTTCCAAATCGACCCGCGTCCGTTTCAGGCGGCGCTCGATCAGGCCAAGGGCACGCTGGCCCAGGCGCAGGCGCAGTTCATCGCGGCGGAGCTCACCGCCAAACGCTCGGCCGAACTTTACCAAAAGAACGTCATCAGCCGGCAGCAGTATGACGACCAGACGCAGGCCTACGAAGGGGCCCGGGCGGCCGTCCAGGCGGCCCAGGCGTCCGTCGAGCAGGCGCAGTTGAACCTCACCTTCACCCGCATCACCGCGCCGGTCGATGGTTTGACGAGCATCGCCACCGCGCAGGTGGGCGACCTGGTCAGCCCCTCCTCGGGCGTGCTGGCAACGGTCGTAAAGGTCAATCCGATCAAGGTGCAGTTCATGGTCGCCGAGCAGGACTACGTGAGTTTCATCAAGCAATTCTTCGCGGACCCCTCGAAGTCGCCGGTCGGAAAAACCGGGCCGCGCGAGATGGAGCTCAGCCTCACGCTGGCCGATGGCACG
>JAIYAZ010000048.1 GCA_027488755.1 Verrucomicrobiaceae bacterium | reverse complement strand
TGCGGGCCAATTCCCCTCGGGCGAGAGTAGAACCACCGTTCGCAAGCGCGAAGAAGAGCGGAACGGTGCCCGTGATTCTTGGACGGATTTTGGGAGAAAGTTTTCCTCTCCCGAGCTTCCTTTTGGATTGATATCCAGATAGTCGGGCAAAGGGTCGAATGAGAGTTCGCAATAAACTGATCCTGATTGTCGTCGTAAGCCTGCTTTTGACGGCGGTTCCGGGGATCGTTTTTCTCTACATTTTTGCCGAGCGAAACGCGATGCAGGTGGAGCAGGACCGGATTGTGAACTCGGTCGCGAACACGCTGGATTATTCCACGCGACGCTTTGCCCAGAGCGAACCCAAGCTTTCGTCGCTGGCCCGGCTTTTGAGCGTTTCGCTGGCGCCGCCCATTGAACCGGCGGAGGTAGCGGAGTTCTACCGGCGATTTGAGCTCAATCCGGATGGGATCTGGCGCAATCGCCATCCGGGTTACAACGGAAAGACGGAGTCGGGCCTCTTCCTGCCCTCGAGTCCGCAGGAAAGCGACGCCGAAAAGGTCCGCCATCTCCGAATCAAAAAGGCCATGGATGTTTTCGGAGCCGCGGCCGCAAAACCCCTGGAGAACATCTGGTATCTTTCGCCCCAAAGGAGTGAAGTCATCTTTGACCGAACGTTTCCAAACTTTGTTTTCGAGCAGGCGGCGACCAACGATTACACGCAATTGCCCTGGGTGACCTACGCCTCGCCCGAGCTCAATCCTGGTCGCACCGTTCGTTTTACGCCGGCGCTTTTCGACCCGGTTCCGAAGGTGTGGATGGTGAGTGCGGTTTACCCGCTCTATAGCGAGGGGAAGTGGCTGGGATCGCTGGGTGAGGACATGCAGTTGACGAACGTTTTGGCCCCTCTGTTTGGCAACGATGACGAGTTTCCTGGCACCCAGCATTTCCTGCTCGATTCCGCGGGGAACTACGTGTTGGCCGGCCAGTGGCAAAAGCAACTGGAAGCAACCCCGGAGCGGTTTATGCCCGATTGGAGCGAGTCCCCCGAACTCAAGGCCATCCTGTCAGCCGATCTTGGCAGAACGCCCCGGGTGCTCAGCGAGCGGGTTCAGATCGGCGGGCGAAGTTATCTCGCGGTCGGGGCCTGGTTTGAACCGCTGGGTTGGCGCTATTTCCAGTTTGTCCCGACGGCCGAAATGCTCACCCCCATGCGCCGAATGTTTTTCGGGGTGGTGGGCATCTTCATTGGGGTGGGTTTGGCGGGCGCCCTCGCGGTGGGACTGGGGTTCGGCAATGATATCGCTCGGCGGGTGACGCGGTTGGGGGATGCGATGCAGGCCTACGTGGCCGACCCCACGACCCGCATCGCCGGGAAGATCAGGGGCTCGGACGAAATCGCGACGGCGGCCCGGGTGTTTGATTCCATGGCGGACGAGATCGCGCGGGCCTCCGCGGAGCGCAGCGCCGTTCAGAATCAGCTGCAGCGTTCGGAGGAGATGTGGCGATTTGCGCTCGAGGGGGCGGGCGACGGGGTCTGGGACTGGGATGTTTCCTCCGGTCACGTCGCGTTTTCCGATCAGTGGAAAGCCATGCTGGGGTATGCTCCCGGGGAGATTTCCAACCGGTTTGAATCCTTTGAAGAGCTGGTTCATCCGGATGATCTCGCGGGAATCAAGCTCGGGCTGGAGCCCGCCTTTCACGGCAGCCAGCGGGCGGTTTCGGCGGAATTTCGCATGTGCTGCCGCGATGGGTCCTACAAGTGGATCTATTCGCGCGGGATGGTGGTCGGGCGCACGCCGGAGGGACGGCCGATCCGGATTGTGGGGACGCACACCGATGTCACCGAGCGCATCCGGGCCACGGAAGCCATCCGCGGGGCCAAGGAACTGGCCGAGCGCACGGCCCAGGCGAAATCCGATTTCCTGGCGAGCATGTCCCACGAGATTCGCACGCCGATGAACGCGATCATCGGACTCTCGGAACTCGCGCTTGATCTGCCGATGGCGCCCGAGCTGCGCGGCTATCTGGAAAAGATCGAAGCCTCCTCGCAAAGTCTTTTGGGCATTCTCAACGACATTCTCGATTACTCCAAGCTCGAGGCCAACGCGATGTCGATGAGCCCGGCACCCTTCCGCTTGGATGACCTGGTGGCCAGCTTGCGCGACATCTTTGAGGAGCGCGCCCTTTCCAAGCAGGTCGGCTTTTGCATCGATGTCGCGAGCGAGGTGCCCCGCAGGTTGGTGGGCGACGCCCTGCGCCTGCAGCAGGTGCTCTCCAACCTGCTGAGCAACGCCGTGAAGTTTACCGAGAGCGGGCAAATCACCCTGCGCATCACCCGGCGGCCGCGGCCGGCCGGGGGGAGGGAAGGCGGGGACGGCGCGGGCGCAGCAGGGCCCGATCCCGCCGCGACGGTTCGGCTCGCCTTTGCGGTGGAAGACTCCGGCATCGGCATTGCCCGCGAGGATCTCGAACTGCTCTTTAAGCCCTTTGCCCAGGTGGATGGTTCCGCGACCCGCCGGTTTGGCGGCACCGGGTTGGGGCTCTCCATTAGTCAGAAGATCCTCAACTTGATGGGTTCGGCGTGCACGGTGCGGAGCACCCAGGGAGTGGGCACGGTGTTTGCCTTTGAGCTGGAGCTTGGTGTTTCCGGGGCGGTCCCGGAGGAGGCGGCCGAGGGTGAAGGCCGCCGCCGCCTTGCGGCGGGCCAACTGCGGGCCCGCTTGAGGGAGGCGGGGGAGGGGTTGCGGGGCATTCGGGTGCTCGTCGTGGAGGACAACCCCGTCAACCAGATGCTTGTCTGCCAGTTTTTGAAGCTTGCCGACATGGAATCGGAGGTGGCCGCTCATGGTCAGGAGGCCCTGGATCGGCTGGCGGTGGGCTCCTACGATGCGGTCTTAATGGATATCAACATGCCGGTCATGGGAGGCCTTGAGGCGACGCGGTGCATTCGCGCGCAGGAGAAGCATGCCCGTCTTCCGATTATCGCCCTGACGGCGGGCGTGACCCCGGAGGAGCGCGAAAAGTGCCTCTCCTCGGGCATGGACGATTTCCTCACGAAGCCGGTCAAGCCGGGTCTCCTAATTGAGGCGCTGCGGCGCCAGGTGAAGGCC
>JAIYAZ010000082.1 GCA_027488755.1 Verrucomicrobiaceae bacterium | reverse complement strand
GTGGTCTCGATGAGGATGCGGTCGAACTTGTCGCGACGCTTCATGAGGCGGCCGAGGATGCGGATGAGGTCGCCGCGGACGGTGCAGCAGATGCAGCCGTTGTTCATCTCGAAGATTTCTTCGTCGCTTTGGACGACGAGGTCGTGGTCGATGCCGATTTCGCCGAATTCGTTTTCGATGACGGCGATGCGCTGGCCGTGGTTTTCGGTGAGGATGCGGTTGAGGAGGGTCGTTTTCCCGGCCCCGAGAAAGCCGGTGAGGATCGTGACGGGAGTTCTAGTCATTGGTCATTGGTTTTTGGTCATTGGGGACCTCGGAAAAGAGGGGGCGAAACTCACAAGGGGCCGGTGACCGATGACTCGTCGCCGAGGTGGTGGCGGGGGACGAGGTAGTTTTGGACGTAGTCGCGCACGGCCTCCTCGAGGGGGGTGGTTTCGGTCTCGTAGCCGGTGGCGCGGACCTTCGCGATGTCGGCGCAGGTGTAGTATTGATACTGGTGGCGGATGCTTTCGGGCATCTCGATGAATTCGATCTCGGGCGCGCGGTCGAGGGCGGCGAAGAGGGCGCGGCCGAGGTCGACCCAGGTGCGGGCGACGCCGGAGCCGACGTTGTAGAGGCCGCCGGCTTTGCGGGTGGCGGCGAGGTGGAGGGTCATGGCGACGGCGTCCTTCACGTAGACGAAGTCGCGCATCTGCTCGCCGTCGCGGAATTCCGGTTTGTAGCTTTTGAAGAGGCGGATTTTGCCGGTTTCGACGATCTGCTCGTAGGCCTTGCAGACGAGGCTGCGCATTTCGGCCTTATGCCATTCGTTGGGGCCGAAGACGTTGAAGTATTTGATGCCGACGATGCGGTCGAGGTAGCCGCGGCGCTGGGCGTGGAGGTCGAAGAGGTGCTTCGAGTAGCCGTAGAGGTTGAGGGGGCGGAAGCGGGCGAGGTCGGGGTCCGTGTCGTCCATGCCCTGGGCGCCGTCGCCGTAGGTGGCGGCGGAGGAGGCGTAGACGAAGCGGGCGTCGTTCGCGAGGGCCCATTCGGCGAGGCGCTGGGTGTAGCGGTAGTTGTTGGCGATGAGGTAGTCGCCGTTGGTCTCGGTGGTGGCGGAGCAGGCGCCGAGGTGGAAGATGGTGTCGATGGGGCCGAGGGCGTCGCGGTCGAGGGCGTCGAGGAGTTCGTCGGCCTGGAGGTAGTCGTCGAATTTGAGGGCGACGAGGTTGCGCCATTTTTCGTCGCGGCCGAGGACGTCGGTGACGAGGAGGTTTTCCTGGCCGCGCTGGTTGAGGGCGTGGACGAGGGCGCTGCCGATGAAGCCGGCGGAACCGGTGATGAGGGTGCGGCGTTTCTTTTTCTTGTGGGCCATGGTGGGCGGTGCGTTACGGCAGGAGGTCGGCGTCCTTGAGCGTCTGGTGGTAGGTTTCGGAGTCCTGCGGGTGGATGGCCTCGGCGGCGGCGATGAGGCGGCGGGCCTCGGCGCGGCGGTTGCGGTCGAGCTGGTCGACGGCGTGGGCAAAATACCACGCGGCGCCGTCGCCGGGGTAGCTGAGGGTGAGGAGCTTTTCGTGCGCGGCGGTGGGGTCGCCGGCGAGCCGGAGGGAGAGGTAGATTTTAAAGCGGAGGAGGGGGACGTCGCCGAAGCGGGTTTCGAGGTTCTGGAAGTGGGCGGCGGCCTCGGCGTATTTTTTTTCGAGGGTGAGGATTTCGCCGAGGTTGTAGGTGGCGGCGAAGCTGGCGGGGTCGGCGGCGACGGCCTGTTCGAGGACGGCGCGGGCTTCGGGGAAGCGGCGCATTTCGATGAGGATGGCGCCCTTGGTGTTGAGGATGACGGGGTCCTTGGGGCGGACGAGGGCGGCTTCCTCGATGTGGGTGAGGGCGGCGTCGAGGCGCTTGGCGCGGAGGTCGGCGGCGGAGAGTTCGAGGAGGCGGTCGACGCGGGCCTCGGCCTGGATGCGCTCGAGGGCGGCGTCGGCGGGCGGCGGGGGCTCGGCCGGGAGGGGGCCGGCGAGGGCGAGGAGGAGGCCGAGAAGCAGGGGAGCGCGCATGCGGGAATGGGATGGTGCGGCGGGCAGGCCAAGGTAGCCGCGGGCTTCCGTGAGCGGCAACTCAATCTTGCTGGTGCGCGGGGCGGGAGCCGCCTATTTTGACGCTCCCGATGACGAAAGGTTCCCTCGCCCTCATCCTGCACGCGCATCTGCCTTTCGTCCGGCATCCGGAACACGAGAACTTTCTGGAGGAGGATTGGCTGTTTGAGGCGATCGTCGAGACCTACGTGCCGTTGCTGCGGATGCTGCGCCAGATGGCGGCGGAGCGGGTGCCGGTGCGACTGACGTTTACGCTTACGCCGACGCTTTGCGAGATGTTGCGCGACCCGCTGCTGCAAAGCCGGGCGGAGCGGTATCTGGCGCGGGGCGTGGAGCTTTCGCGGGCGGAGATTGAGCGCACGGCGGGGGATGCGGAGCTGAATGATCTCGCGCGGTTTTACCACCGGCGGTTCGTGGAGGCGCAGGCGTTTTACTCGGGCGAGCTGCAGCGGGACATTGTCGGGGCGTTTGCGCAGCTGCAGGTCGAGGGGGTGATCGAGATCATCACGTGCGCGGCGACGCATGGGTTCCTGCCATTGATGGAGGGGACGCCGGAGGCGATGCGGGCGCAGATTTTGATCGGGCGGGATTCCTACGTGGAGTGCTTTGGGCGGGAGCCGGCGGGCATCTGGCTGCCGGAGTGCGCGTTTGTGCCGGCGGTGGGGCGGATTTTGCAGGAGGCGAACATCCGGTGGTTTGTGGTGGACGCGCACGGGCTGATGTTTGCGACGCCGAAGCCGCGGTTCGCGATTTTCTCGCCGTATTTCACGCCGGCGGGGCCGGCGGTGTTCGGGCGCGACCGGGATTCGAGCCGGCAGGTATGGAGTCAGCGCGAGGGATATCCCGGCGATCCGGCCTACCGGGATTTCTACCGCGACATCGGGCAGGATCTGCCGCTGGACTACCTCGGGCAGTATCTGCCGGCGGATCACCGGCGGTTCACGGGCATCAAATACCATCGCATCACGGGGCCCGGGCAGCACAAGGAGCCCTATAATCTCGCGTGGGCGGCGGCGGCGGCGGATTCGCACGCGGGGCATTTTCTGGACAGCCGGGTGAAGCAGATTAAGCACCTGGCGGGGGTGCTGCCGATCGAGCCCATCGTGCTGAGCCCGTTTGACGCGGAGCTGTTCGGCCACTGGTGGTATGAGGGGCCGGAGTTTCTGAATCTGTTCCTGCGCAAGGCCGCCTACGATCAGGACACCTTCCGGCTGGTGACGCCGAGTGATTACCTCAAGAAGCATCCCACGCAGCAGATCGTGACGCCTTCGCCGTCGAGCTGGGGCAACAAGGGGTATTGGGAGGTGTGGCTGGATCCGTGCAATTCGTGGATCTACCCGCACCTGCACGCGGCGGCGCGGCGGATGACGGAGTGCGCGCGGATTTTCTCGGTGAATCCGGCGCCGCTCGTGGAGCGCACGCTGCGGCAGATGGCGCGGGAGCTTTTGCTGGCGCAGTCGAGTGACTGGGCGTTCCTGATGAAGACGGGCACCGCGCGGGAGTATGCGTCGCGGCGCACGAAGGATCACCTGCTGCGGTTTACGCGGCTTTACGAAAAACTCGTGGCCGGCGAGGCGGACGAGGAGTTTGTGCAATTCTGCGAGGAGCGGGACAACGTGTTTCCCGAGGTGCAATGGCGCTACTACGCC
>JAIYAZ010000113.1 GCA_027488755.1 Verrucomicrobiaceae bacterium | reverse complement strand
CTAGCGCCCGATGATGGTGAACGAATAGTCCACCTCCAGCTTCCCGCCCTCAATGATCGCCACCACGTCCGGCGGGATCGGCGGAATCTCCGCCTCCACGATCGCGCGCACGCTGCAGCTCGCCAGGCTTTCGTTCGACGTGTTCCGCAGCACCTGCACCCGCTCGACGTTTCCGTCCGCCCGCACCACAAAACGCATCTCCACCGTGCCCACGCCCACCAGGTCGAGCATGTCGTTCACGTAATAATACCAGCGCGACCCGATCGCGTCGGAGAGCATCTTTTTGTAACGCCCCAGCGGCGTCGCGACGGAATCCAGCGAGGACCGCCCGCGGTTCGAAATCCCGCCCGTCAACCGCGTCACCCGCGTCTGCGGCTGATACCCCGGCGGCTGCGGCGCACTCGGCCGCACCGGCGGCTGGGGCCGCGCGCTCGGCTCGGGCCGGGGCGTGGCCACGGGCGTCGGCGTCGGCTTCGGCGGCTCCAGCAATCCCAGCTCCGCATCCTCCGGCCGCGGCTTCGGCTTCGGCGTGGCCGTCGGCTCCACGGTCGGCGCCGGCGTCGCCGTCGGCTGCGGTTTTTCCGGCACCGCCGCCTGCGCGGGCGCGGCCGGCGCCGACGGCGCGGGCTCCCGAATCGGCCCGAGCGTAAATTGCTGATCGCGCAGCGACACCTGCGCCGAATCCTCCCCCTGCTGCGAAGGCAGCGGCTCCGCCCCCGTCGGCGGCTGCTCGCTCGCCGCCACCGTGTTCCGGTCGCTCTCAAACGCCGCGTTCTCCGGCGCCGTCTCCGACACCACGCCCTGCGCACTGTCAAAAAACGCCCGCTCCAGCTTCGGCGTCGGCGCCGCCTCCGGCGGGGGCGTCGGCGAGGGCTCGGGATCCATCAGCGTCAACTCCGTCAGCTCCGGCGCAGGCACCACCGGCTCGGATCTCGGCATCCACTCCGGATGCAGCGAAAGCACGAGCACCGCCGCGAGCAAAATCAGCAGGTGAATGAGCAACGAAACGAGCAGCGCCACCAGCGTGCGCTTGCGTTCCCGGCGGCGTTCCGTGCGAACCGTCTCGATCATGTCACTCGCCCGGGAGGCTCTTCGAAACCCGCGCATGGTGGAAGAGATATTGCTGCACGTAACCCGCGTAGGGCCCGAACCGCTCCGCCGAATAAGCCTCCAGCTCCGCGAGCGACGCCTCACCGCGCATGCCGCGCAGCACCCGCGCGATCCACACATCCACCGGCACCGCCTCCAGCCGCTCGTAGGCAAACAGCAGCGCGCAGTTGGCAATCTTCCGCCCCACCCCCGGCAGCCGGCAAAGCTCCGTCCGCAACTCCGCCGTCCCCAGCCCCGCCAGCGCCTCCAGATCGATTTCCCCGCTCGCCACCATGCCCGCCGCCGCCCGCAGATGCGGCGCGCGAAACCCCAGCCCGCACGCCCGCAGCCGCCGCTCACTCACCTCCGCCAACCGCTCCGCCGCGGGATACGCCCGCACCCGCGAACCCGCCACCGGCTCGCCAAATTTCCGCCGCAGCTCCAGCGAGATCGCCCGAATGTGCGCCACCTGCTTCATCGCGCTCGTCAGAAACGTCGCCACGCATTCCCAGCGCGGCTGCCGCATGATCCGCAGCCCCCCGCACGAGGCCAGCGCCGCCTGCGAATACGCATCCGCGGGAAACCCCGCCCGAATCGCCGCCAGCGGATGATCCAGCGCAAAATACCGCGCCACCAACGCCTCCGTCCCCGGCGTCACCCGCAACTCGTCCCCCCGCTGCTCCACCCGCACCGCCGTCGCGCCGATCACCCCGTGCCACTCCCGCCCCACCTGCGTCCAATGAAACACCTGCCCGCTGCCCAGCGTCAGCCCGAGGTCAAAATCCGGGGCCGGGACCAGGCCGGTCATCGAATGAAATAACTCAAATTCTCGAGCTCGATCGCCAGGTTCACGTTGTTGACCATCACCTTCGCCGGCACCTGCAGCACAATCGGCGCAAAGTTCAAAATCGCCTGAATCCCGGCCGCCACCAGGTTGTTGCACATCTCCTGGGCCGCCACCCCCGGCACGCACAGGATCGCCATCTTCACGTCGTGCTCGGCAATGTATCGCCCCATGCGCGACAGCGGATACACCGGCGTCCTCACCTCGCGGCTCCGCTTCTTCGGCTGCGCGTCAAACGCGGCCGCGATCTCGAAGCCCTCCTTCGCAAACCCATCCTCATACCGCAGCAGCGCCGAACCCAGGTTGCCCGCCCCCACCAGCACCACCGGCTGCAGGCTCGTGCGGCCCAGCTCATCCGCCAGCCGCTGGCGCAGCGTCGCCACCTCGTAACCGAGCCCGCGCTTGCCAAACTGCCCGCAATACCCCAGGTCCTTCCGCAGTTGCGTCGGCTTCACGCCGGCCACCTTCGCCAGGGCCTCCGACGAGACCGTCACGCTCTCGCCCGGCGGCAGACGATCCAGGCACCGCTTGTAGAGCGAGAGCCGGTAAACGGTTTTGCGCGGGATCGATTCCTTCATTTCCTTGTGAAAAGGAGCAAAGTTCGGGCGGAATTGTCAATGCCGACGGCCCGGGCCTTCCGCCCTAGAGAATCGCGGGATCGCCGTAAAGCGTGGACCCCGAGGCCCGCGTCACCCGCACGTCAAACACCTCGCCGACATGCCGGCGGTCGCCCTCGAACACCACGACCTTGTTCGTGCGCGTCCGGCCGGTCAGCCGCTCGGCGTTGTGCCGGCTCGGCCCCTCGCAAAGAATCTCCACGTTGTGCCCGACGCAGGCCTGGAGCTTGCGCGCCACGTTCGCGTTCACCACCTCAAGCAATTCCTGGTTGCGCGCCTCCTTCACCTCCTCCGACAACTGCCCGTCCATCGTCGCCGCCGGCGTGTCGCGCCGCGGGGAGTAGCGGAACACAAACGCATTGTCGAAATCCGCCTCCGTCACCATCGCCTTCGTCGCCGCAAAATCCTCCTCCGTCTCGCCGGGAAAACCGACGATGATGTCCGTGGTGATCGCGAGACCCTCCCGCGCCGCCCGCATCTTCGCCACGACTTCCAAAAACCGCTCCCGCGTGTAGGCGCGGTGCATCCGCTTGAGGATCGCGTTCGAGCCCGATTGCAGCGGCAGATGCACGTGCTCCATCAAACGCGGCAGCCGCTTGAACGCCTCGATGAGGTCCTCCTTGTAACCAATCGGGTGCGGCGAAGTGAACCGCAGCCGCTCCAGCCCCGGCACGTCATGCACCGCGTCCAGCAGCTGCACAAACGGACTCCGGCCCTCCACCCGCGCAAATTCATGCCGCCCGTAAAGATTCACAATCTGCCCGAGCAGCGTGACCTCCTTCACCCCGCGCGCGACGAGCCCGCGCACCTCCTCGACGATGTCCGCGATCGGCCGCGAACGCTCGGCGCCCCGCGTCGACGGCACGATGCAGAACGTGCAGTGCATGTTGCAGCCCTGCATGATCGACACAAACGCCGAGGCCTGCCCGTCCTTCAGCGTGTGCTCGCGGATCGTGTTCTGCGAACCCTCCTCCTCGTCCACGTCCACGATCGCCCGCCGCTCATCGTCAATGCGGGCCTCCAGTTTCCCCCGCAGCAGCTCGTCGACGTAATCCGCCACGCGGTGAAATTTCTGCGTGCCCACCACGAGATCCACGGGCACGGAATTCTCCGTCAACTCCGCCCCGCGGCTCTGCGCCATGCAGCCCAGGTAGCCGTAGACGAGGTGCGGCCGCCGCTCGCGCAGCCGGCGCAGCATGCCCATCTTGCCCATCGCCTTCTGCTCCGCCATGTCCCGCACGCTGCACGTGTTCAACAAAATCACGTCCGCGTCGGTCTCGTCGCGCGTGAGCCGGTAACCGCGCGCCGCCAGCATCTGCGCGACCTGGTCGGAGTCGCGCTCGTTCATCTGGCAGCCGTAGGTCTTGATGTAAACGCTGGGCATCGGGAAACGCGGAACCTACACGCCGCCGTCCGCGATTTCCAGCGACACCTGCGCGTCACAAAAAACCGCTTGGCTCCCCGCTCCCACCCCGAAAGACTTCCCGCAATGGCATCTCTCTCTCCCGCCGAACTCGGCTACGCCATGCCCGCGGAATGGGAACCGCACGAAGCCACCTGGCTTTCGTGGCCCCATCGCGACGGCATCAGCTTCCCCGACGCCTACGACCGCGTCCTCCCCGTTTTCGTCAAGATGGCCGCCGCCCTGGCGGAATCCGAAATCGTCCGCATCAACGTCAAATCCGCCGAGCAGGAAGCGCAAATCCAGCGCCTCCTCCAGCGGCACGTCCCGCCCGAGCGCCTCGAGTTCCACCACATCCCCACGAACGAACCCTGGTGCCGCGACCACGGCCCCATCTTCGTGAAGCGGAAAAAAGATCCCCGCCTCGCCATCGTCGACTTCGGCTACAACGCCTGGGGCTGGAAATACCCGCCCTGCGACGACGACGACGACGTCCCCACCAAGATCGCCACCCGCCTCGACCTCCCGGTCTTTGACTACGGCGACTTCATCCTCGAAGGCGGCTCCATCGACGTGAACGGCGAAGGCGTCCTCCTCACCACCGAAAGCTGCCTCCTCAACCCCAACCGCAACCCCGACCTCACCCGCGCGGACATCGAAAAAAACCTCCGCGCCGCGCTCGGCGTGAAAACCATCATCTGGCTCGGCGACGGCATCGAGGGCGACGACACCGACGGCCACGTCGACGACCTCACCCGCTTCGTCGGCCCGAATACCGTCGTCACCGTCATCGAGGACGACGAAAGCGACCCGAACCACGAACCCCTCCGCGCCAACCGCGAACGCCTCCGCGCCGTCGAACTCAAAAAGGACGAACCCCTCGAAATCCGCGAGCTCCCCATGCCGTCCAAGATCGCCCGCGACGGCCAGCGCCTCCCCGCCAGCTACGCGAACTTCTACATCGCCAACGAAGTCGTCCTACTCCCCGTCTTCGCGGACGCCAACGACGCCTGGGCCGTCGCCGCCATGAAGGAACTCTTCCCCAAACGCCGCATCGTCCCCATCGACTGCCGCGAACTCATCTGGGGCCTCGGCGCCTTCCACTGCCTCACCCAGCAGCAACCCCGGGCCTGACCCGCCCCCGCCCGCCATGCCGGAAGTGCCCCCCGATTTTTCCAACCCCGTCTACCGGCACCTCCTCGTCAACCACCTCCCCCTCATCGGCCTGCTCGCCGGGGCCCTCACCCTCGCCGTCGCCCTCCTCACCCGGCGCGCCGTCGCGCAAATCCCCGCCCTCGTTCTCATCGTCCTCATGGCCGCCTCCGCCTTCCTCGCCTTCGAAACCGGCGAGGCCGCCTACAAACCTGCCCGCGCCAGCCTGGACGATCCCGGCGTCGACTGGCTCGACATCCATTACGACCGCGCCCACCTCGGGATCGGCGTCTTCTACGCCACCGGCGCCCTCGCCATCGCCGCCCTCCTCGCCCCCCTCAAATGGCCGCGCAGCCGCCCCTGGCTCGCCGCCGCCGTGCTCCTCGCCTGCCTGCTCTCCCTCCTCGTCGGCGCCTGGATCGCCCAGGCCGGCGGCTACGCCAGCCACGCCGCCATCCGCCCGCCCCTCCCCATCCTCGACGACGTCCCCCTGCCCCGGCCCTGAATCCCCCCGCCCGCACATTTCCCCGACCAAACCCGCAAAAAGGGCTTGCTTCCCCCAGCCCCACAGGCATACTTCACGGCTCCTTATGGCAAAAACATCCTGGCTTGAGCGCGAAAAGCGCAAGCGCAAGACCGTCGAGAAATACGCGGAGCTTCGCGCCGAGCTGAAGGCCCGTGGCGACTACATCGGCCTCTCCCAGCTTCCCCGCAATGCGAGCCCCACCCGGCTCACCAACCGCTGCAAAATCACCGGCCGTCGGCACGCTTATATCCGGCGATTCAAGGTCTCCCGTCTCACCTTCCGCGAACTCGCGACCGCCGGCCTCATCCCGGGCGTCACGAAGTCGAGTTGGTAGCCCACCGGTCGCCAGACTCGCTCCGATGGGCGGCTCTGGCACCCCATCGGCCCGGGAGGTTCCCATGCCGATCTACGAATACGAGCCCGAGAACGGGGACTGCAAAACCTGCGGAGGTCGCTTCGAACTCCGCCGCCCCGTCGACCGCGCCCCCCTCACGGCCTGCCCGCTCTGCCGCAAGCCCGTCAGCAAGGTCGTCTCGCTCACCCATTCGCCGAAGATCGCCCGGCCCCTCTCCGTCTCGCAGGCCAAAAATGCCGGATTTTCCGTGCTTCAACGCCGCGACCACGGCGTGTATGAAAAACTCTAGGGTTGCGGCCCTGCCCCGGTAATCCGGGTGCCGGGACCGTAAATGGTATGCTTGCTTCCTTTACTCTCTTTGCTGCCGCGGCCGCGGAAACCTCCCGCATCGCCACGACGTGGGATTCCCCCGAAATCATCCTCCTCAAGCTCAGCGCCATCCTCGCGCTCGTGCTCCTGAACGGATTTTTCGTCGCCTCCGAGTTCGCCCTCGTCAAAGTCCGCGCCAGCCAGCTCGAATCCCTCGTCGACCAGGGCGCGCGCGGAGCCCTCGCCGCCCGCCACGCCACCCAGCACCTCGACTCCCGCCTCGCCGCCACCCAGCTCGGCATCACCCTCGCCAGCCTCGGCCTCGGCTGGATCGGCGAGCCCTTCCTCGCCGCCATGCTCGAACCCTTCTTCGTCAAGGTCGGCATCACCTCCGCGACGTTCATCCACGCGATCTCCTTCGCCATCGCCTTCTCGATCATCACCGTCCTCCACATCGTCTTCGGAGAACTCGCGCCAAAATCCCTCGCCATCCGCCGCTCCGCCGGCGTCAGCCTCGCCATCGCCTCCCCGCTCGGCTGGTTCTACTTCATCTTCCGCCCCTTCATCTGGCTCCTCAACGGCTTCGCCAATGAATTCCTCCGCCGCGTGCTCAAGGTCGAGCCCGTCAGCGAATCCGAACTCTCCCACAGCGAGGAGGAACTCCGCCTCATCCTCGCGGAAAGCCAGAAAGCCGACGAGGTATCCACCCTCGGCAAGGAACTCCTCATCAACGCCCTCGACCTCAAACGCCGCGTCGTCCGCGACATCATGACTCCCCGCGGCGACGTCGTTTACCTCGACGTCCGCGAACCGTTCGACCGCCAGGTCACCACCGCCATCGAGTCGCGCCACACCCGCTTCCCGCTCTGCCGCGAGCACCTCGACGACGCCATCGGCCTCGTCCACATCAAGGATCTCCTCACCCTCGTCCACGAGGAACGCCATGACGTGGAATCCATCCGCCGCGAACTCCTCCACGTTTCCGAAATGATGCCCCTCGAGAAGCTCCTCCGCTTCTTCCTCACCAAACACGCCCACCTCGCCGTGGCCGTGGACGAATACGGCGGCGCCGTCGGCATCGTCACCCTCGACAACGTCATCGAAGAACTCGTCGGCTCCATCCAGGACGAATTCGACACCGCCGAGGAAGAGGTGCACCACATCACCGAGACCGAATTCGAAGTCGAAGGCACCCACGCCCTCTACGAACTCGAGGAAAAACTCGACCACCAATTCGAAAGCGCCGACGTCACCACCATCGGCGGCTACATCACCACCGAACTCGGCCACCTCCCCGTCAAGGGCGAGAACATCCGCGTCGGCGACTGGACCGCCACCGTCATGGAATCCGACGCCCGCCGCGTCCTCCGCGTCCACCTGAAAAAGGATCCGGAGCCCATCTCCCCCGAGCCCACCGAGCCGGCAAACTAAACCGGATTAACCGGATGCACGCGATGAGGCGGACCGAATTCTCCCCTCAAAAAATCCTGTAAATCCTGCAAATCCCGCAAAATCCTGTTTAGTTCGACCATGCCCGATCCCCGCTACGACCAGCTTTCCCGCGTTCTCACCGGCCACGCCACGAAGCTCAAGCCCGGCGAAAAGGTCCTCATCGACGCCTTCGACATTCCCGACGCCTTCGTCATCGCCCTCGTCCGCGCCGTCCGCGCCGCCAAGGCCACCCCCTTCGTCCAACTCCACCAGGCCCGCATCACCCGCGAACTCATGCTCGGCGCCACCGAGGCCCAGCTCGACGTCTCGTCCGCCGTGGAACTTGCCCGCATGAAAAAGATGGACGCCTACATCGCCATCCGCGGCAGCCACAACATCACCGAACTCGCCGACGTGCCCGACGACCGGATGCGCCTCACCACCGGCAAAATGCGCCCCGTCCTCGACTGGCGCATCAACAAAACCAAGTGGGTCGTCCTCCGCTGGCCCACCGCCTCCATGGCCCAACAGGCCCAGATGAGCACCGAGGCCTTCGAGGACTTTTACTTCCAGGTCTGCACCTTCGACTACGCCCGCTTCGTCCCGGGCATGAAGGCCCTCAAAGCCCTCATGGACCGCACCGACCGCGTCCACATCAAAGGCCCCGGCACCGACCTCCGCTTCAGCATCAAAGGCATCGGCTCCGTCATGTGCGGCGGGGAATTCAACATCCCCGACGGCGAAGTCTTCACCGCCCCCGTCCGCGACAGCGTCGAAGGCGTCATCAGCTTCAACGCCCCGACCATCTACCAGGGCATCGCCTTCGAAAACATCCGCCTCGAATTCGCGAAGGGCCGCGTCGTCAACGCCACCGCCAACAACCCCGACGCCCTCAACCGCATCCTCGACAGCGACGCCGGCGCCCGCTTCATCGGCGAATTCGCCATCGGTTTCAACCCCCACATCCTCCACCCGATGCGGGACATCCTCTTCGACGAAAAAATCGCCGGCTCCTTCCACTTCACCCCCGGCCAGGCCTACGAAACCGGCGGCAACGGCAACAAAAGCCGCGTCCACTGGGACATGGTCAACATCCAGCGCCCCGACACCGGCGGCGGCGAAATCTGGTTCGACGGCAAGCTCATCCGCAAGGACGGCCTCTTCACCCTGCCCGCCCTCCGGAAACTCAATCCCGCCGAACTCACCCGCGCCTGATTCCTCCCCCATGCCGCGCCTCCCCGCCCTGCTGCTCGGCCTCCTGCTCGCTCTGCCCGCCGCCTTCGCGCAACTCCCCCTCAGCACCACCTTCCAGGGCACGGCCAAATTCCAGCGCCTCCTCGCCCGCGCCGAGGCCGAAAACTGGCGCGCCCTCCCGCTCGGCGACCGCACCGTCCGCGTCGGCACCGCCCTGCTCGGCACCCCCTACGTCAACTACACCCTCGAAATCGACGACCACATCGAGGCCCCCAGCGTCAACTTCAACGGCCTCGACTGCTGGACCTTCTACGAAACCTCCCTCGCCTTCGCCCGCCTCATCAAGGCCCGCCCCACCGGCGCCACCCCGGCGGACCTCCTCCGCTTCATCGAGCTCGAACGCTACCGCAACGGCCGCTGCACCGGCAGCTACCTCTCCCGCATTCACTTTCTCGAGGAGGTCTTCGCCGACAACGTCCGCCGCGGCCTCGCCGTCAACCCCACCCGCGACCTCGGCGGCGTGCCCATCCGGCGCACCATCACCGAAATGACCTCCGCCTGGCGCGATTACCGCTACCTCCGCAATAACCCCGCCCTCCTCCGCGGCATGGCCGTCATCCAGCAACGCGTCTCCGCCCTCCCCGTCACCTACATCCCCCGCGCCCGCGTCGCCTCCGTCGAAAAATCCCTCCGCAACGGCGACATAATCGCCATCGTCTCCGCCGACCGCTCCGGCTACACCTCCCACGTCGGCATCGCCGTCAAACGCCCCGACGGCACCCACCTCATGCACGCGACCTCCAACCGCGCCCGCGGCCGCCGCTGCATCCTCGACGACCGCATCTCCCAATACCTCAAACGATCCCCCGACCACATCGGCATCATCGTTTACCGTCCACTCGACGTCTGAGGCCGCGCCCACCCTCCCGGGCCTTCCGCCTACCCTCCCGGCCCCTTCCGCCGGCCCCCACCTCCCCAGGATTCGCCTAGTCGCCGAACCATCCAACGGAAAACCGTGGGATTTTCTTGACGCCCAGGGCGCAAAGTGGTGAAAAGTGGGGCGAAGTGGAGCTCAGTGGTATGTAAACCCTAAGTCCGAATGCCGAGGGAATCAACAAACGGAACGATTTACGCTGGCGCGTTCCATCGCACGATGGACGCGAAGAACCGCGTCACCATCCCTTCCGAATGGCTCGGCGCGGAAAGCGAAGTCTTTTTCATCGTCCCCACCCGCACGAATCTCAGTGTCATGCCGGGCGACGAACTCTCCCGGCAGGAGGACGACCTCCGGGCCATCCTCCCCCCCGGGGCCGCCCTCCAGCAGGCCCTCCGCCGCCTCTACGGCTCCGCCCGCCGCGTCGAATCCGACAAACAGGGCCGCATCCTCCTCCCCGAGGAACTCTGCAAACCCATCAATCTCGCCGGCGAAGTCGCCTTCGTCGGCGTCAAGGATCGCTTCGAAATCTGGAGCGCGGCGCACTGGTCGAGCGTCGCCGAGGAAACGTCGGAAATCTCGGAAGAGGCCCGACGCGCGCTGGAGGCCATTGGACTCTAGCCATGGAGGTTTTCATCGAATGAAGGAGCCGCGCTGATGAACAAAGCCGGTCGCAAGTTCTTCTTCGGGTTCATCCCGGCCAAGGACGCGAACGGCGAACCCCTCGGCGCCGCCACCCTCAAGCTCAAACCACGCAACGCTTATGAACTGCTTGGACTTCGAAGACCCCCTCGACCTGCTTTTGGAAAATTCTGAACCCGCCCCGGGCTCCATGGACTACCACGTTCCCGTCCTCGCCGACGAGGTCATCGCCTTCCTTCGCCCCGCCCCCGGCATCCTCTTCCTGGATGGCACCCTCGGCGGCGGCGGCCACTCCGAACGCCTCCTCCAGGCCGGCGCCCGCGTCATCGCCCTCGACCGCGACCCCGAGGCCCTCGCCTACGCCGGCCACCGCCTCGAGCCCTTCGCCCACCGCCTCACCCTCCGCCAGGCCAACTACGCCGACGCCCCCGCCGTCCTCGACGCCCTCGGCATCGACAAAATCGGCGGCGCCCTCATCGACATCGGCGTCTCCTCCCACCAGCTCGACGCCGCCGAACGCGGCTTCTCCCTCCTCCACGACGGCCCGCTCGACATGCGCATGGGAGCCGACGCCGAACGCACCGCCGCCGACCTCGTCAACGACGAATCCCCCGAGGAACTCGTCCGCATCCTCCGCGAATACGGTGAGGAACCCGCCGCCGTCCGCATCATCTCCCACCTCGTCAACCAACGCCGCACCCAGCGGTTCGAAACCACCGGCCAGCTCGCCACCGCCGTCAGCGCCGTCATCCCGCGCACCGGCCGCCGCCACCCCGCCACCCGCGTCTTCCAGGCCCTCCGCATCGCCGTCAACGACGAGCTCGGCTCCCTCGCCCGCGGCCTCGAGACCATCAGCTCCCGCCTCGCCCGCGGCGCCCGCTTCGGCGTCATCACCTTCCACTCCCTCGAGGACCGCATGGTCAAACGCTTCTTCAAACAGCGCAGCCTCGAGTGGATCGACCGCCCCGAGTGGCCCGAACCCCGCCGCAACCCCGACCGCATCTTCCGCCTCCTCACGCCTCACCCCATCGACCCCTGCCCGGAAGAGGTCGAGGCCAACCCCCGCGCCCGCAGCGCAAAACTCCGGATCGTCGAGCACATCTAAGCCATGAACGCCACGCTCAACCGCCCCCGCACCGCCCCGCGCGCCATCAACCCGCTCCAGCTCTCGCGCGTCGTCCTCTCCGTCTTCCTCGCCCTCATCGCCGGCGTCGCCGGCCTCAGCTACGTCTCCCTCAAAAACGCCCAGCATGGCCTCGGCGAACAAATGCGCAAAACCGAACGCCAGCTCAAGGAGGTCCGCGCCCGCAACCAGGACTACCAGAGCCGCATCGCCAGCCTCTCCTCCCGCATGGCCCTCCGCCGCAAGATCGACTCCGGCTTCATCGCCCTCGTTCAGATCCCCGCCACCGCCATCGCCCGCCTCACCCCGCCTGCCATCGCCGGCGAGGACGGCCCCATGCGCACCGCCTCCGTCGTCAACCCGCTCCAGCGTCCGTGAGGTGGAATGCCCAAACCCGAATCATCCTGGCAAGCGCGTGCCTCGGAGTCCTCTTCACCGGATTCTCGGCCCGGCTGATCTACATCGCCGTAGCCAAGCATGACGAGTATTCCACCCTAGCCGCCGAGAAGAACTCCATCCGCCAGCCGCTCTTCGCCAAGCGCGGCCTGATCTTCGACCGCAACGGCGAAATCCTCGCCGACAACGCCCCCATCCGCACCGTCGTCGCCGACGGCACCCACATCGAGGACCCCCTCGCCGTCGCGAAAATCGCCGCCCCCTTCCTCGACATGCGCGTCGAGGAACTCGCCGAAAAACTCGCCACCAAGCGCCCCTACGTCGTCCTCCGCCGCGACGTCCCCGCCGAAACCGCCTTCCAGATCACCCGCGCCCTCGAAGCCGCCCACCTCCGCGGCCTCTACTTCGAGAACGACAGCAAGCGCGTCCACCCCAACGGCTCCATGCTCTGCCACGTCATGGGCTTCCTCAACCACGAGCGCACCGGCGTCCAGGGCGTCGAAGCCGCCATGGAGGACTACCTCCGCGGCGAAAACGGCTTCCGCTTCATCGAACGCGACCGCACCGGCCGCGAACTCGTCGTCTACCGCGGCCAGGAACGCGAACCCCGCGACGGCTTCAACGTCAACCTCACCATCGACATGGCCCTCCAGTCCATCGTCGAGGACGAACTCGACGCCACCGTCAAGGAACTCAAACCCGAGGCCGCCATCGCCATCATGGCCGACCCGAAGACCGGCGAAATCCTCGCCATGGCCAGCCGGCCCAACTTCGACCCCGACGCCATCGCCACCGCCCAGCCCGAGGACATGAAAAATCACTCCGTGATCGACATGTTCGAACCCGGCTCCACCTTCAAAATCGTCGTCGCCGCCGCCGCCCTCAACGAAGGCATCATCAACACCGAAAGCCGCATCTACTGCGAAGGCGGCCGCTTCTTCTACGGCGGCAAAATCCTCCGCGACCACCACGGCTACGGCATGATGACCGTGCACGAGATCCTCATGAAATCCTCCAACATCGGCTCCGCCAAAATGGCGATGATGATGGGTGAGCAATCCTTCTACGAATACATGAAGCGCTTCGGCTTCGGCGAACGCACCGGCATCGAGCTCCCCGGCGAAATCCCCGGCCTCCTCCCGCCGCCCGCCCGCTGGGACAAGC
The DNA here is from genome assembly GCA_027488755.1 of Verrucomicrobiaceae bacterium. Taxonomy (GTDB): domain Bacteria; phylum Verrucomicrobiota; class Verrucomicrobiia; order Chthoniobacterales; family JAATET01; genus JAATET01. Next base: position 16,078 of record JAIYAZ010000113.1, on the reverse strand, counting down.
TCACCATCACCCGCATGCCCATGGGCCAGGCCATCGCCGTCACCCCGTTGCAAACCGTCCAGGCCTTCAGCGTCATCGCCAACGGTGGCAAACTCATCGTCCCCCACATCGTCAAATCCCTCACCGACCAGAACGGCCAGCTCGTCCGCGAATTCCAGCCCACCGTCGTCCGCGAAGTCGTCAACCCCGAGAGCGCCCGCATCGTCAGCAGCGCCCTCGCCGACGTCGTCAGCCCCAAGGGCACCGCCATCCTCGCCAGCGTCCCCGGCTTCCGCGTCGCCGGCAAAACCGGCACCGCCCAGATCGCCAAACCCGGCGGCGGCTACTACGAAAACCGCTACCTCGCCTCCTTCGTCGGTTACATGCCCGAAGAGGATCCCGCCTTCGTCTGCCTCGTCATGGTCAAGGACCCCAAGGTCGGCGCCGAGCTCTATTACGGCGGCCTCGTCGCCGCCCCCATCTTCTCCCGCATCGCCAGCCGCGCCGCGCGCCACCTCGACCTTCAACCCATCATGCGCGCCGAGGCCGTCGTGGCCTCCGCCGCCAGCGGCGACCCCAAGGACAAAGGCGACGCCATCGACCAATGAGCTGGACCCTCGACCAACTTCTCACCACCGCCGGCGCGCTCCCGCCACCCGGCTCGGCCGGGGTCGCCATCACCTCGCTGGCCTACGACTCCCGCCGCGCCGCGGCGGGCGCCTTGTTTTTTGCCCTGCCCGGCCAGCACGCCAACGGCGCCCAGTTCGCCCGTGACGCCTTCGCCCGCGGCGCCGCCGCCATCCTCGGCGAAACCGCCATCCCCGAGCTCCCCGTGCCCCAGGCCCTCGTCGCCAACGCCCGCGCCACCATGGCCGACGTCGCCCGCGCCTTCCACCGCGACCCCGCCGCCTCCCTCCGCTGCGTCGGCATCACCGGCACCAACGGCAAGACCACCACCGCCTTCCTCGTCAAACACCTCCTCGACGCCGCCCACCTCCGCTGCGGCCTCCTCGGCACCATCCGCTACGTCGTCGGCGACGAAATCCTCCCCGCCGCCCGCACCACGCCCGAATCCGTCGACGTCCAGGACCTCCTCGCCCGCATGCGCGACGCCGGCAGCCGCGCCGTCGCCATGGAGGTCTCCAGCCATGCCCTCACCCTCGACCGCGTCCGCGGCGTCGAGTGGGACGCCGCCGTCTTCACGAACCTCACCCAGGACCACCTCGACTTCCACGGCACCATGGAGGCCTACTTCGACGCCAAGGCCTCCCTCTTCGAAACGACCTACCACCAGGCCGGCAAACGCGGCAAAAGCATCATCAACCTCGACGACCGCTACGGCACCCGCCTCCTCGAACGCCTCCCGAAAAACGCCAAGCCCCTCACCTACGGCCTCGGCGTCCGCGCCGACTTCCGCGCCATCGACGCCCGCTCCGACCTCCACGGCACCCAATACAAACTCGAAGCCAAGGGCCGCCAATACCTCGTCCGCCTCCCCCTCATCGGCCGCTTCAACGTCTCCAACTCCCTCGCCGCCCTCGCCGCCACCTCCGCCCTCGGCCTCGAACTCCGCGCCGCCGTCCAGGCCCTCGCCTCCGCCCCCCAGGTCCCCGGCCGCCTCGAACGCGTGCCCATCCGCCGCAACTTCGCCGTTTACGTCGACTATGCTCACACGGACGACGCCTTAACCAACGTCCTGAGCACGCTTCGCGAACTCGGCCCCCGTCGCCTCCTCGTCGTCTTCGGCTGCGGCGGCGACCGGGACCGCGCGAAGCGCCCCCTCATGGCTCGGGCCGCCGAGCAACTCGCCGACTACGTCATCGTCACCTCCGACAACCCCCGCTCCGAGGACCCCGAGGCCATCGTCGCCGACATCCGCAAGGGCCTCCGCGGCTCCGCCCACGAGACCATCCTCGACCGCCGCGCCGCCATCCACCGGGCCGTCAGCCTCGCCCAGGCCGGCGACATCGTCCTCATCGCCGGCAAGGGCCACGAAACCTACCAGGAAGCCAACGGCCAGCGCACCCCGTTCGACGACGTCTCCGTCGCCCGCAACGCCGTGGATGCCAAACCCGTCACCCTCGACGAATAGCCATGGACCCCCTCCCGCTTCCCGATCTCGCCACCATGGCCGGCGGCACCCTCACCGCCGACACCGGCGCGCTCATCCGCCGCGTCCAAAAGGATACCCGCACCCTCGAACCCGGCGACCTCTACCTCGCCCTCCGCGGCGACAACTTCGACGGCAACACCTTCACCGCCGACGCCGTCGCCCGCGGAGCCGCCGCCGCCCTCGTCGACCGCGACATCCCCGTCCCCGCCGGCTTCCCCCTCATCCGCGTCCCCGACACCCTCGCCGCCCTCCACCGCCTCGCCGCCGCCTGGCGCGACCGCCTCAGCCTCCGCTGCATCGGCATCACCGGCAGCAGCGGGAAAACCAGCACCAAGGAATTCACCGCCGCCGTCCTCGCCGCCCGCTTCTCCGTCAGCAAAACCCAGGGCAACCTCAACAACCACTTCGGCGTCCCCCTCACCATCCTCGCCGCCCGCCAGGCCGACCAGGCCGCCGTCTGGGAAATGGGCATGAACCACCCCGGCGAAATCGCCCCCCTCGCCGCCCTCGCCCGCCCCGACGCCGCCATCATCACCAACATCGGCGTCAGCCACATCGAGTTCTTCCCCGACGGCCGCGACGGCATCGCCCGCGAGAAAACCGAACTCCTCCGCGCCCTCCACGCCGAAGGCGCCGCCATCATCCCCGCCGAGGACGACTACCTCGACACCCTCGTCGCCCGCGCCGCCGGCCGCCACATCGTCCGCTGCGGCCTCGGCCCCGCCGCCGACATCCGCGCCACCGAACTCCGCCTCCACGCCGACCACACCACCTTCCGCGTCACCGCCTTCGGGGAATCCGCGACCGCCCACCTCCCCGCCACCGGCGAACACATGGTCCGCAACGCCCTCCTCGCCCTCGCCGCCGGCCTGGAATTCGGCCTCTCCCTCGACGAAGCCGTCGCCGGCCTCGCCGAAGCCCGCCTCACCAGCGGCCGCCTCGAGCAGAAAACCCTCCGCGGCGTCCGCCTCCTCGACGACACCTACAACGCCAACCCCGACTCCGTCGAAGCCGCGCTCAAAACCCTCGCCGCCCTCCCCGCCACCGGCCGCCGCATCGCCGTCCTCGGCCGCATGGGCGAACTCGGTTCCCACGCCCCGGCCGGCTACGCCCGCGTCGGCTGCGCCGCCGCCGCCCACGCCGACACCCTCATCGCCGTCGGCCCCGAGACCGCCCCCCTCGCCGCCGCCGCCCGCTCCGGCCATCTCGAAATCCACGAAGCCCCCGACACCACCACCGCCGCCATCCTCCTCGCGGAAATCGCCGAACCCGGCGACCTCGTCCTCGTCAAGGGCAGCCGCTCCGCCCGGATGGAGCAGGTCATCGCCGCCTTCGCCGAAATCGACGCACCCCCCTCCAAAATCTAAAATTCGCCGATGCTCTACTACCTCTACGAACTCAGCGAATCGCTGCTTAAAGCCGGCCTCGACAACGACCTCGTCAAGGCCCTCAACGTGTTTCAATACATCACGTTCCGGTCGATCTGCGCCGCCGTCACCGCCTTCCTCCTCTGCCTCCTCTTCGGCAACGTCGTCATCCGCAAGCTCATCTCCCTCAAGTTCGGCCAGCCCATCCGCACCAAGGAAGAGGTCAACAAGTTGTTCGAACTCCACGGCTCCAAAAAAGGCACCCCCACCATGGGCGGCGTCCTCATCCTCGGCGCCGTCGTCCTCTCCTCCCTCCTCTGGGCCCGCCCCACCAACGGCTTCGTCTGGCTCGTCCTCATCTCCACCCTCTTCCTCGGCGGCATCGGCTTCTACGACGACTACCTCAAGGTCGCGAAGAAAAACTCCGCCGGCATCAGCAGCCGCCTCAAGTTCGGCCTCCAGTGCCTCCTCGCCGCCGGCTTCACCCTCTTCTTCATCTCCGACGCCGCCCTCTGGCAGCAGGCCCAGTCCCTCTACATCCCCTTCCTCAAGGAGCCCTTCCACCTCGGCTACCTCGCCTTCGTCCTCTACCTCCTCGTCATCGTCGGCACCTCCAACGCCGTCAACCTCACCGACGGCCTCGACGGACTCGCCGCCGGCTGCAGCACCACCGTCGCCGCCACCTACGGCATGCTCGCCTACGTCGCCGCCACCGCCCCCGCCGCCAACTACCTCCAGATCCCCAACGTCCCCGCCGCCGGCGAACTCACCGTCCTCTGCATGGCCCTCGCCGGCGCCTGCCTCGGCTTCCTCTGGTGGAACTGCCACCCCGCCCGCGTCTTCATGGGTGACACCGGCTCCCTCGCCATCGGCGGCATGCTCGGCGCCGTCGCCATCTGCACCAAACAGGAGCTCCTCCTCATCATCGTCGGCGGCGTTTTCGTCATCGAAGCCGGCTCCGTCATCCTCCAGGTCGCCAGCTTCAAATCGACCGGCAAACGCATCTTCAAAATGTCCCCGATCCACCACCACTTCGAGCTCAGCGGCTGGAAGGAAAGCACCGTCATCGTGCGCTTCTGGATCATGTCCATCCTCTTCGCCCTCCTCGGCCTCGCCACCCTCAAGCTCCGATGATCCACTCCGGTAAATCCGCCATCGTCCTCGGGCTCGGCCACAGCGGCGAGGCCGCCGCCGCCCTTCTCAAGGAGGAGGGTGCGACCGTCACCGCGGCCGACTCCGGCGACAACGCCGGCCTCCGCGAACGCGCCGCGCGCCTCGAGGCCGCCGGCATCCGCGTCCTCCTCGGGGCCGCCGCGGACGCCGACCCCACCCCCTACGACCTCTGCGTCCTCAGCCCCGGCATCGACCCCGTCGTCCCGCTCGTCCGCAACGTCGTCGCGAAGGCCATCCCCATCATCGGCGAACTCGAACTCGCCTTCCAGGAATGCTCCTGCCCCTGCGTCGCCATCACCGGCACCAACGGCAAAACCACCACCACCGAGCTCACCACCGCCATGCTTCAGGGCTGCGGCGTCCGCACCATGGCCAGCGGCAACATCGGCCTCCCCTTCGCCACCGCCGTCCGCCAGAGCCACGAACTTGACGTCATGGTCCTCGAGACCAGCTCCTTCCAGCTCGAAACCATCGTCACCTTCCGCCCCCACGTCGCCGTCTGGCTCAACCTCAGCCCGAACCACCTCGACCGCTACCGCGACATGGCGGAATACCGCGCCGCCAAGCTCCGCATCTTCGAACGCCAGACCGCCACCGACTTCGCCGTCGTCAACGCCCGCGAACTCCCCGGCCTCCCCCCCCTCGCCGCGCAAACCCTCACCTTCAGCGCCACCACCGACGCCGCCGACTTCACCCTGCGCGGCTCCGTCATCCACTTCCGCGGCACCCCCGTCCTCGACCAGGCCGCCACGAAACTCGCCGGCATCCACAACGCCGAAAACCTCATGGCCGCCCTCGCCATCGGCCACGCCCTCCACGTCGACTTCGACCGCCTCGCCGCCGCCGCCCTCGACTACACCGCCCCCGCCCACCGCTGCGAATTCGTCCGCGACCTCGACGGCGTCCGCTGGATCAACGACTCCAAGGCCACCAACCTCGACGCCATGGAAAAAGCCATCCTCTCCCAGGACCGCCCCCTCATCCTCCTCGCCGGCGGCAAGGACAAAGGCTTCGAATTCGACGCCATCGCCCCCCTCGTCCGCCAGCGCGCCCGCGCCGCCATCCTCATCGGCGAAATGCAGAACCGCATCGCCACCTCCTGGACCGGCACCCCCTGCCACACCGCCCCCACCCTCGACGAAGCCGTCGCCCTCGCCCGCCGCACCGCCCAACCCGGCGACGTCGTCCTCTTCAGCCCCGGCACCTCCTCCTTCGACATGTTCAAAAACTACGGCGAGCGCGGAAACCTCTTCAAAGCCGCCGTCCACCATCTCCGCTAACCCACTCCAAACCACCAACCGTCCAAACCCATGAAAATCCGCCTGCCCATCCGCAAGCCCGCCGCGCCGGCCAAACGGCCGCCGAAGCTCAAGCTCAAGGCCAGCGTCGCCTCCCGCCGCCGCGCCCCCCTCGTCGTCGAGGAGGAGGACGAATTCCTCGAGGAACCCGAGCCCAACATGAAGCTCTCGCACGCCTTCGTCGTCGTGCTCGTGCTCCACGTCATCGCAGTCGCCGGCGTCTTCGCCTTCAACTCCATCAAGGCCCGCCAGACCGACAAGGTCTTCGCCTCCGCCGAAGCCACCGCCCCGGCCGCCCCCGCGCCCGAAAACGCCGCCCCCGCACCGGCCGCCGACCCGGCCCCCGCCACCACCACCGCCAGCCACGCGCCGGCCCCCGCCGCCGCCCCGGCCCCCACCGCCACCGGCCGCTCGCACCCCCTCCAGCCCGGCGAAACCCTCACCAAGGTCGCCGCGCAATACGGCGTCACCGTCGCCGCCCTCGAAGCCGCCAACGGCATCACCGACCCCACCAAGATCCGCGCCGGCGCCGACCTCGTCATCCCCGCCGCCGATCCCGCCGCCCCCGCGCCGAAGGTCGCCGCCCCCGCCGCGCCCACGACTCCCTCCACCGTCAAGGACTCCGGCGAGATCTACACCGTCGCCAAGGGCGACAACCCCGTGAAGATCGCCAAAAAACTCAAGGTCCCCTATGCCGACCTCATGGCCCTCAACGGCAACCCCGACCCCCGCAAACTCCAGATCGGCCAGAAATTCAAAGTCCCCGCCCACACCCAGCCGTAAGCCCCCGGCCTTCGCCCGCGCTCCTGCCTTGAAAACCATCACCGCCATTCTCCAGCGCCACAGCATGCACATCCTGCTGCTCGTGATCTCCGGCCTGGTCACGCTCGGCGTCGTGATGCTCTTCAGCACCAGCGCCTTCGCGAAGGACGCCCACGGCGACGTCTACTACTTCGTCAAACGGCAGGTCTTCTGGCTCCTCATCGGCCTCACCGCCTGCACCGTCGGCGCCCTCATGGACTACCATTTCTGGAAAAAATGGTGGTGGCTCCCCTTCGCCCTCTGCGCCGTCCTGCTCACCCTCTGCTTCATCCCGCCCATCGGCCTCCGCATCAACGGCTCCAACCGCTGGATCCACCTCGGCTTCGCCAACTTCCAGCCCAGCGAACTCGCCAAGGTCGCCTCCATCCTCTTCCTCGCCTGGTGGTATGATCGCCACGCCCCCCGCACCCGTGAGTTCTTCTTCGGGTTCCTCTTCCCCATCGCCATCGTCTCCATCCTCCTCGTCCTCATCGTCCTCGAGGTCGACCTCGGCGCCACCGCCCTCATTGGCGCCGCCATGGTCGCCACCATGTTCGTCGCCGGCTCCAACCTCCTCTACCTCGGCTCCTGCGCCCTCGTCGGCCTCGCCGGCGTCATCGTCGTCGCCACCCAGATCCCCGAGCGCATGCAGCGCTTCCTCGCCTTCCTCCACCCCGAACAATACCGCCTCACCGAAGGCCTCCAACAATGGCAGGCCCTCATCGCCATCGGCTCCGGCGGCATCGACGGCCTCGGCCTCGGCAACGGCCGGCAAAAAATGCTCTACCTCCCCGAGGCCCACACCGACTTCATCTTTCCCATGATCGGCGAGGAACTCGGCCTCATCTTCACGCTCCTCGTCGTCACCTGCTACCTCGTCATCTGCATCTGCGGTTACCTCGTCGCCATCAACGCCAAGGACCGCTTCGGCATGCTCCTCGCCTTCGGTTTCGTCACCACCATCCTCATTCAGGCGGCCGTCAACATCGGCATGACGACCTCCCTCCTCCCCAACAAGGGCATGCCCCTCCCCTTCATCAGCTTCGGCGGCTCGAACCTCCTCATCTGCCTTTTCATGATCGGCGTGCTCATCAACATCCACCGCCACGGCCACCCCGTCGCCGTCCCCCTGGGACGCGTCCGGCTGGCCGCGAGGGTGACACCGCGCATCTAGCGCGTTAGAAAATCCGGCCATGCGTGTAGTCATTGCTTGCGGCGGCACCGGGGGACACCTGTTCCCCGGCCTCGCCGTCGCCCAAACCCTCAAAGACCGCGGCCACGAGGTCCTCCTCATCGTGTCCGAAAAGGCCATCGACGCCCAGGCCCTCAAGGCCCACCCCGACTTCCGCGCCGAAAAGCTCCCCTCCGTCGGCCTCCCCTCCCTCCTCTCGCCCGCCCTCATCCGCTTCCTCAGCCGCACCTGGGAAAGCATGCGCGAGTGCAAACAAATCTACCGCCGCTTCCAGCCCGACGCCGTCCTCGGCATGGGCGGCTTCACCTCCACCGCCCCCCTCCTCGCCGGCCGCCTCGCGAAGATCCCCACCTTCATCCACGAATCGAACTCCATCCCCGGCAAGGCCAACAAACTAGCCGCCCGCTTCGTCGACCACGTCCTCCTCGGCTTCGCCGCCTGCGCCCGCTTCTTCCCCGGCCGCAACGTCTCCGTCGTCGGCACCCCCGTCCGCCAGGACCTCGGCGAACGCCTCCCCCGCGAGGAAGCCCTCGCCCTCTTCCAGCTCGACCCCCAGCGCCGCACCGTCCTCATCATGGGCGGCAGCCAGGGCGCCGGCGGCATCAACCAGCTCCTCTTCAAGGCCGCCCCCCTCCTCAAGGACGCCAACCTCCAGCTCATCCACCTCACCGGCGAACGCGACGACCGCCTCGCCGCCGCGAACTACCTCCGCGAAAACGTCCCCGCCTACGTCGCCCCCTTCCACCACCGCATGCAGGAGGTCTACTCCGCCGCCGACCTCGTCATCTCCCGCGCCGGTGCCGCCAGCCTCTGCGAACTCGCGCACTTCGCGCTCCCCTCCCTCCTCGTCCCCTACCCCCACGCCGCCGAAAACCACCAGGAGACCAACGCCGACATCTTCGTCGAAGCCGGCGCCGCCGAGAAATTCCTTGAGGCCACCACCACCCCCGACGCCCTCGCCCGCCGCATCACCGAACTCCTCGCCGACCCCCGCGCCCTCGCGCACATGGCCGCCTCCGCCCGCGCCGCCGCCCCGGAAAACGCCGCCGCCGCCGTCGCCGACGTCATCGAAAAATCCGCCCCCACCCGCGCGTGACCATCCCGCACCTCACCGAAATTCTCATCGGCCCGCCCGTCCGCGTCCACCTCATCGGCGTGGCCGGCTCCGGCATGAGCGGCATCGCCGCCCTCGCGCTCGCCCTCGGCCACCGCGTGAGCGGCTCCGACCGCGCCAACACCGCCGAGGTCGACCGCCTCCGCAAAAAGGGCCTCGACTTCCACGGCCCCCACCGCGCCGAAGAGGTCCACGACGCCGACCTCGTCATCTACTCCTCCGCCATCAAAACCGGCAACCCCGCCTACGACGCCGCCCGCACTCTCGAAAAACCCATGGTCCGCCGCGCCGACGCCCTCGCCGCCATCATGGCCGCCAAAAAGGGCGTCGTCGTCTGCGGCATGCACGGCAAGACGACCACCTCCTCCATGGCCGCCCACGCCCTGCGCTCCTGCGGCTTCAAACCCTCCCACTACGTCGGCGCGGAAATCCCCATCCTCGGCACCAACGCCCGGTGGGACTCCGAGGGCGAATATTTCGTGGCCGAGGGCGACGAAAGCGACGGCACGCTCATCAACTACCACCCCGAACACGCCATCGTCCTCAACGTCGAACCCGAGCACCTCGACTTCTACAAGGACCTCGCCGCCATTGACGCCGTCTACGGCAAACTCATCGCCCAGACCCGCGGCACCGTCATCTACTGCGCCGACGACGAAGGCGCCACCCGCGTCGCCGCCGCCCGCCCCGGAGCCGTCAGCTACGGTCGCGCGGAATCCGCCCGCTACCGCCTCGCCGATCTCCGCACCGCCAACTTCCAGTCCCACTTCACCGTCCTGCGCGACGGCCAGCCCCTCGGCGAAATCGAGCTCAACGTCCCCGGCGCCCACAACGCCACCAACGCCCTCGCCGTCATCGCCCTCGCCCTTGAGCTCGGCGCGGACTTCGCCCCCGTCGCCGAGGCCCTCCGCGCCTTCCGCGGCGCCCGCCGCCGCTTCGAGATCAAATACCAGAGCCCGCGCAACATCGTCATCGACGACTACGGCCACCACCCCACCGAAATCGCCGCCACCCTCGCCACTGCCCGCACCGGCGGCTGGCAGCGCACGCTGGTCATGTTCCAGCCCCACCGCTACACCCGCACCCTCGCCCTCCGCGACGCGTTCGGCCGCGCCTTCACCGACGCCGACGCCGTCTTCATCGCCGACGTCTACCCCGCCAGCGAAAAACCCATCCCCGGCGTCTCCGGCCTCACCCTCGTCGAAGCCCTCGAACAAAACGGCCACCCCTTCGCCCGCTTCCAGGCCGAGGTTCCGAAACTCCCCTGGCTCGCCGGCCCCGAAATCCGCGACGGCGACCTCATCATGAGCCTCGGCGCCGGCAACATCCACGAATGCGGCACCCGCCTCAGCGCCGACCTCGCCCTCCGCGACCGGCTCCAGGAAATCATGGGTCCCGGCACCATTCGCCTCTACGAGCCCCTCTCCCGCCACACCACCCTCCGCGTCGGCGGTCCCGCCCAATTCTGGGTCGAACCCGAAACCGAGGAAGGCCTCGCCGAACTCGTCCGCCACTGCTTCGACGAGGACATCGCCTTCATGGTCATGGGCCGCGGCTCGAACCTCCTCGTGCGCGACGGCGGCATCCCCGGCGTCGTCGCCCACCTCGCGAAGGGCGAATTCGCCCGCCACCACGTCGAGGGCGACGAGATCCAGGCCGGCGTCGGCGTCAAGTTCAAGCAACTCGCCGCCACCGCCCGCAACGCCGGCCTCGGCGGCTTCGAGTGGATGGACGGCATCCCCGGCAACCTCGGCGGCGGCCTCCGCATGAACGCCGGCGCCATGGGCGTGCAAACCTTCGACCAGGTCGTCCGCGTCCGCTTCTGCGACCAGGACGGGAACATCTTCACCCGCACCCCCGCCGAAATGGAAGTCCACTACCGCAGCGTCCCCACGCTCGCGAAAAACTTCGCCCTCTCCGCCGTGCTCCGCGGTGCCCCCGCCCCCGCCGACGAGATCGAGCGCAAACTCGGCGAGTCCGAAACCAAGCGCCGCCACAGCCAGCCCGCCGCCGCCAGCGCCGGCTGCATCTTCAAAAACCCCGACGAAATCCCCGCCGGCAAACTCATCGACGAACTCGGCTTCAAAAACTTCGTCGTCGGCCACGCCCGCGTCTCCGAGATCCACGGCAACTTCATCGTCAACGACGGCGGCGCCACCGCCGAGGAAATCCTCACCCTCATCGAAGAAATCAAAACCGCCGCCCTCCGCGAACGCGGCATCGACCTCCACACCGAAGTCCAGATCGTGGGCCAAGACACATGAACACCGACTCCCTCCGCGACCAATCCATCGCCGTGCTCAAAGGCGGCCCCGGCGCCGAACGCGGCGTCTCCCTCAACTCCGCCGCCGCCGTCGCCAACGCCCTCCGCTCCCTCGGCGCCCGCGTCACCGAGGTCGACGTCACCGGCTCCGACTTCGAACTCCCCGCCGGCGTCGCCCTCGCGTTCAACATGATCCACGGCACCTTCGGCGAGGACGGCACGCTCCAGGCCATCCTCGACGCCCGCGGCATCACCTACACCGGCGAAGGCGAGGTCGGCAGCCGCCTCGCGTTCGACAAAATCGCCAGCAAACGCCGCTTCGACGCCGCCGGCGTCCCCGGCGCCAAGTGGGAGATCGTCTCCCGCGGCGACGCCCCCGCGCTCCCGCTCCCCTTCGTCGTCAAGCCCCCGCGCGAAGGCTCCAGCGTCGGCGTCCACATCGTCCACGACACCGTCGCCCTCGACGCCGCCCTCGAGGACTGCTTCGCCCGCGACCACGAGGTCCTCGTCGAGGAATTCATCCAGGGCAAGGAACTCACCGTCGGCATCGTCGGCGACGAGGCTTTCCCCGTCGTGGAAATCGTCCCGAAGGTCGACTTCTACAGCTACGAAAACAAATACACGAAGGGCGCCTCCGAATACTTCTGCCCCGCCCGCCTCGACGCCGCGACCACCGCCGCCGTCCAGGCCGCCGCCCTCGCCGCCCACCGCTCGCTCGGCCTCGAGGTCTACTCCCGCGTCGACGTCCTCCTCGACGCCGCCGGCAATCCCTACGTGCTTGAGGTCAACACCATCCCCGGCATGACCGAGACCAGCCTCCTCCCGAAAGCCGCCGCCGCCGTCGGCATCGGCTTCGCCGAACTCTGCGCCCGCATCGCCGAACTCTCGCTTCGGAAAGGAGCCATCTCCCCATGATGCGCCGCGCCGCCAAAGCCACGCCGACCAACCGTCGCGCCTCCGGCCCCCGCGCCTCCCGCGAGATCCTCCTCGACGTGCGCGTCCGCCGCGCCACCGCGCGCCGCCAGCGCAAACACCGCGCCCTTCGCCTCTTCCTCGGCGTCACCCTCTGGCTCACCGTCGCCGGCGGCACGATCTACGGCTTCCACGCCGTCACGCAGAAATTCTTCCTCCAAAATCCCGAATACAATCTCCGCGTCATCGAAGCCGACCTCGACGGCCTCATGTCCCGTGACGAGGCCCTGCTGCTCACCGGCCTCCACCCCGGCACGAACATCTTCCAGCTCGACCTCGCCGCCGCCGAACGCGGCCTCCGCGCCATCGACCAGGTCGAAACCATCTCCATCCGCCGCGACTGGCCCGACACCGTCCGCATCACGCTTACCAAACGCCACCCCGTCGCCTGGCTCGCCCCCGCCGGCCGCGACTTCTCCGCCGACACCGCCCTCCTCCTCGACGCCGCCGGCCGCACCATGCGCCCCTACCGCATCGAGCCCGAATACTGGCGCCTCCCCGTCATCTTCGCCCCCGATCCCGCCCTCATCCAAAACCAGGACCCCCTCGCCACCGCCGACCTCCGCGCCGCCCTCGACCTCCTCGCCGCCCGCGCCCAACGCCCCGACCACCTCCTCGAAGTCCACTCCATGGACATCACCAAGGGCTTCGCCATCACCGTCACCGACGCCGCGAAATCCCGCCTCGTCTTCTCCCCCGAAGACCCCGGCGAACAGCTCGACCGCCTCCAAAAGCTGCTCGAAAACTGCCGCGACACCGGCCGCCAGCTCGACAGCGTCAATCTCATCCCGAAGAAATACACCCCGGTGCGGTTCCTGCTCGTCGCCGGCCCAGAGCCCGCGCTCGAACCCGCCAAAACCCGCTCCAAAGCCCACCCGTAAATGTCCAAGGATCGCCTCCTCGTTGGTTTGGAAATCGGCACCTTCAAGGTCTGCGCCGTCGTCGCGGAGGACCGCCCCGATGGCTCCCTCCGCATCCTCGGCGTCGGCGAGTCAAAATCCGTCGGCATCCGCAAGGGCGAGATCGTGGACTTCAACAGCGCCATCCAATGCGTCCGCGACGCCATCGCTGACGCCGAGGAAAAGGCCGACGCCGAGATCGAAAGCGTCTGGGTCGCCGTCACCGGAGCCCACATCCAGAGCTTCAACAACCGCGGCGTCACCATCATCCCCGAGGACCGCGGCGAAATCGACGCCGAGGACATCCGCGACGTCGAGGGCAGCGCCAAGGAGGTCAACATCCCCGACCAGAACTGGTTCATCCACACGATCACCCAGCACTACTACGTCGACAACCAGGAGGGCGTCGTGAACCCCATCGGCATGGTCGGCAACAAGCTCGAGGCCGACTATCACATCGTCCACGGCGTCAAAACCCGCATCCAGAACACCCTCCGTTGCGCCAAGGAGGCCGGCGTCGCCGTCGAGGAGATCGTCATCAACTCCGTCGCCTCCGCCCAGGTCGCCCTCGACCAGCACCAAAAGGACCTCGGCGCCATCGTCCTCGACATCGGCGGCGGCACGACCGACTACCTCGTCTACATCGACGGCGCCGTCCAGCACAGCGGCGTCCTCGCCGTCGGCGGGGACCACATCACCAACGACATTTCCATCGGCCTGCGCATCCCCATCGCCCGCGCCGAACGCCTCAAAATCGAGGAGGGCAGCGCCAACCCCGACGAGGCCTCCCCCGGCGACACCATCATCCTCAAAAACGACTCCGGCTTCTCCGGCTGCGAAATCGAGCGCGCCATGCTCAATCGCATCATCTACGCCCGCGTGCGCGAACTGTTCGAGCTCGTGCGCAAGGACATCGAGGCCAACTGCGACCTCGACCTCATCCGCGCCGGCATCATGCTCACCGGCGGCGCCGCCCGGCTCCACGGCATCCAGGAGGTCGCCGGTGAGGTCTTCGAGCAGCCCGTCCATTCCGTCGCCGCCCAGCAGGTCACCGGCCCGACCTCGGTTTTCCAGAACCCCCAGTATGCCACCGCCATCGGCGTCGTGAAATACGCCCAGCTCATGCAGATCGAGGAGGAACCCGATTCCCTCTTCGGCAAAATCCGCAACATCTTCGGCCGGCGCGCCAAAGCCTGATCCCACCTCCCATGCTCGAGATTCCCCGCTCCCTGCTCGCCGAGTCCGGTTCCGCGCCCCGCATCCTCATCGCGGGCGTCGGCAATGCCGGCGTCTCCCTCGTGGATCGCATCACCCTCGCCGGCTTCGGCAACGCCCTCGACCTCCTCGCCGTCAACACCGACGGCGTCTCGCTCGGTGCCTCCGTCGCCCCGAGGAAGGTGCTCATCGGCTCGAAGACCGCCCGCGGCCTCGGCACCGGCGGTGACCCCGAAGTCGGCGCGGAATCCGCCGAGGAGGCCGAGGCGGAAATCACCGCCGCCCTCGAGGGCGCCCACATCGTCATCGTCTGCGCCGGCCTCGGCGGCGGCGTCGGCAGCGGCGCCACGCCCGTCCTCGTCGAGATCGCCCGCAAGCGCGGCGCCCTCGTCGTCGTCCTCGCCACCCTGCCCTTCTCCTTCGAGGGCCGCCGCCGCGTCCAGCAGGCCGAGGCCGCCCAGACCGAACTCGCCCGCCTCGCCGACGCCTTCATCACCTTCGAGAACGACCGCATGGCCGACCTCGCCGAGCCTCTCTCCGGCGTGCACGAGACCTTCGCCATGTCCGACGAGATTCTCGCCGGCACCATCGCCGCCATCTTCCGCCTCGCCAGCACCCCCGGCCCGATCCGCGTCACCACCGCCGATCTCCTCACCGTCTTCCGCCATCCCGGCTCCACCTCCCACTTCGGCTTTGGCGAAGGCCAGGGCGGCAACCGCGCCAACGAAGCCGTCGAACGCGCCCTCAAATCCCCCCTGCTCACCCGCGGCAAATCCCTGCTCGACGCCCGCGCCACCCTCATCCACATCACGGCCCCGCCGGACCTCCGCCTCGCAGAAATCCGCGCCATCATGGAAACCGTCGCGCGCCACACCGACGGCCACCTCCACCTCGGCATCGGCCTGGACCCCGACGCAACCGGCCTCGCCGTCGCCCTCCTCGCCAGCTCCGGCGGCGCCGTCACCGCCCGCCCGGCCCGGCCGGCCCCCGCCCGCGCCACCCCGCCGCCCGCCGAGGAGCCCGTCCCCACCTTCTCCGCCCCCCCGGTGCCATCCACCGAAGAGGAGGAACTCGCGCCCGCCGCCCCCTCCACGGAACTCTTCGACACCGCCCCCTTCACCGTCGAAAAACCCGGCGCCGCGAAAAAGGCCCCCAAGCCCGAGCAGAAAACCCTCAGCCTCGACCCCATCGCCCGCGGCCGCTTCGAAAAGAGCGAGCCCACCATCGTCGGCGGCGAGGACCTCGACGTGCCCACCTTCCTCCGGCAGAAAATCAAGCTGCGTTAGTCCGCCGCGCCGCGCCGCACCACCTCCCGGCCACTTCCCGCCCGGGCTTCGGTTTCTTTCATCTGACACATCAGATTTTTTCTTTTGACACTTGTCTCATGTGACTTTAGTTTCTGTCTCAACCGAAGCGACCACCATGAGTTCACGCATCCAGGAGATTTCCATTAGCTACGGCATCGGGCTGATTCGCCGGCAGATCGCCGGAGAGACCGTCGAGGTGGCGCTCCTCGTTCAAACCATCGTGGCCGGGCTGCCCATGGCGGAGCTGGCCGTTCTTCGCGAGGCGCTCGATCTCCCGATGGAGCGCGTGGCCGCCAAGGTCGGCATGTCCCGGGCCACCTTCCACCGCCGGCAGAAAACCGGCGTGCTCTCCACCGACGAGTCCGATAAAGCCGTGCGCCTCGCG
>JAIYAZ010000107.1 GCA_027488755.1 Verrucomicrobiaceae bacterium | reverse complement strand
CCATCCCCGCAACAAACGCGACGTGGGCCATCGGCTCGCGCTTGCCGCCCGCCGGCTCGTTTACGGAGAGGAGGTCGAACATTCCGGTCCGCTTTACGAAAGCATGCAGGTCGAGGGGGGCAAAATCCGCATTCACTTCAACCATGCCCAGGGGCTGAAGGTCGGCCCGCATCCGCAGCTCTTTCCTGACGTTCCTCCGGTCGCCGCACCGGCGGAGCTGCCGGGCTTTGCCATCGCGGGGGCCGATCAAAAATGGTTTCCCGCTCGGGCCGTGATCGAGGGAGAGACCGTCGTCGTCTCGAGTGATCAGGTGAAGCAGCCTGTGGCGGTCCGTTACGGCTGGGCGAAAAATCCCGCCTGCCATCTCTACAACGGTGCCAATCTCCCCGCGAGTCCGTTTCGCACCGACGACTGGCCGCTAAATCCGTAGGAGCTGACGGGCAGACGCTGCCACGGTCTTCGCCATCTCCCGTGTTAGCCCACATTAAAACTAGATTATGGGAATAGAGATTCCGGAAGGTATATTACAGAGAAAATGGAGAAAAATGGGTAAGTCCGACTTTTTGAAAGAGAGGGGTCGTATTATCTCGGAACTCTGGTCGGTACGGAGCTCTTGGTTTTAGAGCGACCGCTTAACTTTGGCACATAGACAGATTAAGAACTCCACCGGTCCAGTCGGCTGGCGCACGCAAAGTGAGGCTGTTAACCTTGCCCCTCACTCGCGGTTTGTGAGCAGCGAATTGGCCTACCACCCGCCAGCGGCCTGGCGGTAAGGGAACGATTAGCGGGGCGGAGGCGTTTTTGAAGCCGTGCCAGATTACGAGGGCTTTTTTCGTTCCGGGCACGTGGCGCACCACGGCTTGGACGCCTTTGGGCATGGTGCGGCTGGGGCCGATGGCGCGGGTGGTGCGGAAGACGGCTTTGGGCAGTTGCGCGGCGGTGGCGCGGTGGAGGTCGACGGCCTCGCGGACGAGCGACCATTGTTTGGCGGAGAGCTGGTGGACATCGCCGGAGAGGCACATGCGGCCGAGGAAGGTGGCGGCGAGGGAGTAGGCGAGGCGGTCGGCGGTGTCGGTATGGCGAAGGACGGCCCAGATCTGGTTGCGCGGGGCGGGGAGAACCCGCTGGAGGTCGGCGGCGAGAAGGGGGATGTCGGGCGTCTCGTGGGCGTCGGAGAACGAACTCATGGCGGTGAGCGCGATCATGCCGGGCTCCTCGCGGTGGCCGCCGGAGGAGCAGTTTTCGATCACCAGGTCGGGCAGTTCGCGGCGGAGGCGCTCGAAGAAAGCGCGCACGCCCTCGAGGTGGGCGCGCAGGCCCTCGCCGAGGGATTCGGCGCCGTCGGCGCCGAGGCCGATCGAGTCGTTGTAGTCCACCTTGAGGTAGCCGAAGCCGTCGGCGCGGAGGCGGCCGGCGACTTTGTCCATCAGGTAGTCGTGGACCCAGGGGTCGCGGAAGTCCCAGAAGCGGCGGGGGCCGATCTGAAGCGGGCGGCCGTCGCGGTGGAGCTGGTGGGCGGTTTCGGCCCAGGCGGCGGAGCCGAGGTTGACGACCTCGAACTCGAACCAGAGGCCGGGGATGAAGCCGCGGGCACGGAGTGCGTCCGTGGTGGCGCGGAGGCCTCCGGGGAAGGCGGTGCGGTTGACCTTCCAGTCACCGTTGCTTTGCATGACGGCCTCGGGCGGGCGTTCGGCCCAGCCGTCGTCGATGACGACGTATGTGACGCCGGAGCCCTTGAGCCGGTCGGCCAGGGCGATGAGGTTTTCGTGGGTGGGGCTGCCCCAGGACGTGCACCACTCGTTGAAGACGACGGGCAGGGATTTCTCGCTGGCGGGGCCGGCGGGGGCGTGGCGCTGGAGGGTGGCGTTGAGGGCGTCGGCCGCGTCGTCAAGCCCGCCGGCGACGGCGGTGAGGAAGGTTTCGGGCAGGTCGAGGCTCTCGCCGGGCCGCAGGGTTTTGCTCCAGTGGCCGAACTCGCGGTCGGCAAGGCCGCCGGTGAGGGACAACTGGTCGCCGCGCCGGTAAAGTTCCAGCTGCCAGGATCCGATCGCGGAGAGGCGGGCGGCCCAGGTGACGCCGGCGACCGTGTCCTCGACGGCGACAAAGGGCATCCAGCCGTTGCACGGCATGGAGCCGACCTGGCCGAAGCGCTCGGCGCGCACGCCGTGGCCGACCCAGGAGCGCTCAAGATTGAGGGCTTCGAGGGTGCGGGACTCGACGAGGGCCTCGCTGCTCCAGCAGGAACGCAGACGATGGACGACGAGGCGACCGGGCTCGGGGCGGGCGGCGAAGGGCGTGAGGCCGCCGAGGGTGAAGGAGGAGGCGAGTTCGAGCGTGACGGGCCCGGAGGAGGCGTTGGTGATGCGGGTGTGGATACGCACGGCGCGGTCGCCCCGGGCGTGAAGGACGGAGTGGGTGGCGGCGAGGCCGCCGAAGCGGGAAAGCGACGAGGTGAGGGTGGTCAGCGGACCGTCGCGGGTGATTTTTTGTTCGAGGAGCTGCCAGGCGGCCCAGGCGCCGCCGTGGAGGGTGCGTCCGGCGGAGAAGGCGGCGGGGAGTCCGTCGCTGCGCAGGGTGCAGCGGACGAGCGGTTCGATCTCCCAGGCGCGGACGGGCAGCCAGCGGGCGGGCAGGGCGGTGGCGCAGGGCTCGTCAAGGTGCTCGCGGGGTGTGACAACCTTTTTCGCGAGGGAGGCGGGGAGGATCTGAAGCCCGGGTTTGTCGGGGGCGTCGGAGGGTGCGACGAAGCGCAGGAGGAGATCGCCGAACGTGTAGGCTTTTACGGTTGAGACGGGCATGGGAAAGGCAGGCGGGAAGCGGCCAAGACGGAGACAATGGTTTTCGGCCGAGTTCGGCGACGCGAACGACGAGGTGAGTTCTGTAGGAGTAGCCAGTGAAGTGGATGAGGGCTTTGCCCTTTCCCTTGTTACACCCTTTGCCCATTTCGCCAATACAGGCTGATTCGTGCCAGAGTGCTTAGGGCGCTTATTTCATTTGCGCGTTTGCGAGCCTTTATCTCCGCTGCTGTTCAGAACAATATTCTAGAGCCACGTCAAAAAAGAAGCTGAAGGATCGAGACCCTCTACTTTACCGAGAGGAAGAAACCTTGCAGACAATGTCAGTTTCGGAGCTGAGACTAAATCGAGTCACCAATTGTTCCTCCACGTGGAAAACGGCAGGGGCTTAAGTGTGTATTTGAGCGAATTGCGGTGGCCTCAATGCTCGCTGTCGGCCCGGCGATTCCGTGAAGGATACGTCCCTGCGCAGATGAATGCCTACGCTGGCTGGTGCTGGAATTCCTGCAAAGGCACGGGGAGGTTAAGGCACACGAATGGGTTGCGCCGCCGCCTCAATTTCTGTTCCGGAAAATCGGACCGAAGACCCAGCAAGTCCGGCGCCCGAACCTGAGGCCAAATCCGAAATCTGGGGGTTATCCTGATCTCCCGGGGGTGAGTGCTTGGGGGATTACTCCCATTTCTGTGGAATCCGCGGCGAAGTTGGCTGCGCTTTCCGCCCCCCGTCGCTGGGCTCCTGCCCTCAAGGCGCCTATTTACGCCCGCGTGAAGCACCTATTCGGTCGCCTCGATTTGACCGCGAAATATACCGGTGAAACGAAAGTCCTCGATCCGATCCGGGCTGAGTTCGAAGATGTCGTGATCCTCGACGTCGTTGTCATCGGGAAAAAGGCCTTCGAGGCACTCAGTGACGAGGACCGCGAAAAGCTCATCAAGGAAGCGCAGCCTCTGCGGGACGAAATCATCGCCGCTGGGCGCCCCCGGGTGTGGTGAACAGAATCAGCGAACACGTTCTTTCGGGATCCACGTAAAACCGGAGCTCATTTCCTCGTGAAAACTCCGAGTTTGGGCGGATTTTTCGTTGAATCCGGAAGAAGGGAAAATTCATCCAAATGCTCCAAGACGCTGATTTCACGGGCCTTGGCTGTAGAGACACAAAGGAATTTGGACGGGATTTGGAGAGAATGATGGACGGTTCTCTCTGTAAAACATTGCTCGGGGTCGGTTTTGGGGGGTGAAGCGCTTTCGGAAAGAGTTGGATTTTAGGGGGGTAAGATTTTCGCAGATCGGCTAGTCACAGGAGATCGGAACAGAAGGGGGAGTGCCTGTTGATTTCGGAAAGCCTGAGCATACCTCTGGGAAACTCGCGAATCCGGCGGCATCCGGAAGTATGCTGGGCCATCTGTGACCTCGATGAACCAATGCTTGGGGGCGTGAAGCGGCTTGGAAAAGGAACTCGGAATGATGTGCGACCTGCTGAGCGGCGCCGACCGGAGGTAAAGGCCACACAGTCTGGCGGAGTCGCTCATCGGGATCAGGCTAGCAGTTCCTTGATCCTTCCCAGATTCTGAATACTCACCGCTTCCACCATGTCGCCGAGGCGGTAGTCTTTGTCTCCGGGATAAACGACGATCAACTTCGAAAGCTCAAGCGATTCAATCGCGGCGGTCATCGACCGCGTTTGGCGGGGAGCATCGGCGGCCTTGAACTCGATCCCAATGGCGTGGCCGCTGCCGGTCTGGATGACAAGGTCGACTTCCGCCCCGCCCTGAACCGACCAGGTGAAGCATTGCTCGTCGCGAAGGTTGGCCAAGCAAACGGCCTGCTCAATTCCGAAGCCTTCCCACGAAGCGCCGAGTTGCGGCGAGGCATAGAGCTGGGAACGGTCCCTTACTCCGAGCAGTGCGTGAAGAAGGCCCGTGTCCCGGATATAGAGCTTGGGGGCTTTGCGCAGGCGTTTGCCTGCGTTGTTAAAATACGGTGGGAGCTCGCGGAGCAGATAGGCTCCCTTGAACAGTTCCACGTGGCGCTGCACGGTTTTGTAGTTTACGCCAAGCACGGAGGCGATCTCGGAATGGTTCCAGTATTGGCCGTGATGATGCGCAAGGAGAAGAAAGAAGCGGCGGAGCTGCTCGGTGGTGAGCTTTGTTTCCGCGAGGGCCGGCAGGTCGCGCCCGAGGAATTGGGCGATGTAGTTGCTACGCCATTCCATCGACCCTTCGTCGAACTCGCGTAGGTAGGAGACGGGAAAACCTCCCCGAAGCCAGAGTCGCTCCCAATCTTCGAACCCGACTTCGGCCAACGAAAATCCGCTCAAGGCGAGCAATCTTGCCCGACCGGCCAGGCTTTCAGACGCGCCGCGATACAAGTCCGGGGACGCGCTGCCGGTAAGAATAAACCGTGTCTGGCGATCCCTCCGGTCGGCAAGCACCCTCATCTTTTTGAAAAGTTCTGGGCGCTCCTGCGCCTCGTCGATGACGACAACCCCTTCCAAGCCATCAAGAATCCGGTAATTGCTGTCTTCAAGGCGCACCTGATCCACGAAATCGTGCAGGTCGAAATAGTGCTCGGGGGATGTCGCTAGTGGCTGTACGAGCGACGTCTTCCCGCATTGACGCGGCCCCAGAAGAACCGAGATTGGCCAATCCACCAGTCCGCTCCTCAAGCGTTCGGCGGCTTCCGTTCTAGGAACTACATTACGGTTCATTTGACTTGTAATTTAGGTTTATGAATACTATCTTACAAGGATAGAAATGAGAAATTCACCGGAAACTCTTCTGGACCAGCATCTGCGGCTGAAGTTGGCCGAGTTGCCGTGGGAGCTCTTTGAGAGGTTTTTTCTGCACTTTCTGAATGCTGGTATCTCCCTTCCCGTCGAACGGGAAGGCGTCTGCGTGGAACGTCGGATCATCGAAGCCAATCTCTATGCCGCCGGATCTGGTCGAAAGGACGATGGAGTGGACCTGGTCGCCCGAGTCGAGGGAGGCGAAACCTGGGCCTTTCAATGCAAGCGGGTCAAACAGTGGAACGAAAGCCAGACGAAGACGGCCATCGAGAAGGCCTCGGGATTTCCGGCTCAGCATTACTTTCTGCTCGTGGCCTGCGAGCCGCATCAGAAGGTTCAGAAACTGATCGCGCAGCATCCAAACTGGAGCTTCTGGGATCTCGATAAGATCTGCGCCGAATTTCGGCTTAGAGTTCCGCCCAGCCGTCAACTGCCTGCGCTCTCGTTTCTGCAGCCGGAAGAAATCCGGCGTTTTGCGCCCTACGCCACGGATGCTCTGATTCTTCCGGACGAATACCTCAAGGCGGTCAACCATGGCACCCACGCCTTTCATCACCGCTATCCTCTCGTTGGCCGGGACAAGGAACTCGCCGATCTGAAAACCTTTGCCTCCGGCGAGTCAAACAAGGTTCTGCTCCTTTCCGCTCGCGGAGGAGAAGGCAAGAGCCGGCTGCTTTGGGAATTCGCCCGCTCGTTTGGGGAATCCCATCCGGACACCGAGATTCTGTTTCTGAATCCTCGTTCGAGCGGCGACATTCCGACTGCCCTGTGGGACTCCACGGCGCCGCGTCTCTTGATCGTCGACGACGCCCACCGCCTGGAGCGTGTCTCGCACCAACTTCTGGGGTGCGTTCGCGAAGGGGCCGCGACAAAGCTGATTCTCGCCACACGACCGCAAGGAAAGGAGGCGCTCGTAGAGCGATTGAGGGACCACGGATTGTTGCCGCGGACGCACGAGGCCAAGCTCCGTAAACTGAAGAGCTCGGAGATCAAGGAGCTTGCCAAGGGAGCTCTTGGCCCGGAACAAGCGCACAAGGCGGAGGATTTGATCGGGTTAACCGGCGACAATCCGTTCCTGACGGCGCTTGCCGGCGATTTGCTGCGCAAAGACATTCTCAAATGGGGGAGTTGGTCTTCGCGCAACGAATTCTACGCGACGGTTCTGCAGTCCTTTGAGCGCGAGAATCTCTCGCACCTTGCGGTGTCCGATCAAGAGGGCGGCAGCCGTCTGCTCAAAGTCATCGCGTTACTGACGCCAGTGACGCCGGACGCCGTGTTTTTTGAGAAAGCCGCGGAGTGCTTGTCTCTATCCTCTCTCGAAGTGGAGACGATTTTTCAACGCCTCCAAGCCGCCGGGGTCATCTCTTCGGAAAAACAGAACGTTCGCGTCATCCCGGATTTGTTCTCCGATTTCCTGGCGTTCCAGACGGCGTTCGATCCGCAGCGGCGTGTTCCGGTGTTTACCTCGAAAATTCTTCAGGTTTTTGCGGAGCAGAGCGCGGCGCTCCTCCGCAATCTGTCGGAGGCGGCCTGGCTGGCGCAAACGGAGAATATCCAGACCGGGGAGTTGCTGCGTCCGCTCTTGGAGGCGGAGTTCCAGCGCTTCGATAACCTCGGATTTTTCGAGCGCGGCCGAATGCTCGAGGAGTGGTCGGCCTTCAGCGTGTATCTGCCCGGCGAATCCTTCCAGCTTGCGCGAAAAGCGATCACCCAAGATACCGCACCCGCGGGTCAGTCCGAGCGCTGGCAATCGCGCCTAGCTCGCATTGATACGCAAGAATACACAAAGTCCTGGGTCCCGAGACTTTTGAAGCCGGTCGCCAAGTGGCGTGAGGAGTTTCGTGCCGAGGCCCTCGATCTCCTATGGGAGCTGGGAAAGACCACGCCCAAGTCTTCTATCAACGGCAATCAAAATCACCCATGGGAGGTCATTGCCGACGTCATTAAATTCGAGCCGCAAAAAGATCTTTCAGTTAGTCGCTCGGTGCTCGAGTGGATCGACCGGGTCGTGAAGCGCACGGATACGGTTCCGCTTTTAGAATCCCCCGGAGCCGTTCTCAGCACACTTCTGGCTCCAACCTTCGCGCGGAGCGTCGAGTTCACCCGATGGCAGGGAAGAACCATGCATTGGTGGGAGGAGTCGGTGGACATCAAGCGGACCGCCGGACTTCGGGATCATGCCCTGCGGATCATCCGCTGGGTCGTGGAAAACCTTTCGTGGGTGGCCTCCGTGCAGGCCATCGGCGCTCTCGGACACGCTCTTCACCGCGTGGGGCCTGCAGAGGTGAGCAAGGTGAAAGACGCCGAAAAATTCCGAGCGGCATGGCGCCCTGAGCGTCTGAAGGCGCTCGAGATATTCCCCGAGATTCTCTGCTGGCACTCCGAGGCGACGGTTCGCTTCGCCATTCGGCAATGGCTTGTCCAGGATCTGGCTAACGAAGAGGACACCACTTTCGCTGCCCGTGCCCGGGAGATTCTTGCTGGGATCAGCGAAGATTTGGAGCTGCGGCTGACCATCTCCCTTTTGACCGAAGGGCACTACGAATTTTCGGAGGAAATTGGCAGGCCCAGCGGCGGCGATTTCTTTGAGCGCAGCAAAAAGCTCTGGACCGCTTGGAACGAACGTCTCGCGGCTGAGTTCCTCACCGCATACCCACAGGTCGACGAGGGAATTGCCAAGTTACAGACGCTTTCCTCCGAATGTCTCGCGGCAGGCTACATTCCTCGGTTCATTAATCTTTTCCCGGCGATCAGCCGGGTGGACGCGGGCTATGCCGAGGAATTGGCGCACCGCATGATCGACGTCGATTCTGCGGACAACGTGTCTTCCAGTTGGTATCAGCTTCTTTTCGACATGCCCGCCGAGGAGGCCATTCATCGACTGGTCGAAAAGGCTTCTTTCTCCCCGCGCTCGGAAATCCGCACTGGAGCCATTCACTTTCTCTGCTTTCGCGACCGTGGGCAGGCGTCCTTGAACGAGGCAGAACAAGCATTGATTGAAAGACTCGCGGCAGACGCCGGCGAGGCTGAGATGGCCAAGATCCTGCAACTGATCCAGTGGCTCGACGCGGAGACTGCACCGTGGGGTTTCAGGCTTTTTGAGCGGCTGCCGCTCAAAAATTTTGCCGAGCGTTTCTACCACGACTTCTTATCGGCGCTCTTTCCCTACAAAGCTCGTCAGGCAGCGCCCCCGCCGCAGACCGTGTCACATGCTCTGGACGCCATGGTGCTTGTGCCGGAAATCGAGGTTGATCGCTCCGCCGCTGAATTCCGGAAACTTTTGGAAGGGTATCCCCGGGAGGTCTATCAATTCGTCCTTGCTCGACTCAACCACGCCGAAGTCGCGCAGGACGAAGTCCACTACCAGCCACTGCCCAAGACCTTTCGGGGGCGTATTCACCTAGCATCTCTCCGGAACGAAGCTGACAGCGAATCGATCTGTCAGTTTCTGTGGGAAAAAGCCGTGGAACATCGCGGTGACTTCGCGAGGCGCGATTGGATCGAGCTCTTCCAAGGCGTTGTGCTGGAAAACCAGGAATTCTGGATTCCTCGTCTGATCAACGCCATCGAAACGGCTACGGATATCGACGATCTGCGAGCCTATGTTTCGCTGGTCAAATTTGATGGTTCGCTGGTTCTTTTCCGTGAGCCCGCACTGGCCGCGGCTTTCTTAAAGCGGGCGGATGATCTGGAAGGAGCCGCGGGCGTAAAGCAAATCCGCTCCTCGCTCTACAGTGCGAGCGGGCCGCAAGGGCGGTCGTTCAGCAATGGGAATCTCGATCCCGAGTCTGACTACCTCGAGGCCGAAGCATTCAAAGCGGCTGACGCGAATGCCCAGGACGAATTACTCGCTGAATTCTATCGGTGGGTCGGAGAGGCCGAGCGGCACGACCGTGAATTTCACCGCAAGCTCTACGAGGCAGAAATGGCGGAGCTCGATGAAGGATAGCGGCTTGATGCGGTTGAGTTTCCGGCCCGATTTGGACTGATTTCGGGCGAAAACTGCCCGTCACGGACTGGAAAATGGCGGTTTTTGGCCTCAGCGGTGGTGTTGGGGGCAAAAAATCTGACCGAAATTACTCTGTAGACCAAAAAAACTTTAAGTTTTTTGAACTTTTTTGCCCAAAACGGCTTGCGGCGGCCGGGGTGGGGTGAGTCGGGAAGTTAAACTTGGTTGTATGGCCAAGAAATCACCACCACCCAAAAACACCACCAAGATGGTGCCGAGACGACTGGACATCGAGATCGTTGCCGTCGAAGCGAAGTTCAAAGCGGCGGAAAGACGCCGTAAGGCGAAGAATAAACTTAGGCGAAAGAAACCGCCGACATCGCCGGACGATCTCGACGACCGGACGTTGCTTCCCGATAAGGATCCGGTAAGCGGAACTCTGGGCGAAGTCCGGGAGCCGCAAACCATTCCCGGAGGCGAGAAAGCGGCACCTCCGAGTTGCGATGAAGAGCCGACAGATGCAGACCCGTCGGGTCGCGACGAAGAGCTGCCGGGGGATACCCAGTTGCCGCTGCCGATTCAGGTGAGCGGCCCCGATCGCCCTCGCGTCGGAGTCCCTGAGGTGGAAGGCGGACAAACCACTGAGAGCCCCGAAATCATCGTTTCTTCGCCGGTGGAGGAAAAAACCGCCGTCGCCACCAATATCGGAGAACGGTTTGAAAATCCCAACTTCACGCAATTCGAGTCAACGGCGAGCGTCCTGAAGCGCGTCGAATTCGAGAGCGAAAAGGATCGGACCGATTTTTTTGCAACGGTAGACAAAGCCACAATCGCCATCCGGGACAAAAAGTCGAAAAAATGCGCGGCTGAAAGGCTTAGGCGGCTCAAGCGCTTGGGGGGTCTCTCGGCCAATTTCGATGGTGAGGTTTTCAAAATCGCCATTGAAACTTTTAGCACTGCTTTTCAATCCGCGTTCCGCGAGGCACTGGATAATGCGTTTATCCTTCCTCACGACGATTACGAGGTATTCGTCGAACACTGCCTGCCTGGCCTGATTCGGTTTTTACATCGTCGAGTCAAGCGCTCGAAAAACCCGCGAGCCAAGGAACTGTTGGCGAAGCACAAATTGCTCTCGGCCGATGACTAGCAACTCGCTTCCGATTCTGTCGCGGGTTGGAGTGGTGATTTCCCCCGAGGCTATGGCGATCGCGCGGGGAGACCAGATTCTCGCCGATTTTGTCGATCGCGTTGCCCGGCCCTCGTGGTGCCAGGAGATTCGCCGCCGCGGTGCCCAAACGCGGATCGCGGACGCCATCGAGTTATTGAGCGACCAAATTGCTCACTACAATCTCGACCGGGATTCTGCACTCGAGGCGGCGCTTACAGCGCGCCGCTACGCGCACTATCTCCTGCGGGACCTTTCGAGCTACGAGGCGATTGCGCGCGACGTGAGCGCAAACTGGAAATTGCCTCCGGCATTTCCAGGGCCGACCGACGAACTGGAGCAATTTGCGGAAAGCACATGTAAGCAATTTCTCTCCTCCCTCCTTGCGCTTATCGAGGGCCAACCGGTGCATCGAGGGCCGTCGGGATCATCTCCGCGATACAGCCGGGAAGAGCCAGATGCCCCATTTGAGCGATGGGATGATCGGGCACGAGGCAGGCAGTGGGATACAACAGCCTATAGCTGCCATGATGTGCTGAGGCCGATTGCCATGAAACTGCTGCGCGCAGGACTCGCCGAGGACGATGGCGGGCAGTTTGAAGCCGCCCATCTGCTCCTCGATCAGCTTCAGATTTGCTACGGATTTGGAGCTGCCGACGCGCTCGAGATCTTGATCAACCCGACAGGGATTGAACCGGAAATCAGCCCGCACTTTCCTGGCTGGATCGATCGGCAAAGTGGGGAGTTGGTTCGCGTCATTGGTAATGGATTTTTCCGCGGTGGCCTACGTTACGACCAAGGGACCTATCGACTTCGGCTCCTGCCGCATGTGCGACGCCTCTTGGATCAGTGCGTTCCGAAGAGCCACGAAGGACCGCTGAGGCTGGCGTTAGGCGACGATAATTTCTACGACTCTTACCGCCGCCGAACCCGACGGATCATTTCCGACTGGCAGCCCAGGATGGGCTTCCGGGGGAAAAACCTGCATGCCTCGTTTGAGGCCGCCGCCCTCTACGCATGCCGGATTTTTTCCTCCGAACTATCGATTTTCCGCGGAAAGTCGGTCTACGGCTCGGACTCTGAAGCAAACTACATCAGCCTCTCCGCGGCTGAGATCGAGGCGAAATGGGCCTTGGTCTACCGCCAACTCCACTTCTGGGCCACCAATTCGGAGCCTTCCGTAGAACTACTCGGGAGCCGACCGCAAACAAACCGCCTAGGGCGACTCGATGCACTCTCATTTTCGGAGGTTGTCCGCTTGGTCCGAGACCGGATTGCTGCGGCGGGAAGCTGGAATGAGCTCGTGGTGTGTTGCGAAGCGCTCCTTCAAGCGCTCGGTGGCCGCAACCGCGTGCACCGCAACCCCGCGTCCCTTTATCGAGCTTTTCCTTGTGCGCACCTGCAGTTGGCCGATAAGCACCGAGACTCCGAACTCATCGGCATCAGGGAAGTGCCGGTCGTAGGGCCAGTTCGCGACTTGGTTGAGTTTGCCGTCGATGTGGTCGGCGTGGATGGAGACTTCCTTCCATACCTCGAAGGGGGGACGGTCGTCTCCTCCTCGGAAGTTACCAATCGTTCGCTCTTCGCCTGGCTCAGTGCGGGGCGAGTATCGAGTCTCGGTCGCACGGCCTTGTATAACGAACTGCGAACTCGAGGTGTGGGAGATGTTATCCGATCCTACCTTCTTGGTCACGGGGACCGTGAGGTTCTTCGCTCGCTCTCGCTTCCCGTTTCGGGATCACGGCTTTTCGCCGAGGCCTCTGCAGTCTTGGAAGTTATCCTTCAGGAGAGTGACTACGGTCAGGCGGTTGCTGAACTCCGCGCCGCAGCGCAACGTTTTGATCGCCCGAAGAGGTCAAAGAGTTGGTTGCGGAACAACGATGGAGCCTTGGAAGTGCTTTCCGTTGCATCCGACCGGCCAACGCCCCTGACTCAGTTCGAGGATCGCTGTGCATCCTGGATCTACGACGGACTCCAAAATGAGCTGAGGTTGTCAGCCGAGCCTTGGGCTTCGGCGGCGTTGCTGTCCCTTGAGGCGGGAATTCCGTTTCGTTTTCTCGTCGCCAATCATTCCTACTTCAATTTTGGATCGATCGCGTTTCCGGAAGGGCAGGATGAGGCGCTACTGGTCGCACTGATCGAGCACGCCGACGTGGGGCACCTCAGTCCATTCCTGTATCGCCTGCCTAAGGAGTGTGCGTCCTTGGAGCAGATTCGCCGGCGGTTCAACAATCGATGCAGCGACCGCCGCAAAGCCCCGACGCAATTCCTCCGCTATTCGTTGTTTGGTGATCCCAAGGACGTTCCAAAGGCTATCGCTCGTTTCCTGAACTGCTTGCTGCTTCGGGGAAATGCTCCTCGAGACCACGCCAATCTGTCCGGCCGGGAGGCCGTCGAACTTCTGGATCGCATTTCGTCTCGTCTCGCCATCCATCTCCATCCGAAAAGCGTGACCGCGGGATTTCGGGGTTCGGTGCCCGGAATGAACCACATCGAAATCGAATCCGTGGTCTCAGAAATCTACGGACAAAACTGCCACCTGAAAAACCTCTGCGGCGAGCATTGGGAGCCGTGGATCCCATGTTCATACCGCCGCAAAATCTCCCGCGCGGTTCCCGCTTCCTTCAAGAAGTGGATCGAGTCCCAGCGTGTCGCTCTCAATGACCCTTGGCTAACCGCCGTCCATCAGGGCAACCATCCGGTTCAACGGCTCCACGATCTCTTCGTGCACCACCGTTTTGATCCGGGGATCGGTCGATTTGTGCTTGTTCTTAAGCTGCTTGGATTCGGAAAAACGGAGCGCCGAAATCTTGCCTACGCGGCTTATCGTATGTTCCGCGCGAGGGGAAATCTTTCCCTGAGCGCGCCAGAACGGATCATCGACGCGTGTTCGCCCGGATGGCATCAAAGGGTGGAGAACTCCTCAGCACGAATTCGGCCCGTCAAAGCCGAGTATGACGAGACGCAGAAGCGAACGCGTGAACACATGACCGTTAGCGTTCTCTCCGCGCAGCGAATCAGCGAAGTTGTGGCTTTAGAGCCGTATGAACTGAACAACGGGAGTTACGGAGGTTGGATTTACGTGTATGACGGGAAAACCGATTCCGCTCGGCGCGCGATCTGCCTCGAACACCTCGGAACGAGTGACCCGAACCTGGCAATCACCGATCACCGCCGTGTGGAGTGGATTGCCTCTGAAGCGCCAAAGACGACAACCAAGCGGCTGAGTCGTGCAATCAAGCGTGCATTCGACATCAATCCGCATGGACTGCGCCGCTCGGCGGCTTGGCGGGCGCTCCGATTCCATCACGCCAATCTGATTTCGAGCGGCAACCTGCTCGAGACGCTGGCGGTGCTGGCTCGATGCTTTGGGCACCGCAGCATCATCACCTACCTGCATTCCTACGTGGGAACCATGTTGGCAGCCCTTAGTGAACGAGGACTGAACGCGCGAAATCTCGTTCTCAAGCCTCTGCCGACGAGAAGGATTGTCAGCGGGCGAGATGCCCTCCGCGAACTGTATTCCGGCAGGACACACGCCCGCCACGTTATCCGAATGGTGCTGAAGCGCCTCCGTGCAGAACCAAGTGGGGGGACGTTGATGGGACGGTGTTGGGTTGGAAGTCGATCGCGCCTCGCGGCGCACGCGACGTGGTGCGACCAACAGTTGGCTGTGCCGGTTTGGGTGGGAGAACTTCCTGGGTTTCCTCAACTGCCAGAATTCTGGGATGCCCTCGCGAAGATTCGGGAAGTCGCAGAAACTCGTCACCTTCCTGTGTTGATCGTAGTCCCGCAGAATGTGCTCCGGGACAAGCACGATCGTTTTGTCGCCATTTTGGGTGCCGAAGCCTTGGCCGGACCTTTCGAGAATCCGCCGCCGCCGCTCCGTATCTGAGTCCCATGAATCAGCCCAACGAACTTCTCACGCAGCATCAGCTTGAGCGGGTGTTCGCGAAATCCGCTCTCGTTGAGAGCTTTCGAAAATCGGGTTTAAGCATTCGCGCTTTCGCGGCTGAGCACGGGATTCCGACTTCGAGCCTAGCGCTGACCATCCGCCGTAGTGCAAAGGGAATGAGTGGGTTCCTCGACCGCCGGACCGGCAACGGTCGGCGGTCGGAGATCGATGACCGGTCGCTAACCTGGGTGCTTGCGTTTTTGGCGGCCCGTCGTCGCGCAACGATCACTGCTGCGTGGCGGGAGCTCCAACCAATTGCCGTCGCCCGTGGTTGGCGGTATCCGACTTACGGGCAGTTGAACCGCGCCATCTCCAATCTGCCCGCCGATGCCCGTGAACTCATGGTTCATGGTTCGCGGCACCTCTTTGAATCGTGGGGACTCGTTCAGCGCAAAGAAACGAATGCACCCAACGAGATGTGGCAGATCGATGCCACGCAGCTTGGGGTCTGGGTTCTTGACATGGACTCGGGGGAGCTCATTCAGCCATGGGCAATCGGGATCATCGACACGCACTCCCGTGTCATCATGGGGTTTCATCTTACCCGCACGGCCCCCACCAGCGCGGAAGTTCTCCTCGCCGTTCGCACCGCAATCCTGCCGAAGCACGAGGCGGCCCGTCCGTTTTACGGAATCCCGAAAAAAATCCAGTCGGATAACGGGGCGATTTTCCGGTCGGGCGATTTTCTTGATGCGCTGATGCGGCTGGAGATTGGCCTCGTCGAAATCCCGAAGGATTGCCCGAGCGCGAACGGCAAGATTGAGCGTGTCTTTCGCACCGTCGGAGATCAGTTCCTTCGCTCGCTGGAGGGATATGCGCACCAACACCGGGGCTTGGCCAGCGCCTCGCGGCACGCCGTCCCGTGGCCTTTGCTGCCTAAGCTTGCGGCGAAGTTTGTCGACGCCTACCACCTGCGTGTCCACCGGAGTCTCGACAAAACCCCGTGGGAAGCCTGGCACGACGCGCTTATTGATGCCCCAGGCCTGAACTTCACCGTTCCCGAGATCGTGGAGGCCTGCAAAATGCGGGTTGAGCGGGTGGTTTACCGGGACGGCATCGAGATCGCCCCAGGGAGTCATCTCTCGGCGCCCGAACTCGCGGGCCTAGTTGGACAGCGGGTCACCGTGCGTTTGCTGCCGGAAGGGGGAGATACGTCGGCTGAATGCTTCTACCGCGGTGACTATCTGGCGCGCCTTTCTCTTGTTGAGGGGAACGGGGAACTTGCCGAGGCCATCAAGGCGGCGCGACTGGACCGCGCCCGGGAGCTGGCGCGACTACGGAAGCAACTTCTCAAGGCCGCAGACCGGATGCTTGAAGACCGATCCACGGGCAAGCCGAAGCGGAAGGGAACGAAAGCGGAGAACGCGGGCAAGGGTTCCGGGGATGAAGACGATCAGGGCTTTGAGATCCCGGATTTCAAGCGTGATGAGGACGAGGAATAAGTTTCGGAAGAATTCTGCATAAGACGACGGGCGATTTCCCACTTGAAGGGAAAAGCCATGGAAGACTCAGCCGCTATCTCCGAAGGATCCCGTCCGATTCCGCCGCCCGATGACCTTGCTCGCGTCGTGCTCCCGCAAACCGAGGCCGCCCTCGCCCTCGCGCGCGAATGCTCGATTCTCCACTGCCTGGGAGCAATCGCCGGCATTCCCGGAACCGGGAAGACCACCGTGCTGCGCACGATCGTCAGCCGGCACGACTGCTTGAGCGGGGAGGGGAGGGCGCTTTACGTCCGGGCCACCCGGGGCCTCGGCGCGACCCGTGGCACCCGCGACCTGCTCGAGGCTCTGGGGCTTGCGCCGGGGCTTTTCCCGCCAAGCTCGCCCGCGCAGCACCTCAAGCGCCTTGCCCTCCATCACCTCCGCCAGCAAAACGTCCGCCTCGTTTGCGTCGATGAAGCGGACGGGTGGAGTCCCGAAGCGTTTCAAACGTTCGTTGCCCTTTACGATCACGCCCTCAGTAGTGAGCTGCCGCTGAGTGCCGTTTTTGCCGGCTCGACCAACATGTTGGGGTGGCTCAAATCCTACGCGGCCGGCATGTCGCGCACGCTGCGCTGCGAAACGTTCGTGAATCTTTCTCCGGCGCACGTTGTGGCGGTCATGCGCCAATGGAACCCGCTCTTCGCGGAGTTTGCGGCGGGGGTTTCCCGCGGCGACAAGGAACCCCGCCGGGCCCTTGCGGTGGTCATGCGCAACACCGGGGGCAACCTGCGCCGCCTGAGTTTCTTTGCGCGCTTGTTCCGACTTCACTTTCCCGAGGGACCGGTCACCGCTGCCAATTTCGAAACCATTGAGGGCCTTCTCATGAAGGTTGATTCGTAATGGCCGACGTTGCGTATCCGATCAGCCAAAAGCGCCGGCTGGTCGAACTTGTCGAGCGACTCTGCGAAGACCTGGGGCGCCCGGTGTGCAGCGCGGATGTTCAGCGGCATCTGCGCCTATGCCCGGATGATCGCCCGTTCCTTTTTAAGCGGATTGGGCAGCAATTGATCGCCGCGGCGCAGCCGCTGAAGGGACCGGTCGGTCGCCGGCTTTATCGGATCGGCACCCATGCCGCCAAAAACTACTATGCGCTAACGCCGGGAGACCCGTGGGCGCATCGCTTTGCCGCCATGGTGGCCGCTGAGGAGTTTGCCGACTTTGAGCGCCGCGGCATTTCGGCTGCGTTTGAAGAAGTTCGATTCCGCGTTCCGCGCGAGGCGATTGAGGCGGCACTCGCCGCTCATGACGCGGAGTTCGATTTCCTCAAGTTGCGACTGGAAAATCCGGTCCTTGAGCCGCCGAAATCGAGCGATGCGCTGGCTCGGCGGCGGTCGAATGGCCGCGCCGCTTTCGTCCTGCTTGATCGCCCGCAAGCGGCGGAAATGCTCACTGAACTCGTCCGTGCCCGGCGAGATTCGCTCTACGCATTTTCCCCTTGGCGTCATTTGAGCGAATTGCGGTGGCCTCAATGCTCGCTGTCGGCCCGGCGATTCCGTGAAGGATACGTCCCTGAGCAGATGAATGCCTACGCTGGCTGGCGCTGGCCGCAACGGGGTGAGGACGTGAACCTCGTCAAAGCACGATTCTACGGCTGGAGATACGGGGTCGCGCTTTAGCGGAACGCAGCCATCCGGGCGGTATCTGCCCCGGGTGAACGAAGATTCCTCTCCAACCCGTTGGCAAATGGAAATGCTTGAGCAGCGCGCCGCCTTCGAGCGCCGCATAGGCGCGTTGGTTTCCGCCAGCGGGAGTCACGATCCTGCGCTCTCGTGTTCGCTGTTCACCGAGGTCTACATGGCCCTCGGCCGGGCGCGGGGAACTGCCGGCCGGCGCCTGAATGTGGCCTATGCGATGATGGTCGCCCGTCGGACGCTCTGGCGGGAAGTTGCCGCGACCTCCCGGCGTCGGCGGGTTGAGGTCCCGTTGCTTGAAGTGAACATCGATCGAATAGCGGCGAAGGATTCAGACTATGGCACGCTCCATCGCGATCTGGCGGAACTTCACGAGGAACTTATCGTGGATTCGGAATCGGAGGTTTCCGTTCGGATTGCGCGCGAGATCGTTGCTCTCGTGATGGATGGTCGGAACCCGACCCAAGCAACGGTGGCCAGTGCGCTCGGCATCGATCAATCGACGGTTTCACGTCACTGGAAATCCGCTGGCCGGCTTCTTCGTCGACTTTGGCTAAATTGAGCGGTTTTCCATCGAGCTTTTGAAGCGGAGTCGCCCGGTATCTCCCGACCGATGAAAACACCAACCCAACGCATCGGTCGCCGTCTCCAGTCATTCAACCTGCCGAAGGGCCCAGACGAGCAGTCGTTTGTGATCCAAGTGCAGCGCTACTTCCTCGGGATGCAAGAAATGGTCCGGCAGTGGACCAACGAAACCGATGAAGCTACGGCCTCTCTGGCCTTTTTGGACGAGGAGCTTTACGGGCACTTCGGCTTAACTTCCCAGATCCTTCGGCACTTCCATCAACTCCATCTCGCGGAGGGTTGGGACCGAAAGAAGCTTTCCGAGGTTGGCTTCGCGATCTCTTCGGTGCACATCCTGGCTTTGACGGATGTCCTTGGAGACGACTCGCGGGACTTCCAGTTCCTGCTTTCGGTCGACCTCTCGGTCGGGAACTACTTCGGCGTCAGCACCGATCCGAAAGCCCGGGACCTCAAGCCCTTTGATCACGTGGGATGGTTCAACCTCTTCCGGGGAGAACATCCGGGCCTGCGCATCGCGGATGAGGAGAAATCCGTCGCCGCAAAACCCGTCTCTTCAATCCAGCTCACCAACTCCCAGCTTCGGCTTCGTGAGACGTTGGATGAGTTCTGGGCATTGAAGACCACCGGGGCGAGTGCTGGGGGCTACAATCCGCGACCGATCCCGTTGATCGTCGGTCCCTCCGGCAGCGGCAAGACCGCGCTTGTGCGCAGCTTTGCGGAGTCCAAGGGATTCCCGATGCGGGATTACAATGTGGGCACGTGGATTGTATCGGGTGCCAGAGCTGAGCCCCCGACGCTGAGTGAAGTTCAGGCGTTCCTCGCTGAAAATCAGCGCGGAGTGATCTTCATCGATGAAGTCGATAAGCTCTACGGAGTCATGGACTGGACCCGGTCGGTTCAGCAGGAGGTTTTTGCCCTTCTGGATGGCCGAACGGAT
>JAIYAZ010000165.1 GCA_027488755.1 Verrucomicrobiaceae bacterium | reverse complement strand
CGGGCGTGCCCGTGATTGCCTCCGCCGTGGATGGCGTGCGCGAGATCGCCGAGCCGTCCGTGCACGCGCTGCTCGCGCCCTCGGAGGATGCCGGGGCCTTTCGCGAGGCGCTCGGGCGACTGCTCAACGATCCCGCGCTGCGCGGGGCGCTGGCGGATCGCGCGCTCGCGCTCATGGCCGACCGCTTTGACGCCCGCCGGCTTGCCGCCCAACTCGAGGCGCTCTACCTCGAAGACCTTTCCGCGCGTGCGCCGGTGGCTTGAAATTCTCGGCGTAGCCGCCGGGCTCGCGCTGGCCGGTTGCGCGGGCGAGACCTTTGCGCCGGACGTCGCGCCGGAGTTTGTGGTCACGGTCGACCGCACGCCCTTTTACCGCCTGGGGCCGCAGCAGGCCATGGCACCGGATGCTTGGCTGACCCGCGGCGATCCGCTGCGACTGTTGCGCCGGGAATTCGGTTACAGCTTCGCCCTGCTGGCCGATGGCACCACGGGCTACGTGGCCAACGACGCGCTGGAACCGGCCGCACCCGCCGCCCCGGCCCCCGTGGCTCCGTCGGTTGCGCCCGTGGGGGGCATCATCGAAGAGCCGCTGCCGAAGCCGGATCTGGGGGAATCCCCCGCCGACGCCCCGGCGTTTTAAGGCCGGCTCAGGCCGTGAGCGTTTCCTCGCGGGTGACCAGCTCCTGCCAGAGGCGCTTGTAGTCGGGTTCGTAGCGCTGGTCCTGAAAGTCGAACATGTGCGCGCGCAGGGTGATGATTTCAGCGATGCGTTCGGCGGTCTCGTCCATGGCCTCGCGCAACTGGCGGAGGGCGGCGGGCACGCGGTCCCAGAGCACGGCGTAGGATTCGATGAACTCGCGGGCGTAGGTGATTTCCGCGCGGTCGCTGGGGTGCCAGAGCGTCTGGTCCGGCGGCACCGTGGTCTCAAGCAGCAGCGGGGCGATGTAGATGTTTTTGAGGATCGCGCTGCGGTAGCGCGCGATGCTCTCGGCGTCGCGGCCGAAGGAGGCGTGCAAAAGCGCCCAGCCGAAGTGGAAGGCCGGCTCGGCGTAGTCCTTCGGGTAGGCCGCTTCGTAGGCTTCGAAGCTGGCCTGGGCGCCGTCGAAGTCGTCCCCGAGCATTTGGACCATCGGGATGAGGAAGCGCGCGCCCTGGTGGTCGCGGGGGTTGAGTTCGAGCAGGTCGGCGAGGGTCTCCGCCGCGCCGGGAAACCGCTGCTGGTGCCAGAGCGTCATGGCCCGGCCGTAAACGGCGCGCAGGTAGGGGCGGGTCTCAAGCTGGGTCCACCACTCGGGCGAGCGGCCGTTCCAGCGCGGGTATTCGCGGGCGATGACTTCGTCGTAGGCGCGCAGAGCCTTCGTCCAGTCGCCGGCGCGGAACTCCGCGTCGGCCAGCTCGATGCGGGCGGGGGCGCAGTTCGCGTCGTGGTCGATGGCTTTTTTGAGGAGGGCGACTTTTTTGGACTCGGAGCGGACGCGGAGGGCGGTGTTGACGAGGCCGCGGGCGACGTCGGGTCCGCTGGTCGCGCCGCCGTCGCCGTGGGTCTCGGTGAGTTTTTGGGTGAGGATCTGGATGTCCTTGCCGTCGCGGCGGTTGAAGCGGGTGAACTGGACGTCGACGCGGTAGTCTTCGGCGAAGTCCTGCCAGGCGTCGTGGTCCCATTCTTCGGTGTCGCCGACGAGGATGCGGTCGGGCGCGCCGTGTTTGTCGATGAGACCGCCGAGGTAGGTTTCCACGCGGGGCTGGTCGAGTTCCTCAAGCATCTCGGGGCTGGCCAAGGGGACGCCGCGTTCGTCGGTGACGATCATGAGCGTGGGCAGGATGAAGTCGCCGCCGGAGGGCAGGGGCTCGTCGAGGTCGACCCAGAAAACCGTCCAGGATCGCCGCGTGGATTTGATGGGTTGGATCATGCGGCGGAGAGCGCGGCGGTCGATTGGCCCCACGGGACGGCGACTTCCTGCCGGCGGTTGAAGCGGTCGAGGTAGGCGAGTTTGCCGTGCTGCACGCCGTATTCGTGGACCATGCGGGTGACCTTCACGTCGAAGCAGCAGTATTCGGCGATTTCCATCACCTTGCCTTCGCGCCACCAGCGGATGGCGTCGAGGCCCTCCGCGGTTTTGCCCACGCCGAAGGTGCCCTGCGCCAGGGCGTCGAGGCCGAGGCGATGCCCGAGGGCGGCCTCGATGTCGACCATGAGGTCGAGGGTGGGCAGCAGCTCGGGCAGGTCGAAGGGCGCGTAGCCCATGAGGACGTGGTAGTCGAAATTGATGACGTTGTAGCCGACGACGAGGTCGGCGCGGCGGAGTTGTTTGATGAGGGCTTCGACTTCGCTTTCGGGGTAGATGCAATACTCGCCGGAGGCCGTGCTGTAGGTGACGCCGACGGACATGCCCATGCGGCCCTTGTGGGCCCAGCCGCCCACGTCGTTGGCGGTGCGCTGCGTTTCGAGGTCGAAGTAAACAATGTCCCTGGGCACGGGGAAAGGATTGCGGAATCGCCGGGGGCGCGCAATGGGGAACGCGGCGGCGGCTAGGCGCCCACCACGCGCGGGAAGGCCTGGCGGAAGATGGGCGTGAAGTCCCCGGGGCGGGCGGCGAGCCAGCGGCGGACGTGCGCGACGTCGAACCACCAGCCGCCCTCGACCTCGCGCGGGGCAAAGCGGAAGGGGCCTTCGTGCGTGGCGCGGTAGATTTGGAGAAATTCGTGGCCGGTCTCGGCGCCGCTGCCGAGCTTGCAGACGGGCTCAAGCGCGCCGATCTCGACGCCGATTTCTTCGCGCACCTCGCGGCGGGCGGCGGCCTCGTAGCTCTCGCCGGCGTCGACGTGGCCGGCGGTGGCGCTGTCCCATTGGGCGGGGTTGCGGTCCTTCCAGATCGAGCGTTTCTGGAGGAAGATTTCGCCGGCGGCGTTGAAGAGCATTACGTGGATGGCGCGGTGGCGGAGGTCGCGGGCGTGGACTTCGTCGCGCGGCAGGCTGCCGGTGACGGCGTCGTTTTCATCGACCACGTCGAAGAGCTCCTCGCCGAGCTGGGCGACGCTGGGGTCGGCGGCGCGGGCGAGGCGCGTCCAGGTGGCGAGGTCGAGTTCCTCGGCGCGCACGGTTTCGGGCAGGCCGGTGGCGTGGAGGAGCGCGCGCCAGTCGGGTCCGGGCGCAACGCGTTCGAGGTTCTTGCGGAGCTGCTTGCGGCGCTCGGAAAAGCCACCGCGGACGAGGCGGTTGAAGAGGGCGTCGTCGCAGGGCGGCACGGCGTCGCGCGCGCGGGGCGCGAGGGCGACGATGGCGGATTCCACCTTCGGCTCGGGGTAGAAGACGCTGGCGGGCAGGGTGCGGAGGTATTGCACGGCCCAGCGGCGGCCGAGGCAGACGGTCATGGCTCCGTAGTCCTTCGTGCGGGGGCGGGCGTTGAGGCGCTCGGCGAGTTCGCGCTGGAGGGTGAAGACGAGCTTGGCCGGGGCGAGCAGGGGATCGGCGAAGCGGGCGATGATGGGGGTGGAGACGTAGTAGGGGAGGTTGCCGATGATTTTGAGCCGGCCGCGGCCGAGGAGCGGACGGGGGTCGTAGGTGACGGCGTCGCCGTGGATGACCTCGACCGTGGGCGAGGCGAAGCGGGCGCGGAGGTGGTCGATGATGCGGTCGTCCTTCTCAATGAGGGTCACGGAGTCGGCGACGCCGACGAGGTGTTCGGTGAGGGAGCCGAGGCCGGGCCCGATCTCGACGACGTGGTCGCCGGGGGCGATTTCGAGCTGCGCGACGATCCAGCGGGCGAGGTTTTGATCAAAGAGAAAGTTCTGTCCGAGGGACCGCGAGGGCTCCATGCCGAGGAGGGTGGCGGTCTGCTTGATCTCGTTGAGGGTCATGGGTTTCCCGAGGGCGATTCCCAGGTTGTTCGCA
This sequence comes from Verrucomicrobiaceae bacterium, assembly GCA_027488755.1. Taxonomy (GTDB): domain Bacteria; phylum Verrucomicrobiota; class Verrucomicrobiia; order Chthoniobacterales; family JAATET01; genus JAATET01. The sequence goes on along the minus strand of JAIYAZ010000165.1, from coordinate 1,491 downwards.
GCGCGGATGTGAACAGACGCCAGAGAAGGGCCGAAGTTGTGAGCAGGTTATTCACAGGCTTTTCCGGTGTCACGCGGAGACGCGGGTCGCGGCGAAAATCGGTTGTGGCGGCGGGGGAATTCCGGCACGTTGCGCCCTTATGAAGAAATCCGGCTGCGCGATCGTGGTGCTGTTTCTGGCGCTGTGCGCGAGCATCTTTGTGAACGGTCTGCTGCTGCTTGGGATGAGCGCCGGGGCGGGCAAGGCGACGCTGGCCCGGGCGACGCCGCCGCGCGCGTTCCAGGAGCAGGTCGTGCGACCGGGCTCGGACGGGAAGATCGCCGTGATCCCGCTCGACGGCATCATTGCCTTTGGCGTCGAGGGTTCCCTCGGCGACTCGATGGTGGCCGACCTGAAGGCGGCGCTGGAGCAGGCCGGCGATGATCCCGAGGTGAAGGCGGTGGTGATGAGCGTGGACTCGCCCGGCGGCGAGGTGACCGCGTCGGACGTGATTTATCACGCGATCAAGCAGCTCGCGCGGCGCAAGCCGGTGGTCTTTTACATGAACAGCATCGGGGCGTCGGGGGCGTATTACGCCGCGTGCGGTGCTTCGTGGGTGATGTGCAACGACACGACGTTCACGGGCAGCATTGGCGTGATCATTTCCACGCTGAATTACCGCGAGCTGTTCGGGAAAATTGGTCTGCAGTCCGTCGTCTTCAAGAGCGGCAAGTTCAAGGACATGCTCAACGGCGCGCGCGAGCTTTCCCCGGAGGAATCCGCCTACGTGCAGGGCCTGGTGATGCAGAGCTACGACCGGTTTGTCGGGATCGTGGCGCGGTCGCGCAAGCTCGACGAGAAGGTCCTGCGCGAGGGCGTGGCCGATGGTCGCATCCTCAGCGGAGTGGATGCCCGCAAGGCGAAGCTGGTGGATCAGCTCGGTTACATTGAGGACGCCTACATGAAGGCCCGGTCGCTCGGGGATGCGCCGAACGCGGAGGTCGTGCTCTACAAACGCTCGTTCTCGTTCGCGAATGTCTTCCAGCTTTTCGGGGAGACTTCGCAGGCCTCGAAGAAGATCGAAATCGACGTGCTCAAGGGCATGACGACCCTGCAGCCCGGGCGGGTGTATCTGCTGCCCGCCACGTTTGCGCCGTAGCCCGTGGCCGACGTTTCCCCCTGGCTGCTGGGATCGCTGCTGCTCGGTCTGGCGATTTGGGCCTGGCTGTTGCGGGGCGGCCACGGCCGGGTGCCGGCGGCCGAGTGGCGCGCGGGGGACAACGTCTGCGCGGCCGTGCTCGGGGCGTATTTTCTGCTCGTGATCGTGAGCGGCGGGCGCGGGGATGCGCCGATCACGCTCGACGCAATCTGGGCCGGCATCACGTTTTACGCGCTGCTGTCCGGCGGGCTGCTGATGTTCCTCTCCACGCGTGGGTTGGCGCCTACGGTCATCTTCGGACTGGGAGTCTCGCCGCGGCTGCCGCGCGCGCTGGGCGTGGGCGTGCTGGCGAT
>JAIYAZ010000023.1 GCA_027488755.1 Verrucomicrobiaceae bacterium | reverse complement strand
TCGGCCAGCGCCCGCCCGAAGCGCTCCATCTCCGCCGCGGGGATGAGCGGCCCGCCGGTTGCCCGCCAATCCTCGCCCTCGCGAACGAACTCACGCGTGCGGTCGCCGAGGCGGAGGCGGATGGCATCGACGGTGTCGAGGTTGAGATCGAGCAGATGCCGGTCGCGCAGCTGGTCGGGCGAGGTCTGCAGCGCCTGCCACGCGGCGGCGGGCAGTTCGTAGACGCTGTCGCGCGCGGTGAACTGGCCGAGCACGTTGCCGCCGGCCGCGGGTGCCCCCGCGAGCCGCAGGGCGACCGGCCGCGAGTCGTCATCGAGCTGGAAAATCATCTCCGCCCGCGGCTGCGCGGCCCCGAAGGCGCCGAGGTCGTTGGACTCGTCGGCCACGAACTTGAGGATCGGCAGCCCGAGCACCTGGCCGAGCAGGCGGTCGACGGCCGCGGAGTCCGCGCGGGCGCGCAGGGGCTTCACGAGGTTCCACCCGCGCGCGGAGCGCTCAAGCGCGATCTCGCCGTCGTCGCGCTTGATCACAAAGCGGTCGACCCGCTCGGGATTGATGGCCGAGAGGCGGCGGTCGCGAAAGTCATCGGCGTTGCGAAAGGCCAGGCGCTGGAGCGCGTCGTCGACGACGTAAACATCGTTGGAGCCGTCACGCCGCACGTAGATGCGATCGTCGCCGGCGGCATCCTTGCCGAAAAAGAGGGTCGCCTTCCGGTCCGTCTCCACCTCGATGCGGGCACGCGGTTTCTCGAGACCGAATTCACTCAACCGCCGACCCGCCTCCAGCTCGGAGCCGGGCACGACATCGTGCACGCGGAGCTGCGACAGCGCGGCCAGCAGGCGGCCGACCGCGTCAGGGGACGCGACGTCCCGCGGCTTCGGGCCGACGTGCCAGCCATCGTCCCGACGCTCGAGCTCAAAGCCGTCGTCGCCCGAGATCACGCGAATCGCGCGAATGGCCAGGGGATCGACCGGCAGCACGACATCGCGCGCAGCGAGCCGCTCGCGGGTGCTTTGCCAGCCGGGCAGGACGAGCCAGAGAAACGCGGCCGCGGCCAGCGCGAGCAGCAGCAGCAGGATGGTCCCGAGGCGGCTCATGCGCGGCGGCGGATTCCGACGATCAGACCCAGCAGCGCGGCGGCCCCGGGAATGACCACCAGCGTGTAGAACGCGATGCTGCGCATCTGCGTCTCGGTGAGGCTCAGCACGTAGCTGGTGACCGCCCGCGGAGCGACGCCGGTGAGTTTCGTGCGCTCAAGCAGGCGGTTGAGCACGCTGATCATGAAGTCGAGATTGCCCTGTGCGGCGGACTCGACGACGACGGAGTCGTTGAGGAACCCGCTGTTACTCACGACGACGAGTCGCGCGGTCGCGACGTCGGTGCGGTCGTCGCGCGCGCCGCCTTTTTCCACGGACGCGGCCACGATCACGGGCTGTCCGGTATCCTCGCCGTCGTCGTAGCGCACGCCGTTTTTGTCGGTTTCGGTGTAGCGCGACTCGCCCCAGTAGGCCTCGGCCGCCTGGATGAGCGGACGGATCTGAAGGTCGCTCGCCGGGGCGGCGGCCAGATCGAGGTAAAGGGACGAAGTGCCGCCCACGAGAATGGCGTTCACCGCGCCGGCCAGCCGCTTCGTGATCGGGCTGTCGGGCAGGAAGGAACCGACGACGCGGCGCTCGATGAAGACGAGGCCGGGCTCGGTCGGCGAGGGAATGATGCGGAGCACGCGGTCGTTGCGCGGGTAGATGCACAGCTCGTTGAGGAACCCGCGCAGGTTCGGGGTGTTCGCGGCGGGGTCGAGCAGCACGGCGAGGCGGCCGTTTTGTTTCCAATACCGGCGGAGGGTTTCCATTTCGCCGTCGGTGAAGTCATACCGCGCCCCGACGATGCAGACGGCATCGGCGTCCGCGGGAATGCCGCCGCTCGCGCCGAGGTTGAGGGCGTAGCTCTCGGCGTTTTGCCGGCCGATGAATTCCGCGAGGCGCGTGAGTTCGCCCGGGGGCGTCTCGCCGTGGCCCTGGAGGAAGTAGATGCGAGCGCGCTTCGGGTTGAGCAGTTCGATGAAGGCGGCGGTGAGGGCGGCCTCGCCCTTGAAGGCCTCGAGGCGGGGCGGCTCGCCCGCGGCCAGCCCGCTGAGGTCGAATTCCCCAAGCTCGGCGATGGGCAGGACCTTCACGCGGTCCTTGTAGTCGAGGATGAGCAGGCTCTGGTTGCCGTCGAAGTTGTATTTCGCCTGGAGCTCGCGGGCGCGGGCGGCGTCGCGGGTGGGATCGATCCAATCGACGCGCAGACGTTCGCGGGCCGAGAACTGCAACTCGGCGAGGAGGTTTTGGAGGTCGTTGTAGAGGTTGGATTCGATCCCGAGATTCGTCGGCGAGAAGTAGACGAACACGCGCACGGGCACCTTCGCCTCAAACTGCCGCAGCACCTGCTTGGTCTGGTCCGCGAGGGTGAAACGCTGCGAGCGGGAAAAATCCCACCGCTCGAAATACTGGAAGCTCACGACGTTGGCCGCGATCACGAGAAAGACGACGCAAATCGTCTGAACGAGAACGCCGAAGCTGATGCCGGCCCGGGAGAAACTGGTTTTGACGCGCGCCATGGGAATCAGACCTTCCAGCGACGGTATTGAAACACCTGGAAGGTGAAAAACAGCACCATCGCCGTGCCGCTCAGGTAAAGGACGACCGGCCGCGTGTCGAAGAGCCCCTGCGAAAACAGCGCCATGTGCTCAAGCGGCGAGAGATAGCTGGTGAGGTCGCGCAGGCCGGGCGAGATGTTCGGGAAAAAGCGCGTGAAGTAACCCCACGAAAACAGGATGACGATCGTGGCGAAGGAAATGATCGCCGCGACGACCTGGTTGCGCGTGAGCGCCGAGGCCAGGCAGCCGATGGCCAGATAGAGCAGGCCGATGAGCAGCAGCATCGCGTAGGCGCCGAGGAAGGAGCCCACGGCGGGCGCCGCCGCCAGCCGCGTCTGCCATTGAAACACGACGAAATACAGCAGGCTCGGAAGCCAGAGCACGGCGTAGAAAAAGACCGCGCTGAAATACTTGGCGAGCAGCACCTGACCGTCGCGCACCGGGGCGGTCATGAGGGACTCGATCGTGCCGAGTTTGTATTCCTCGGCGAAGAGCCGCATCGTCACGAGCGGGAACGGCAGCACGAAACCGAACCAGAAAAACACCGTGTTGAAGTAGGCCTCAACGACCGAGACGCTGCTCGGCCCGCGGTTCATCGCGTTGAGCACGAACCAGAAGTTGAAGCCCGTGAGCAGCAGGAAAAAAAACAGGATCACGTAGGCCGCCGGCGACCGGAAATACACGGCCACCTCACGCTGCCAGAGAATGAAAAATTTACGCATGGTTGACGCGAAGGGTTATTCGTCCGGGTGGGTGATGTCGGCGAAGACATCCTCGAGGGTCACGCGGTCGCGGGTGAGTTCGCGGACGGCCCAGTTTTCCCGGGTCGCCAGTTGCCAGACGGCTTCGCGCGGGTCGGCGCCGGATTCCGTCGCGAGATCAAAGTGGTGCCACTCGCCATCCTCCACGGCGTTGACGCCGCGAACGCCCGCCACCTCCAGCAGCGCCGCGCGGGCTCGGGCGGCATCGGGCACGCGGGCCTCGAGCCGCACGTCGCCGGTGGCCCGCAAACGCGCCCGCAGATTTTCCGGGGCATCGCTGGCCTCGATGCGGCCGCGATTCATGATGAGCACGCGGGAACAGGTGAGCTCGACCTCGGGCAGGATGTGCGTGGAGATGAGGATCGTATGGTGGCGGCCGAGGTTTATGATGAGCTCGCGCACCTGGCGGATCTGGTTCGGATCGAGCCCGATGGTCGGCTCGTCGAGAATGAGTAGGTCGGGCTCGTGCACCATGGCGTCGGCGAGGCCCACGCGCTGGCGGTAGCCCTTGGAAAGATTGCCCACGAGTTTGTGCTCCACGTCGCGCAGGGCGCAGAGGTCCATCACGTCGCCGACGCGCTCCTTCATGCGACGGCCGCGCACGCCCTTGAGCGCGGCGCGGTATTTCAAATACTCGGTCACGCGCATGTCGTTGTAGAGCGGCACGCTTTCGGGCAGGTAGCCGATGCGTTCCCGGGCCTTCAGCGAGTCCTTGAAAACGTCGTAGCCCGCCACTTCCGCCCGGCCGGCCGTCGGCGGCAGGTAGCAGGCGAGCATCCGCATCGTCGTGCTTTTGCCCGCGCCGTTGGGGCCGAGGAAACCGACGATCTCCCCCTTGCCAACCTCAAAACTGACGTCGCTCACGGCGGTGACGCGACCGTAGCGTTTGGTGAGGTTCTCGACTTTGATCATGGGCGGAATGTCGAGATAAGCAGGATTTCCGGGATTTTCCAGAGGAACGGCCACCCCGCCGCCAGCCAGCCCCATCCCGCGCTGGCAATTCCCCGCCCGAATCGTTAGGAAGCCGGGCGGAATCGCCGCACGCTCCCGTCGCCGGCCCCGAACCATCGCCGCCCCAATCGCCTTGGACCGCCCGAACTTTCGCTCCGCCTCGCGCCAACGCCGCAACCGCTCCGGGCGGTTTGCTTGGTTTGTTGTCGCGGGCGGCACCCTCAGCGCCCTCGCGCTGGTCGCCTACGGCCTCCTCCACGGCGGCGCCGGCCAAAACCCCGACCAGGACTGGCTCACGGTGCGCGAACAGCTCCACGCCCGCGGCGAACCGCTGTCCACCGCGGAAATCACCCCCGCCGCCGTGCCCGACGCCGAGAACTTTTTCGCCGACGAGCTCTTCGCCGGCCTCGCCGGGGACCAACCCACCGCGCCCCTCCTCCAGCGCGCCATCAATCCCGGCCGCGGCCTCTCCGTGAGCGCCCTGCTCAGCAGCACCAGCCAAAGTGGCGGCGCCAGCCTCGACGCCATCGGCGTCACCATGCTCAACGCCGGCCTCGTGCGCAAACAAACCGAATTCCTGCTCGCCGGCGACCGCGTCCGCGCCGGCCTGCGCACCCTCGGGCTCGATTTCGCGCCGCTCATCGCCGCCGCCGACCGCCCCCGCGCCCGCTTTCCCATCGACTACACGCGCATCTATCCGCCCCTGCCCCACCTGCGCTACGTCCAGGCCCTCGGCGACTGGCTGGCCATCCACGCCATGGCCGCGCTCTCCAGCGGTGACCACGAAGGCGCCGCCGTCGACCTCCTGCTCATCATTCGGCTCGCGGATTCCGTGCGCGACGAACCCTTCCTCGCCTCCCTCCAAACCCGCCGCCACCTCCTCGCCCTCGCCAGCGGCTGCGTGCGCGTCGGCATCGCCTGGGACGCCTGGAGCGACGAGCAACTCACCCGCTTCACCGAAGCCTTCTCCCAACCCCGCCTCCTCGCCGACCTCGCCCGCGCCCTCCGCGGCGAGCGCGCCCAACTCAACGCCGCCGTCGACGCCTCCCTCACCAAAAAGGACCCCGCCGCCACCCCGCCGCCGGAACTGACCCGCTGGCTCGGCCCCGATCTCGCCCAACTCGACCCCCGCGCCCTCCGCGCCCGGCAAATCGCCGCCAACACCGCCCTCCAGGCCGACATCGACCGGCTCACCGGCACGCCCGCACCGGAAAACACCCCGCCGACCCCCGCCCCTCCCGGCCTCCCCCCACTCCTCGCCTCCGAAATCCGCCTCACTCTTCAAATCCAGACCTACCTCGCCCAGGCCGCCGTCGCCTGCGCCCTGGAACGCCACCGCCTCCTCCACGGCACCTACCCGGAAAAACTCTCCGACCTCGTGCCCGCCCTCCTGGAATCCCTCCCCGAGCCCGGGACCGGCTCCGCCTGGGAATACACCCGCCCCGCCGGCGACACCTTCCAGCTCACCGCCCCCGGCTGGGACCCCGCCGACCGCTGGACCTGGAGCCGGCGCTGACCGCCCCGATCTTCCCCCCACAGAGCGAAAACCCGCGAATCCCATCTTGCCCCCCGGCCCGGTTTGAATCACAGTTCCCCTCCCGTGCCCCGGCCTCGTTCGCCGGGGTTCGCTCTCTCGCACACCCGACCTTCGATGAACAGTTCATTTACCGCCCGTTGGAACGCGGCCTTGCTCGACGAAAACTACGAACGCTGGAGCCGGAATCCCGATTCCGTCGGCGCCGACTGGGCCGCCTTTTTCGAGGGCTTTGAGCTCGGCACCGCCAAACCCTCCGGCAAAAACGGCGCCGCCGCCAATGGCACCGCCCCCGCCGCCGACGCCACCGGCACCGGCATCGAAAACACCTCCTTCGAGACCCGCGTCGAAGGCCTCGTCTACGCCTACCGCACCCTCGGCCACCTCGAGGCCAAGCTCGACCCGCTCGCCATGACCGAGCGCAAAACCCCGCTCCTCTCCCTCAAGGAACTCGGCTTCGCGGAGGCCGACCTCGACCGCCCCGTCAGCTCCCGCTTCTTCCGCGGCGGCAAGACGATGTCGCTCCGCGAAATGATCGCCGACCTGCGCGACACCTACTGCGAGACCATCGGCGCGGAGTTCATGCACATCCAGAACCCGCGCATCCGCAACTGGGTGCGCGACCGCCTGGAAAACCGCAGCGACTGGGCCAAGCACGACGGCCCCGTCCAAAAGGACATCCTCCGCAAGCTCGTGAAGGGCGAGGAATTCGAGCGCTTCCTCCACACGAAATACCAGGGCAACAAACGCTTCTCCCTCGAAGGCGGCGAAGCCCTCCTCGTCGCCCTCGAGACCGTGCTCAAAAGCTGTCCCAAGCACGGCGTGAAGGAAATCGTTATGGGCATGGCCCACCGCGGCCGCCTCAACGTCCTCGCCAACTTCCTCCACAAGCCCCTCAGCCTCATCTTCAACGAGTTCTCCGAGAACTACGTGCCCGACTCCGTCGGCGGCAGCGGCGACGTCAAATACCACCTCGGCTACCAGACCACCCGCCACCCCGCCGCCGACTGGGACGTCGAAGTCCACCTCGCCGCCAACCCCAGCCACCTCGAGGCCGTCGACCCCGTCGTCCAGGGCAAGGCCCGCGCCCGCCAGCGCGTCGTCGGCGACACCGAACGCCGCGGCGCCGTCATCCCCCTCCTCGTGCACGGCGACGCCGCCTTCATCGGCCAAGGCGTCGTCGCGGAGGTCTTCAACCTCTCCCAGCTCCCCGGCTACCGCACCGGCGGCACCATCCACATCGTCGTCAATAACCAGATCGGCTTCACGACCCTGCCGAAGGATGCCCGCTCGACCGAGTATTGCACCGACATGGCGAAGATGATCGATGCCCCCATCTTCCACGTGAACGGCGAAGACCCCCTCGCCGTGCTCCAGGCCGCGGAATTCGCCGCCGATTTCCGCCAGGAATTCGGCCGCGACGTCGTCATCGACATCTACTGCTACCGCCGCCACGGCCACAACGAGCTCGACGAACCCAGCTTCACCCAGCCGAACCTCTACAAGCAGATCAGCGCCCACCCGCTGCTCAGCGAGATCTTCGCCCAGGAAATTCAGAAGCTCGGCACCGTCTCCGCCGACGAGGTCGCCCAGATCAAATCCGAAACCCTCGCCGAACTCGAAAAAGCCCTCAGCGAGGTCAAAGCCCGGCAAACCGCCAAGGCCAACGGCGACCCCAGCAAACAACTCGCCGGCTCCACCGCCATCTTCCAGCCCCCCTACTCGCACGACCCCGCCGAGACCGCCATCACCGGCGAGACCCTCCAAAAAATCGTCACCGCCCTCACCAGCATCCCCGAAGGCTTCCGCATCCTGCCGAAACTCCGCCGCATCCTCCTCGAACGCCGCCGAAAAATCTGGGAAGACGGCGGCCCCTACGACTGGGGCTTCGCCGAAGCCCTCGCCTTCGGTTCCCTCCTCCTCGAAGGCACGCCCGTCCGCCTCTCCGGGCAGGACTGCCGCCGCGGCACCTTCAGCCACCGCCTCAGCGTCATCTACGACGAGGTCACCCGCGACCGCCACATCCCGCTCAACAACCTCTCGCCCGACCAGGCCAAGTTCTGCGTCTACAACAGCCCCCTCTCCGAATACGCCGTCCTCGGTTTCGACTACGGCTACTCCATGGACTACCCGTCCATGCTCTGCCTCTGGGAGGCCCAGTTCGGCGATTTCGGCAACGGCGCGCAAATCATCATCGACCAGTTCATCGCCTCCGCCGAGTCGAAGTGGCAGCGCCCCAGCTCCATCGTCATGCTGCTGCCCCACGGCTACGAAGGCCAGGGCCCCGAGCACTCCAGCGCCCGCCTCGAACGCTTCCTCCAGCTCTGCGCCGAGGAAAACATGCAGGTCTGCAACCTCACCACGCCGGCCCAGTATTTCCACGTCCTGCGCCGCCAGATCCACCGCGGCTACCGGAAGCCCCTCGTCATCATGACGCCGAAGAGCCTCCTCCGCCTCGAGGCCGCCGTCTCCAAAAGCGAAGACTTCACGAACTCCCGCTTCTACGAAATCCTCGAAGGCCCCGCGCCGAAGGATCCGAAAAAGGTCGAGCGCGTCATCTTCTGCTCCGGCAAGGTCTACTACGACCTCCTCGCCTACCGCGAAGCCAACGGCCTCGCCGAAAAAACCACCCTCATCCGCGTCGAGCAGCTCTACCCCCTCTACGGCGAGAAGCTCAAAAAAATGGTCGCCCCCTACAAAAACGCCAAACACTTCGTCTGGTGCCAGGAGGAGCCCCAGAACATGGGCGCGTGGTTCTTCATCGCCTACCGCCTCGCCGACCTCATGGGCCGCCCCATCACCTACGCCGGCCGCAAACCCGCCGCCAGCCCCGCCGTCGGCTCCACCGCCATCCACAAGAAAGAGCAGGCCGCTCTGGTCAAAGACGCCTTCACCCTGTAACCCTCGCCTCCTCCCGTTTCCGCGAACCGCGCATGAGCACCGAAGTCAAAGTCCCCGCCGTCGGCGAATCCATCACCACCGGCCTCCTCTCCGTCTGGCACAAAAAGGACGGCGACGCCGTCACCGCTGGCGAAGTCCTCTTCACCCTTGAGACCGATAAAGTCTCCACCGAAGTCACCGCCACCGACTCCGGCACGCTCACCATCACCGTCCCCGAAGGCGAGGAAGTCAAAATCGGCCAGTCCGTCGGCACCATCGCCGCCGGCGCCGCCGCGCCCGCCGCCAAGGCCGCGCCCAAACCCGCCGCGCCGGTCGCCGTCACCGCGCCCGACCCCGTCAAAACCGAGCCCGCCCTCCCGCCCGTCCGCGGCCCCATCGAAGAGAAGCCCGCCGCTCCGGCCCCCGCGCCGACGCCCGCCCCGGCTCCCGCCGCGCCCAAGGCCGTCGTCCCCGACAACGCCCGCGTCACCCGCAAAAAGCTCAGCCCGCTCCGCCGCAAAATCGCCACCCAGCTCGTCGCCGCGCAGCAAACCGCCGCCATCCTCACCACCTTCAACGAGTGCGACATGAGCGCCGTCATCCAGCTCCGCAAGGACATGCAGGACGACTTCCAGAAACGCCACGGCATCAAGCTCGGCTTCATGTCCTTCTTCCTCAAGGCCGCCGTCGACGCCCTCAAGGCCGTGCCCTCCATCAACTCCCGCCTCGACGGCGACGAGCTCATCACGAACCACTTCTACGACGTCGGCGTCGCCGTCGGCACCGACAAGGGCCTCATGGTCCCCGTCATCCGCGACGCGGACCAGAAATCCTTCGCCGAAATCGAGAAGGACCTCGCCGCCTACGCCGTGAAAGCCCGCGAGGGTAAAATCGGCCTCGAAGACCTCCAGGGCGGCATCTTCACCATTTCGAACGGCGGCGTTTACGGCTCGCTCATGAGCACGCCCATCCTCAACCCGCCCCAGAGCGGCATCCTCGGCATGCACAAGACCCAGGACCGCCCCGTCGCCGTCAACGGCAAGGTCGAGATCCGTCCCATGATGTATCTCGCCCTCAGCTACGACCACCGCGTCGTCGACGGCAAGGAAGCCGTCACCTTCCTCGTCCGCGTCAAGGAATGCATCGAAAACCCGATGCGCCTCCTCCTCGGCACGTAGGCCGCCGCGCACTTCCGGCAAAAAATTCCCCGCAAAGTTCCGCGGCATGACGTAAACAAGCGCCATGCCCATTCGCGCCTACGCCGCCACCACCGCCAAAGCCGCCCTCGAACCCTTTGAATTCGATCCCGGCGACCTCCGGCCCGGCCAGATCGAGATCGCCGTGGAATCCTGCGGCATCTGCCACTCCGACCTCTCGATGATCGACGGCGAGTGGGGCAACTCCACCTACCCGCTCGTCCCCGGCCACGAAGTCGTCGGCCGCATCGTGGCCCTCGGCGAACACGTCCCCGCCAGCGTCACCGTCGGCCAGCGCGTCGGCCTCGGCTGGTTCTCCGAAAGCTGCATGGCCTGCGACCACTGCCTCCACGGCGACCACAACCTCTGCCAGACCGTCGAGCAAACCATCGTCGCCCGCCCCGGCGGCTTCGCCGAACGCGTCCGCTGCCACTGGGCCTGGGCCACCCCGCTCCCCGAAACTCTCGACCACGCCAAGGCCGGCCCCCTCTTCTGCGGCGGCATCACCGTCTTCAACCCCATCGTCCAGCTCGGCATCAAACCCACCGACCGCGTCGGCGTCATCGGCGTCGGCGGCCTCGGCCACCTCGCCCTCCAGTTCCTCGACAAATGGGGCTGCGAAGTCACCGCCTTCTCCAGCAACCCCGCGAAAACCGACGAACTCCACGCCCTCGGCGCCGACGACATCGTCAACTCCCGCGACTCCGCCGCCCTCGCCCACGTCGCCGGCAAATTCGACTTCCTCCTCTCCACCGTCAACGTCCCGCTCGACTGGAACGCCTACCTCGGCGCCCTCGCCCCCCGCGGCCGCCTTCACCTTGTCGGCGCCGTCCTCGAGCCCGTCCCCGTCCCCGCCTTCAGCCTCATCCTGGCCCAGCGCTCCGTCTCCGGCACCCCGCTCGGTTCCCCCGCCACCACCCGCGATATGGTCGAGTTCTGCGCCCGCCACGGCATCGCCCCCGTCACCGAAACCTTCCCCATGTCCCGCGTGAACGACGCCCTCCAGCACCTCCGCGACGGCAAGGCCCGCTACCGCATCGTCCTCCAGGCTGATTTCTGACCCGCGCCGCCCGCGGATGAAAACCCACCTCGTCTTCGCCCTCATGACGGTCGCGCTCCTCGCGCTCGTCATCACCCAGCACCGCGGGCGCACCCTTACCTTCGACACCGTCATCCGCATCGCCGAAGACCTCTCCCGCGAACCCTACCACCCGCCCCAGCCGCCGTCCCCCGCCCTCCGCGCGCTCAACTACGACCAGGCCCGCGACATCCGCTACCGCCCCGAGGCCACCCTCTGGCAACGCCAGGGCCTCCCCTTCCAGGCCCGCTTCTTCTTCGCCGCCGGCGCCCACAACGCCGACCCCGTCACCGTCTTCCAGGTCAACCGCGACGGCGCCGGCGAAGTCCGCTTCTCTCCCGACCAGTTCGACTTCGGCCCCCTCGTTTCCCTCACCGCCGCCGAGAAAGCCCAGGGCCACTACTCCGGCTTCCGCCTCTACCACCCGCTCAACCGGCCCGACCAACTCGACGAACTCATCGTCTTCCAGGGCGCCAGCTACTTCCGCCCCCTCGCCCGCGACCTCCTCTACGGCCTCTCCGCCCGCGGCATCGCCATCGACACCCTCGGCCGCGAAGACTTCCCCCGCTTCACCACCTTCTGGCTCGTGGAACCCGCCCCAGGCGCGACCGAAATGACCCTCTACGCCCTCCTCGAAGGCCGCGACGTTACCGGCGCCTACGAGTTCCGCCTCCAGCCCGGCACCACCACCCGCATCCCCATCCGCGCCGCCCTCTTCCCCCGCCACCGCGTCAAGGACGTCGGCCTCGCCCCGCTCACCAGCATGTATTGGTATGGCGAGAACACGAGCAACACCTTCGGCAACTGGCGGCCCGAAGTGCACGACTCCGACGGCCTCCAAATCCAGCGCGGCAACGGCGAATGGCTCTGGCGCCCCCTCTCCTGGTCCCAGCAACGCCAGGTCAACGTCTTCCCCGACACCCACCCGAAAGGCTTCGGCCTCTTCCAGCGCGACCGCGACTTCACCCACTACCAGGACACCGAAGCCCACTACCACCAACGCCCCAGCATCTGGATAGAACCCACCGGCGACTGGGGAGCCGGCGCCGTTGTCCTCCTCCAAAATCCCACCCGCGACGAATACGCCGACAACATCGTCGCCTCCTGGCGGCCCGACGCCGGCCTCACGCCCGGCCAGCGCCTCGACCTCGCCTACACCCTCCACGTCTTCGGCGACGACGCCGGCACCCTCCCCCCGCTCGGTCGCTGCGTCTCCACCCGCATCGACTACCAAAACGCCGAATACTACCGCCTCTTCGTCCTCGACTTCACCGGCGGACCCCTCGCCGGCGCCAGCGACGTCCAGGCCGATATCTGGACCGGCAAACACGGCACAATCTCCGCCGTCACCACCCAGCGCATCCCGAACTCCCCCCTCTGGCGCGTCACCTTCACCGTCAGCACCGCGCAAACCAACCAGCCCATCGAAATCGGCTGCACCCTCCGCGACAAGGACGGCAAAGCCCTCACCGAAACCTGGACCGACACATGGGTGAAGTAGTAACCCCGCCCCTCGCCGCCTGGAACGAAGCCACCCTCCGGCTCGAGGATTACCTCCGCGCCCACCGCGTCCACGACCGCGAGCGCCTCCTCCGCCTCAACCTCGAGCTCCTCGACGCCGCCCGCCGAGCCCACGGTCTCGCCCCCGCCCGTCCCCCGCTCGACCTCGTCATGGAGCTCGCCACCACGCGCACCCAGGCCTGGTTCTCCCGCCTCGTCGACGACACCGTCCCGCCCGACCCCCGCCTCGCCGCCCGCGGCCGCGCCATCTGGTTCGCCAGCGGCCTCCACCGCGCCTGGCCCTCCGCCTTCCTCGACCCCGCCCCGCCCCCCGCGCTCCTCGCCGCCATCCGCTCCGGTTCCCTCCAGGCCGGCCCCGCCCTCGAATTCAGCAGCCTCATCCGCACCGAAGTCGACTACGGCGCCCTCGAAGACATCGCCGAAGGCACCTGGCAGCAATTCTCCTGGCGCCACACCCTCGGCGCCTTCCTCATCTGGGTCGTCATCTTCTTCGCCGCCTACGGCGCCTGGCTCACCTTCTTCGCGCCATGACCTTCCGCCGCGCCACCGACCTCCCCGCCGAAGCCGCCTCCCTCCGGCAGGCCCTCTTTCTCGCCACCGGCGGCGGCATCACCATCGCCGGAGCCCTCCTCCTCCTCGACACCTTCCGCGCCGACGGCCTCACCGGCCTGGAAATCCTCCTCCTCGCCCTGTTCGTCATCCTCTTCGGCCAGATCGCCTTCGGCTTCTCCATCGCGTTCTGGGGTTTCGTCATCCGCCGCCTCGGCGAGCCCTACGACATCATGCGCACCCTCGACGACGCCGACCCCGCCGTCGCCCCCGGCTCCACCGCCCTCGTCATGCCCGTCTACAACGAGGACCCCGCCCGCCTCTTCCGCGCGCTGGAAAACATGCTCCTCTCCCTGCGCGACACCGGGCACGCCGACTCCTTCGACCTCTTCATCCTCAGCGACTCCAACCAGCCCGACAACTGGATCGACGAGGAATGCGCCTGGGTCAGCCTCTGCTCCCGCCTCCAGGCCTACGGCCGCGTCTTCTACCGCAAACGCCGCGTCTCCCTCCACGGCAAGAGCGGCAACATCGCCGACTTCTGCCGCCGCTGGGGAAAACGCTACCGCTACCTCGTCATCCTCGACGCCGACAGCGTCATGACCGGCGACACCCTCGTCCGGCTCGCCCGCGCCATGGACGCCAACCCCCGCGTCGGCCTCATCCAGACCGCCCCGCAAATCGTCCGCGGCACCACCTTCTTCCAGCGCCTCGTTCAATTCTCCACCCACAGCCTCGGCCCCATCTTCGCCGCCGGGGCGAACTTCTGGCACCTCGCCGGCGCCAACTACTGGGGCCACAACGCCATCCTCCGCCTCCAGCCCTTCATGGAGCACTGCGTCCTCCCCGAGCTCCCCGGGAAGGACCCCGCCTCCCGCCACATCCTCAGCCACGACACCGTCGAAGCCGCCCTCATGGCCCAGGCCGGCTACCAGGTCTGGTTCGCCCTCAACGAACCCGGCAGCTACGAGGAAGGCCCGCCCAACCTCACCGAAAGCCTCAAACGCGACCGCCGCTGGGCCCAGGGCAACCTCCAGCACTTCTGGTTCCTCCTCGCCCCCCGCACCGGCTTTGCCAACCGCATCCACATTTTCTTCGGCCTCATGGCCTACCTCAGCGCCCCGCTCCTCGTCCTCTTCATCGCCCTCTCCGCCCTCGACTTCACCACCAAACAACAATTCGCCGCCCTCTCCGCCCAGCGCGCCCTCCTCGGCGACACCTGGCTCAGCAGCCTCCTCCTCCTCGGCCTTACCCTCCTCCTGCTCTTCGCCGCCAAAATCCTCGGCCTCCTCGACACCCTCCCCCGCGCCCGCAAATTCGGCGGCCTCCGCGCCGTCCTCGCCGGCAGCACCCTCGAGGCCGTTTCCTCCGTGCTCCTCGCCCCCATCATGCTCTGGTTCTACACCAAGTTCGTCGTGCTCACCCTGCTCGGCGTCCGCATCACCTGGAAAACCCAGACCCGCACCGGCGCCGGCATCCCCTTCGCCCAGGCCCTCCGCGAATACGGCCCCCTCACCCTCGTCGGCGCCCTCCTCACCGCCGCCACACTCTGGG
This sequence comes from Verrucomicrobiaceae bacterium, assembly GCA_027488755.1. GTDB lineage: Bacteria > Verrucomicrobiota > Verrucomicrobiia > Chthoniobacterales > JAATET01 > JAATET01. The sequence continues at coordinate 7,139 of JAIYAZ010000023.1, read as the reverse complement.
CCAGCCCCACCCTCACCCTCTGGCTCTCCCCCCTCCTCCTCGGCTGGCTCCTCGCCATCCCCGTCGTCATGCTCACCAGCTCCGAGCGCGCCGGCCTCTGGCTCCGCCGCCGCGGCCTCCTCCTCATCCCCGAGGAACTCGACGAACCCGCCATCCTCCGCGACCTCGACGTCCCCCCGCCCGCCCTCGACCGCCCCGACACCCTCGCCCGCGTCCCCCACCTCGGCCTCATCCAGGCCCTGCTCGCCCCCTTCGCCAACGCCGTCCACATCTCCCTCCTCCGCCGCTCCCGCGTCCGCACCCAGCACCGCCAGGCCTACCTCGACGCCCTCGCCGACCGCCTCATCACCGGGGGCCCCGACGCCCTCGACCGCCGCGAAACCATGGCCCTCCTCTGGAGCGCCGACGCCCTCGCCGACCTCCACCGCCGCCTCTGGAGCACCGCCGACGCCGACCTCCACCCCTGGTGGCGCTACGCCATGCACCACTACAACGAAGCCCAGTCCGCCCGCCGCGTCGTTCGCGAAACGCAGTCAGCTCTTCCGTGATCACTTTTTGTGATGTAAGCAAAGCTGCCCGTTTGCAATGGCTGCCTTTTCTTCATCGCGTTTTTTGGTTCCTCTTGCCGTTGGTCTCGCCCTCGGCGCAACCGGCGCGGTTCTGTTCCTGCAAAGCATGGCGGGCGAAGAGGGGTCCGCAGAGGAGCAGGTGCGCCGGCTGGAGGTCGAGCTGCAGCATGCCAAAAATCGCCTCGCCGCCTTGGAGGCCAGCCAGGGAGCCCCGCAGAATTCGACCGGCCTTCTCGCTCGCATTGCCAACCCGCAAAGCCGCCGGGAACTAACAGACGGCACCCGCCAACTCGCCGAGGACATTCGAGCCGGCCGCCCGGTGAGTCCGGATGACATTTTTCGCGCCAGTCAGCCGCTCCTTCGAGACCTCGCCCCCCTCTTTGACCGGATGCGCATCAAGGAACAACGCAGTGTCATTGATGCAATGACCGGCGAACTCACCCGAAAATACCGCCTGTCGCCGGAGGACCAAACCGAACTCAAAAATTGGTTCCAGCAAAAAGCCGAGCAGAATGCCGAGGAATGGAATGCTCTGCTCGCCCGCAAAGGCACAAGCCTTCTGGACCTCGCCCGCGCCTCTCGCACCATGCGTATCGATGCCGACCTCGACAGTTTCCTGCCCGGCCTGCTCGACCCAAAGCAGCAGGCCGAATTCGCCGCGGAACGCATGGCGGCAAGGGACAAACGCGTGCAGGCCGAAGCCGATCAAAAGGTCCAGCAGCTCAATGCCATCACCAGCCTGGATGAACTCCAACGCGATCAGATCTTCGGAATCATTGCCCGCAGCTCCCGGGACTACGACGCTTCGATGATCTTGCAGGGCTCGCAGGGCCAGGTCATCTCGACCGCGCCCGTCACCGATCGAGAATCCGCCATCCTCTCCGTGCTCCGGCCAGACCAGCGCAAAGCCTACCTGGCAGAGCAAGACCGCCGTCGAGCCGAGGCCGCCAAGGATATGGAGGCGATCGGCCTCACGTTGCCGGCAAATTGGCACATGTTCGAAGAGGACAGCTTTTAGATAATGAACGCCCCGGCTCCGGCCATCGACATTCGGTCATTGCGTGTGGACTACGGCCGCCTCATCGCGGTGGACGACCTGAACCTGCGGGTGCCCCGCGGGGAGGTCTTCGGCCTTGTTGGACCGAACGGCGCGGGCAAAACCAGCACCTTCCGCGTGCTCACCACACTTCTAGAGCCCACCTACGGGGAGATTCGGCTTGAGGGCATCGACGCCCTTGATGATGTGGCCGCCGCACGCCGCATTCTCGGCTACATGCCCGATCTCGCCCCGGTTCCAAGCGACCTTCGGGTGCAGGAGTTCTTGGAATTCCACGCCGCGGCATACGGCCTGGGCAATTCCGCCCAGCGCCGGGATCGCGTGGTGGAATGCCTGGAAGAAGTCTCCCTGTCGGACGTGCGCACGAGCTGGTGCCGGGAGCTCTCCCGCGGACAAACCCAGCGTGTGGTGCTCGCAAAGACCCTCCTCCACCGCCCGCGCATCCTCATCCTTGATGAACCGGCCAGCGGGCTTGATCCGCTGGCGCGCCGGGAACTGCGAGGCACCTTGCGAAAACTGGCCGAGCGCGGCTCCACGGTCTTCGTGAGTTCCCACATCCTCGGTGAACTGGCCGAGATGTGCACCTCACTCTGCGTGATGAATCGAGGTCGGTTACTGGCTTCCGGCACGGCGGAGGAAGTGCGCTCCCAACTCGGCGTCACGGCCCGCACCCTTACCGTCACGGTCATCGGCGAGGTCGATCCAGCCGCCTCATGGCTCGCCACTCAACCCGGCGTCAATGACCTGCGCATATCCGGTGCGCAAATCTGCTTCGAGTTTCGTGGTTCCGACGATGCCCAGGCCGATCTTGTGGCCGGCCTTATCCAGGCCGGGAACCGATTAAAATCGTTCGAGGAAAAGCGCTCCACGTTCGAAGACATCCTGGTCGAAGTCGCTGCATCCAATCGCCGCAAATGAACCACGCGCCCACTTCGCATCCCGCCTGGAACCTGTGGTCAAACCCGATCTTCCGTCGCTACTGCCGTTCCCGCCTCCGGCCTCGTGGCCTGGGCGTATCCGTGCTCATCGCAATCATTCTCGCCGGCTTTATCACGGGCCTGGCTCACTCGATCGGTGCCCGGAACGAAGTGAACGCCGTGGACGCGGCGCGCTTCGCCATTATCCCACTGCTCGTCCTCCAGAGCCTTATTCTGTTTGTCATCGGCACCGCGCAGGTATCCGGAGGAATGACCGCCGAGCGCGATGAAGGCGTCATTGATTACCAGCGGCTCATTCCCATGTCTCCGCTCGCAAAGGTTCTTGGCTACCTGTTCGGACTTCCCGTCCGGGAGTATGTCATGTTTCTCGCCACCCTCCCTTTCACCGCCTGGGCGCTGGCCCGCGGCCAGGTCGAGTGGCCCGTGTGGCTGCCGCTTTACCTCGTGGTTTTCACGTCCACGCTGCTTTACCACCTCACCGGTCTCGTCACCGGCACCGTTGCACGAAATCGCCGCTGGGCCTTTCTCACCTCGGTCGGAATGGTCTTTGCCCTCTACACCGTCATCCCGCAGGCCGCGAAGGCCGGCTTGGTGTTCTTCAAATACCTGACCATCAGCCCGGTCTTTGAGGAAAGCTTTCCTCGGCTCCTTCCGAAGGCGGCGGGCGGGGCCATCGCCACGTTGCAGCAACTCGCTCCCACGGCCCGGTTTTTCGACCTCAACCTCCCCGAGGCGGTATTCACGGTTTTTTCCCAGGGCGGACTCATCCTCACCTTTATCATCATGCTGTGCCGGAAATGGCGCCGCGCGGAATCCCACCTCTTGGGCAAACGATGGACCGCCGGCCTTTTCGTCTGGGTGCAGATTCTCCTGCTCGGCAATGCCCTGCCCTTGATTGAACCCGGTAGCCTTTTTCCGTCCCGGGCGTTCTCCCAAATCCGACAATTCGCACCCGACTGGCACCCGAACCCCATGGAAGCCGTCATCATGTCGGGACTCTACGGCCTCGTGACGATGATCCTTCTCTTCATCCTGACTCGCATGATCACCCCCACGCCCGATGAGCAATTACGGGGCTGGCGCCGCGCGCGAAAACAGGGCACCACCTCGCTTCCTCGCTTCAGCGATGCTTCCACGGCCTTTTGGATCACGGGGTTTATGGCGATCTCCGGCGCGACGGGGTGGTTCCTCTTCACACTCGCGATCATCGAGTCGAGGTGGTTTCCCGGCCAGTCGGTTCCCCTTCCCGTATGGGGCTGCTTTCTCGTCGTCATGCTTGTCGCCGGACTCTCCTACCAAGCGCTGCTCGAAACCAGAGGCGGGCGCGCCGTTGGTCTCTCGATCCTGCTCGTTGGCATCGTCCCCATTCTGGCTGGAACCGTTTTGGGAACCATCAGTGATCGCATGGTTCCCATCGCATCTTGGATAACGGGCGTATCCCCGTTATCGCTCCCCTTCTATGCCTGCAACACGGTGCTGGCGGTGGCCGAGCTTCCCGTTCAAGTCGCTCGGGCCATACCCCGCGCCTTCTTCTTTTGGTTGATCGTTTACGTGGTCATAACGGTTTGGCTCATTTTGCAGCTACGAATCTTCCGCCAACAAATGGCCCGCCGCGTCTTTTCCAATCAAGACGACCTGCCCGAAGGCGCCCCTCCCCTGCCGCCAGTCAGTTGATCGCTGCCGAGCTGTAATCAATTCCGCCCCTCCCACTTTCCATGCCCAACGCCCTCGCCCACGCCACCTCACCCTACCTCCTCCAGCACGCGGACAACCCCGTGCAGTGGTTCGAATGGGGCCCCGCCGCTTTCGAGCGCGCCCGCCGCGAAAGCAAACCCATCTTCCTCTCCATCGGCTACTCGACCTGCCACTGGTGCCACGTCATGGCCCACGAGTCCTTCGAAAACCCCGACGTCGCCCGCGTCCTCAACGAATTCTTCGTCAGCATCAAGGTCGACCGCGAGGAACGCCCCGACATCGACCGCCTCTACATGGCCTTCGTCCAGGCCACCACCGGCTCCGGCGGCTGGCCCATGAGCGTCTGGCTCACCCCCGACGCCGCCCCGTTCTTCGGCGGCACCTACTTCCCCCCCACCGACCGCTACGGCCGCCCCGGCTTCGTCACCGTCCTCGAACGCATCGCCGAACTCTGGGCACAGGAACCCCAAAACCTCGTCGAACAAGCCAACAACGCCATCGCCGCCCTCCGCGAAACCTCCGCCCCCACCCCCGGCCCCCTCGTCGCCTCCGCCCTCACCGCCGGCCTCGACGCCTTCGCCCGCAACTACGACGCCGCCCGCGGCGGCTTCGGCTCCGGCCCGAAATTCCCCCGCCCCGCCGTCTTCGCCTTCCTCCTCCGCCGCCCCGAGACGACCGCCCGCGACATCACCCTCCACACCCTCCGCGCCATGGCCGCCGGCGGCCTTCGCGACCACCTCGGCGGCGGCTTCCACCGCTACTCCGTCGACGGCGACTGGCACGTCCCCCACTTCGAAAAAATGCTCTACGACCAGGCCCAGCTCGTCTGCGCCACCGTCGACGCCTGGAAACTCACCGCCGACCCCGCCTTCGCCGACCTCGCCCGCGAAACCCTCGCCTACGTCGCCCGCGACCTCGCCCACCCCGCCGGCGGCTTCTTCTCCGCCGAGGACGCCGACAGCCTGCTCGAGCACGGGAAATCCGCCCACGCCGAGGGTGCCTTCTACGTCTGGGACCACGCGGAAATCACCGCCCTCCTCGGCGATCGCTCCGACGCCTTCAACCGCCGCTACGGCGTCCTCCCCGGCGGCAACGTCGACCCCGCCGCCGACCCCCACGGCGAGTTCCCCGGCAAAAACATCCTCATCCTCCGCGAGCCCGCCGACCTCACTGGCGACGCCTTCGCCGCCGACCGCGCCGCCCTCTTCGCCGCCCGCGCGCTCCGCCCCCGCCCCCACCTCGACGACAAAATCCTCACCGCCTGGAACGGGCTCATGATCTCCGCGTTCGCCCGCGCCGGCGCCGCCTTCACCGATCCTGCGCTCATCGCCACCGCCCGCCGCGCCGCGGAATTCCTCCGCGCCGAGCTCACCACGCCGGAAGGCGACCTACTCCGCACCTGGCGCGATGGCCGCGCCGCCATCCCCGCCTTCGCCGAGGACCACGCCTGCCTCATCGCCGGCCTCCTCGACCTCTACGAGGCCACCTTCGAACGCCCCTGGCTCGACTGGGCCCTCGACCTCCAAACCCGCCTCGACGCTCGCTTCTTCGACGGCACGTCCTACCCCGGCAGCACCGACGCCGACCCGCTCGTCCCCCTCCGCCTCCGCGACGACTACGACGGCGCCGAACCCGCCGCCAGCTCCGTCGCCGCCCAAAACCTCCTCCGCCTCGCCGCGATGACGCACGACGACGCCCTCCGCGAACGCGCCCGCACCGTCGTCGAATCCTTCGCCACCATCCTCGCTCGCATGCCCTCCGCCGTGCCCCAGATGCTCTGCGCCCTCGACCAGCTCCTCGCCCCGCCCGCGCAGGCCGTCGTGGCCGGCACCCCCGGCGACCCGGAATTCGACGCCCTCGCCGCCCGCGTCCGCCCCGAATTCGCGCCAAACCGCGTTCTCCTCCGCGCCGGCGACACCGCCGCCACCGCCGACATGACGCCCCTCAACGGCCGCGCCACCCTCTACGTCTGCGAAAACTTCACGTGCCAGGCGCCCATCACGGCCTGACGGCCTAGGCCGCCACGAGCATCGCCGCGCCAAACACCCCCGCGCTGTCCCCCAGCTGCGGCCGCAGCAACGCCGCCTCGAACGTCGGCGCAAAAATCCGCTCCCCGATCCGCGCCCGCATCTCGTCCGAATACAGCACGTCGAGATTGCCCACCCCGCCGCCGATCACGATCGCGTGCGGATCAAACGAGTCGATGATCGTCGCCAGCGCCCGCGGAAAATAGTCCTTCAACCGGTCGATCGTCGCATCCGCCGCTGGATCGCTCCCGACCCGCGTCACGACCTCCTTCAACGACCGCGGCGTCCCGCTCTGCTCCGCGTAAAATTTCTCCAGCGCCGGCCCCGCGAGAAACACCTCGTTGATGCCGCGCGTGCCGTAGCCCGACACCGGCCCGTCCGGCTCGATCACGATCTGCCCCCACTCGCCCGCGATGCCGTGGCAGCCGTTCAGCACGCGGCCGTTCACCACGTAGCCCCCGCCGCAGCCCGTGCCCATAATGATCCCAAACACCGTCTCGTAGCCGCGCGCCGCGCCCAGCGTCGCCTCCGCCAGCGCGAAGCAATTCGCGTCGTTGGCGATCGCAATTTCCACGCCCAGCCGCGCCTCCAGGTCCGCCTTGAGCGGACGCCCGTTCAGGCACTGCGTGTTCGACCCGCGATGGAGCTGCGTCTTCGGATCCAGGGTGCCCGGCGTGCCGATCCCAATCCGCCGCGGAAATTCCCCCGGATACGCCGCCCGCAAATCGTCCACGACCCGCGCAATCTGCCCCAAAATGTGGTCGTAACCCTGCACCGCCTCCGTCGGATGCCGCAACCGCGCCAGCGGCTTCGTCACGTCCGCGGGATCAAGAATCACGCCCTCACACTTCGT
>JAIYAZ010000046.1 GCA_027488755.1 Verrucomicrobiaceae bacterium | reverse complement strand
CGCCCCGTGATCGAAATCCGCGTGCGGGCGCTCGTCCCGACCGGCAGCGGGACCGCGGTGTTTCTCGGCAACGCGGAAAAGGTGTTCGTCATCTACGTCGACCCCAGCGTGGGCAGCGCGATCGGCATGTTCATCAACGGCCAGGAAAAGGAACGCCCGCTCACGCACGACCTCATGGCGTTCATGCTCCAGGCCCTCGGCGCGCGGGTGGAGCGCGTCGTCATCAACGACCTCAAAAGCGGCACCTACTTCGGGCGCCTCATCCTTTCCGCGGAGAACGAAATCCAGCAGCGCAAGATCATCGAACTCGACGCGCGCCCGAGCGACTGCATCGCGCTCGCCTCCCAGCAGCGGTCGCCGATCTACGTGACCGAGGCCGTCTGGAACGAGGTCGAGGACATGACCGAGGTGCTCGAAAAAATCGAGAGCTCGCGCGGGTCCGAGGGCGACGACGAGGAATAGCCCGCGGCTACATCCGCGGCACGGTGATCCCGCGCTGCTTCATGTATTTGCCGCCGCGGTCGGCGTAGCTTGTCTCGCAGACTTCGCCGGCCTGGAAAAACACGACCTGGGCGAGGCCCTCGTTCGCGTAAATGCGGGCGGGCAGCGGCGTGGTGTTCGAGATCTCGAGGGTGACGTGCCCCTCCCACTCCGGCTCGAAGGGCGTGACATTCACGATGATGCCGCAGCGGGCATACGTGGATTTGCCGACGCAGATCGTGAGCACGTCGCGCGGGATGCGGAAATACTCGACGCTTCGCGCCAGCGCGAAGGAGTTCGGCGGCACGATGCAGACGTCGGTCTTGAGATCGACGAACGAACGGTCGTCGAAGGCCTTCGGGTCGACGACGGTGTTGAACACGTTGGTGAAGACCTTAAACTCGTCGGACACGCGCAGGTCGTAGCCGTAGCTCGAGAGGCCGTAGCTGATGAGGCGGTCCCCCGCTTCGGTCGTGCGCACCTGGCCGTCCACGAACGGTTCGATCATTCCTTTTTCGAGCGCCATGCGGCGAATCCACTGGTCGGAGCAAACGGACATGCGGCGTAAATAGCGGAAGCGGGGCCGGCTCGCCAACCGGGATTTGGATTTTCCGTGCCGCCCGGTTCCCGAAAAAACTTCCCCACGCCCGCGGCGGCCGTTCGTAATGTCTGTCATGCTCGCAAAACCCGCCTCCGCCCTCGTCCTCGTGGGGCACGGCTCCACGCTGAACCCCGACTCCAGCGCGCCCACGCACGACCACGCCGACGCCCTCCGCGCGCGCCACCTCTTCGGTGAAATCGCGGTCTGCTTCTGGAAGGAGGAGCCCTCGATGCGCGAAGTGCTGCGCATGGTCGAAAGCGACGACGTTTACGTGGTGCCGGACTTCATCAGCGAAGGCTACTTCACCCGCACGGTCATCCCGCGGGAACTCGGGCTCGAGGGCGACCTCACCCGGGCGGGAAACCGCATGATCAAATACTGCGCGCCGGTCGGCAGCCATCCGCACATGACCGATGTGCTGCTCAAGCGGGCCCGCGAAACCGCGCCGGACGCGCCCCCGGCCGAGACCAGCCTCGTGATCGTCGGCCACGGCACGTCGCTCAACGACAACTCCGCCGTCGCGGCCAAGGAGCAGGTCGAACGCATCGGCGCGCTGGGCCTCTACGGCGAGGTGCTCGCCGCCTACATGGAGGAGCCGCCGCTCATCGCCGAGTGGGACCAGATCACCCGCTGCCCGAACGTGCTCGTCCTGCCGTTCTTCATCGCCGACGGACTGCACAGCTACCAGGACATCCCCGTGCTGCTCGGCATCGAGGAGGAGGGCGCCCCCGCGGCGAGTCAGCGCGAGGTGTTCCGCCGCAATCCCTACACCGCCCGCGGTCGGCGGCTTTACTACGCGAGCGCGATCGGCACGGAGCCCAGCATCGCCGACGTGATCGTCGATCAGATCGTTGCCTTCGACGCGGCGCACCCCGCCGCCGCCTAGAAGCGGATCGGCTCCGGCACGTCCATCGGCACCGGCGGAGCGTCGAGCGGAACGTCCATCGGCTTCACCGGCTCGGCCTTGCGCACCTCCTGCGAGGTGACGGGTTCGGCCTTCGCCACGGGCACGCCATCCTCCGTGGTCTCGGTGGCGGGCGAGGCGGCGGGGGCGTTCACGGCCTCGGCCTTCGCCACGGGGATTTCGCTTTCGCGGAGCCGCAGCGCGGCGGGGCGGACGGACTGGTAGGCGTCGCTCAATCCAACGAGCGCGGGCGCGCTCACGGCGATGGGGCGGACCATGTTCAGATCCACCGCGGCCACGGCCTTCGGCCAGTCGGATTGCTGGTTTTCCTCGGCGGTGTAGATGCGCAGGCCGGTGCCATGAACGTCGCAGGGGATGGTGGGCTTGCTGGCCTGGGTGGCGTATTCGATGTAGGCGGTTTTTTCGCGGCGTTTCTCGCCGGTCTGCGGGTCGGTGACCTCCTCCTCGCAGCGGCCGGTTTCGAGCAGGCCGGAGACGCGGCAGACGGAAACGGGGATTATCGACGCGGGGCGGGCGATTTCCCCCGGCGGGAATTCCCGGGCGGCGGCATTCATCACGGAGATCCAGATCGGCAGGGCGAGGTCGTTGCCAAACGCACCGCGGAAGATTTTCGTCGGCCGGTCAAAGCCGACCCAGGCACCGCAGGTGACGGCGCTGTTATACCCGATGGCGTAGGTGTCGGTGAAATTGTAGGCCGTGCCGGTCTTGAGGCCCGCGGGGAAGTTGCCGAGGCCGAAGCGGGCCGCGGCCGCGCCGGTGCCGACGCGGAGGGCATCTTCAAGGGTGGCGTGGAGCTGGTAGGCGGTGGAGTCCGCCACGACGGAGATGCGGCTCACCGGGGTGCGGTAGATCACGCTGCCATCGGCCTCGACGATGCGGTCGATGATGTGTCCACGGTCCGGGCGGAAGCCGCCCCCGGGAACCATCGTGTAGGCGAGGGAGAGTTCGTCGAGGGTGACCTCGCTGGCACCGAGGAAGGTGTTCGAAAAATTGCGGAGCGGGGAGCGGATGCCGGCCTTGGCGGCGAGGGCGCGGACGTTGTCGAGCCCGGCCATCCAGCCGAGGCGGACGGTGGCGCCGTTTTTGCCCTGGGCAATGGCGAAGCGGGCGGGAATGCCGCCTTCGTAGGCGTTGTCCGCGCGCTCGACGCCCCATTCGCCGAGAATGCCGGTGGTGCCGCCGACGCCGACGTAGCGGTTGTCGAGGGCGGCGTCCTGCACGATTTCGCCGGGGAAGATGCCGCGCTCGAGGGCGGCGGCGAACACGAGCGGGGTGAAGGCGGTGCCGGCGGGGCGACGGGCCTGCGTGGCGCGGTTGTATTCGCTGTGCTTGAATTCGCGGCCACCGACCAGGGTGAGAATGCCGCCGGTGCGGTTGTCGAAGGCGACGACCGCGCCCTGGAGGTAACGGGGCGTGGGGGGCTGGGTGGACGGGAAGCCGCCGGTGCGCAGGACGTCGTCGTAGGGTTTGAACTTCTCGACGAACTGCGCGTAGGTCTGGTGGTCGTAGCCGGGGCGGCGCTCGATCTCGGAGAGCTGCGTGCGCACGGCATTCTCGGCCGCGCGCTGCATGCGCAGGTCGAGCGTGGAGTAAATCTTGAAGCCCCCGTTCATCACGCGGTCGTAGCCAATGGCGGCGATGGCCTGCTGGCGCACGTAGTCCACGGCATACGAGACCTTGTGGAGATTCGTGCGGCGGCTGGTGACGAGCAGGCTTTCCTGCTCGTTGCGCGCGTCGGCGGAGCTGAGGAAGCCGAGGTCCTGCATGCGGCCGAGCACGAAGTTGCGGGCGTTACGGGCGCCCTCGGGGTTGTTCCAGGGCGAGAGTCCGTTCGGGCTTTTGAGCAGACCGGCGAGCATCGCGCACTGGCCGACGGTGAGGTTTTTGGCGGAGATGCCGAAGTAGCCGCGGGCGGCGGCCTCGATGCCGTAAAAGCCCGAGCCGAAATACACGCGGTTCAGGTAAAGGGCCATGATCTGGTCCTTCGTGAAGTGGCGCTCAATGCGGTTCGCGAGGAAGATTTCGATGATCTTGCGCTCGTATGTGCGCTCGCGCATGTCGAAGGAATTTCGCGCGAGCTGCTGGGTGACGGTGCTGGCCCCCTGCCGGATGCGGCCGGAGCGGTAGTTTTTGAGCGCGGCGCGGGCGATGCCCCAGTAATCCACGCCGTCGTGCTCGTAGAAGCGGTTGTCCTCGGCGGCGATCACGGCCTTGGTCATCCAGGGCGAAATCTGATCCGCCGGGACGGGCACGCGGTTCTGGAGGAAGAACTTTCCGACGAGCTCATTGTTGCGGTCGTAGACGAGCGTGGCCGACTCCATCTTTTCGATGTCGGCCATGTCGAACTGCGCGACGCGTTGCTCGTATTGCCCGCGCAGCACGGCCACGACGATGACCGCGGCCAGCGCGCCGACGCCGAGCAGGGCGAGCGGCCCCCAGAACCACCAGCGCAAATAGAAGCGCTTCCGCCGGCGGCGGGAGGGCTGTTCCCAACTGTAATAATCGCGACTGATAGGAGAAAAAATCGGTGGTGGCGCGCGGGGGCGACGGCCGCCCCGGGGCCAGGCCCCCGATGCGGGGGCGGCCTACGCGGCAAAACCGTCCGTTTTTCTCACACGAACCCCGCCCGGGCGCAAACGAGAAAAACGCCCACCGCCGCGCGGAGAGCCGCTTGAGTTTTCCGGCCGGCCCGCGGAAACTGCCGTCGCATGCCGCTCCGCCCTCTTCTTCTGCTTCTGCTGGCCCCGCTGGCGCCGCTTGCCGCCGAGCCGCCCACCGCCCCCGCGGCCCCCGTGCAGGTGCCCAGCCCCGATGATCCGACCAGACAGGAAATGACCCGCGTGCAAATCGTGCTCGATCGGGCCAACTTCCGCCCCGGCAAAATCGACGGCCTCGGCGGGGAGTTCACGCAGAAGGCGTTCGAGCGTTACGCCCGCGCCCAGGGGCTCGAACCCGGCGCGATGCTCGACCTCTCCACGGTGCCCGAGCCCTACCGCAGCTACACCGTCACCGAGGACGACCTCGCCTGGGTGGGCCCCACGGCCTCCAAACCCCAGGCCCAGGAAAAACTCAAGCGCCTGCCCTACGCCGACAGCTGGGAGGCGCTCGCGGAGAAATTCCACACCGATCTCGACTTCATCCAGGAGCTGAACCCCGGCCGGACCGATCCGCCCAAGGTCGGCGACGTGCTGCGCGTGCCCGACGTCGAGCCCTTCGAAGTGACCGCCGTGAAGGCGCTGGAGCGCGAACGCCGCCCCGAGGCCCGCGCCCGCAAAGCCGCCGCCGCGGCGTCACCCAGCCCCTCGCCCGCCGACGCCGCCAGCACGGTCATCACCGCGCCCACGCCGGAGCCCACGCCCGCGCCGAAGCGCCGCCTCGTCCTGCTGCGCGCCGAGCGCCTGATCGAGCTTTACGAGGATGACCAACT
>JAIYAZ010000025.1 GCA_027488755.1 Verrucomicrobiaceae bacterium | reverse complement strand
TACGCGAAGAAAAACGAAAGCGGCGCGGAGATTCTCGGTCAGCTCTATCACTTCGTGGACCGCGGCGAACGCGCCGTCGCCCTCCGGCCGGAAATGACGCCCACGCTCGCCCGCATGGTCATCGCGAAGGAGCGCAACTACCGCAAGCCGCTCAAGTGGTTCAGCGCGTCGAACTACTTCCGCTACGAGCGCCAGCAGAAGGGCCGCCTCCGCGAGTTCATCCAATTCAACGCCGACCTCCTCGGCGACGCCTCGCCCGCCGCCGACGCCGAAATGGTCGCCCTCCTCATCGACCTGCTGCGCGAATTCGGCTTCACCGCCGCGGACTTTGTCGTGCGCCTGAGCGACCGCAACGCCTGGCTCGCCTTCCTCGCCGCGCGCGGCGTCACCGACCCGCGGGCCGTGCTCGCCATCATCGACAAAATCGAGCGCGAGCCCGAGGACTCCCTCAACGAAAAGCTCGCCCCGCACCGGCTCACGGTCGCCGACCTTCGCGCCTTCATCGCCGGCGGCAGTCCCGAGCACTTCGCGCCGCTGCTTGATGCGCTCGCCGCCCGCGGCCTGCGCGAATTCGTCGAGGTCGACCTCTCCATCGTGCGCGGCCTCGCCTACTACACCGGCCTCGTTTTCGAGGCTTTCGACCGCGGGAAATCCATGCGAGCCCTCGCCGGCGGCGGCCGCTACGACAACCTCCTCGCCGACCTCAGCGACGGTGCCGTCACCCTCCCCGCCATCGGCTTCGGCATGGGCGACGTCGTCCTCGGCAACCTTATCGACGAAACGCCCCACGCCCTCACCCGGCGCGACGCCGCCCTCGCCGCCGACCCCGCGGTGGATGTCTTTGTTGTCATCGCCGACGAAATCCGCCGCGCCGACGCCCTCGGCCTCGTCCAGCGCCTCCGCAACGCCGGTCGGCGCGTGGACTTCCCGCTCGACGCCGCGAAGGTTGGCAAACAATTCCAGGCCGCCGAGCAGCTCGGAGCCCGCCACGCCGTCGTCGTCGGCCACGAATGGCCTGCGATCAAGGTGAAAACCCTCGCCACCCGCGCGGAAACCACCCTCTCCGCCGATCAGCTCAACGATTGGCTTTCCGCCCCTCCCGTTAATCCCCAGAATCCCGTTAATCCTGTTTAGTTCGATGTCCTACCGCACCCACCATTGCGCCGCCCTCCGCCCGACCGACGTCGGCACCACCGTCACCCTCAGCGGCTGGGTGGATTCCCGCCGCGACCACGGCGGCGTCATCTTTGTCGACCTCCGCGACCGCGAAGGCATCACGCAGGTCGTCTTCCGCCCCGAGGAGCATCCCGCCGTCGCTGAACTCTCGCACGGCCTGCGCAGCGAGGACTGCATCACCGTCACCGGCCTCGTCTCCGCCCGCCTCGCCGGCACGGAGAATCCAAAGCTCACCACCGGCGGCATCGAGGTCGTCGCCACCGCGCTCACCGTGCTCAACAAAGCCGACGTCCTCCCCTTTCCCATCGAGGGCAAGGTCTCGAACGAAGACCTCCGCCTCGAATACCGCTACCTCGACCTGCGCCGCGCCGACATGCGCACGAACCTCCGCCTGCGCCATCGCGTGACCAAGGCCGCGCGCGACCACTTCGACGAACAGGGCTTCCTCGAAATCGAGACGCCCATTCTCTCGAACCCCACGCCCGAGGGTGCCCGCGACTTCCTCGTGCCCGCGCGACTCACGCCCGGCGCGTTCTACGCCCTCCCCCAGGCCCCGCAGCAATACAAGCAGCTCCTCCAGGTCGCCGGCGTGGAGAAATACTTCCAGATCGCCCGCTGCTTCCGCGACGAGGACCTCCGCGCTGAGCGCCAGCTCGAGTTCACCCAGATCGACGTCGAAGCCTCGTTCACGAGCGAGCTGGAAATCCAGACGCTCATCGAGGGCCTCCTCGCCCGCATCTTCCGCGAAACGAAGGGCGTGGAAATCCCCACGCCGTTCCCGCGCATGGCCTACCGCGAAGCCATGGACCGCTTCGGCTCCGACAAGCCCGACCTCCGCTTCGGCCTCGAAATCGTCGAACTCAGCGACATCTTCCGCGACTCGCCGTTCAAGGTCTTCCAGTCCGTCCTCGCCAGCGGCGGCGTTATCCGCGCGCTCAACGCCAAGGGCGCGGCCGAGAAATTCTCCAAGGAGCAGCTCAAAAAGTGGGAGGAATGGGCGAAGACGGAACTCGGCGCAAAGGGCCTCGCCTACATCAAGGCCTCCCCGACCGGCGAATGGGAGAGCCCCATTGTGAAGTTCTTCTCCGAGTCCGAAAAAGCCGCCCTCGCCGAACGCCTCGACTTCCAGCCCGGCGACGTCCTCTTCTTCGGCGCCGACAAACGCGATGCCGCCTGCGAAGTCCTCGGCCGCGTCCGCCTGCGCTGCGCCGAATTGCTGGAACTCACCAAGGGCAGCGAGGAGTTGAACTTCCTCTGGGTCGTCGACTTCCCGCTCCTCGCCTTTGTGCCCGAGGAAAACTCCTGGGTCGCCGTTCACCATCCCTTCACCCGCCCGAAGGCCGACGACCTCGCGCACCTCGAATCCGGCGCCTACGAAAACGTCCGCGCAGTGGCCTACGACGTTGTGCTCAACGGCGTGGAACTCGGCGGCGGCTCGATCCGCATCCACGAACGCGACCTTCAGGCGAAGATGTTCGCCGCCCTTGGCATCAGCCCCGAAGAGCAGCAGGAGAAATTCGGCCACCTGCTCCGCGCCTTCTCGTTCGGCGCCCCGCCGCACGGCGGCGTCGCCCTCGGCCTCGACCGCCTCGTCATGCTCATCGCCGGCACGGAATCCATCCGCGACGTGATCGCCTTCCCGAAAAACAACCGCGGCCAGGACCTCCTCACCCAGTCGCCCGTGCAGGTCGAGCCCAAGCTGCTCCGCGAGCTGGCCATCCAGTCCACGGCGAAAAAGCCGTAAGCGCCATGACCCCGCGCGAACTCCCCGGCCTGACCGTGACGGTCACGCAGGTCGTGCCCGCGCCGGATCTCGCCGGACCTCCCGGCAAGCCGCACGTGTTTGTGTATTTCATCACGATCACAAACAACTCGGCGGAAACCGTGACCATCAGGGGCCGCAAGTGGGTCGTGCGCGAAGAGAACGGCGACACGATCGCCGTGGAAGGCGACGGCGTGGTGGGTGAGTTCCCCCACCTCGAACCGGGTGAGGCCTTCCACTACAACAGCTCGCACACCATAGGCTCGGACGCCGTGGCCGAGGGTGCGTATCTCGGCCTCACCGACGCCGGCGAGGCCGTCTTCACGCGCATCCCGGCCTTCGCGATGCGCGTGCCGGCGGAGGACTGAGGACTACTTCGCGTATTGGGCGAAAACCTGATTCGCCTCCTCGAGCGACTCCTTGCCGCCGATGTCGAACCAAAGACCCGGCACCGGCCACGTCTTCACCTCGATGCGGTGGTGCAACCATTCGATGAGCCGGCCGGGCTGGTCGGGGTTGTTCCCGTCGGCGATGTATTTCTCGATAAGGGGCAGCGTATCCTTGCGGTAATAATACAGCGCGATCGCCGTGAGCGTGCTCTCGGGATCCGCGGCCTTTTCGACAAACTTCACCACGCGCCCGCTCTCATCGATGGAGATCGAGTTGTATTTTTTGACGAGCTCCAGGTCGCCGACGTCGTAGACCGCGACGGTGGCCGGCGCATTCTTGCCGGCCGCGCCAAAGCCGCTCACCGGCTCGCTGAAAAGGTTGTCGCCCGCCACCACGATGAGGTCCTTGTCGAAGAGGTGCTCGTGCTCGAGCACAAAGTGCATGTCCCCGATCGCGCCCCGCTTGTCCGCGTCGCTGGTCGAACCGTCGTTCACGATCTTGAATTCCAGGCGCGGCTCCCTGGCGTTGTAACCCGCGGCCCATTCGCGGAAGTCCTGCGCAAACTTGTTGTTCGTCACGACGTAAACCGTGTCGATGTCGGGAATCGGCGCCAGGTTGTCGATGACCCATTCGATCATCGGCTTGCCCGCGACCTCGAGCAGGGGCTTCGCCTTCGTGAGGGTCAGGGGGTAGAGCCGGGTGGCGTATCCGGCCGCGAGGATGAGCACGTTCATACGCCAGCATTGTGACGCAGGGCCACCAGCCGGGGCAAGCGTGCCAGCATGCCAAAAAACAGCCGCGTGTGCGTGCCGACCAGCAGCAGATTGTCGCGCAGGTAGTGGAAATGCGTCACGCCGCCCTCCGCACGAGGGGGATAGGACACCGCCACTGGCAGGTTCACGGGTCGCACGCCCGCCCAATACAGCCGCACGGCGATCTCGGTATCAAAATCAAAGCGCCGCGCCGTGCGGATCGCCTCCAAAATGCCCAGCGTCGGCGCAATCGGATACACGCGAAACCCGAACAGCGAATCGTGGATGCCGCCCCACAGCGTCGCCAGATTCGCCCACCAATTCCCAATGCGCCGCCCCTCCACGCGCTCGGCCGGCGCGTCCGGCCCGAACACCGGCTCGCCCAGCAGCATCGCCCCGGGCTCCCGCTGCGAGCGTTCGAGGAACGGTCCCACCGCGCCGACGTCGTGCTGCCCGTCGGCATCCATCACCAGCGCGTGGGTGAACCCCGCCGCGGCCGCCTCGCGCAACCCCGCCAGCACCGCGCCGCCCTTGCCCGCGTTCACCGGCAGCGTGATCCGGCGCACCTGCGGATGCGCGGCCAGGATCGGCTCAAGCGATTCCCCGCTGCCATCCGTGCTCGCGTCCACCACCACCCACACCGGCAGCCAGCGCGCGGCGACCGCTTCGACCACGCGGGCCAGCATAGCGCCGCTGTTGTAGCTGGGCAAAAGCACGAGATGCGTGGCGGACGGGGACGGCGGCATGCGAGCACGCGACCGTGCCGCAGCGGTTCGCGGATTTCGAGCGGGGATTTTTCTGCTTGCGGGGAATTCCGGCGATCCAGAGCCTCAACTGCCCCGACCCCACGCATGTCCCGCCGCTGGCTTTTCATCCTCATCCAAACCGCCGTCACCGTGGGGTTGCTGGTCTTCTTCTTCCGCGAGCCGGAGTTCCGCGCGCATGTCGCCCAGACCCTGCAAAACGCCCGCCCCGAGTGGCTGCTCCTCGGCGTCGCCCTCGCCGGCGTGGAAAACTTCCTCGGCGTCCTGCGCTGGCGGCTCTTCCTGCGCATGCTGCACATCGAGCTGCCGTTCTGGAAGAGCGTGCAGATCTGCCTGGTCGCGCTGTTCTGCAATACCTTCCTGCTCGGCGCGGCGGGCGGGGATTTCGTGCGCGCCGCCTACCTCATCCGACGCGGAGCCACGAAAACTGATGCGCTCATGAGCGTCGTGCTCGACCGCGTGAGCGGCCTGCTCGCGCTGCTGCTCTACACCATTGTCTTTGCCGTGCTCAGCTACGACTGGCTCGCGCAAAGCCCCATCGCCCTCACGATGCTGCGCGGCGTGCTCATCTACGAGGTCGTCTGCGCGCTCCTGATCCTTGCCGGACTGATCTTCGCCGCCCGCGGACACACCGAGCGCCTGCCCCGCTGGGCGCCGTTCCCCGACTTCGTCAAACGCTTCGGCCACGGCTTTGCGCAGATGGCCCACCAATGGCCGCTCAGCCTGCGCGCCGCCGGCCTTTCGATGCTCATGCTCCTGGGTTACTTCGGCGTATTCTACGCCGCCGCGCACGCGTTCGGCCTGCCGATTCCCTTCGTCCAAATGGCCACGCTCGTGCCGATTGTCGACGTGATCAGCGCCCTGCCCATCAGCTTCGGCGGCGTCGGCGTGCGCGAGTTCGTCTTCATTTCGCTGCTCGGCCAGTTGCTGGGCGTCTCGGCCGG
>JAIYAZ010000045.1 GCA_027488755.1 Verrucomicrobiaceae bacterium | reverse complement strand
GCCTCCGCCGAGCCGGGCCCGCTGGCGGTCGGGTATTTGTTCCGCGCCGGCGGCCGCGTGGCGGGCGTGTTTCCCGACGTCGCGGTCATTGACGAGCCGCTCCGCGAGGCGCTTGCCGCCTGCGACCGCGTGTGGTTTGACGGGACGTTTTGGAGCGAGGAGGAAATGCACCCGCTGAACGGCCGCTCCGCCCGCGAGATGGGCCACGTGCCGGTCGCGGAAAGCCTCGCGCCGCTTGCCCGCCTGGGCCCGGGCCGCGTCGCCTACCTGCACCTGAACAACACGAACCCCCTGCTGCGCCCCGACTCGGCCGAGCGGGCGGAGGTTCTGGCCGCGGGCCTGCGGGTTGCGGAGGACGGCGAACACGTTCAGATTGGCCACGCATGACCTCCGAGGACTTTCTGGCCGCGCTGCGGGCCGTCGGCGAACAGGGCTACCACCACCGGCATCCTTTTCACGTGCGGATGAACGCCGGGGAACTCACGCCCGACGAAGTGCGCCGCTGGGTCGTGAACCGCTTTTATTACCAGCGCAGCATCCCGCGGAAGGACGCCGCCATCCTCTCCAACTGTCCCGAGCGCGAGGTGCGGCGCGCGTGGCTGCACCGCATCGTCGATCACGACGGGCACGAGGGCAGCGAGGGCGGGATCGAGGCCTGGCTGCGGCTGGCCGAAGGCTGTGGGCTCAAGCGCGCGGCCGTGCTCGCCGGCGAGGGACTGCTGCCGGGCGTGCAGTTTGCCGTGGATGCCTACGTGAATTTCGCCCGCACCGAGCCGTGGCCCGTCGCGGTGGCGTCCTCGCTCACCGAGATGTTTGCGCCGGATCTCATGGCGGAACGGCTCGCCGCCTTTCGGGCCCATTACCAATGGGTGCCGGAAAGCGCGTTTGATTACTTTCGGAGCCGCGTGACGCAGGCCCGTGTGGACTCCGGCGAGGCGCTGGGGCTGACGCTGCGCTGGTGCGACACCCCGGAGCTGCAACGCCGCGCGGTCGAGGCCCTGCGCTTCAAGTGCGACGTGCTTTGGTCCCTCCTTGATGCCATCGACCATGCGGCCTGAACTTGCCCCCCACGTCCGCCGGCAGATCGACCGCGTGAGCGGCCGGCCCATGCTCCTGCATCCCGAGGGGGCCGTTGAGTTGAGCGAAAGCGCGGACGCCATCCTCGCGCTCTGCGACGGTGCCCGGGGCGTGGAGGAAATCATCGCCGCGCTCGCCGCGGAGTTCGATGCGCCCGAGGCCACCCTGCGCGCCGACGTCGAGTCCCTCCTCGCCGCGCTCGCCGGCCGCGGGCTGCTGAAATCCTCAAGCTGATCGCCGCCATGTCCCGCCCCTACGGACTGCTCGCGGAACTCACGCACCGCTGTCCCCTTCGCTGCCCGTATTGCTCGAATCCACTCGAATTGGCCGCGCGCCGCGAGGAACTGCCGCCCGCGGAGTGGCAGCGCGTGCTGGCCGAGGCGGCGGCGCTTGGCGTGGTGCAGGTCGGATTTTCCGGCGGCGAGCCGCTGCTTTACGAGGGGCTCGAGCTGCTCATCGAAACGGCCCGCCGCGAGGGCATGTATTCCAACCTCATCACCAGCGCGGTGGGTCTCACGCCCGCCCGGGCCGCGCGTCTCCGCGCCGCCGGGCTCGACGCGGTGCAGATCAGCCTGCAGGCCGACGAGGCGGAGGTGGGTGACGCGGTGGCCGGAGCCCGCGTGCATGCGGCGAAGCTGGCGGCGGCCGCGGCTGTTCGTGACGCGGGGCTGCCCCTCGGGCTCAACGTCGTGCTCCACGCCGGCACGATTGATCGCCTCGACGGCATCATCCGCCTCGCGGAGTCGCTGGGGGCCATCCGCCTTGAGTTGGCCAACGTGCAGTTCTACGGCTGGGCGCATGCGAACCGCGCGGCGCTGCTGCCCACGCGCGAGCAGGTGGATCGCGCGGCGGAGGTCGTGGCGGCGCACGCCGAGCGGCTGGGCCCGCGGCTCGCGCTCATTTACGTGCTGCCCGACTACCACGAACGGCGGCCGAAGCCCTGCCTGCACGGGTGGGGCTCCCGCGCGCTTACCGTGAACCCCCGCGGGGACGTGCTGCCCTGCCAGGCGGCCAACGCGATTCCTGATCTCGAATTCCCGAACGTCCGCGATCACGATCTCGCGTGGATCTGGCGGGAGAGTGCGGCCTTCAACCGGTTCCGCGGCTTTGAATGGATGCCCGAGCCGTGCCGGAGCTGCCCCGAGCGGGAGCGCGACTTCGGCGGCTGCCGCTGCCAGGCCGCGCTGCTCACGGGGGACGCGACGCGGACCGATCCCGTGTGCGAGTTCGCACCCGACCGTGGACTCATCGACGCGGTGCTGGCCGCGCCCGCGGCACCGGGAGACTGGCGCTACCGGCCGGCGGCGGGAGCGTAGTTTGCTTGCGCCGGGGCGGGCGGGCGATTGTCATGCGGGGGAGCGCCGCCCGTTCATGTTCCTTTCCCAAAGCCTCCGCGTGATGCTGCTTGCCGCCCTGCTGGCGGGGGGCGCGCGCGGGGCTGCGCCGGTGGAGGTGACGTTCAAAAAACAAAGCGACTGGGGGCAGGGTTTTGTCGCGGAGTTCGCGCTCGCGAATCAATCGCCCGATCCGGTGAAGGACTGGCGCATTCGCTT
>JAIYAZ010000122.1 GCA_027488755.1 Verrucomicrobiaceae bacterium | reverse complement strand
GGGCGCCGGGGTGGGCGTCGGGGTTGGCGTCGGGGTTGGCGTCGGGGTTGGCGTCGGGGTTGGCGTCGGGGTTGGCGTCGGGGTTGGCGTGGGCGTGGGCGTCGGGGTTGGCGTGGGCGTCGGGGAGACCGAGCCGACGGGGGCGAAGGCTTTGCGGGCTTCGGGCTGGAAGTTGCTCGTGGCGGTAAGCGTAAAGTTCGAGGAGAAGTAGGGCCCCGAGGCCGGCGCGAGGTTCATTTGCTCGATGGAGGTGCCGTTCGCGGTGGTGGCGATGGAGCCGTAGACGAGGGGGGTGCCGGTGACGTTGAAGCTGTTGCTGACGAGGGCGCTGAAGGCGAGGTTCGCGACGCCCTGGTAGACGGTTTGGTTGCCCTGGGAGGAGTCCACGATGCTGATGACGAGCTGGTTCGTGGCGTTGCCGGTGCCGTTGAAGGTGGTGGTCGGGAAGGTGCGGCCGTCGCCCGCGGTGAGGTTCGCTCCGTTGAAGGCGAGGACGTAGTTCGGGGTGAGCGGGGTGGTGCCGGACCAGACGACCTTGCCCTGGAAGGTGATGTTGCCGGTGGTGGCGGGGGCGGTGCCGGTGGTGGCGGTGTAGAGGGGGAGGATGGTGGAGCTTTGGGCGCCCTTGGTGGCGAGGACGTTGACCTGGTAGGGGGTGCCGGGGTTGAGGCCGGAGAGGGTGGCGTGGCCGAGGGTGGAATTGATCGAGATGCTGGCGGGGGCGATGGGCGGCTCGGTGGTGAGGGTGTAGTTCGCGCCGGCGACCGGGGGCCACCCGAGGGTGAGGGTGGTGGCGGTGGCGTTGCTGACGGTGACGAGGGGGGCGTCGAGTTGGTCGGCGGGGAGCACGGTGATGCGGAAGGCCTGCGTGGTGGGGCTCGTGCTCATGAGCGGGCTGGGGTTGATGCGGTCGCTGAAGGCGAAGCCGTAGGCGTCGGAGGCGTTGTAGAAGACGGCGGCCCAGGGGTTGTAGAAGCCGTCGTTGGTGGGGCCGCGGGCGAGGCCGAAGGGGAATTTCTGCGGGAAGCTGGCATACCACTCGGCGGAGGAATTGCCGGAATTCGCCCCGTCGAGGTAGCCGAAGTTGAAGCCGGCGAGGACGTCGGCGACGGCGTAGCTGTAGGAGCTGTTCGTGTAGAGCTGGGTGAAGAGGTCGGCGGGGGCGACGGTGACTTCGAAGAGGTCGCCGGGCACGGGGGCGGAGTTGAGCGTGGCGTTGAGGGTGAGGACGCCGCCGGGGGTCATGGCGACGGCGGTGGTGGTGGCGTTGGCGCCGGTGGTGTTGTTGCCCGAGCGGAAGGTGACCTGGAAGGGGGCCTGGAACTTCAGGTTGGCGAGGCCGGTGGAGAGGAACTGGGTGGTGGAGTTGCCGATGGGGGCGGTGACGGGGATGAGGATTTTGTAGGCATCCCCGGGCTGCGGGGTCTGGGTGAGGCCGGTGCCGACGGTGACGTTGCCGCCGGCGTCGACGGTGGAGATGGTGGCGTTTTTGCCGGTGTTGGTGCCGGAGGTGAAGGACACGGTGAGGCCGTTGAGGAAGTTGGTCTGGAGGTAGGTGAGGTTGGCGGAGTTGAAGGCCGTCGCGGAGGTGGCGGTGGTCACGGCGAAGGGGCCGGAGACGGTGGTCGGCGTGAGCGGGTGCGAGCCGGGCTTGAGGTTGACGGCGAAGGACTGGGAGTTGAGCACGCAGCCGTAGATGACGGCGTTGTAGTCGGAGCCGACGGTGGCGTTGCCGGGCGCGGGGAGGTTGATGGTGAGGCTGGCGATGTCGGCGGGGTTCGGGAGGTAGCCGGTGTAGCCGACGGAGGCGTTGGCGGTGAGGGTGTTGTTGCCGGTCGGCGTCATGGTGACGGTGTAGTTGCCGGCGCCCGCGGAGACGCTCGCGTTGTAGGTGTAGGTCGACGTGTAGTTGTTCGCGACGGTTATGCCGTAGACGTAGGTGGGATCGGCGGCGCCGAAGCCCTGGGCGACGCGGGCGACGGTGAAGGGGGCGTTGACGACGGAGGCGAGGTAGGGGCCGAAGCTGGGCGGGTAGGTGTTCGTGCCGTTGGCGGTGACGTGGCCGGGGCCGTAGTAGAAGCCGTTCTGCGGCGTGCAGCCGAGGGCCTGGAGCTGGCTGGTGAGCGTGGGCAGGCCGAAGGAGAAGGTGCGGACGTCCTGCGTGGAGTTGTTGGAGACGTTGATGCTTTCGATCTGGAGCGGGAGGGCGAAGTAATCGATGCAGGTGAGGTCGGACGAGCTGGCGCTGACACCGTCGACGGCGGTGGTGAGTTCGAGGGTCTGGAAGGTGACGTTGCTGCCGATGAAGGGGGGGGCGCTTTCCAGGTAGGTGAGGTTGCCGGTGGCGAGGTAGATGACGCCGGCGGACATGCTCGCGTTGACGGTGTAGACGTTGGCGGTTTTGCCGGAGAGCGGGGAGATGATCGTGCCGGCGCTGGGCAGGCTGCTAAGCGCCTGCGCGTAGGCGCCGACGGTGAACTGGTCGCCGGGGGACTGGGCGTTCGTCACGGCGGGCGTGACGGTGAGATTGCCCGTGGCGGGGTTCACGCTCGTGACGGTGTAGACGGGGGCGGGGAGCGCGGAGTTGGCCCCGGAGAGGAACTGGATGGGAAACGGCGTGGCCGGCAGCGTGGCGAGGGTGGCGTTGTTCGTGAGGGCGCTGCTTTGCACGAAGCTAGCGCCGGCGGCCTGGCTGACGGTGACGGTGACCGGGATGACGCCGAGGTTGCGCACGCCGGAGATGTTCGTGCCATTCGACGAGGTGACGACGGCGGGGTTTCCGACGAACAGCACCTTGATCTGGCTGTCGGGGATGGTGTCGGCGTTGGCGTTGACGATTTGGACGGTCTGAGCCGCCGGCAGCGTGGAAGACAGGGAAACGAGAAGGAACCCTGCCGCGAGGAAGCGCGAAATGGCGGCCATGGGAAAAGTTTACCCCTTTTTCGCGCCCGAACAAACAATTCCCTCCAGGGGAGCGGCGGGCACCGTAACGGGAATCGCAACTTCGCATCGCGGCTGGCCGATTTCCGCCGGCTGCGCCACACTCCGCGCGCCCATGAACCGCTACCCCGCCCTGCTTCGCGAAACCCTGCGCCGCCTCACCGCCCTCGGGCCGGCGGGGTTGCTCGCGGCGTTCTGGCTGAGCGCGCCGGGACTGGCGGGGCTGGTGCTGCTCTACGAACTCGGGGCCGCCGCGACCTGGCTGCGCTCGAATGGCGAGACGGCCGTGGTGATTTACGCGGCGATTCTGATGGTGACGGCGGGCCTCGGCCTGCTGCCGACCACGGCGCAGGCGGTGCTGGGCGGGTGGGTGTTCGGCGTGGCGCGCGGCGGGGTGGCGGCGGCGGTGGCGTTTGCGGGGGCGGCGCTCATCGGGTTTGTAATCACGCGGGTGGTGGCGGGGCGGAAATTCGAGGCCTGGATCGAGGCGAAGCCGGAGGCGCGGGCGATCCGGCACGCGCTGGTCGGGCGGGGATTCGTTCCGGCCACGCTGATGATCGCGCTGCTGCGGGTGCCGCCGCAGGCGCCGTTCGCGTTCATGAACATGCTGATGGCCTGCTCGGGCGTGGCGCTGGGGCCTTACCTGCTCGGGAGCGTGCTCGGGATGCTGCCGCGCACGCTGATGGTGATGCTGTTTGCGCAGGCGGCCGCGCAGAGCGGCGCGGCGGACATCCAGAGCTTCCTGCGCGACGGGCCGGGCTGGCCGGTGGCCGTCGCGGGGTTTGCCGCGCTGTTCGTGGTGATGGCGGTCATTGGGGCCATCGCCCGCCGCGCGCTGGCGCGGCTGCACGTGGATCCCCTGCTCTACACGAAGAAGCGCTAGCGGCGGGCGCGGGCGTTAGTGCCCGTGGCCGTCCGGGCCGTGGGCGTGGCCGTGGTCGATCTCTTCGGGCGTGGCGTCACGCACTTCCACGACGGTGACGTCGAAATTAAGCGTCACGCCGGCGAGCGGATGGTTCGCGTCGATCGTCACCTCGTTGCCCTCGATTTTCGTCACGAGCACGGTTTGCTCGCCGTCCTCGGTTTCGGTGTGGAGCTGCATGCCCTCCTCGATTTCGTCGACGCCCTCGATTTGGTTGGCGGGAATCACCGCGACGAGCCCGGGGTCGGGCTGGCCGTAACCATCCTCGGGCGCGATGACGACCTGGAGTTTTTCCCCCGCCGTGCGGCCCTCGAGGGCGGCCTCCAGGCCGGGAACGAGCTGCCCGACGCCGTGCAGATAACCGAGCGGCTCGCCGCCCCGGGACGAGTCGATGATCTCCTGCTCATCGTCCGTGAGGGTGTAATCAATAAAAACAACTTTGCCGGTGGTGATTTGCATGACGGGGTGTGGGTTAAGGCGCGGGAAATTCCGCGCCCCGGAACGCTACGTCCGCCCGCCCGGAACACCAGCCCGAAAAACCCCGCCCCGCCCCCCCGCGCGAGGCGGGGCAGATTCTTCCTGACATTTCGGCCGCTTTCTGAAAGGCATGCGGGACCGTGCCCATCCGATCCATCCTCGCGGCGCTCGCGCTGATCGTCAGTATTTGCGCAACCCCTTCCCTGAGAGCCGCTTCCGATGAGGAAGCCGCCTTTTCCTTCGACGGACAGGTTTTTTTCCTGCGCTCCACCGAGGGCGGAATCCTTGAGTATTTGCCGGCCGGCGAGACCTTCAAAAACTGGTCGACGCTGATCTCCGTGCGCGAATTCAGCGGCACGGACGACCCGAAAGCCTACGCGCAGAAGCTCATCGAAAACGCGAAGGCCAGCTCGCCGAACGCCCAGGGCCAGCTCATGGAAAACGAGGCGGCGGGCTCCTACATCGCCGATTTTCTCCTGCCCGATGGCGAGGGCGATGACCCCGGTTACGAGTGGAACCTCTGGCGCGTGGAGCAGAAGGGCGACGGCGTCGAGGCCGTGCAGTATGCCGTGCGCATCCCGGCCGGCTCCGACGTGGGGGCCAAGGAGATCATCGCCGCGCGCGAAAAAATTGTGCCCGAACTCGCCGAGTTCAAGGTCCCCGCGGAGGGCGGCGACTCGGCCGCGTCATCCAGCGCCCCGGCCAGCTCCGGCGACACGCAGACCTACGCCTACCCGAGCGCGGATGAGCCGCAGTTCACCATGGAATTGCCCGCCGACTGGGCCGTGGAAAGCGACGAGAAGGGCGCCTGGATCGTCGCGGCCGACAAAAAGTTCACCACGAGCGTGGTGGTGGTCGACCCCGACGACGTGGAGGACGCCGTGGAATCCATCAAGGACCAAAACGGCCGCCGCTTTGAGAGCATAGAATGGAGCGAGACCATGGCCCCGCAGACGAACCCGGCCACCGGCGTCACCTTCCGTTCGGTCGACGGCGCAGCCGAGGACAAGGGCGTGAAACACAAGCTCGGCATCGGCGTGTTCTCCAAGAACGGCGCGGAAAAAAGCTTCATCCTCACCACCTGGGCGCCGGAAGCGGAACTCGCCGGCAACGCCGGGGCGATGCTCCAAATGCTCGGCTCCGCCAAGCTCCAATGAATATTTCCTGCGGGTGAATAAATCCCCGCGCGCCGCGTTAATCCTGCCATGAACCCACTCCGGCCCCTGCTCCTTCTGGGGCTCTTCGTGGCGGCACCCGCCCTTGCCGCGCTCGACATCGTCCGAATCAAGCCCGACGACGAGGCCAGCGCCTACGTGCTCAAGGACACGGCCACCGGCAAGGTGCTGGGCACCTTCTGTGATCCCGCCACGCAGAAGAGCGATTACGGCTACTCCGGTGACAGCGGGCCGGGGAATTTCCTGTGGTCCGAGGATCGCCGCTACGTCGCGGTCAACGATCCGGACACCGGCCGTTACCGCTACGTGAGCCTCTTCGAGGCCCTCGACCAAACGCTCAAACCCATCGCGCTCCCCGCTTTCCCGCCCGGCTCCGCCGACGCCCTGGAAGCCGTGCGCGCCGCCAGCCAGCTTGCCAGCGAGCAGACCCGGGCCGTCCGCTGGCAGCACAATGGCACGCTGCTGCTGAGTTTCTTCGCCGCCACGCGCGAGACTGACGACAAACCCCAGGTCGAGGCCAGCCTGTGGGCCGACGTGACATTCACCGGCGACACCGCCGCGATCGCGTCCACCGCCGCGACGGAACCGGCCGCGGATTCCACCGTCGCCGAGACCCTCATCGCCAGCCTCACCTCCCCGGCAGCCGCCGAAAAACCCGCCGTGGAACAGGATCCCAACTGGAACGGCTCGCCCGACGACCTCGTGGGCACCCACCGGGTCACCGGCAAAAACCCCGACGGCTCCGCCTACGAAGGCACCGTCGACATCAAGGTCCAACCGGAGGGCATGTCCGGCGGCATGCGCGTTTCGATGGAATGGAAAATCGGCGCCGACGTCACCCGCGGCACCGGATTAATCCAGGGCCGCAACCTTGCCGTCGCCCTCGCCGACGGCGTCGCCCTCTACAAGGTCGTCGGCGATTGGAACAAATTCATCAGCCCGGACGACGGTGGCCTCACCCTCGTCGGCCGCTGGGCCACGTCAGGCGCGGACGCAGTCAACGAGGAGATCATCCTCGTCGGCAAACCCGCCCCGGCCGAAACGACCTTCCCGAACGTGACGGCCCTCATTGGAAAATTCATGACGCCCCAAAAAGTCCCCGTCTCGATCACCGGCGACGGCCCGCTCAAGGCGATCACCTGGCCCGCCGACGGCAAAGCCGAGCCGCTCACCGGCCTCGCCCTCGGCAACGGCCTGGCCATCCGCCGCGCCCAGGGCGTCTCCGTGTTTTTCGTGAACTCCTCCCTCGACGCGCCCTACCTCATGGGCCAGACCCTCACCGGCGAAAACACCATCGAGCCCGAGAACCTCTTCCCGCCGTTCTAAGACCACCCCGCCCGCCAACCACCCGATGAACCCCACGCTCCGCCTCACCCTCGGCAGTCTGTTTTTCGCCGTTGCCTCCCTTCACGCCACCCTCGACATCGTCCCGAAGGATGGCAACGAAACCCTCCTCGTCCTGAAAAACACCGACACCGGCGAGGTGCTCGGGACATTCTGGGACCGCGGCGAAAACGACGAGCCCGGCAAAAGCGATTACGGATTCGAATCCTCCGCCGTGCCGAGTTTCCTCTGGTCGCCCGATCGGAAATACGTCGCCGTCACCGGCGGCGCCCCCCGCTACCAGGCCGCGACGCTTTACCGGGTCACCGACGACTCGCTTAAGCCGGTCGAAATCCCGCCGCTCACCGACGACCAATCGGCCGAGCTCAACGCCGTGGACGAAGTCGCCTCCGGCACCGAACTCCTGCGCTGGCAGACCGACGGCACGCTCCTCCTGCGCTTCTGGGCGACCCCCCGGGCAACCAGCGACACCGCGGAACCGAAGGACGTCAGCGTCTGGGCCGACGTCGAGGTCAACGGCGCCACGGCGAAAATCGTCGGCACCAGCACCATGGAGCCCTCCACGCCGCCCGCCGGCATGTTCCCGAACCCCGCCCCGCCCGCCGGCGAAACCCTCGCCAGCCAGCAGGCCGCCGCCGCCGAGCCCGCCCCCGCCGCCGCGGAAGGCTTCCCCGCCGACCGCCTCGTGGGCACCCACCCCGTCTCCGGCAAAAATCCCGACGGCACCCCCTACCAGGGCACGGTCGAGATCCGCGTCGTCAATGGCATCGTCGGCCTCGAGTGGAAAATCGGCGACTCCGTCTCCCACGGCCAGGGCCTCCTCGTCGGCCAGACGCTCGGCATCGCCCTCGACGACGGCCTCGCCATCTACCGCATCGTCGGCCAGGCCGACGGCCAATCCCTCATCGGCGTCTGGGCCGGCGCGAACTCCCGCACCCCGAATCCGGAAACCATCCTCGTCGGCAACGCCGACATCACCCACGTGAACTTCCCCGACGAATCCCTCGACGGCCGCTACACCGCCATCCGCGACGTGGCCGGCGGCCCCGAGCGCGTCCCCGTCACCATCTCCGGCGGCGACATCGCCAAAAAAGTCGTCTGGAAAGCCGAGGACAAAACCTCCACCTGCCAGGGCCTCGCTCTCGGCGACGGCCTCGCCATCCTCACGCCCGCCGGCATCTCCGTCTTCGAAAAGCACACCGAGGACGGCGGCTACGTCTCCCTCCCCGGCCGCGCCCTCACCCGCGACGGCGAGGTCGAAAACGAAACCCTCATCCCGGAATAATCAACCCACCCACCTCCACCAAAAAACCATGAAAGCCCTCGCCCTGCTACTCGCGCTCACGCTCGGCCTCAGCGCCTCCGCCCTCGCCGCCCCGAAGGAAATCCCGAAAGGCTCGGAACTCCGCGCCAGCCTCTTCGACCTCTCCCGCACCACGGTCGAGCGCGAAGCCGGGCAGCCCGTGAAATTCTCCGGCTCGATCCAGCGCCTCGGCGACTGGGCCTTCTTCAACGGCCAGATCGTCAACGCCGCCGGCAAACCCATCCGCCTCGGCCAGGCCGAAAGCGCCGACACCGCCATCCTCTGGAAAATCGTCGACAGCGAATGGCAGCTCATCACCTGCGCCGTCGGCATCTCCGACGTGGCCTACGCCTCCTGGCCCGACACCTTTGGCGCGCCCGCCGCGCTCCTCTTCCCCGAGGGTTAACCGCATGCGCGCCGCCCCGGCCCTCCTCGCCGTCGCGCTGCTCGCGGCCCCCGCCGCGCCCAGCCGCGCCGACGCCCTCGGCTACGCCGTGAAGGGGGGCGACGTGCTCTACGGCGAACGCGTTTACGTGTTCGCCATCTGGTATACGAAGGCCGAAAAAATCCCCCAGGCCGACGCCACGACCTTCGAAATCCTCCAGCGCACCACCTACGGGAAGGACGCCAAACGCGCCTTCTACCAGGGCAAAATCATCCCCGACGCCGACCCCGCCAGCTTCGCCCTCGTCCCCGGCCGCGGGGCGAATCGCAACGCCCCCTACGCCCGGGACGCCCGCCGCGTTTACCTCGAAGGCGCCCCCCTCGCCGGCGCGGACCCCGCCAGCTTCCAGCCCGACCCCCGCCGCGCCGGCCTCGCCCGCGACCGCCGCCAGGTCTACCTCGGCCGCTCCGTCATCCGCGGCGCGGACCCCGCCAGCTACGAACCCCTCGGCGGCGACGCCCCCATCGGCCGCGACCGCCGCGGCTACTACTTCGGGCCCGACCCCGTGAAGGTGCTCGATCCCGCCAGCTTTGAGGTCATCGACGCCAACGCCGCGCCCGGCACCGCCTGGGCCCGCGACTCCCGCGCCCTCTACGTCGGCGAAAAAACCACGCCCACCAGCGGCCCCGCCAAAGTCGAAGTCCTCGGCGGAAACTACGCGAAGGACGCCACCCGCGTTTATTACCGCGGCGAGCCCATCCCCGGCGCGGACGCCGCCAGCTTCACCGTGCGCGTTTACAAAAACGACGCCATCCGCGGCCAGACCTTCGTCGTCGCCCGCGACTGCAGCCATTTCTACACCTCCGACACGCCCACCAGCGACATCGCCGACGGCGCGACCTTCGAGGCGCTCGGCCGCGGCTACGCCCGCGACTCCCGCCAGGTCTATTTCCTCAGCCGCGTCGTCGAAGGCGCCGACCCCGCCACCTTCACCACGCAGGGCGGCCCCCGCGACAAAACCCGCTCCTACCAAAACGGCAACCCCGTCGCCCCATGAGCCCCCGCCTCCTCTCCGCCGCCCTCGCCGCCGCGCTCCTCCTCGCCGCGCCCGCCTCCCGCGCCGCCGACCACAAGCACGGCCCCACCGGCACCTACACCGAGTGGATCTGGCCCGAGCCGCCCGTGAGCCCCACCGGCAAAATCGGCTACGTCGACTTCGAACACCGACTCACCCCCGAGGTGGATCCCGGCTCCGAGGTCGGCTACTTCTGGTCCCACCAGGTCGAGCTCGTGCAGGGCGACACCGCCTACTTCGGCCTGCAAACCCGCGGCACCCGGCCCGACGGCAGCGAGGGCAAGGTCGCCATTTTCTCCATCTGGAACGCCCTCGCCGCCCGCGGCCCCGGCATCGCCCAGGCTTTCGGCCACGAAGGCGTCGGCTACCAAACCTTCATCCCCTTCAACTGGAAGGCCGGCCGCACCTACCGCCTCCGCATGTTCCTGAGCGGCTCCAGCGGCAAGGGCACCGAATGGAGCGCCACCGTGCGCGAAGAACCCTCCGGCCGCGAACGCCTCATCGGCACCATCACCGTCCCCAAAAAATGGCACCGCCTCGGCAACTGGTCCGTCATGTGGTCCGAGCACTACACGGGCCCGGAAATCCTCACCTGCAACGACGTCGGCTACTCCCGCGTCCGCTTCGGCGAACCCCGCGCCAACCGCGGCACCATCGTCCCCGAGCGGCACCGCAACTACATCACCGACCCGCCGAACTGCCCCAACTCCCGCGTGACCGACGCCGGCCGCGGCTCGCGCCAGGAAATGGGCATCATCCGCTAACCCTCTCCGCCATGAACGAAGCACCCGAACTCCCCGCCGCGCCCGCCGAACCCGTCCGCCCAGGTTCGATCGTCCTCGGCATCACCTTCATCATCCTGTGGGGGCTGGCCCACGTGGTCCTGCTCGGACTCTCCTTCGCCGGGGGCCTCTTGCTGGAAATCCTGCTCGGGATATTCAAAAACGTCACGCTCCCCGGGCTCGTCATCAACAACCCGGGCACGGAAATGGCCTGGATCATCCCGCTCCAAATCGGCATCGCCCTCACCGGCCTCGCGGGCCTGCCCGCCGGCCTCGCGATGTTCTGGCGCCACCACCGAAAGCGCCTCTGGTTCAGCTTCTCCGGCCTGCTCGCCCTCGGCCTCGCGTTTGATCTCTACGCGATCTACCGGCTCTTCGCCGACTCGTTCAAAGGGCTGTAGTCGCCGCGGGCTACTCCACCTTTTTGAGCGACTGGATGATCTTGACGATCGCCTCGGCGTTGTCCTGCGCGCCCTTCTCGGTGGAAAGGAACTGCGCGAGCAGCAACTGGTCGCTGTCGGGGAAGGTGATCATGATCGAGACGATGTAGGAATTCACCACGCCCTCGTTGCCGGTCTGCGTCTTGGCCGTCGCGTTGAGAATGTAAAAGCCGAGGTTCTCCGTTCCGCCCTCCTCAAGTTTGTCATACTCAATGGCCTCGCCGTAGGTCTTGTCGAGCGGGGCCTTGATCTCCTCGAGGGCCTGCGAGCCTTCCTTCTTCGTGGCCTCGAGCGGACGCACGATCAGCATCGTGTCGAGGTCCTCGGAGGCCGCCGCCTGCAGCACGCCCTCGTTGTGCTTGTAGACCCAGCCCTCCGGCAGCGTGAGCGTGATGAGCGGCCCCTCCTCGGGGAAACCCACCTCCTCGTTCGCCCGGGCGGGAGCGGCCAAAAGCAAAGCGACGAGCGGCAGGAGCAGGAAGGCGGATTTCATGGCGGAAAACGTGGATTTCCCGCCGTGATAAACGGCGGTTTGACCGCCCGATAGTTTTTTCCAAAAAAATCTCACCCGCGCCCGCCCACCGGCCCCACGAGGGCCACCAGCGGCTTGGGCAACGGCGAGGCGAAGGCCAGCTCCGCGCCGGTCACCGGATGCGTGAACCGCAGCGCGGTCGCGTGCAGCGCGAGGCGTTTCGCGGGGTCGGACTGCGCGCCGTATTTCTCGTCGCCCACGATCGGGCAGCCCGCGTCGGCGAGCTGCACGCGGATCTGGTGGCGCCGGCCCGTGTCGAGCGTGAGCTCCACGAGCGAGCGGTGGCGGCCCTCGGCGAGCACGCGAAAATGCGTCACCGCATGCCGCGTGTGCTCGCTGCGCGGGGCGACGAAAACCTTGAAGCGGTTGCGTTCGTCGAGGTGGCATTCAAACGTGCCGCGCGGCTCGCGCAGCCGGCCTTCGACGACCGCCTCGTAGCGTTTTTCCACGTCGTCCCAACCCTCCTGCAGCGCCTCCTTCACCGCCGCGGTCTTCGCAAACACCATCAGCCCCGAGGTCTCGCGGTCGAGCCGGTGCACGATCCACACGCGCTCGCGCCCGTCGGGCCGGTGCTTGCGCACGTAGTCCGTGAGCAGGAAGTAGGCGGTGCGCTCGTCCTCGTCGGGGCTGGCAATGCTCAGCAGGTCGGCCGGTTTGTCGATGACGATGAGGTGCGCGTCCTCGTGCCAGATGCGCATGCCGCCGCCCAGCGTGACCTTGGGCGCGGCGAAGCGGCCCGAGCGGATTTCCACCGTGTCGCCGGGCTGGAGCGCGTGGTCGAATTGCGTGACCGGCCGGCCGTTCACCAGCACGGCCTGAAACTTCAGCCACTCGCGCACCTTCGTTTTTTTCACATCGGGCAGCCGCGCGAACAAAAACGCCAGCAACGGTGCAGGCTCGGTGATCGTGAGGGGCTTGAGCATGCCGCGCCCGGCCTCCTACTTGCGCTCGGAGGAGCGGTTCTGAAACTTCGCCAGCGTCGAGCGCACGGCCCATTCCGTGCGCCGCTTCTCGGCGAGCTGTTCCGCGCGGGTCACGCCGGATTTCGGCGCGTCGGTTTTTTTGGTTTTCTTCGGACGATGCGGCATGGCGCAGCCTCGCACCCCGGCGCGCGTTCGGCGAGACGTTCCTGCCGCCGGCCTAGGCCGCCAGCTCCGCCTCAGCCGCCGCCGGCTTCTCCCGCTTCATCCCGGGCAGGATGGTCGGCACGATGTCGTCGAGGTCCCGTGCCACGAGGAAATCCCCGGGCTGGCAGAGGTCGCTCAGCAGGTCGATGAGCGGGTCCCAGAACCCGATGTCGCCAGGCGACGGGCGGTTGAAGATCACGACGGGCTTGCCGTCCATGAGCGGGTTTTTCTGGTGCTTGAAGATCATCAGCGCGAGCAGTTCCTGCACCGTGCCGGCGCCGCCGGGGAAGATCACGAAGGCGTCGGAGTTTTCGATCATCACCTCCATGCGGGTGTAGATGTCCGGCCGCGGCCAGAACCGCGAGAGCCCGTCGGGCAGGCCCTCCAGCTCGATGATGTGCGGGACGTTCGAGCCGGCGGTCCAGCCGCCGGCCTCGTAGGAGCCCTTCACCACGGCGCCCATGATGCCCGAGCGGCCCGCGCCTGACACGCAACCGATCCGGTTCTGCGCGAGGCGGCGGCCGAGTTCCTCGCCGTCGGCGAGATAGTGGGGATCCTCCAGCGAGGCCGAGCAAAAGACGCACGCGCTGCCCACGTAATCCTCGGGAAACGGCAGGTCGCTGATCGTCACGTCTGACGGCGTAAACTTGTGCCGCCCCGCGTCCGGCACGCCGCGGCTGCCCACCCGCTCCAGCGCGTGCAGCACCGCCTCGGGCGAGTCGACGCCGAGCAGGTAATCCGCGGGATCCTGCTTCACCGTGCCCATGCGGCGCAGGTGCTCGAGCACGGAGAACAGCGGATTCCACGAGCCGTCCTCGTTCATGATCACGGTCGGTTTGCCCGTGAGGTTGCGGTCCAGCGTCTGGAAGCCGACAAAGATCGAGATCGCCTTGAACATGTCCTCCAGCGTCGCGCCGGGGGTGAAGACGAACGCGTCGGACTCGATGATTTTCTTTTCGATGTTCGACAGCGTGATGCGCTGGTCACCGTTCGAGTTGTAAATGTCCCACCCGGCGGCAAAGAGCAGATAGAGAAGCTTGGCGCGGGTGGAACGGTTGGGGTCATCGGGGCCGAGCACGGTCCCGGAAAGGCGAATCTTGGGCATACTTCTTGTCTTTCGGAACCCTACCAAGCAATCGCCGGGCCGAAAGAGCCGAAAATTCGCCCCCGCCGGTCGCCTCCCCGGCTTCTGCGATGGCCAAAACGCCCCCTTCCCGGCATGAATACCGGCCCCGATGCACATCGTCGCCGTCCTCGCCCCGGTGTTTTTGCTCATCGCCCTCGGCGCCGGCCTCGCGGCGATCCACTTCCTCGGCCGCAACTTCATCGGCGAACTCAACAAGCTCGCGTTCTGGGTCGCGCTGCCCGCCCTCATCTTCCGCGCCGCCGCGCACGCCGGCCATCCCCCGCCGATTACGCTCTGGCTCATCGGCGTCATCACCGCCGCCACCCTCGCCGTCCTCGCCGGGTCCGCGCTGCTCTCGCGCCTGACCGGCCTCCCGGCGGAATCCCGGCCGACCTTCGTCGCGACCGCCTTCTTCGGCAACCTCGCCTACATCGGCATCCCCATCCTCGCCCACAGCCTCGGCCACGTCGCCCTCGGCGACGCCCCGGAACTCCTCGCCACCGCCGTGCTCGTCATGACGGCCATGACCGTCATCAACAACGCCCTCGCCGCCACGACCTTCCAGGGCCGCGACCTCAAGCCCGGCCCCTTCGTCCGCCGCGTCCTGCTCAACCCCCTCGTCATCGCCGGCACCCTCGGCCTGCTCTACGGCCTCACCGGCGCCGCCATCCCCCCCGCGCTCGACGAAGTCCTCCGCTCCCTCGGCGGCCTCGCCGTGCCCCTCTCGCTCCTCTGCATCGGCGGCGCCCTGGAAATGACCCCGCTCACCCGCCGCTTCGGCGCCATCGCGTTCGCCACCACGCTCAAGGTCGCCGCCCTCCCCGCCGTCGGTTGGCTCCTCTGCCGCCTGCTCGACCTCGGCCCGGCCGACACCCGCGTCGCCCTCGTCTTCTGCGCCTGCCCGACCGCCGTCGTCGCCTACACCATGGCCACCCAAATGCGCGGCGACGCCCCGTTCGCCGCCGGCACCATCGCCGTGACCACCGCCGCCTCCGTGGTCAGCCTCGCCGTCGTGCTCGCGATCACCTAGGATCCCCCCGACCCATGACCCCGACCGCCTGCCCCCTCTGTGAGATGAACGACCTGCTCGCCCACCCCGACCACTACGAATGCCTCACCTGCGGCCACGAGTGGGACAAAGCCGCCGCGCCCGAGGCGCCCGAGGCGCCCCGCGTCGTCAAGGACGCCCACGGCAACGTGCTCGCCGACGGCGACTGCGTCATCCTCCTCAAGGACCTCCCCCTCAAAGGCTCCTCGCAGTCCCTCAAGGGCGGCACGAAATCCCGCCCCATCCGCCTCGTGGACGGCGACCACGAAATCTCCTGCAGAATCGACGGCGTCTCCGTCGGCCTCAAGGCCTGCTTCGTCCGCCGCGCCTAGCCCGCCGCCTCCACCGCGGCGATTTCCTCCGCCGTAAGCCGGAAATCCATCGCGCCGATAAATCCTGCGACCTGCTCGGCGCTCCGGGCCCCCACGATGGCCCCGGTCACCACGGGATCGCGCAGCACCCAGGCCAGCGCGGCCTCCGCCGCCGTGCGGCCATGGGCCGCCGCCACCGCGCGCAGCCGCTCGGCCGTCGCGAGATTCCCGGTGAGCTTCGGCTCCTGGAAGTGGTCGTTCCGGCGGCGCCAGTCGTCGGCCGGCAGCGTTTCGAGCCGCTCGCGCGTCATCGCCCCCGTCAGCAAACCCGACCCCATCGGCGAATAGGCGATCACCCCCGCGCCGTGGGCCGCGCACCACGGCAGCGGACCCGCCTCGACCTCGCGCCGGATCAACGAATACGGCGGCTGCAGCGACGTCACCGGCGCGATCGCCGCCAGCGCGTCCAGCTCCTCCGCGCTCGCGTTGCACACCCCGATCCAGCGCACCTTCCCCTCGGCCTGCAGCGCAGCCAGTGTCTCCCAACCCTCCAGCGTTTCCTCCCGCTCATCCGCCGTCCAGTGGATCTGGTAAAGGTCGATCACCTCCACCCCGAGCCGCTCCAGGCTGGCCTCGCACTCCCGGCGCACGCTCTCCGCGCGCAGCGAGTAATCGATCCGCCCCTGGCCGTCCCAGATCATCCCGCACTTCGTAAATACCGCCGGCCGCGGGCCGCGCCATTCCCGCAGCGCCCGGGCCACCACCCGCTCGGAATGCCCCAGCCCGTAAACCGCGGCCGTGTCGATCCAGTTGATCCCCCGCTCCAGCGCGGCATGAATCGCCGCGATCGACTCCGCATCATCCTGCGCCCCCCAGCCGAATTCCCACGGCCCGCCCATCGCCCATGCCCCGAGGCCCAGCGGCGTAATTTCCAGGTCGGACGAACCAAGTCGGGTGCGGGTGCTCATGGGTAAAAATCGGCGGACCGCCCATCCTTCACCCAACCCCGCCGCGATTCAACGCCCAACCTTCCCGCCATTGCTTTCCGGTCCACCCGGGGTTATGTAGCGCGAACATTTCGCCTCCTTCGTATTTTTCGGCGAATAAACCAGCCCCGCCACCGTTCCTTCTCCAATGAAATTCCGCGCCCTCGCCCTCGCCCTCTTCCTGCCCGCCCTGTCGGGCCACGCCGCCTTCACCAACAACCAGACCGCCGTCAGCGTGCTCGGCCAACCGGATTTCACCAGCATCACCGCCCCGGGCAACGCCACCGCCGCGAGCATTGAAAACCCTGAGGGCACCGTCGTGGACCCCGTGACCGGCAAACTCTTCATCGCCGACTCCAGCAGCAACCGCGTCCTCCGGTTTTCCTCGGCGAATGCCTACGCCACGGGAGCCTCCGCCGAAGCCGTCCTCGGCCAGGGCAATTTCACCTCCACAATCGCATACGGCGGCTCCCAGACCCCGACCGCCACGGGCATGTATTATCCCGTCAATCTCTACCTCGACAAAGCCGGCCGCCTCTGGGTCCCCGAGTATTACGGCGGCCGCGTGCTGCGCTTTGACAAGGCCGCCACCAAGGCCACGGGAGCCGCCGCCGACGGCGTCCTCGGCAAGCCCGACTTCACCAGCTCGAATCCTAACGCTGCCCCCACCGCCGGGAACATCTTCCAGGCCACCGGCGTGACCGGAGACTCCGCCGGCCGCATCTGGGTCTCCGACACCGCCAAGAATCGCGTCCTCCGCTTCGACAACGCCGCCGCCAAGGCCAACGGCGCCAACGCCGACGCCGTCCTCGGCCAGGGGAACTTCACCACCGCCACCGCCGCCACCTCTGCCTCCGGCATGCGTGGACCCTACGGCCTCTCCTTGGACTCCGCCGGCCGCCTCTGGGTTGGCGACGCCGACAACAATCGCGTCCTCCGCTTCGACTCCGCCGCCACCAAGGCCAACGGTGCAAGCGCCGATGCCGTCCTCGGGCAGGCAAACCTCGCGAGCCTCGTCGTTGC
Source organism: Verrucomicrobiaceae bacterium (assembly GCA_027488755.1). GTDB lineage: Bacteria > Verrucomicrobiota > Verrucomicrobiia > Chthoniobacterales > JAATET01 > JAATET01. Next base: position 21,360 of record JAIYAZ010000122.1, on the reverse strand, counting down.
CTCGGCCACCGCCTCAAACCTGAATAAGCCCTACTACGTCACCGCCGCCACCAACGGCACCCTCTGGGTGAGCGACTACAGCAACGCCCGCATCCTCGCCTACACCAACGCCGCCACCAAGGCCAACGGCGCCGACGCCGATCTCGTCATCGGCCAGCCCGACTTCGTCACGAGCACCAAGAACCCCAGCGCGAACGGCTTTAACAACCCCACCCAGATCGCCTTCGCCGGCCCCGACACCTTCTTCGTCGGCGACTACGACGCCAACCGCGTCCTCCGCTTCGGCCCCACCGTGTATACCCCGGCCACGCTCACCGCGCCCAAAACCGCCACCGCCCGCCGCGGCACCGTCACGATCAAGGGCACCAGCACCAACGCCACCGTCATCACCTACCGCGTCGGCACGAAGGGCGCCTTCAAGTCCGCCGCCGGCACCACCGCCAACTGGACCATCAAACTCACCCGGCTCGCCCCCGGCAAAACCTACAAGGTCACCATCCTCGCCACCGCCCCCGGCGCCGGCACCAAACAGGCCATCGTGACCGTCAAATCCCTCTAACCCTACGCCGTAATGAAAATCCTCCTCACCGCGCTGGCCGCCCTCCTCGCGCCCGCGCTCCCCGGCCTCGCCAGCTTCACCACCAACGAGTCCGCCACCAGCGCCCTCGGCCAGCCCGACCTCGACACCATGTCCTTCAACGGCACCCTCGGTGCCGCGAACCTGAACGCCCCCACCGGCTGCGCCGTCGACCCCACCACGGGCAAGGTCTTCGTCGCCGACACCTCGGCCCACCGCGTCCTCCGCTACGCCTCCGCCGACGCCTACACCACCGGCGCCGCCGCCGAGGCCGTGCTCGGCCAGGGCAATTTCACCTCCAGCAATAACGCCACCACCCGCAACGGCCTCGACCGCCCCTCCGCCCTCTACGTGGACAAAGCCGGCCGCCTCTGGGTCGCCGACACCGAAAACGGCCGCGTCCTCCGCTTCGACCGCGCCGCCACCAAGGCCAACGGCGCCAACGCCGACGGCGTCCTTGGCCAGCCCGACTTCACCTCCACCCGCCTCAGCATCTTTACCGCCACCACCGCCAATCAAACCTACAACCCGGGCGGCCTCGCCGGCGACGCCGCCGGCCGCCTCTGGGTCGCCGAGCAAAGCCGCAACCGCGTCCTCCGCTTCGACAACGCCGCCGCCAAGGCCAACGGCGCCAACGCCGACGCCGTCCTCGGGCAGACCAGCTTAACCGCACGATTCGCCGGCACCTCCAGCTCCGGCCTCTACCTCCCCCAGGGCCTCTCCCTCGACTCCGCCGGCCGCCTCTGGGTGGCCGATTCCAACAACAGCCGCGTCCTCCGCTTCGACAGCGCCGCCACCAAGGCCAACGGCGCCGATGCCGACGGCGTCCTCGGCCAGCCCGACTTCACCGCCTCCAACATCGGCCTCACCGCCTCCGCGCTCGTCAACCCCTACTCCGTCACCGCCGGCCCCGACGGCACCGTCTGGATCAGCGACAGCTCCAACCGCCGCCTCATCGGTTTCACCAACGCCGCCTCCAAGACCAACGGCGCCGACGCCGACCTCCTCCTCGGCCAGAGCAACTTCACCTCCAAGCAGGTCAGCACCGGGCCCTCCAGCCTGCTCTTCCCCGTGCAGGCCGCCTTTGCCGGCCCAAACACCCTCCTGGTCGCCGACCCCCAGGGCAATCGCGTCGCCCGCTTCGGCCCCGTCCCGACCCCGACCCCCGCGGCCAAGCCCACCCTCACCACCGCCGCCAAGGCCACCGCGCGCAAGGGCGCCGTCACCCTGAAGGGCACCAGCACGAACGCCGCCCGCATCACCTACCGCGTCGGCTCCAAGGGCGCCTTCAAACCCGCCGCCGGCTCCGCCGCCGCGTGGACCATCAAGCTCACCAAACTCGCCGCCGGCAAAACCTTCAAGGTCACCATCATCGCCACCACCTCCGGCGGCCAGACGACCCAGACCACCGTCACCGTCAAATCGCTCTAACCCCCGCCATGAAAAAGCTCCTCCTCGCCGCCTGCGCCGCGCTCCTCGCGCCCATCCTGCCAACCCACGCCGGCTTCACCTCCAACCAATCCGCCACCAGCCTCCTCGGCCAGCCCGACTTCAGCGGCAACTCCTTCAACGGCACCGTTACCGCCGCCACCCTCGCCAGCACCGAAGGCTGCGCCTTCGACCCGGTATCCGGCAAACTCTTCGTCTCGGACTCCCTCAGCAACCGCGTCCTCCGCTACGCCTCCGCCGACGCCTTTGTCACCGGCAGCCCGGCCGAAGCCGTCTTCGGGCAACCCGATTTGACGTCGAACCTAGCCAGCTCCGGCACCGCCAACGGCCTTTCCTACCCCGCCGGACTCTACCTCGACGGGGAAGGCCGCCTCTGGGTCGCCGATTACTACAACGGCCGCGTCCTCCGCTTCGACCGCGCCGCCACCAAGGCCAGCGGCGCCAATGCCGACGGCATCCTCGGCCAGCCCGACTTCACCTCCGTCCGCCCGACTCCCTTCGTCCCGGCCAGCGCCAGCCAGCTCTACGACCCCGTCTCCGTCACCGGGGATGCCGCCGGTCGCATCTGGGTCACCGACCAAAGCCGCAGCCGCATTCTCCGCTGGGACAACGCCGCCAAAAAAGCCAACGGCGCCAACGCCAACGCCGTCCTCGGCCAGCCCGACTTTGTCTCCCAGGGCACCGCCCTCAGTCGCTCCGGGTTCGACCTGCCCTGGGGGATGTCGGTCGACTCCGCCGGCCGCCTCTGGGTCGCCGACACCAACAACAACCGCGTCCTCCGCTTCAACGCGGCCGCCTCCAAAGCCAACGGGGCCAACGCCGACGCCGTCCTCGGCCAGCCCGACTTCCTCACCGCCAACACCAGCCTGACCGCCACCGGCCTGAAAAGCCCCTACGCGGTCACCGCCGACCCCGCCGGCAACGTCTGGGTCAGCGACACCGGCAACGGTCGCCTCCTCGGCTTCAACAAAGCCGCCACCAAGACCAACGGAGCCGCCGCCGACCTCGTCATCGGGCAGAAAGACTTCACCACGCGGGCCTACGGCTTCGACCCGAACCGCCTGCTCGGCCCCGCGCAGGTGACCTTTGCCGCCCCCGGCACCTTCTTTGTCTCCGACTACCAGGCCGCCCGCGTCCTCCGCTTCGGCCCGCGCGTCTTCCCCGCCCCCACCCTCAAGAGCCCCTCCAAGGCCACCGCCCGCAACGGCACCGTCACCCTCAAAGGCACCAGCACCAACGCCACCCGCGTCACCTACCGCGTCGGCCCCACCGGCGCCTTCAAGCCCGCCACCGGCCCCGCCGCCAACTGGACCATCAAGCTCACCAAACTCGCCGCCGGCAAAACCCACCGCGTCACCATCACTGCCACCAACTCCAGCGGCCAGACCACCCAGACCACCGTCACCGTCAAGTCCCTCTAGCCCCCGCCGTGAAAAAGCTCCTCCTCGCCGCCGTCGCCGCGCTCCTCGCGCCCATCCTGTCAACCCACGCCGGCTTCACGACCAACCAGTCCGCCACCAGCGTCCTCGGCCAGACCGACTTCACCTCCAGCACCGGGAACGTCACCGCATCCACGCTGGACAACGCCGTCGGCCTCGTCATGAGCCTCAAGACGGGCAAGCTCTTCGTCGCCGACAGCAACAACAACCGCATCCTCCGCTTCTCCGCCGCCAACGCCTACGTCACCGGCGCCGCCGCCGAAGCCGTTTTCGGCCAGCCCGACTTTGTCTCCGGCACCGCGAACCGCGGCGGCAACCCCGCCGCCAACACCCTCTGGAATCCCACCTCGCTCTACCTCGACGCCGCCGACCGGCTCTGGGTCAGCGACAGCAACAACCGCCGTGTCCTCCGCTTCGACAACGCCTCCACCAAGGCCACCGGCGCCCCGGCCGACGGCGTCCTCGGCCAGCCGGATTTTGCCACCAACACCATCCCCACCGGCCCCGACCGCACCAGCTTCAAGTGGGTCCTCGGCCTCACCGGCGATTCCGCCGGCCGCATCTGGGTGGGCGACGATTGGGACCGCGTCCTCCGCTTCGACGCCGCCGCCACCAAGGCCAGCGGCGCCCAAGCCGACGGCGTTCTCGGCCAGCCCGACTTCACCTCCACCAGCAAGGCCACCTCCCGCTCCGGCATGAACTTCCCCTACGCCGTGCGCGCCGATGCCGCCGGCCGCCTCTGGGTCATGGACGTGCGCAACCAGCGCGTCCTCCGCTTCGACAACGCCGCCGCGAAGGCCAACGGCGCCGACGCCGACGCCCTCCTCGGCCAGGCGAATTTCACCACCGGCGGCGCAGGCACCTCCGCCAGCCAGTTCCTCAACCCCAACGACATCCACCTCTCCGCCGACGGCACCCTCTGGGTCAGCGAGAGCGGCAACTACCGCGTCATCGGCTTCGCCGCCGCCGCCACCAAGCCCAATGGCGCGAGTGCCGACATCGTCCTCGGCCAGGGCAACTTCACCTCGAACAACCCCGCCACCACCGCCACCGGCTTCGGCAACCCCGGCCAAATCTTCACCGCCGGCACCAGCACGATGTTCGTCGCCGACTTCGGCAACAACCGCATCCTCCGCTTCGGCCCCGTCTTCAACGTGAATCCCCCCACCCTCACGACCGCCGCCACCGCCACCGCCCGCAAAGGCACCGTCACCCTCAAAGGCACCAGCACCAACGCCATCCGTATCACCTACCGCGTTGGCACGACGGGTGCGTTCAAATCCGCCACCGGCCCCGCCGCCAACTGGACCATCAAACTCACCAAACTCGCCGCCGGCAAAACCCACCGCGTCACCATCGTCGCCACCTCCGGCAGCGGCACCACCACCCAGGCCATCGTCACCGTCAAATCGCTCTGACCCCGCCACCCATGCGCCGTCGCCTCCTTCTTCCCGCCCTCGTCGCCCTCGCCGCCTCGGCCGCCCCGCTCCTGGCGCAGGTCGACACCGCCCCGCACAAGGCCCTCTACAAGGACGTCAACGCCCGCCTCGACTCCCTGCAAAAGGTCAAAGCCAGCGTCACCGGCCCCGACGGGCCCATCCGCCTCACCGGGTGGATGAGCGAAGACGGCACCCTCCTGCGCATCGACGCCACCCCCGGCAACGCCGGCGGCACCGACGAAATCTACCTCCAAGCCGGCCAGCCCCTCTTCGTCTTCACCACCCGCAAAAACTCCGAAACCGGCAAAACCATCGAGGAACGCCTCTACTTCGCCGACGGCGCCATCGCCCAATGGCTCAGCACCGACAAAACCTTCGTCCCCCACGGCGAAGACTACGCCGGCCTCACCGAAAAACTCCTCGCCGACACCGCCACCTACGCCGCCGCCCTGCAAAAGGCCGCCGACGGCAAAGCCCCCCAGCCCGCCAAGGCCCCCGCCGGAAAAACCACCACCGGCACCTTCCTCGGCATCGAGCAGGGCGACTACGCCCACTGGAAAATGCGCACCGCCGCCGGCGAGGAAATCTCCTACTTCCTCCTCAAACCCGACGCCGCCCTTGAGCGCGTCCTCGCCGACCCCCAGGAATACGAAGGCCGCAAATGCCGCGTCGGCTGGAAAACCTCCGTCGAAGACCTCGAATCCGCCGGCGGCAAAGTCTCCGTCGACCAGATCCTCACCGTCGACTGGCTCTAGCGGAGCGCCCTCGCCGGGTTCCCGCCCATCTTTCGCCCGGGCCCCGATTTACCCGGGAATCGTCCTTGCGGCCCGGCTCCATCGGGCGGACGCTTCGGCCGGCCATTGACCGCCCATGAAATCCCCGCTCGTCCCGACCCTCCTGCTGGCCCTGCTCATCTGCATCGGCGCGTTGTTTCTCCAACATCGCCACCACCAAACCCTCGCCGCCCGCCAGGACCAGACCATCGCCCAACTGCGCGCGGAAACCGCCACCCTCCGCCAGCAAACCGAGCTAACCCGGCAACTCGAAGCCCGCCGCCAGCTCTCCCGCGCCGCCCTCGCCCAGGCCCGCGCCCTCGCCCCGCGCTACGCCTCCCTCCAGGCCACCTCCACCGGCCCGGCCGCCCAGGCGAAAAAATCCCCGCCGCGAACCTACTCCCCGGTCTCCCGCTAGAAAAGCAACCTCCAGAGTTCGCCGCGCCCGCCCCCCTCCTTCCCATGCTCCTCGCCCTCCTCGCCGCCGCCGCGCTCCCCCTCACCGCCGCCGACCTCACCACCGCCTTCGGCGACCGCCCCGGCACCCTCGTCCTCCTCGACGCCGCCACCGGCGAAACCCTCCGCCACGACCCCGCCCTCGCCGCCACCCCGCTCCCTCCCTGTTCCACCTTCAAAATCTGGAACACCGCCCTCGGCCTCGAACTCGGCCTCCTCAAATCCCCCGACGAACCCTTCTGGAAATGGGACGGCGTCACCCGCCCCTACCCCGACTGGAACCGCGACCTCACCCTCCGCCAGGCCTACGCCGCCTCCTGCGTCCCCGCCTACCAGGCCCTCGCCCGCCGCATCGGCCCCGCGCGGATGAACGACTGGCTGAAACGCCTCGACTACGGCAACCGCGACACCACCTCCGGCCCCGACGTTTTCTGGCTCCCCGCCCCCGACCGCACCCCCCTCCTCATCTCCGCGGACCAGCAGGCCGACCTCCTCCGCCGCCTCATCACCGGCGCCCTCCCCTTCTCGCCCGCCACCCTCGCCGCCCTGGAGACCATCATGCTCGCCGAAAAAACGCCCCGCGGCACCCTCTCCGGCAAAACCGGCACCGGCTCCCCCGGCAAAACCACCCCCGCCACCGGCTGGTTCGTCGGCACCCTCATCACCGGAGGCCGCACCCTCGTCTTCGCCTGCGCCCTCACCGACCGCCCCGACGCCACCGGCAAAAACGCCCGCGCCCTCGTCACCGCCCTCTTCACCCGCCACGGCCTCCTTTAAAGCCCCCCCTGTAGCGGCGGTCTATGACCGCCGAACCCCCCTACCAGCCGCCCCCCTCTGCTCCTGGAGCGGCGGTCTCCCCCCGCCGCCCTTATTGGCGTTTGGATTGCCCGTGCAGCCCTCACCCAAACCCCTTATCATCCAACTGCTTACGGCAATTCACCCCCGCCGCGCCCAGAACCCTCATTTAACGTCAATTAAGGTCTTCTGCATTTTTTGATTGCCATTAACCGCCCGTTTGCTTTCCTCCCGCCTGTTCCTGGGGGGGAAAATGAAACATCTATTCTGCATTCTGTTACTGCTTAGCGTCATCCACGCCACCGCCAACGCTTACGAGGAGTCTCCCGAGCTGGCCCGCACCTACGCCAAACTCAAGCAGGTGGCCGCCAAAAAGAAAGTGCAGGTCAATATCGGCATCGTCGGGGACTCCGTCGCCAACAACAAACCCAAGATCATCCGTCCCTGGTTCGAAGCCGTCTTCCCGAAAGCCACCGACGGCATCCTTACCTACGTCCTCGAAGGCAACGCCACCGTCAGCAAAGGCACGCTCGCGCTCCCTTGGGACAACGCCTACTCCTTCACCGGCGAAATCTTCACCCTCAACGCCGGCGGCTCGGTCTGGTTCGGCAGCGGCGGCGGCTGGGTTGCCGCGACCCGCACCGTCCTCTACTACGAAAAGGGCCCCACCCTCGGCCGCTTCAAGGTCCAGCGCGCCATCGGCTGGGGCAACGCCACCTGGACCGACGAACCCGGCTCCCTCAACGTCGACTGCGCCGCCCCCTCCCGCGGCTGGGGCAAAATCGTCCTCAACAAACCCTTCCAAATGACCCGCGTCCGCTTCGTCCACCTCAGCGGTGGCCCGGTCCGCATCCCCCTGCGCCCCATCTTCCGCAACCTCTCCGCCCCCGGCGTCACCTTCCGCTCCCTCGACCGCGGCGGGCTCGCCCTGCCCACCGCCATCAGCGGCGACCGCGACATCCTCATCGACTACCTCCGCGAACTCGACCTCGACCTCGCCTTCTTCGAAATGAAGGAAGACCCCTCCTACTACGCCGAAGCCCTCGAAGACTTCCGCGACATCTTCGACGAGGCCAAACCCACCACCGAATGGATCTTCGTCGGCTCCTCCCCGCTCACCCCCGACCAGGACCCCAACCAAACCAAACAGGCCGCCGAAAACACCATCCTTGAAGCCCACGCCACCGCCCGCGGCGGCTACTACTTCGACGGCTACGGCCTCATCGGCAGCTACGCCAACATGGTCACCAACAATTGGCAGGGCGACGGCATCCACGAGTCGTTCACCTGCTCCCAATACCTCGCCGGTAAACTCTGGGAAGACCTCGGTTACCTCACCACCCCGCCGCCCGCGCCCACCATCACCGCGCCCAAAAACGCCACCGCCCGCCGCGGCAACCTCATCCTCAAAGGCACCAGCACCAACGCCACGCTCATCGAGTTCCGCCTCGGTCTCACCGGCCCCTACAAACGCGCCAGCGGCTCCGCGGCGAACTGGAACATCACCCTCCGCGGCCTCAAGCCCGGCGCCCCCGCCAAGCTCACCCTCCGCGCCACCAGCGAGTCCGGCGCCACCACCGAGACCACGGTCACCGTCCGCTCCCTGTAGCGCCGGCCTGAATCCCCCGCTTGGTGGAGAGGTCCGCCGCACGTCATGCCTGGCCGGGCCAGCGTCGTTGTCCCCGTTTTCTCCGACAACGCAGTGCTCACCAATCCAACTCGGCGGGTTTGGTCTTGTTCTTCGGGTGAGCAGTGCAAAACTTAGTCCAACGTTCCCCCCATATGCTCCGTTGCCTCGTCGCTCTCGGCCTCGCCTTCGCTTCGGTCACTGCGGACATCCCTGCGCAGACCAACAGCCTTGCCGTGTGGTATGCCCGCAATTTCACCCTCGTCACCAGCCCCACCCCACCAGATATCTTTGAGTTTTCGGCCATTGACCGCCAAACCTCCGCGTTTATCTTCTCCGGCCTAACCCCCGCCGGCAGCTACAGCTCCTGGACCAACTGGAGCACCACCGATTCCCCGGACACCGGCAAGTATCTCGAATACCGGCTCGCAGCCAGCCCCGGCTACCGCCTCTCCCTAAGCGCGCTTACCTTCGGAGCCGCCAGCACTTCGGGCAACCTTACCCTCACCGCCCGAACTTCGGCGGACAACTTTTCGACCGTAGTCGCAACGCTCCCGGTCATTTCCGATCAGAACAAAGTCGCCTGGGACATTCCCCTCGGCTCCGCCACGGTCCCTGCCGGCACCCCCTACACGGTCCGCATCTACGGCGTTGCCTCCTCCAGCAGCACCCGCCTCGTCAACATGACCCCCGGCATCGACAACACCTCGGCCGGCATCTTCTCCGCCGCGTTCCTCGGTAGTTTCGCCGATATCCGCCCCCCTTCGCTTGAGACCTCCGGCAAAACCTTCTCGTCGACCGCCCCCAGCTTCCTCCTCAAAGGCACGTCCACCAAAACCACGGCCATCCAGTGGAGCCTCAACGGCACCAATATACCCCGGACCCTCCCCGTCAACGGCCGCACCTGGCAGCTCCGCGTCGCGCCCCTCCGCCCCGGCAAAAACACCCTCTCCCTCGTCGCCATCAACACCGCCACCGGCCAGAAATCCCGGCCCTACAAGGTCACCATCCTCCGCTGACCCGCCCGTGTCGCCCCCACCGGAGCCCCTCCTCGCCCCCCTCGGCTCCACCCTGCGCGTCCTCCGGCCCGCCCCCCACCTCCTCGCCTTCTACGACGGCCGCATCCCCGGCCGCCGCGCCTACGCCGCCCGTCCCAACTGGCTCGACGACGGCGCCTACACCCTCGGCGTCGCCTCCTACGCCCTCCTCGATGGCCCCCACGCCCTCGTCTACGACACCCACATCTCCCTCCCCCACGCCCGCGCCCTCGTCACCACCCTCTTCACCCGCCACGGACTCCTCTAGCCCCCAACCCCGCCCTTCTGCTTGGCCCTTGCTAGATTGCCGATCTTGCTCAAGACTCCTCCCCGGCTCCCTAACTCTCATGATCCGCCCGCTCCTCCTCGCCCTCGCCCTCCTCGCTGCGCCCCTCGCTCCTTCCGCCCACGCCCAAGCGACCACCCTCGCGATCTGGTATACCGGGAATGCCACCTTCGTCACCGGCCCCACCTCGCCGAACTACACGGACCTGGCCGTCAACGCCACCGGCTCGCTCTTCTTCTTCGCCGGCGTCACCCCCGCCAGCGGCACCGACAAGGCCTGGACCAACTGGAGCACCAACGGCTCCCCCGACCCCGCGAAATACCTCGAATACCGCCTCGCCGCCAAACCCGGCTACCGCCTTACCCTCCGCACCCTCGACTTCGGTGCCGCTAGCACCTCCGGCAACCTCTCCCTCACCGCCCGCGCCTCCACCGACGCCTACACCAACGACCTCGCCACCCTCGAAGTCCCCTCCGGCCAGTCAAATACCACCTGGACCATCCCCCTCGGCAACGCGACCGCCACCAGCGCCGCCCCCTACGTCGTCCGCATTTACGGCGTCGCCCCCACCAGCAGCACCCGCCTCGCCCACAAAACCAGCGGCATCCTCTCCGCGGAATTCCTCGGCACCCTCACCGACATCCGCCCGCCTTCCGTCAAAGCCACCGGAAAAACCTTCCTCGCCCGCGGCCCCAGCTACCTCCTCAAAGGCACCGCCACCAACACCACCAGCATCCAGTGGTCCCTCAACGGCGGCAAAAAATTCAAAACCCTCCCCGTCAAAGGCACCACCTGGAAGCTCCGCGTCGCCCCCCTCCGCCCCGGTAAAAACACCCTCACCCTCGTCGCCGTCAACAAAACCACCGGCCGCAAATCCAAACCCACCAAACTCACCCTCACCGGCACCTTTTAACCCGCCCCTGGCTTCGGCCGCACCGCGACATACCAGCCGTGTCGCACGGGATCGCTATAGCCGCTGCGATAATCGAAGTCCTCCCACGGCAGAACGGAAACCCGGCCATAATACGGGTCCGCAATCTGGATCGCCCGGCCGTTCAACCCTTGGAGCACTCCATAGTGGCCGCCATGGTCCTCCGTATTGCGAAAATTCAGAATCACCAGATACCCCTCCCGGAGCAACCGCGTGAGCACCGCATGCTCCGCCGCTTTCTCCGCCGCCTCGATCCGACTCTCGCTCGCCGAGTGGGTCGATGCCTGGCCGCTGATCACTTCATACTTCGGCCCCAACATTTTCATCGCTTCGACGACCCGACGATTTTCCGCGCCCACGCCCGGCTTCGCCCCGGTTCGGGCCACCACCTCACTCAGGGGAAGATCCCGCCCGGTCAACGCGCGATAAACCATGATGTAAGACGACGCGCTGCACGTCCAATCGTTCGGCTGGGCAAAATACTCCTGCGGCCCGATCAACCGCGCCGCCCACACCGTGTCGGCACCCTGCATCAGACCCGTTTTCTGCCCCGGATACCCTTTAAGCGGCCGATCGCTCTCCGCCCATTCCTCCTTCGGCTGACCCCCATCGCCCGCGGCCCCTCCCCACGGCCCCGCGCAACTCATCAGCCCCCCCCACCGCGACTCCGACCCCAACCACAAAAACCCATCCCGTCGGCGCGCAGCGTTTCATCCCCGACTTGCTACGAACAGAAACCCCCAGGTTCAAGCGCCATGCTACCCCAGGATCTGTAGCGGCGGTCTACGACCTCCGCACTTTGCGCATCCCGCCGGGAAAAGTTAGGATTCCCTTGCCCCCGGACCTTCGCGATGATCGCCCCGCAGATGGGAACGAAGACCTCTCTTCCGAAGTATCTGGACGGCCAAATCCTCGCGGCATGGAAAGAAGTGAGCCGCGCCGCGCCGCGCCTCCAAGGCCGGCCGGTGGAGTTCACCGTCGAGTCCGCCGCGGATTCCCTTCTGCTCAACAAATGGAAACGCCGCATCGGCCTTCCCGCGACCTTGAAGTTTGTGGCCCCGCAGAAGGGCCGTCGGCCGGGCCATCTTGCCGTCGGGCACGGCGACGCCCCTCCCGCCCCGCGGACAAAACCCTCCCCGCAGCGGGACTTTCTCGCCGCCGTTCAGGCGAGGGTGGAACTCCATCGGCAGGACGAAGCGCGGCGGCTGGCCCGGCTGGACGCGCACCGGCTGTCGCTCGCGATGCAGGCCGCCGACCTGTTTTTTTGGGACTGGAACGTGGTGACCGGTGAGGTGGTTTTCAACGCCGCCTTCGAAAACGACCAGGGCTACCGACCGGTCAGCCTCTTCATGCGGGCGGAGGACGCCTCGGCGACCGTGCATCCCGACGACCGGCACTACGCCGCGGCGGAGTTGGAGCGCATCTCCAAAACGGGCGACGACAACTACCGCACGGTGGTCCGGCAATGGCCCGCGGAAAACCGCCCCTACGTGTTCATCGAAAGCCGGGGGCGCGTGGTGACGCGGAGTCCGGAGGGCGCCCCGACGCGGTTGATCGGCGTGTATTCCTGGGTCACCGAACGCGTCCAACGCGAGCGGGACAACTCGCTGCGCGACGAGCAACTGGCCATGGCCCTGCGGCTGGCCTCCGCCTCGGAGGTCGCCGGCCGGCTGGCGCATGAGCTGAATCAGCCGCTGGCCGCCCTCAGCACCTACAGCCAGGCCGCCCGGAGGTTTCTGGCGGATTCCAAGGACCGCGCGGAGGCGCTCGAGGCCATCGAAAAATGCGTGGACCTCGCCCGCAAGGCGGCGGACATCGTGCAGGCCATGCGCCGCTCGATCCGCCACGAGGCCGAGCTGAAGCCGGTGGAGCTGAGCCGCATCGTGGAGGATTCCATCGAAACCCTGCGCCACTTTGGCGAGCGCCGGAATGTCCGCCTCGTCCCGAAGGCGGTCCATCGCGATACCCCGGTGCTCGGGGACGCCGTCCAACTCGGCCAGCTCGTGCTGAACCTCATCTCGAACGCGATTGAAAACAGCCCGCAGCCCGAGGACTCCGAGTCGGCCGCGGTGATCGAAGTCCATTTGACGCGGCGGGGCGGGGATGTCGTGCTGAAAGTCGTGAACCCGATCCCCCCCCAGGTCCCGACCCCCGACCTGGGCCGCTGCTTCGAGCCCTTTTTTACGACCAAACCCGGAGGCCTCGGCCTGGGCCTGCCGATCTGCCGGTCGATCACCGAGGCCCACGGGGGAAAATTAGTGATCCTTCCGCTGAAAAATCAGACCGTCTGCGCGAGATTTTCGATGCGCCATGAAAAAATCCCGGCCTGATCCCGCCCCCGCCCCGCCGTTTGGCGAGGTCATCATTCTGGACGACGACCAGGAGGTGGCCCTCGCCGTGGCCAGCCTGCTGCGCTCGATGCGGATGCCCTGCCGGGTGTTTCACGACGCGAAGGCTTTCCTGCTCGATCGCGAGGCGCTCGACGCCTGCGGCTGCCTCATCCTTGATCTCCGCATGCCGATTTACAGCGGGCTGGATGTGCAGGCCCGGCTCACCAAAATGAGGTATCGCATCCCGATCATTTTTTTGTCCGGGCACGGGGACATCCCCACCGCGCTGCGGGCCATTCGGGGCGGGGCCATGGATTTTCTGGAAAAGCCGTTTCACGACCAGACGCTCCTCGACCTCGTCAACAAGGCGCTCCAGAGCCGCATCTCCCCGCCGCCGCTCGTGCCCCCGAAGATTCAACTCACCCCGCGGGAACGGGACGCGGCCGAGGGCATGCTTCGCGGCGAAAGCAGCGCGGCGACGGCCGAGCGCCTCGGCATCAGCCGCCGGACCCTCGATGTCCACCGCTCGCGGCTGCTCCGGCGTCTCGACGTGAAGCGCACGGCGGAGGCGCTGCCCATCCTCACGGAATTGCTGCGGTAACGCCGCGGCGCGCGGCGTTCAGGGGGTCGGCCCGGAATCCGGCCCGGTCGAATACAGATGGCCGAACACGCTCACCAGCACGGCGATGGACCAGCCCAGGCAAAACACGCCGGAGAGCGAAATCAGGGGCGCGAGGATTCTCCAACTGTCATCCACCTGCACCCGCGTGAGCCCCAGCGAGGTGTAGTTCTCCAGCGCGTAAAACAGGCACTGGTGGTAGGTGGGCAGCACCCCGGTCACGCTCATAAAGGCGGCCCAGAGGGCGTTCGTCAGAAAATACAGCAGGAAGAACGAAAACATGACCAGCAGGATGAAGCGCACCTCGTGAAGGAAAATCACGTGGCGCAAACTGCCGGCCGGGCGTTTGCGGATGAACACGGCGATGGCGTGCAGCCCGATGAGGTTGGTGGAAACAATCACGCAGAACACCGCGGCGCTCAAAGCCAGGACAAACAGCGAGGACTCGGTCGGCATATCGGGGAGGGCGGGAAGGGGCGCGTTCACGGCGTCGGCGTTTTTCGCAGGCGGAGGCGCAGGGTGTCGTAGATGGGTTGGCCCTTCAGCAGGGAGGCCCCCAGCATGGCTCCGAATCCGGCGATCAGCATCGGCACCATGAGATTGCTGGTGGCCGTCATTTCCGCAATGAGAATAAAGCCGGTAAACGGGGCCCGGACCACAGCGGTGAAAAAGGCACTCATTCCGACCACGGCAAAGGCGACGGTGGACACCGCCTGCCCCTCGGGCAGGAGCCCGTTCACGCCGGTGGCAAACCCCGCCCCGAGCGCGGCGCCCACGAGCAGCAGCGGCGAGAAGATGCCGCCAGGGGTGCCGGCGGCATAACTCAGCGGCCCGACAAACCAGCGCACCGCGAGAACCACGAGGAGAAAAGAAATCGGCAGCCCCCCGCCGAGGACGGCCTGGCAAAGGGCGTCACCCCCGCCCACAAAATGCGGGGAATACCAGGCCACGCCGCCCACGATCGCTCCGATCAAAGCCGCGCGGGCCTCGGCCGGCCACCGCCTCAGGCGCTCCATTGTGTCGATGCACCCGATGATCAGGCGATTGTAGAGCACGCCGAGCAGCCCGAGCGCGAGGCCGAACCCCAGATACAGGAGCACGGGCCCGGAATCCCCGGCCAGCAACGGCGCGACCCGGAAGTCCGGGGCATCGCCGAGAAGCAGCCGCGCCACGGCCACCGCCACGGCGGAGCCGAGCAGGGTCAGCAGCGTCAGGCGCAGGCGAAACGCATGGGCCACCTCCTCAAACACAAACATCGCCCCGCCGATCGGCGCGTTAAAGGCCACCGCCAGGCCCGCTCCGCCCATCGCCGCCTGCAGGTCCCGGATGACCTCCCAGCCGCAGCGAAAGCGGGCCGCCAGGGCCGCGCCGAGCGTGGCCCCCATTTGAATCGTCGGCCCTTCCCGGCCAAGCGCCAGGCCGGTTCCGATGCCGACGAGTCCCCCGACGAACTTGATCGGCACGACCCACAGCGACGCCGGCTCCGCTTCGCCGCGCATGATCGCCTCGACGTGCTGCACGCCCGACCCCGCCGCCAGCGGCTGGGGACGCACGAGGAGCCGCGCCAGCCCGGCCCCCAACGCCCCCAACAAAACCGGGGCCAGCCAGCCCAGCCACGGCCACGCGTGGGCCCATTCGACAAAGGCCACGTGCCGCGGGCCGAGCCAGCTCAGGCCCGCGCGAAAGCCCGCCCCCACCACGCCGGTCGCCAGGCCGGCCAGGAGCGCGACGAGGCACGCCCGCCCGATGCCCGGCATTTCCCGGTCGAGGTCCGACGCTTCGGAATGCGGCGGGCGGGGCGGTTCAGGTTGGTCCAGCCTGGGCGGCACGAAGGGCGGCTTGGAGGTGCGACTCGTCCCGCGCGGGCCGGGGGAAGGGAGCGGCGGTTAGAAGCTGACGTTGACGACGGCGCCGATGACGAGGCCGTTGTTCAGCGTGTGCGTGGCGCCGGGGTTGACGATGTATTGGACGTCGGGTTGGACCTGCAGCCACTTGTTGACCTGGATCTGATACGCCCACTCGAAGACCATTTCATAATCCTCCTGCGGCAATCCCTGCGAGGCCTGCTGGGAGGCGAGATTGCTGCTGTAGCTGCCGTAGGCGACGCCGAAAATCGTGGTGTCCTTGTCGCGATGCGGGATGAGCCCGACGTATTGCGCGCCGCCGGAGACAAAATACGGAATCTGCGCGACGAGCTCCTGCGGGGAGCAGACGAAGGCCGACCACAGCGTCAGCCCCTCCGACGGGGAACCGGCTTCCTGATAGATCTTTTGGTCGGCGAGCACATAAAAGCCATACACGTTGGCGACATCCGAACCGCTCGAGAACGGGGCGTAGCTCCAATTCGAAAAGTAGGCGCCGACCTTGTAGTGCCCGGGGTAGCCGGGGCTGCCCGCATCCTCCACCGGCGCGAAGGTTTTTTTGTCGTCGGAGGTTTTGGACGAGGTCTTGGTCGACGTGCCCTCGCGTTTGAAAAAGGAGGGCGTCCAACCTGCCTCCGCGAACAGGATCGTGCCATCGCCCGACCGAATGCTGTAATCCGCGCCGTGGTAGGGCACCTGCCCGAGGCGGTCGGAGACCTGATAAATCCCCGTCTGCGCATACCATTCGGGCTGGGTGACCTTCACGTGGGCCCCCCACGAAGCCACGGGCATCACGGTGGCGGGCACGTTGAACGCCACGGCCAACGGGTTCCCGCAAAACGCGAGATTCGAATAGACGTCGTAGAGGGGCGACGCGAGAAAGTCGTTGAGCGCGGACATCTGCCCCAGCTTGAGCGTGAGCGCCCCGTCAAGCAGCTCCTGCTTGAGGTAAAACTCGTTAAACATGAACGTGTTGGGGCCGTAGTCGGTGGAGATTTGGAAGTTGTTTCCGATCGAGCGCGAGAGGTCCTTGCCCGCGTTATCCGCGATGGACCAGATCAGCGAGCCGCCCTTCCAACCCACCATTTTCTCGAAGTCGAGGTTCACCTGAAGAAACAGCATGTGGTTGTAGGCGAAGGCCTGCTCGGCGCCCCCGGCCACGTTCCCCAGGAAAAATGCGGTGTAGGCACCGTTGAAGCTCAATCCGGCATCGGCCAGCTGCTGTCGCACGGTTGTCCCGGGAAGGACCGATCCGGTCTGCAGGCGACTTTTGCGGTGAAACCGCAGGTTCCATCGCTCGTGCACCGTCGGCAGGGAACTGCCTCCGTCCCACCAATTTTGCGCGCCGGACTCGAACGCGGGTGCAGCGGTCGGTTGCGACGGCCCCGGCTGCGCGAGGGAGGAACCGGCGGCCAGCACGAGGCCCGACAGGACGGGAAACAAGAGGCGTTTCATGGGGTGCGCGCAGTCCACCAATGCGCCTTCCAGCCGTCAAGCCAAAGCTACTTAGGTATGCTTGATCAATGTCAAAAATACTTAAGTAAAGAAAGATTGACGCGGATTTCCGAACGGCAATAGATGGGCGCACACCCCGCGAACCATCATGCCGCTCCACAAAACCCTCCCACCCTCCTTCGCCGACGAGGTTTTCGCCTCCACCGAACTCGCCCACGCCCTGCCGCTCCAGGGCTTTCCCCAAACCGAGGAAACGGCCCGCGGCGCGTATCAGGCGATCCACGACGAACTCATGCTCGACGGCAACGCGCGGCAGAACCTGGCGACCTTTTGTCAGACCTGGGAGGAGCCGGAGGTGCACCGTCTGATGGACGAGTGCATCGACAAGAACATGATCGACAAGGACGAGTATCCGCAGACGGCGGCCATCGAGGGCCGCTGCGTCCACATGCTGGCCGATCTTTGGAATTCCCCCGAGGCGGCGGAAACCATCGGGTGTTCGACCACCGGCTCCAGCGAGGCGGCCATGCTCGGCGGCATGGCGATGAAATGGCGCTGGCGGGAGAAACGGCGGGCCGAGGGCAAAAGCACCGACAAGCCGAACATGATCTCCGGGCCGGTCCAGATTTGCTGGCACAAGTTCGCCCGGTATTGGGACATCGAACTGCGGGAAATCCCGATGGAGGGCGGACGCCTCCTGATGACGCCGGAGGAGGTCATCAAGCGCTGCGACGAAAACACCATCGGCGTGGTGCCCACCCTCGGCGTGACGTTCACCGGCCAATACGAGCCCGTGAAAGCCGTGAGCGATGCGCTCGATCAACTCCAGAAGGACAAGGGCTGGGACATTCCCATCCACGTGGACGGAGCCAGCGGCGGCTTCCTCGCGCCGTTTTGCGCCCCCGAGGTGCTGTGGGATTTCCGTCTGCCGCGGGTCAAATCCATCAACTCGTCCGGCCACAAATTCGGCCTGGCCCCCCTCGGCGCCGGCTGGGTGGTCTGGCGCGAGACGAAGGATCTGCCGGAGGACCTCATCTTCAACGTGAACTACCTCGGCGGAAACATGCCGACGTTCGCGCTGAATTTCTCCCGGCCCGGCGGACAGATCATCGCCCAGTATTACAATTTCATCCGCCTCGGTCGTGAGGGTTACACCAAGCTCCAGCAGGCCTGCTACGACACCGCGCAGATGTTCGCGGCGGCGATTTTGAAGCTCGGGCCGTTTGAGTTGATCTACGGCGGCGATCCCGCCTCCGGAATCCCCTGCGTGAGCTGGAAGCTCAAGGACGGGGCCGACGTCCCCTTCACGCTCTACGATCTCGCCGACCGCCTCCGGGTGCGCGGCTGGCAGGTGCCCGCCTACTCCATGCCGGCCCACCGGGAGGACCTCGTCGTCCAGCGGGCACTCATCCGCCACGGGGTCAGCGCCGATTTGATCTCCCTGCTCATCGAGGATTTCCGCCAGAGCATCGCGTATTTCGACAAGCACCCGGCCACCCACCCGATCACCGCCGCCGAGGGACAGGGTTACCACCACTAGCCGACCGTTCGCCGCCCCCAACCCCGACCATCCCATGGACAAACCCGCCCCCAACCCCGCCCGGCAGCTCGGCCTGTTTGGATTCTTCGCCATTACCGCCTCGATGGTCATGGCGGTGTATGAATACCCCACCTTCGCCACCTCCGGCTTCAGCCTGATCTTCTTCCTGCTGCTTGGCGGGCTGCTTTGGTTTATTCCGGTCGCGCTGTGCGCCGCCGAAATGGCCACCGTGGAAGGCTGGGAGGATGGCGGCGTGTTTGCGTGGGTTTCCAACACGCTCGGGGAGCGGTGGGGATTCGCCGCCATTGCCTTTACCTACCTCCAGATCGCGGTCGGCTTCATCCCCATGCTTTACTTCGTGCTCGGCGCGCTTTCCTACGTGCTCGGCTGGCCGGCGCTCAACACCGATCCACTGCTGAAAACGGTCGCCTGCCTTTTAATCGTCTGGTTCCTCGCCTTCACCCAGCTCGGCGGCACCAAATACACGGCCCGCATCGCCAAGGCCGGTTTCCTCGGCGGGATTCTGCTGCCGGCCGCGATTCTCGTCGTGCTGGCGGTCATCCATTTGACCAGCGGATCGAAGCTGGAAATCGCGATGAACTCGGCGACCTTTTTCCCCGACTTCACCAAGATCAACACCCTCGTGGTGCTGGTCGCGTTTATCCTGAGTTACATGGGGGTCGAGGCCTCGGCCACCCACGTCAACGAAATGACCAACCCGGGCCGCGATTACCCCATCGCAATGTTTCTGCTCATGGCGGCCGCCATCGGTCTGAGCTCGATCGGCGGCCTCTCGGTCGCGGCAGTGATTCCCCAAAACGAGATCAACCTCAGCGCGGGCGTCGTGCAGACCTTCCAGGTGCTGATCAATTCCCACGGAGCGCACCTCGAATGGCTGGTTCGCGTGATCGGGGCGATTCTTCTCCTCGGCGTGGTTGCCGAGATCACGTCCTGGATCGTTGGACCCTCTCGGGGCATGTATGTCACCGCGCAAAAGGGCATCCTTCCGAAATCAATGGCGAAGGTGAACAAGAACGGCGTGCCCGTTCCGCTGGTGGTCTTTCAACTCACCATCACCTCCGTGGCGATCGTCGTGCTCACCATGGGCGGAGGCGGCAGCAACATGTCGTTCCTCATCGCCCTGGCCCTGACGGTCGTGCTCTACCTCATCACGTATTTCCTGCTCTTCCTGGGTTACATGAACCTCGTGCTGAAGCACGGCGACAAAAAGCGCGTCTACTCGATTCCCGGCGGGCCGGCGGTGAAGTTAACCGTGGCCCTCGCCGGGCTCAGCATCTCCGTGCTGGCATTCGTCATTTCGTTCTTCCCTCCGAGCGGATTGCCCGGAGCCCATGGTGACCGGACCTACGTGTCGATTCTCATCATCAGTTTTCTGATCATTTTTGCGCTGCCCTTCCTCATCTACGCGCTGCACGATAAACGTTCCAAAGGGGCCGTGGCGGACATGGTTCCCATTCGCCTTCACAATGCCCCGGAGGGTCATTTCTGGCTGCACCCGAAGGCCCGCGGATCCCACCACCTCATCCCGACCGCGGAGAGCACCCTCGACCAGGAGCCCCACAACAAGCCCGTCGGCTGAGGCCACGCGAACTTCCCGCTCCCCCCATGATCGACGCGATTCTACAGGACCTCGTTGGAAGGCACCGCGAGGATTACAAACGAGGCCAGGTCGCCACCTACATCCCCGAGCTGGCGCGCGTCGACCCCGGGCATCTCGGGATTGCCATCGCGTTTCAGGACGGACGGATCGTCACCGCCGGGGAAAGCGAAATCCCCTTCGCCATCGAGAGCATTTCCAAAACGGTGGTCCTCGCCCTCGCGTTGCTCGACCGCGGCGAGGCAGAGGTCTTTCGGCACATGCGCCAGGAACCTTCCGGCGACGCGTTCAACTCCATCGTCAAACTCCAGACCGGCTCCGCGCACGTGCCGTCAAATCCCTTTATCAACGCTGGCGCCATCCTGACGACCTCCCTCATCGCCGGAGGCAGCCCCGACGAAAAGTTCGACCGGATTCTCCGGTTCATGCAGCGGATCAGCGAGTCCCCCGGGCTTGATCTCGACCGGGAAACCTATCTCTCGGAAAAGGCCACGGGACACACCAACCGCGCCCTGGCCTGGATGATGAAAAGCTACGGCGACATCGATGGCGACGTGGAGGACATCCTCGACGTGTATTTCCGCCAGTGCTCGATCCGGGTGACGGCCAGCGTGCTGGCTAAAATGGGCCGATTTTTCGCCGCCGGCGGAGTTCTCTCCACCGGCGAGCGCGTGCTGACCGCCCGGGAGGCGCGGATCGTGGTGGGCCTGATGGCGACCTGCGGACTCTACAACGGCACGGGCACCTACATGGTCAATGTGGGCGTCCCCACAAAATCCGGGGTCGGCGGCGGCCTCCTCGCAGCCTACTCCGGCGTCGGCGGCATTGGCACGTTCTCCCCGGCGCTGGATGAGGTCGGCAACAGCGTGGCCGGCCAAAACATGATGCGGGAAATCTCGGAAAAGCTCGGCCTAGACATTCTCCTGCCGACCGTCCGCAAGGAAAACCTCGGCTAGCTCGCCCCGCTCCCGGCGAGGAGCGGCGGGTGATGGTTCCGAAGCTTGAGAAAACCTGGTCACGCAAAGACCCTCCGCACATCCCACGAACATCCCATTCCGCATTCTGCCGCGAAGTCCCCGGCAGCCGTGGTCGAAAATGCCCAGCCATTGCCCGGCAGAAAAAACCGC
>JAIYAZ010000097.1 GCA_027488755.1 Verrucomicrobiaceae bacterium | reverse complement strand
GACAACGCGCTCGCCGAGGAATTGCCGACCGACGCCTCCCCGCGCCAGCGCGCCCAGGTCGCCCGCAAGCTCGCGGGGTTCATCCGGCTCATCGAGGACCCCGCGCTGCGCGAGCCGGTGGCGGCGCGCGTGCGGGCCCGGCTGGAGCTCACCGAAAACGCCTTTGCCGAAATCCTGAAAAACGCCCCGCGGCCCGACCCCGAGCGCGAGGAGGCCCCGGAGGAGGAGCCGGAAGACCTCGCGCTCTCCGAGTCCGCCCGGCTCCTCTGCCGGCTGGCCATTCTCTCGCCCGAGGCCCGCGCGTGGATGCGGAGCCAGCCCGAGCCGGCCGCCCGCTTTGGCGGGGAATACGCCCTCGTGGACCGGCTGATTCAGTGCGAGGTGCCCATCGAGGAGCCGGCGGCCTTCAGCGCCTTCTGCGCGGGACTTTCCTCCGCCGAGGATCGGGCGCTGGCCGGCCTGCACCTTGGCCGCCTGCCCGAGGAGCCCGGGAAACTCGCCGCTGACGCCTGGCGCGGGTTGCGGCGCGCCGTCCTCACCGCGGAGATCAACGCCCTGCAGGCCCGCATCCGCCATCCCGACACCCCTTTTGAGGAGGTTGCTTCGCTTCAGAAACAAATTCTTGACCTCAAGGTGCGCCTGGGTGACTTTTGAAGGCCTTTTTTCCTGTAGAAGCTGCTGCCTAACCTTTCTTGAAAGCGAAAACCAAAGTCTCCCGGGGCAAGCAAGCGCCTGCCCGCCGCCCGATGACGTCTGCCAAGCCCGCCGCAAAGCGGTCGGTCGCCGCCAAGAAGAAGTCCACCCCGGCCCGCCCCACGCGGACGGCCCGGCCCGTGGCCCGCGCCAAAAAGCCCGCCCGCGCCGTGACCGGCGCCAAGGCGAAGGCGGTCGCGCCGGCCCGCAAACCGGCCACCACCGCCAAGCCCAAGGTCGTGGCCAAGAAGCCCGCGCCCGCCAAGGCCGCGCCGAAGGCTCCCGCCAAGGCGGCAAAGCCCGCGCCGAAGCCGGCGGAGAAACCCAAGGCCGCCCCGGCCCGCAAGGAAGCCCCGGTGAAGGCCTCGGCGCTCGTCGCCGCCCTCAACGGCCACGCCAACGGAGAGGCGAAGACGCCCGCCGAGGCGCAGAAGGCCATCCAGGAAAAGGTCCGCGAACTCATCAAGCTCGCGAAGGAGCAGGGTTACATCACCTTTGACGATCTCGAAGAAGCGCTCCCCGAGGGCGTGAACGACTCTGAGACGCTCGACTCGATCATTGCGCAGCTGCGCGGCGTCGAGATTGAGATCATCGAGGCCTCCGACGTCGACCGCGTCAAGGACTTCAAAAAGGAGGAGGACGAGGAGAAGGACGAAAAGGCCGACTCGAAGCTCGATATCCTCGACGACCCGGTGCGCATGTATCTGCGCCAGATGGGCCAGGTCCCGCTGCTCACCCGCGAGCAGGAGGTCGAAATTTCCAAGCGCATTGAGGACGCGGAGATTCAGGTGCAGGATACGCTCTACGGTTTTGGGTTCATCGCCCGCGCCCACCTCGATCTCGCCCAGAAGCTCGTGGACATGCGCGAGCGTTTTGACCGGGTGATCCAGGACAAAAAGATCGAAAGCCGCGAGCGTTACATGAAGGTGCTGCCGCGCCTCTGCCAGCAGGTCCGCAAGCAGACCGAGCAGGTGACCGGCGCCTACCGCGACATCGCCGCGAAGGAAGGCAAGCCGTCCGAAAATCAGCTCAAGACCTTCGAGAAGCATCTCGCCGGCCTCCGGAAGCTCTACCCGAAATTCTTTTTCAAGCAGAAGGTCATCGAGGATTTTGTGGCCCTCGCCGACGAAAACCTCCGCCTCGTCCAGAGCCTCCAGCAGGAGTCCGACCGCGCCCGCAAGAGCGGCAAGACGGCCGACGCGACCAAGGCGAAGCGCAACGTCGAGAATCAGCTCAAGGAAATCCAGGTGCGCCTCTGGCTCACCCCGGTTGATTACGGCAAGCGCCACGCCGACCTCAAGGAGTGGCACCGCAAGGCCCTGCGCGCGAAGACCGAGATGGTCGAGGCGAACCTGCGCCTCGTGATCTCCATCGCGAAGAAATACACGAACCGCGGCCTGTCGTTCCTCGACCTCATTCAGGAGGGCAACATGGGCCTGATGAAGGCGGTCGAGAAATTCGAATACCGCCGCGGCTACAAATTTTCCACCTACGCGACGTGGTGGATCCGCCAGGCGATCACCCGCTCGATCGCCGACCAGGCCCGCACCATCCGCATCCCGGTGCACATGATCGAGACGATCAACAAGCTCATCCGCGTGCAGAAGCAGCTCGTGCAGGAGTATGGCCGCGAGCCGAGCCCCGAGGAGGTGGCCGAGGAAATTCAGCTGCCCGTCGAACGCGTGCGCGCCGTGCTCAAGATGGCCCAGCAGCCGATCTCGCTGCAGGCGCCGGTGGGCGACAGTGACGACACGAGCTTCGGCGATTTCATTGAGGACAAGGGCGCGGAAAACCCCGCCGACCAGGCCGCGATCGTCCTGCTGAAGGACAAGATCAAGGACGTGCTCGACACGCTCACCGAGCGTGAGCGCCAGGTGCTCGAGCAGCGCTTTGGCCTCGTGGACGGCTACAGCCGCACGCTTGAGGAGGTCGGCCGCCAGTTCAAGGTCACCCGCGAGCGCATTCGCCAGATCGAAGCGAAGGCGCTCCGCAAGATGCGCCACCCGACCCGCATCCGCCAGCTCGAGGGCTTCCTCGAGCCGCAGGATCTGTAGGGTTCCGCGTCCCTTCGAATTTTGCCGGGCGGCCTTTCCCACGCGGGAGGGCCGCCCGGTTTTTTTTGGGCGATCCGCGAAAAACGCGAAACTTTCGGACCCGGGCCGGGTTTCTCTTGCTGAACTCCTGAGACGATGAAGCCGACCGAACCCGATGACCTCCGCGATGACGAACGCCTGTGGCGTTTGCTGGGGGAGGCGCGTCCGGTGGAGGTCTCGCCGTTTTTTGCGCGGCGGGTCCGGCGCGCGGCGTTGGAGGCCCCGGCGGAGCCGGCGTGGTTCGCGTGGCGGCGCTGGTTGCTGCCGACCGCGGCGTGCGCCGGGCTGGCGGCGCTGGCGGCGGGGGCCCTGGTGCCCCGGTCCGACGAGAGCGGGGCGGATTCGGCGGTCACGGCCGAGCAGGAGTTTGAAACCATCGCGGATCTGGACCTCCTGATCGCGAGCAACGATTCCACCCTATGGCTCGATTCCTCCTCCTCGCGGTAAGCATGTTTTCGCTGGCGCTTCCCGCGCTGGCCCAGCCCGCCCCGCCGCCGCCGCCGGCCGGGGAAAACTCCCCGGAGGAAGGGAAATCGCCGGCGGGGCCGGAGCCGCGCAAGGGGCCACCCGGCAAGCGGGGTGACGGGGAGGCCGGGCGCGGCGAGTCGCCGGAGGAACGCTTCAAGCGCAAGCTGGACAAGCTTTCGCCCGAGGATCGGGAGCGCTTCAAGCAGAACTGGGAGCGCTGGAAGAAGATGGGCGAGAAGGAGCGCGACGAATTGCGCGAGCGGGCGGATCAGGAACAGGAGCGGATCCGGCGCACGATTGACGACGCGATTGCCCGCGCGGGTCTCACGCTCGACAAGGATCAGCGCGAGGTTTTTGCGCTGCGCTACCGGCAGGAGCGGCGGAAGATCGAGGAGGATTTGCGCCGGGAGTTCGAGAAGGTGCGGTCCGTCCGCATCGACCGGGCGCTGGAGAAATTGAAGGCGGAGTTTACGCCGGCCAACCCGGCGGGCGAGACGGCTCCGAGCCCGACGCCGACCGCGTCGCCGACGCCCGCGCCCTAGTCGCCGATGACGGCGGGGGTGCCGATTTTCACGCGTTCGTAGAAGAGGCGGGCGATGTCCTCCGGCATGCGGATGCAGCCGTGGGAGGCGGGGTAGCCGGGCAGGATGCCGACGTGCATGCCGACGCCGTCCCAGGTGAGGCGCATGAACCAGAGCATGGGCGCGCCGAGGTAGCGGGTGCCGCTGGGGGCGGAGTCGATCTTCGTGCTGACGCCGGCGCGGACGACCTGGCCGCGGCTGTTGACGAAGTTGCCGTAGACGCTGGAGCGGTGGTCCTTGTCCTTTTCGAGGACGGTGAAGCTGCCCTTCGGGGTCATGCCCGCGCGTTTGCCCGATGAGATGGGCGTGTCGATGGCGACCTCGTCGCCGACGAGGAGATAGGCGCGCTGCTTGGCGAGGGAGACGTAGATGCGGGTGTTGCTCTGGTTCGCGATTTCGAGCACGCGCGGGACGACCTTCGGTTTGGCCTGCTTTTGGATGAGCTCGTTGGCGGGCTTTTGCTTGGCCTTGGGCCGGACGGTGGGGTCCGGCGCGGCCTTCAATCCCCCGAGCGGGAGGGCCAGCACCGCGAGGAGCGCAAGGCGGGCGGTGAGGGGGCCGGAAAAAGTGTGCATCGCTCTTGTCTCAGATCGGTGGGACGGTGACTATTCGCATAGTTGCTGCCCTTGGAGAATTCAACGACTTTCCCCGCTTGCGCCCGCCGAACCCTTCTTTCGCCTTCCGTTTGACCCGCCGGTGCGGGGTCGGGTTTGTTCTGCTGGGCATGGGGCTGGCGGCGCGGGCGGACATTGAATTGCCGAGCGTCCCGCCGCCGCAGCCGGAGGCGGTGACGACGCGGGTTTTTCTCGGCGAGTCGGCCGACATCACGCTGCGCGGGGTGTCGCGCTCGGGGATGCCGCTGGAGTTTGTGATCCGGCGCGGGCCGCAGCAGGGCACGCTTACCGCGGTGGAACGCACGGGGAAGTCGACGGCGCGGGTGACCTACACGCCGAAGGCGGGGACGGTGCCGGGGATCGACCGGTTTCGCTACGCGGTGCGCGCGCCGGGGGTGGGGGTTTCCACGCCGGCGGAGGTGATCATTGAGATCGCCGAGCGGCCCGCGCGGTTTTCCGCGCCGGCGCGGTTGGAGTTCCCCGAGACGGCGGTGGGCGAGACGGCGGAGGAGAGTTTCGTGGTCGGGAACGAGGGGGGCGGCCGGCTGGCGGGCGAGGTGAGCGTGGAGGGGCCGTGGAAGCTGGTGGGCGGCGCGGCGGCGTATGACCTCGGGCCCGGGGATGCCCGGCGGTTTACGGTGCGCTTTGTGCCGACGGAGGCGCGGCGGTTTTCGGGGAGCGTGCGGTTTTCGCATGCGGAGGGGGCGTTGATCGGGCTGGAGGGCGTGGGTTACGCGCCGATCGAGGTCGTGCCGCTGGAGATCCGACTGGAGGGCGACGGGCGGCGCGAGGAGCGCAACGCGGAGTTTACGGTGCGGAATCATTCGGAGGTCGATCGCACGGTCGGGTTGGTGCTGCCGGCGGCGGTGCTGGGACCGGAGACGGTCACGGTGCCGGCGAAATCGGAGGAGACCGTGGCGTTGCGGACGCGCGGGGGATTTCTCGGCGGCGTGGATGATGCGCTTGTGCTCACCGGTGCCGGCGGGTTCCGTCTGCGCGTTCCGCTCAAGGCGGCGGCGGCGCCGGCGCGGCTGATCGTCGCGCCGGAGCGGATTGATTTTGGCACGTTGGTGGCGGGCAAGTTTGGCCGCGTGCGGTTGACGGTGCGCAACGTCGGGGGTTCTCCCGCCAACCTGCGGGTGGCCCTGCCGGAGGGCGTGCTGTTCACGCCGGAGCCGAGTTATGAGTCGCTGCCGCCGGGGGAGGCGCGGGAGTTTGAGGTGTCGTTTGCCCGGCCGGCGGCCGGCAAGCTCGACGGGGTTTTGCGGATCGAGACGGACGGGCAAGCGCTGGAGGTGCCGTTGCGGGCGACGGTGAAGCCCGATCCGCGCAGTCTGCCGGGCGGGGCGGCGGGCGCGGAGGGGGCGCCGCTGCCGGCGGCGACGCCCGAGCCGAAGGTCAATGATTTCGCGCCGGTTGAGGAGATCGGCGTCACGCGGCAGGATTATCGCGAGCTGGATCTGACGTGGAAAAACGTCGCCCCGGACGCCAGGAGCTACCGCCTGTTGCTGCGGCGGATGGCCTTCGATCCCGCGGGGCGGGCCGTGTTTCGCTACGAAATGCTTCCGCAGGTGAAGCCGCGCGTGGTGCGCGACCAGGTGCGGGCCACGATCGGCGGGCTGCACCCGGGCGAGCGCATCACGATTCACGTGGTGTCTTTTGATGAGGCGGGCTCGCCGTCGCGGCTTTCGCCGCCGTTCACGATTGCGAGCAAGCCGAAGGCGCCGTGGGCGATTCCCTGGCGCGCGCTGGCGGTCGGCGCGCTCGTCGTCTTTGCCGGCCTGCTGGTTTGGGAGCGCCGGCGCCAGCGGGCTCTGGCCGGTTAGCGCGGGTGACCTGATCTTCACAAGGTCCGCCGCCGATTCTGCTTGTTCGCTTCCGGGGGCAGAGCGACGCTCGCCAGCGAACCTCAACCCCCTCAATCGCTATGCAACTCGGAATGATCGGTCTCGGCAGAATGGGTGCAAACATGGTGCGTCGCCTCCTGCGCGCCGGCCATACCGCGGTGGTCTACGACGCGAATCCCGACGCGGTGAAACAGCTCGCCGCCGAGGGGGCGATCCCCGCGGCGACGCTTGAAGAGTTTGTGGCCAAGCTCGAGAAGCCGCGGAATGCCTGGGTCATGGTCCCGGCGGCGATCACGGACAAGGTGGTCGAACAACTCGCCGCCCTGCTCGAGGCGGACGACACGATCATCGACGGCGGCAATTCCTACTTCCGCGATGACCGCCGCCGCGCCGCTTCGCTCCAGCCGAAGGGCCTGCACTACCTCGACGTGGGCACCAGCGGCGGCACGCACGGGCTCGATCGCGGCTACTGCATGATGATCGGCGGCGACAAGGTGGCCGTTGAACGCATGGATCCCATCTTCAAATCCCTCGCCCCCGGCCGCGGCGATATCGAGCGCACGCCCGGCCGCGAAAAGCTCGGCGGCACGGCCGAGGACGGCTACCTGCACTGCGGCCCGTCGGGCGCGGGCCACTTCGTGAAGATGGTCCACAACGGCATCGAATACGGCCTCATGGCGGCCTACGGCGAGGGGCTCGACATTCTGGCCAATGCCAATGTCGCGAACCAAAAACACGAGGCGGACGCGGAGACGGCGCCGTTGATGAATCCCGACCTCGTCTTCGATCTCAACCTCGCCGATATCACCGAGGTCTGGCGGCGCGGCAGCGTGATTTCCTCCTGGCTGCTCGACCTCACGGCGGCGGCGTTCGCCACCGATCCCAAACTGGACGGCTACTCGGGCCGCGTTTCCGACTCGGGCGAGGGTCGCTGGACGATCATGGCGGCGATCGACGAAGCCGTGGATTGCGAGGTGCTCACCGCTGCTCTCTACGCCCGCTTCCGCTCGCGCAAGGAGCACACGATCGCGGAAAAAGTCTGCTCGGCCATGCGCTACCAATTCGGCGGGCACCTCGAAAAGAAGGCCTAGGCCATGTCGGGCCGCGCCGGGCTGCTCGCGGGGCTG
>JAIYAZ010000099.1 GCA_027488755.1 Verrucomicrobiaceae bacterium | reverse complement strand
TTGGTGGTGCGCAGCTCGGTGGCGTCGACGTAGTTGTAGATGATCTTCTCAAGGTCCACGCCGGTGAGGTGGATGCCGACGTTCTCGATGGTGACCGAGGGGCCGTGGACGTTGATGAGGACGGTGGAGCCGGCCGGGGCGGAGATGTTGATGGAGCTGGAGTAACGGCTCCACTCGGTGGAGGAGACGTTAAAGACGTTAAGCTCGGGATCGTTGCCCACGAGGTCGGCCTGGTAGGGGAGCGAGAGATCCTTGGTGACCACGCCGCGGTCGGCGCAGGTGCCGAGGGACGTGGAGCGGTTGCGCAGCATGGCGCGCAGGCCGGTGAAGGAGATGCCGCTGGCGTCGTCGGGCACGTTGCCGTTCTCATTGAAGGTGATCTGGGGCACCGTGCGGAGCAGGTTGCCGTTGGTGAGCCAGCGGGTCGGGCCGGTGCGAACGCCGCGGAGGACGATGTTGCCGTTCACGGCCCAGTCGCCGTCCTGGAAGTCGCCGTCCACGATGAGGCGGTCGACGGTGCCGCCGGAGGCGACGGGGATCGGGTGGCCCTTGACGGGGGTGCCGACGCCATAACCGCCGAGGACGGTGAGGTTGCCGGCCACGGCGAGGCGGCCGTCGGTGTCCCCGTTCTCGTGGGTGAGGTCACCGAGGATGAGGGCGTTGAACTGGGCGGCGATGCCGAACACGTTGCTCGGGGTCGCGGTCGGAGCCACGGCCGGGTAGAACGTGCCGGTCTTCACGAGCGTGAGGGCCGGGGTCGGAGCGGGCGTGGGGGTCGGAGTGGCGACCGGCGTCGGGGTGGGCGTCGGGGTGGAAACCGGCGTGGGTTCCGGAGTCGGGGTCGGAGTGGGCGTCGGGGTCGGAGTGGGCGTCGGAGTCGGAGTGGGCGTCGGAGTCGGGGTGGGCGTCGGGGTGGGCGTCGGGGTGGGCGTCGGGGTGGGCGTCGGGGTCACGCCGCCGCCCGCTTCGTTTTTCAGAACGGCCCATTCCTCGAAGCCACCGTTGTCGTAGTAGTCATCCTCGTCGTTGATCCGGTCACCCATCCGATGGAACAGATAAACGTAGGTCGAGGCCGGAAGACCCGCGAAGGCGCTCACGGGCACGTTGAAGAACATGTCGTAGCGGCCGCTGCCGTTGTTGGTATCGTCGAGCAGGATCGCGGTGGTGCCGGCCGCGTTGAGGTCGTAAATCTTGGTCGCGAGGGTGTCGAAGCTCTTGAGAACCGTGTTGTATCGCTTCGTCGGGGCACCAAGGTCGCCATTGGTCGAGGCGAAGACCTGGAGTTCGGTGATGCTGAGCAGGGACTCGCGGTTGTTCGGCTCGTTGATGTCGAGGATGAACCGGTAGTAGTCCACGCCGCCGATGGTCACGCGCTTGAGGTCGCCGAGGCGGATCGTATGGGTGTGGGTCGCGTCGGTCTTTTCGTCGAACTGCACCGGGCGGGCGTCCGTATTGTAACCGCGTTCCACGCCCTCGTTGCCGGGGTTCTGCGTGCGGAGAAAGGAGTCAATCACCCCGGAGCCGGCGGCGTTGTTGTCGCTGACCTCCTGGAAGAGCGCGCCGGAGATCGTGCCGCTTTGGAGGCCGTTCGGGGTGAGGTTTAGATAGGTCGGGAGTGCCGCGAGGTTCGCGGCGCGGTCGGTGTCCGCGGCGAAGGTCAGGGTCTGCGACGACGGAAGTCCGCCGCCGAGGATAAGGTCCAACTGGGTGTAGAGATCGGTGTAGAAGGTGTTGTTGACGAGCAGACGGTTGGAGTAGGTCGCCGCGAGGGTGAGTCCTGTCGGGCCGGTCACGTCGCCGATCGGCCAGCCGAGGAGGGAACCGGGCGACTTTGCCTGGGGTGAAGTGAGGTTGAGGATGCTGTCGAACGCGATCTTCCCGGTGGCGCCGTTGAGCTGGAGATTGGTGAGGGCGGAGCTGCGGTTATTGGTGAGCACCCAGCTTGCCGCCATCGCGGTGTTGATGCCGCTGAACCCGAGGGACCAGCCGGTGCCGGTGGCCGCGCCGCTGGAGGCGCCGGTCGCGGCCCAGATGGCGGTCTGGCTGCTGCCGTCGGCGAACGTGGCGGTCACGGTCATGCCGGTCATCTGGTTGCCGCTCACGATGGAGGTGAGGTCGGAGGTCGTGTTGTAGCTGGTGCCGTCGACCCGGGTGATGGTGGGGGTGATGGACGCCGCTTGGGCGGTGGCGGCACCAAGCCCGGCAAGTGTGGCCAGGCCGAAAAGACCTACGCGGAAGCGGGTTAGAAGGGATCCGAAGGAGGAACTCATGAGGTGTTTCGGCGTTGAGCAAAAGGAGACAGTGGCAAAGTAAAACTCAGTTTTTATCGTCTGTCACTATTTTTTCACCGACGAAACACTTTTTTAGTAACCGGCATTCGTTTTCCAGAAAGAGGACTCGGTCTCGGTCGGCGGAAGGAGATCCGGCAGAGTAAAGGCGGCATTTGGAGCGATGCTTGGAGGGGAAACTCGGCGGCGGGGAGGGGCAGTTTTGGCGTGGCGGGAAGAGGCCGAAACGCCGCCGGAACGACCGGCCGGAGGGAAAGTGGCCCGCGGGCCGAAATGGTGCGGACCGAAACGAAAGAGGGGCGGCCTGGCGTAGGTCGCCCCTCCAAGGATCGTGGCCGGCGGGAGGACCCGCGCGGCAGTTTTGGGACGGAGCCTTACCGCCGGATCACCGTGAGGCGGAGGATGACGGCTTCGCCGGTGTCGGGGTTATTGGCGCGGAGGCGGATGACGTTGCGGCCGGTGGTCAGGTTCGGGGTGCGAATCCGCCAGCTGGAGCCGCTCTCGGTCACGGCCACGCTCGGGCTCGAGCCCGGAACGAAGGTCGCGCCGGGGGTGAGGAGTGAGAGCGTCTGGGCGCCGGTGACGGTGCCGGCGAAGGTGAC
>JAIYAZ010000022.1 GCA_027488755.1 Verrucomicrobiaceae bacterium | reverse complement strand
GTAAGCGTGAGCGTCCCCGAGGCGTTGTTAAGGTCCACCGATGCCGCCGTGGCCGCCGTGTCCACGTTCAACGTCCCGGTCCCCGTCAGAATCGCCGCCGTGCTGGAGTTCGGCACCCCGGCACTCCACGTCGCGTTGCCCAGCCAGTTTGTTCCCGTTCCCGACCACGTTGTCTGCGCTTGCAGCGGGGCGGTCGAGGCGGCAAGAACCAAGGAGGCTCCAAGAAGACAAGGGGTGAATTTCAGGCGGCGAAGTTTCATAACAAGGGGTGGTTAAGGCTGACAACAAAGCGCAATAATTTTAAGCTGGGGGGTTGGGCCGAAATTGTCAATGGATTTTGGGGAGAATTTTGAGGCGAACCGGCGGGTTAGCGCGCCGCCGGTCGCCGACGCACCACGAGGAGGGCAACCACCCCGCCGGCCATGAGGAGGAGCCACGTGGAGGGCTCGGGCACGGCGTTCACCTGGAGGTCGATGGAGTTTGCGCCATAAACAATCTCGGCCTCCCACCCGGCGGGCAACGCCCCCAGGGCGAGGCCATTCGAAAGACCCGAGGCGATCGGGGTCACGCCGGCATTCCCGTAAAAGTCGAACAGGGTGTAGGTGCCGACGGACGCCCCGCCGAGATCGACCACGTTGAGGGTGTTGTTATTGAGCACGAGATCGCCGCTGGTGAAATTCCAGAAGCTGATTTTGTCGCTGGAGGCACCGAGGTTGAAGGTGAGGGTCGCGCCGGAGTTGAGGGTGAGGAGCGGGCCGGAGGTCGAGCTGCCGTCAAGTTTCAGGTTGCCCGCAGTGGTGAGGCCGCCGGGGTTGATCGCCCCGCCGCTGTTCACGGTGATTCCCGCCGCGCCGGTGGTCGCAATGCGGCCACCGCCCGCCAGGATGCCATCCACGGTGTAGGCCCCGCCGGTGAGGTGGGTGCCATCGACTTGGAAGACACCGCCATTAATCGTCGTGGTGCCTGTGTAGGCGTTGATCCCGCTGGTGACCATGGAGCCGGGGCCGGCCTTGGCCAGGCTGGTCGTGAAGGTCAGGTTGCTGGAGCTGTTGAGTAGGTTGGCCGAGACGGTGAGCGAGCCCGCCGCGTCGGTCACGTTGAAGCTGCGCGTCACGCCGGCGGCAGCGCTGGCGAGGTGGAGGCCGTTATTCGTCGTGCCCCCGGCGTTGATCGTCGAGGCCGATGCCCCGTTGACGGTCACGTTGCCGTTAAGGATGTAGGACTGAAAGCTCGCGCTGGCTCCGTTAGCGGTGGTGATGTTGCCGCCGTTCATCGCGATCACACCCAGACCGTTGCTGAATCCGGTGGTGGTTCCCGTGGTGTTGGTATTGAGCGTTCCGTTGAGCGTGATCGGGCTGCCGTTCGGGAGGGAACCGGAACTGGCCAGGGTGAGCGTCGCGCCGCTGGCGATGGCAACCGAACTCACCGAGGTGAGTCGCTGGGTCTGACTATTGTTGACTCCGGTGTTGCCGATCTGGAGCGTGCCGCCGTTGACCGCGAGCGATCCGGAGAAATTGCTGCCGGCAGTCGCCGCGCTCGCCAGGATGAGTGTGCCCGCTCCCGATTTGATGATCGCCCCGGGCCCGGTCACGTTGCCCGTGAGCGTATTGGTGCCCGTGGCGTTCGCAAACTCCAGCGTGCCCGCGCTCACCGCCGTCGCCCCAGTGTAGTCGAGGGTGCCGGTGAGTTCGAGGCGGCCCGTTCCGGCCTTGGTGAGACCGCCGCTGCCGGTCACGTTGCCAAAGCTCAGCAGCGTTGTGGACGTGCCCGAGCCCGGATTCACCGTCACGGTCGACGTCGTCGCGTCGAGCGTAACGTCGTTGATCGCCTGCGTGTTATTGAAGCTGGCCGCGCCGAAGGTGAGCGTGTTGCCGCTGAGGCTGTTGTTGCCCGTGGAGTAGTGGCTGAGCTCAATCTGCGTGCCGCTAATGATGCGGCGGATGTAGGTGCCGGCGGGGACGTTGGTGCCACTCACCGCTTGGCCAACGACCAATCCACTCGTCGAGGCCAGCGTGACCGTGGTGGACGTCGCAGTATGCGCCGTGGCGTTGGCCGAACTGCCCGCCGCGCTGCCGCGGCCCGTGAGGGTGAAGTTGCCGCCGTCGAGAATCAGGCGGGACGCGGCGCTGTAGGCCCCGCTGAGGGAGTCCGTGCCTCCGGTGGCCGCCTGGCCCGCGATCTGGTTGTAGTCGGCGGCCACGGTGCCCGCGTTGACCGTGGTGTTGCCGCTCCACGAGTTTACCGCGACGGGGCCGCCGCCGGTGAGGACCAGAGTGCCATTGCCCGTCTTGGTGAGACCGCCCGTGCCGGTGAGCTGCGCCGACGGCGCGACCGTGATGCTCTGCGTGTTGGCCTGGAATTCGTGGGTGCCGGTGTTGGCCAGCACCACATTGAGCGGCTTGCTGGTGTCCCATTGCGCCGTGTTCGCCGTCGAGCCCGTGTTCGCGATGCCGTTCTGGATCAGCAACGCGGTGCCCGTGCTCAGGTTCCGGATGGTGCCGTTGTTGAAGTTCAGCGTGCCGGTCATCGCGTAGCGGTTGGTCGCTCCGCTGTTGTTTCCGTCCGCGTTCATCACGCCAATGCGTTGAGCAGCGATGGTGCCCCCGTTGAGGTTGAAGGTATTGGTCCCCACCCCGCCGGCCGTGGAGGCGCCCTGGCCGATCGAGAGCCCGTAGTTCGACGTGCTGTTCAGAGTCAGGTTGCCGCCGGT
>JAIYAZ010000103.1 GCA_027488755.1 Verrucomicrobiaceae bacterium | reverse complement strand
GGGGCGTCGGCGATCTCGGCGTCGGTGATGCCGTGGACCTGCCGGGCCGACCAGGCGATCGGGCGCGGCGAGTGGATGTAACTGCCGAAGAGGTTGCCGATTTGCCCGCCTTCGAGCGTGGCGAGGCCGACCTGCACGGGCACGTCGGTTTGGCCGCTGGCAACCCCCGCGCTTTCGAAGTCAATCGCGGCAAACGCGAGCTCGGAAAGGCGCGGCATGGCCGGAGGGGCGTCCGCTAGCCGCGCAGCAGGGCGGCGGTGGATTCCCAGTCGAGGCAGGCGTCGGTGATGGACACGCCGTAACGGAGATCCGCGGGGTTGTCGGTGAGCGGCTGGGCGCCGAAGGACAGGTTGCTCTCGATCATGGCGCCGATGATGGGAGACGAGCCGGTCGCGCGTTGCTCGCGGATGCTTTCCCAGACGAGGCGCTGGCGCAGCGGGTCCTTGCCCGAATTGGCGTGGCTGCAATCGATCATGATCGCATCGGGCATGCCGGCCTTGCGGAGTTTCTCGACGGCGGCGGTCACGGAGGCCGCGTCGTAATTGGTGCCGTCGCGGCCGCCGCGGAGGACAACGTGGCAATGGGGATTGCCGGTGGTTTTGACGATGCTGGTTGCGCCGTCCTGGTCGATGCCGAGGAAGCTGTGCGCAGCGCGGGACGAGCGCATGGCGTCGATGGCGGTCTGCACGCTGCCGTCGGTGCCGTTCTTGAAGCCGACCGGCATGGAAAGGCCGCTGGCGAGTTCGCGGTGGGTCTGCGACTCAGTCGTGCGGGCCCCGATGGCCGCCCAGGAAATGAGGTCGGCGATGTATTGGGGGATGATCGGGTCGAGGAATTCGGTGGCCGCCGGGAGGCCGAGGGCGGTGATGTCGAGCAGGAGTTTGCGCGCGAGGGCGAGGCCGTGGGCGAGGTCGCAGGAGTCGTCGATGTGCGGGTCGTTGATGAGCCCCTTCCAGCCGACGGTGGTGCGGGGTTTCTCGAAGTAGACGCGCATGACGATTTCGCAGCGGTCGGCGAGTTCGGCGCGGAGGGCGGCGAGGCGGCCGGCGTATTCGAGCGCGGCCTTGGGATCGTGAATCGAGCAGGGGCCGACGACGACGAGCAGGCGGGAATCCTCGCGCTCGAGGATGCGGCGGGCGGCATCGCGGCCGGCGCGAACGGTTTCGACCGAGGCGGCGGAGGCGGGGAGCTGCTCCTTGATTTGGGACGGGGTGATGAGGCGCGTCAGTCCGCGGACGCGCAGGTTCTCCACGGGCAGGGCCGCGTCGGCGCCGGTCGGGAGAGTGGACAAACTGGTAACCATAAAAAGTCCGGCATTATCCCGCCGAACCCCCTCCGGTGCAATCCCACACTTGTAAACTCCCTTTGCGGCCCGTTTCGGGGTCATGATAGCGTGCGGGGGTGGAACTCGCCGCCAAGGAACCCCCGAAATCATCCTCCGCCCGTCTGGAAGGGGCCCTGCGCTGGCTAACCCGATCCCGCGCGGCCCTGCGGCAGTTGTTCCGGCGCCTCACGCGCAAGCCGCGCACCGTGGCCGAAAGCCCGAACCTGCTGCCGACCCTCATCAAGGTGCTGGCGGCCTTTGCGCGGTCCGAAAACGAGGTGCTTGAGGAGGAAATCGACTCCAGCCTCGGTTTCCTGCGTTACGATTATCCCGACGCGATTTACTCCGAGCTGCGGAAGCTTTTCCGCGACGCCCTGCACGAGCACCAAGACCTCAACGACATCGCGCTGAAGCTCTCCAGTCAGCTCAGCGACGACCGGAAAATTCTGCTCGGCGTGCAGCTCTATGACCTGATTTCCAAAGCCGGCCTCAAGCAGGAGCAGGTGATTGCCTATTATTCGTTCATGTCGCAGCTCGGCATGGCCGCGCAGGCGATCGACATTGTCTATCAACTCAACGCCAACGAGCAGGGCGACACGCAGATCTACCAGCAGGGGGCCTCTCCGCTGGAGGCGGTGAGCTTTGGCGCGCCGGACCGGGCGGACGTGCCGCTCAAGGAATTTGAGGCGGATCAGCGCCTACTCGCCTACCGTTACCACGACCTCATCATTCTCAAAAACATGAGCGGTCGCAGCCTGATCGTGCAGGGGCGGGCGCTGAAGCCGAATGATTTCTGCCGCCTTTATCCGGGCCAGCGCATCATCGTCGACGAGCAGGTGCTCACGCACCAGGACCTCGTGTTTTACTTCAACGCGAAGAAAAACGTCTCGCTGCCCCAGCTCTACGTGGCGGTGAGCGACGACGACGAGGTGCGGCTCGAAAAAAACAAGAGCCGCGATAGCTGCCTGGAGATCACGTTCGGACTCAAGGTGCGCGTGCGGGCGTTGCGCGACGTGGATGCCGTGCTGAACGGCGTGCGCCTCAAGTCCGGCGCCGCGGTGGAAGCCACGCTGGAGGACAAGATCATCTTCCACGACGACAGCGAACTGGAGATCGACAGTCTGCGCCGGCGGGCGCGGTCCTACGGCGGGCGTTTCCAGCTCAAGGCGTCGAAGTCGGAATACCTCGTCTCCAACAATCCCGGTCTGCTCAACGAGGGTGACATTCTGCTTTCGCCGGGCAGCGGCGGCGACGTGTTGCTGAAGATCTACTGCGACTACGACCGCAAGGTCGGGCGCGTCGAGGTGCTGCAGGCCGACCGGCCGATCCTGGTGCGGGGCAATCCCGTGCGCAATTACGCCGTGCTGGCCGACGGGGACACGATCCGCGTCGATGCGGGCCAGGTGCTGCGGTGCAATTTCTCCGAGCGCCTCATCGAGGAGGAGCGGAACATCATTCGCACGATGGAGGTGCGGGATGTCGTCTGCCGTTTCCGCAACGGGGACGTCGCGCTGGACGGCATGTCCTTCAGCGTGCAGCGGGGCGAGATGGTCTGCGTGATGGGCGCGAGCGGCTGCGGCAAGAGCACGCTCATGCGGATGCTCTCGGGTCAGTTCCCGCCCGTGCACGGCGAGGTCCTTCTCAACGGCCGGTCGCTCTACGCGAATTTCGAATCCCTCCGCCGCTACGTCACCTACGTGCCGCAATACGACGCCTTCGACGAGCATCTCACCATCGAGGAAAACCTCGATTTTGCCGCCGCGATCCGGGCCCCGCACCTCTCCCGCCGCGAGCGTTTGCGGCGTATCGACGGCAAGCTGGCCGAACTCGGACTGAACGAGCGCCGGGCCAGCGTGGTGGGCAGCGCGCAGAAGAAGACCCTCTCCGGCGGTGAGCGCAAGCGGTTGAACATCGGGCTCGATATGATCAGCTCGGCCGACATCTTCCTGTTTGACGAGCCGACCTCGGGGCTTTCGTCGAAGGACTCCGAGCACGTCATCGAGATCATCCGGGCGATTGCGCACAACAAGATCGTGATGGTGACGATCCACCAGCCGACCTCGCGCATTTTCCACATGTTCCACAAGGCGCTGCTGCTCGACAAGGGCGGCAAGGTCGTCTTCTTCGGCACGCCGCACGAGATGCTCCAGTATTTTGCGGACGCCGAGCACCTCGAGCATTACGGCACCTCGCTGGGGGCCACGGAGGTCGGGGACACCGCGCGGCCGGAGTTCATTTTCGACGTGATGGAAACGCCGCTGCGCGACCTCTCCGGCGACATCATTTTCGAGGAGAATAACCGCGGCCAGCTCGTGCCGGCCCGCCGCTACTCGCCGGAATACTGGCGCGACAAATACGAGGCCTACCGGCTCGCGAAGGACGTGCGCGGAGCCCCGGTCACCCCGAAGGATGCCGCCGCGCCCGCAGCCCCGCCGGCGGCCACGCCGCCGATGACGCGCCGCCGCGAACCGATCCGCTGGCGTGAGGAGTGGAGCCAGTTCACGACGCTGCTCCAGCGGGCGTTCATCAGCAAGGTGCGCAACCACGCGAATCTGCTCATCACCATGCTCGTTGCGCCCACGCTCGCGCTGCTCATCGGATTCGTCCTGCGTTACGCGGAGGACAGCACGTATGACTTCGCGTCGGCGTTCCACATTCCGACCTACCTGTTCATGTCGCTGGTGGTGGCGATGTTCCTCGGACTCACAAACAGCTTCGATGACATCACGCGCGATCGCCCGATCCTGCTGCGCGAGCGGAACCTGAACGTCCGGCTCGGCTACTACATCACCGCCAAAGTCCTCACGCTGGCGTTCTTCGCGCTCATCCAGTGCGCGCTTTACGCCTGGGTGGGGAACCTTCTGTTGTCCGTGCGGGGCGTGTTTTGGATGACGTTTGTCGCCCTTTTCCTGACGGTGATGAGCGGCGTGGGGATTGGCCTGCTGGTTTCTTCGCTGGTGAACGAAGGCAAGACGGCCGTGCTGGTGATTCCGGCAGTGCTCATTCCGCAGATCATCCTCAGCGGTGCCCTCATCAAGTATGAGGAAATGAACCGCAACCTCGATTTTGCCTACACCGTCGAGCAATGGTTCGCGGCGCATCCGGAGTCCGCCCAGCGCCCGCGCAGCGACCTGAAGGTGCCGCTGATCTGCGAGTTCATTCCGATGCGCTGGTCCTACGAGGGGATTATTTACGCGCAGGCCAAGCTGAATCCACTCACGCGGCGGCAGGATGAGATCCAGCGGCAGATCACGCGGCTGGCTGCACTGAAGAACGCGAGCGAGGCGGCGGAGGAGCGGCTGGACGACCTGAAGGACCTGCTTGCGCTGGTTTCGGGTTTGCAGGGGAGTGGCGCGGGTGAGATTGACCGCGCGCTGAAGAAGATCGACCGCGTCATTGCCGGCGCGCCCTACAATCCGAAGGAGATCGGGGCGCGCCCGGGCCCGATCAGCGCCGAACAGCTTTACGTCAACCAGAAGGTCACGGACCTCGTTTCGAAGGCCGAGATGGAGCAGCTTGACTACCGCCTCGACCAGGGCCGGAAGCGGCACCTCAACGTGTTCTTTGGCCCGACCAAGGAATACTTCGGCGTGCGCTTCCCGATGCTCGCCTTCAACGCGGCGGTGCTGCTCGCCGCGACCTTTGGCGGTTTTCTCACGCTGTATTTCATCCTGCGCTACCAGATCGGCGTGCGCGGTCCGTAAGGCATCCACTTTTCCATCCATGAACCCACTCCCGCTTGAAGACAGTTTCGCCGACGTGCTCGGCAAGGCGCAGCGCGGTCGGAATCTCGGCGTGGCCGAACTCGCCGCCGCGACCGGACTTCCCGTCGACCGGATCGAGGCCGTGCTGGCGGGCGAGTTCGACGCGGACGCGGTGCGCGCGCTTGCGGCGGCGCTGGACCTCGCCGCCGGGCCGCTCGTTGCGCTTGGGGAGGGGACCTACCGGCCCGAGCCGATTTCGCTTGAGGGGTTGTTTATAGCGACCACGCCGTTTGGCGACATGACCGTGAACGCTTTTCTGGTCGGCGATGCGGCGACGGGTGAGGCCGCGATTTTTGACACCGGCTCCGACGGCGACGCGTTGCTGGCGGAGGCGGCGCGGCGGGGTTGGCGGATCACGCAGATTTTCCTCACGCACGGACACGGCGACCACATTTACGACCTGGACCGCCTGGCCGAGCGCACCAGCGCGGCCTGCTTTGCGCCGCGCGGGGAGGGCGTGGATGGGGCGGAGGCCTTCGCGGCGGGGGCCACGTTTACCATCGGTTCGCTCGCGGTCGAGACGCGCGCCACCCATGGGCATGCGCCGGCGGGAGTGACCTACGTGGTGCGCGGACTCGCGCGACCGCTGGCCGTTTGCGGCGACGCGATTTTTGCCGGCTCGATGGGCGGGGGGAAGGTGTCCTACGCGGACGCACTGCGCACGAATCGCGAGGCGATCTTTTCGCTGCCGGACGAGACCGTGCTCGCGCCGGGGCACGGCCCGCTGACGACCGTGGGTGAACAGCGGCGGCACAATCCGTTTTTTCCGAATCCCTGAACATGAGCGTTCGCATTGGCATCGTGGGGGTGGGGCGCATGGGCGCAAACATGGCCCGCCGGCTTCGGGACGTGGGCGAAACCGTGGCCGCGGTCTACGACGTGCATACGGAGAACGCCCGGGCGCTTGCCGCCGAGCTTGGGTGCCAACACGCGACGCTGCTGGCGGACGTCACCGCCGCGAGCGACGTGATTTTTACGGTCGTGCCGGATGACGCCGCGATGGCGGCGATTTTTGCCCCGGAGGGCGATTCGCTGCTGGTGGGCGCGGCCGGGCGAACCTTCATCAATTTCGCCACGCTCACGCCCGACGTGCACGTCGAGGTGGGCGATCTTGCCGCCGCCGCGGGGGCGCAGACGCTGGAGGCGGGCATGGCTTCGAGCATTACGCAGGCGCGGAACGGCACGCTTTACCTCATGGTCGCGGGCGACGAGGCGACCTTTGCGGCGCAGCGGCCGTTGCTGGAGAAGCTGAGCGCGTCCGTTCGTTTCGTGGGTTCGGCCGGGCAGGCGGCGCGGGTGAAGGCGCTGGTGAACATGGTGATGAACATCAACACGGCCGGCCTGGCCGAGGGACTGGCGCTCGGGGAGGCGCTGGGGCTCGACCTGGCGATGCTGCGCGAGGTGTTTTCCCAGACCGGGGCGCATTCCCGGGTGCTGGAGACGGACGGCGAGGACATGCAGAACCGCGACCACGCCTGCTTTTTCTCGGCGGCGCACGCGGCCAAGGATTCCGGCATCGCGCTGGCGCTGGCGCGCGATTGTGGGGTGGTGGCGCCGCTGGCGGCGGCCGCGAAGGCGCAGTTCGACGCGATGGTGGCGGCCGACCTCGGGGAGCTCGATAAATCGGGCGTGGCCGAGCTGACGTTCAAATCCCGCCGGCCGCGGGAGCTGGATCCGGATTGACTACTTCTTCGCCGGGGCGGCGGCGTTCGGTGCATCCGAAAGCATGATCTCGGGCGCGAGGTTCGCGATGAAGTCCTTGATCATGGCGAGGGTCTGGGCGTTGTCCTTGCCACCGGGGCGGAAGCCTTCGAGGACCGGAGCGGCCACGATGACGTAGGCCCAGCGGTGGTTCATGTTGTGGAGCAGCACGTCGAGGTGGGAGCGGAGCACGCGCACGAGGTGGCTCGGCGTGGTGATGCCGTGCCCGACAAACCAGTAGCAAAAGAGGGTCTCGAGCTCGCGGGTGCGGCCGTTCGGGAGTTCGACGGGGCGGACGATGCGCAGGAGGGTGACTTCTAGCTCGCGGCCGGTGGCGAGGGGCACGGAGACGGTGCTGGAGGATTTGATGGTCCAGCCCTGGCCGGGGAGGCAGACCTCCGGGCGGTGGATGCTGCGGCGCTCGGCTCCGGCGAGCACGATTTGGGCGTTGATGGTTTCGTTGTTGGGGCCGGTGTAGACCTTTTTCTCGAACTGGGTGTCGGGCGGCAGCAGGACGCGTTCGCTTTTGGTGACTTCCTGGGATTGCCCGGTGAAGTTGGCGACGCGTTCAGGCAGATTCATGCGCACGCCGGCCTGGGGGGAGAGGTCGGCCCGGGGGGCGTTCAGGCAGGCGACGTAGGTCACGCCGACGGCGAGGGCGAGGACGACAATCTTCCAGACCACGCGGAAAAGCGGGACGGGGGACGGCGGGGCGTCCGTGGCGGGAGCCGTGGCGTTCATGCGGGATTAATAGGCGTCCTCCAGGCGGGCGGGGGCATTCTCGCGGGCGGGCGCATCCGGGCGGATGGGGCCGGCGGGCGGGGAGGAGGGTTTTCGGGCGAAGACGCCGGGAAGTTGGGTGAGGGCGCGGCGGAGGGTGTGGCGCACCTCAAGCCAGTCGAGCAT
Organism: Verrucomicrobiaceae bacterium; assembly: GCA_027488755.1. Lineage (GTDB taxonomy): Bacteria > Verrucomicrobiota > Verrucomicrobiia > Chthoniobacterales > JAATET01 > JAATET01. The sequence continues at coordinate 101,787 of JAIYAZ010000103.1, read as the reverse complement.
GAGGAGGTTGCCGGCGATGAGCAAACCGCCAAGGGCGACGATGAACACGAGGTATCCGGCGATCATGTGAAAGACCGACGGATGCTCGAGGGAGCCGATGGCAAACGGGGCGCCGAACGCGAGGGTGCCGAAGGTGAGCATGAGGATGCGGGCGACGTTGCCGGCGATGGCCAGGGCGATGGAGCAGGCAAAGAGCAGCCATTGCTTCCACAGCGGACGGATCACGAAGTAGGCGTAGAGCGCGGTGACCATCGTGAGGGCGAAGAGCGAGCGGATGCCGCTGCAGGGGTCGGCGACGTCGACGGAGAACTGCGTGCCCTTGGCGACGTGGATGAGCGGATTGGCGGCGGAGAGGATGGCGGTGCCCTCCTGGACGGTGGGAACGCCGACGAGGTTGAGAAGCACGACGCTGACGTCCGACATGAGCAGGCGGAGGCGGAAGGCGAGCATGCTTTCCAGGAAGAGGAGGGGCATGGCGAAAAAGAGGAACGCCCAGGGGAACGCGAGGCTGCGCATCCAGCGCCATCCGAAGAACCAAAGGATCCCGCCGGCGAGCACGAGCATGAGACCGCCGAGGCCGATGAAGTAGTTGTCGACGCGATAGCCGACCCAGTAGAGGCCGAGGCCGAGGGCGAGGGGCAGGGCGCCGCTGAGGGCGCCGCGCACGGGCAGTTGCGCGAGTTCGTCGCGTTTGCTCCAGACGAGGTAGGCGCAGATGGGGAGGACCATCCAGCAATGCTGCCACTCGTCGAGTTTCCAGAGATTGGTCGTGTAGGCGAGAATGGTGGTGCGGGCTTCACCGTAGCCGGTCGCGTAGGGGAGGCCGGCGATCAGGACCGTGAGGACGCCCGCGAGGGCGGCGATGGCGAGGCCAAGGCTGAGGCGTGAGGGCGGGGGCGGTTGGGTGGTCACGGCCGGAACGGGAGGGGGAAAGATGCGGCGGATCAGGATTTTCGCAAGGCCGGCTTTTGGCGGAGCGCGTCGCGAAGGAGATACCAGAGGAAGAGCAGATTGTATTTGAAATAGCGCGGGCCGAGGCGGGCTGGCTCGGAGAGGAGCCGGAAGAGCCAGGTGAGGCCGGCGCGCTGCATCCAGAGGGGGGCGTCGGGTTTGGTGCCGGCGTTGACGTCAAACGCGAAGCCGACGGCGAGGAGGATGCCGCGGTTCAACCGGTGGCGGTGGCGTTCGATCCAATCCTGCTGTTTGGGGGTGCCGAGACCGATCCAGATGAAGTCGGGGTTGGCGGCGGTGATGCGGGCGAGGATTTCGGGCTCGTCCGCGGGCTGGAAGTATCCGTGATGGTGGCCGGCGATGTGGATTTCCGGGTTCAGCCGGCGGGCCTGGGCGACGAGACGTTCCACGCATTCGGGCGAGCCGCCGAGGAAGTAATGGGAAACCGGGGCGGCGCCGCGGGAGAGGGCATGGGTGAGGAAGGCGGGGCCGTAGACGCGGTCCTGGAGGCGGGCGCCGCGGGCATTCATGAGCCAGATGAGGGGCATGCCGTCGGGGATGAACCAGTCGGTGCCGGCGGTGAGGCGGGCAAAGGCGGGATCGTGCCGTCGCAGGGTGACGATGTGGGTGTTGGAGAAATCGACGACGAAGGTTCCCGGCTGGCGGGAGCGGGCGACGAGATCTCGGAGGAGGGCCGCGTAGCTGGTGGCCTGGAGTTCGGTGGAGAGGATGCGGTAGGCGGAGGCCTTCATGGCGCGGGGAGCGGCAGCGATTGGACGGCCGCGAGGACCGCGGAGGGAGGGATTTCCGCCATGGCCGCGCGGCCGAGGGCGGCGTTGGCGGCGATGGGGTGGGGCGGCGGGTTCGCGGAGAGGGCGGGAGCGGTGAGCGTGCGGTGGGGGTCGGCCGCGGGAGCCCAGAGCGGAAGTTGTCCGGTGCCGAAGAGGGCGACCACCGCGCAGCCGACGGCGCCGGCGAGGTGCATGGGGCCGGTGTCGAGCGTGACGACGACGGGGCAGGCGCGGAGGGCGGCGGCGTAGGCGGGGACGTCGGGGTTTTCGAGGCAGGGCGCGTGGGGATCGTTCACCGCCTGGCGGGCGCGGGCGGTTTCCCCCGGGCCGCAGAGGAGGAGGGGTTCCCGGCCGGCGGCACGCAGGCCGCGGAGGAGCTCCGCCCAATTCTCCGGGGGCCAGAGTTTTCCCTCCCAGGGGGCGAGCGGCACGATGCCGACGCGGAGAGGGTGGGCGGGGGCCGAAGCCGGGGCGGGCGCGGGAAAAACCGGGGGCCGGGCCACTGCGGGTGCGCCGAGCAGGGGCTCGGTGAGCGAGAGATTGAGCCGCCACTTGGGCAGGCGGTCGAACGCATCGGGCCGGGTTTCGAGCCAGGGGAGGCGCAGGGGGCAGTCAAATCCGACGTAGTGGTCGAACGTCACGCAACGGGGGCAGCCGACGATGGCGAGGACGAGGAGAGTGCGGATGTCGCCGCGGGGATCGATGCCCACGGCGGGAACGTCGTCGCGAAGGTTGCGCCGAAGCCGCCAGGCGAGCGCGAGGAGCTGGGCGAGGCTGGTTTGGTTCCAGGGCTTAAGCACCGGGGAGATCGGCCGCACGCCGGGGGGCAGGAGGGGGAGCCAGGCGGCGCGGGTGAGGACGGAGCAGTCCCAGCCGGCGTGGAGCAGCGTCGTGAGCGCGGGCTCGAGCGCGATGATGTCGCCCATGCCGTAGGGTTCGACCACGAGGACGGAGCGGGCGCGGTCGGGGCGGACGCGCCGGCGGAGAAGGGGGCGCAGAAGGGCAAAGAGGGCGCCGAGGAGATGAAAGGCCACCCGGCGCGCGGGGCCGACGCGGATGCGGGGCGCAGCGGCGGTCGGGTCAGTCGCCATAATGGTCAGCGTCGTCGGACTTCGGGCGGGAGGGGGCGGCGGAGTCGGGGCGGGTGACGATGGCGAGGGCGACGGCGATGTAGAACAGCTCCATCTGCGGGAGACCGCCCTGAATCCAGCCGAGGATGGGGAAGGGGAGGATGGCCACGAGGGCGAGGAAGATGAAGAGGCCGCGTTCGTCCTGGATTTCGTGGTGGCGGAGGTAGGCAAGGAGGGTGCGGGCGGTGAAGAAATAGAGCACCACGATGAGGCCGAGTCCGACCACGCCGGACATGGCGAGAAGGGCGTAGATGGATTTTTCGTAGGCGCCGGTGTTGGCCGCCTGGAGGGCGTTCACATACATGGCGTCGCGGTCGTAGAGGTTGGTGATTTGAAGCAGGCCCTCGAAGCCGCGGGCGCCGTAGCCGAAGATCACGTTGGGCCACGAACCGGTCCAGCGTTCGATGGCGATGTCGCGGAGGGCGGCGTGCCAGGTGTCGCTGCCGGCGCCGCTGGTGAGGCCGAGGGAATCGGCAAAGCGGTGATCGAACACGAGGAAGGACATGGAGCGCTGGAACCCGACCGGGAGGGGGTCGAGCAGGGCGGGGCTGACGTTGATGGCGAGGATGAAGAGCAGGGCGATGCTGCCGCCGAGGGTGATGAGACCGCGCTGGTGGGTGAGCCAGAGCCAGAGCACCACGCAGAGCACGGCGGCGAGGAGCGCGGAGCGGCCGCCGGCGCGGGCCGTGAGCAGGACCATGGAGACGGCGATGATGCCATTGAGCACGCGGATGAACAGGTTGCGGCCGCAGAGGCAGTAGAAGAGGGCGAAGGGCAGGGTGGCGACGGCGGACCAGCGGGCGAAGAAGAACTCCATGCCGCTGGCGTCGGGATTGAAGCCGGTATCGAGCATGTAGTTGATGCCCGGAATGAAGAGCGGTTTGCCGAGCAGGTCGGCGACGACGGAGGCCAGGAGGCTGCCGAAGATGACGCAGTAGGCGGCGATGGCGCCCGCGCGGAGCAGGCGGAGGCTGGCAAAGTGGTAGAACAGGTAGCCGATGGCGAAGCTGCTGAGGGTGCCGGAGTAGACGCGGACGACGTTGGTGTTGTCGCCGATGCGGTCGAATCGGTTGTAGACGAGGGACATCGCCAGATTGAATCCGAAGTAGATGGCGGCGATGACGTAGATCTTTGGGATGCCGCGGGGGACATTCGGAAGGGTTTCGCGCTGGAGAATGTAATAGGGGATGAGGGGTGCGAGGGCGGCGAGGGTGCCGATTTCCAGCGGGGTGATGCGGAAGCCGACCTGGAGGGCGCCGGCGAGGTTGCCGAGGGCGATGAAGGCCAGCCACCACGCGTCGCGGGCGAAGACGATCCAGATCGTGGTGAAAACGATGGCCGTGCCGAGCGTGATGATTCCGGTCGAGCCGTCGCCGATGATCGAGCCGACGATGATGGCGAGGACAACCCCGAGGGTGATGACGACAATCGTCAGGAACCGGGTGAAGTTGAAATTCATCGAGGGGTGATTGTCGTTGCCGGAGGACGGGGGGCGTGATTTATCCACAAAAGTGCTTTCCGGACCATTTCAAAAGCGGCGCAACGCCGTGGCCGCGGTCGCCAGCGAGTGCGTGGCGCCGGCCTTGCGCCTGGGGGCACGGGCGTGGACGGGCGCGCCGAGCGGGGCGGCGACGTGGCGCCGCGGGCTGCTGCTCGGGGCGGATCATCTCGGGGATGTGCTTTACCGGACGGCGAGTTTGCGGGCACTGGCGGAGGCGCTGCCCGGCTGCACGTGGGACTGGGCGCTGGAGGGGGGCGCGGCGGATTTGGTGGCGCGGCATCCGGTGATCCGGGAGACGATTCCGGCGGGGGATTTGGCGCGGCGGGCCGGCGGTTGGGACGTGGCCCTGTGTTATGACTCGTCGAGCTACGGGCGCGCGTTGGTGACGGCGGTGCGGCTGGGGATTCCGAACCGGATGACCTACGCGCACCGGGGGCTGTCGGGTCTGGTGACGTGGGCGTTTGCGGCGCCGCGGCGCGAGTCGTATCCCGCGATCTTTGCGCGGGCGGTGGCGGAGCTTGGCGGCGGCGCGTGGATCGAGTCGGGTCTGCGGCCGGAGGTGGTGACCGACGCGCGGGATGAGGCGGAGGCGGAGGAGTTTGCCCGCGGGCACGGCTTGCCGGAGGCGGGCGGATGGTGCGCGGCTTTTTTGACGACGCGGCAGACGTCCGGCGTCTGGCCCGCCCGGTTTCTGGCCGATGCGCTGGCCCTGGTCGAGCGGGAGGAGCCGGGGAGACCGACGATCCTGCTGGGAGCGGCGGGCGATGAGGAGGTGCTCCGGGCCGAGAAGCGGCGGGCGGGGCTGCGCGCGGGGGTGGCGGCCGGGCGCATCGGGGTGCGGGCGCTGGTGTGCCTGTTGCGGCGGGCGGCGGTGGTGTTGAGCACGGACTCGGGGCCCCGGCATCTAGCCAACGCCGCGGGCACGCCGGTGGTGTTTTTTCGAAACCTTTCGTTTGGCGCGGCGGAGGCCGGGCGGTATGCGGCGACCGAATGGGATCTGGCGCCGGCGGATCTCGAGTATGTCGAGCCCGGGAGGCAGGAGGCGGCGTTTGCCCGGGTGCGGCCCGAACAAGCGGCCGAGGTCGTGCGGGAGCGTCTGGCGGCGGTCGCCTAGGGCCGGAGCGGGCTGATCTCGCAGTAGGCGAGGCTGGTGCCTTCGAGGTGGACGAGGCCGGCGAGCCGGGGCTCGGTGCGGCGCAGTTCATTGAGGGCGCGGATGACGCCGGGCCAGTCGGGCTGGTAGTCGTGCCAGAAGATGACGCCGCCGGATGCGCGGAGGGTGCCGAGAGCCCGGGCGGTGTCGCTGAGGACGTATTCGTAGGCGTGGGAGCCGTCGATGAAGAACCAGTCGATGCCCTGCGCGAAGGGGGTGAAGTCGAAGGTGGCGGAGTCGCCGAGGTGTTGGGTGATGTTTGCGGCCCAGGGGGTGCCGGCAAAGCGCCGGCCGGAGCTTTCCTTTTCGACGAACTGATTTTCCCCGCGGTCGAGGTCGAAGCGGGTGGAGGTCAGCTGGCTGGCGGGAAGGTCGAGGGTGTGGATGTGCGCGGTGGCCGGGGCATTCGCGGCGAGGTTAAGGGTGGTGCGGCCGTCGAAGGTGCCGATCTCAAAGAGGGCGGCGGGCCGGGTCCGGCGCACGCTTTCGGCGAGCACGGCGAGTTCCAGCGTGGTGACGTTGCCCTCGGCGGGATCGAGTTCGAGGAGGCTGGGGGCGAAGGCTCCGGGCAGCACGCGGGAGATGGCGGTGGGGGGCAGTTCGCGGGTTCCCCGGGAGGCGGGGTAACCGAAATGGACGGCGATCTGGTAGATGAGATAGCGGTGGCGGGCGCGGAGCCAGCCAACGCTGAAAAGGAAGCCGCAGCCAACGAGGGCGAGGAGGTATTTGGGCAGGAAGCGGAGCATGGGGGTGGGGGTCAGGCCGGCACGAAGAACTCGTTGCCGCAGGCGGCGAATTGGGGTTCGCGGGCCTCGGGGAAGGAGCTGGCGGGGACGTAGCCGACCTCGAGGAGGAGGGCGCGCACGTCGTTGGGGGTGGCCTGGCAGAGGCCGAGGGTGAAAGGGTTGATTTCGACGCAGAGGCCGCGGAAGCAGCGGCGTTCGAGCAGCGGGCGAAGGCCGCGGAGGACCTGGAGTTCGAAGCCCTCGACGTCGATTTTTGCGACCCAGGCGGGGCTTGCTGGCCATTCGATTCCCTGCGCGGCGAGCCAGTCGGGGAGCGGGAGGACGGGAACTTCGATGAGCGGCTGGCCGGCGAGTTCGGGGTGGTCGCCGAAGGTGGAATGGCCGGAGTCGCTGGTGCCGGGGTGGAGGTTGAGCCGGGCGGCTTCGGCGCCGAGGGCGAGGTTGACGGGATGATGCCGGTTGCCGAGGGCGTTTGCGGTGCTGATGGAGCGCAGGGTCGCGAAGGTGCGGGGATGGGGCTCGAAGCTGTAGACGCGAAGGTGGGGGTGGCGGGAGAGGAGCAGGAAGCTGAAGAGGCCGAAGTTGCTTCCGATGTCGAAAAAGACGCTGTCGGCGGGCTGGGTCCAGCGGCTGAGGATGGCGCCGGTGGGGTGTTCAAACCGGGTGCCGAGCCAGAAGGCGGCGCGCTGGGTTTCGTCCGCGAGGTCGAGGGTGGCGCGGATGCCGGGAAAGAGTTCGCAGTCGAGGTGCCGGGGAGCGAGCGCGGTGAAGGCGCGGAGTCCCCAGGGACCGAGGCGGGGCATCTGGTAACCGCCGGCGCGGCGCAGGGCATTTGCGGCGAGTGGAAGGGGTTTCATGACGCGGCGGGCACAGGTTTTAATGGGGGTTTGCCGGGGAGTCGAGATAAGCGAGCGCGCGGGCGGCGAGCTGGCGGGGCGGGATTTCGCCGCGGAAGTCGCAATGGCCCGCGGCGGCGCGGCGGGCGCAACCGGCGGGGTCGGGGGTTGCGACGAGCGCGGGGCCGCCGGTGTTGCCCCAGATTTCCGCGCAGAGCGGGGATTGCGGGCAGAACGGCGAGAGGGTGGCTACGCCGCGCGCGCTGGCCAGGTGAAGCGGGCCGGTGCTGGGCACGACGTAGAGATCGAGGCGGTCGATGGTGGCGGCAAGCTCGCGCAGGGAGAGGGCGCCGACGGCGTTCCAGACGCGGGGGGAGGCGAGCAGGTCCCGCGACCATGGGTCGAGCAGGGGGCGCTCGGCTGGGGACCCGGTGAGGACGATGCCGAGCCCGGGCCGGTGGAGGAGTTCGGCGGCCAGCGCGGCGTAATCCGCGGGCGGGAGGTTGCAGGTGTTGCCGGCGCAACCGGGATGGATGCCGACGATGCGGGAGCAGTCCGGGAGGTGCCGGCGGAGGCGGTCCGTGGCGGTGGCGATTTCCTCTTCGCCGAGCACGACGTCGGGGCGGAGTCCGTCGGAGGCGACGCCGAGGGCTTCGGCGAAATCCAGCATGATGCGGGAGAAGGGCCGTGGATGCGCGGGCAGGCCGGAGCGCAGGCAGCGGTGGCCGAGCAGTCGGCCGGGCCAGCCGGCCCACATGGCGAGACGCCGGGGGATGCCGCTGGCGCGGGCGGCGAGGAGGAGCGCGGCGGGCCGGGCGTGCGGGAGCAGGATGATGTCGTAGCGGCGGGCGCGGAGGTTGCGGGCTAGGGTCGGCCAGTCAGAGGGGAAATTGGGCGCGAAGGATTCGAGGGAGTGGACGGCGTCGAGGTGGGGGTTGCGTTCGAGGATCGGCGCGGTTGCGGCGGGGGCGATGAACTCGACGTGGTGGCCGGCCCGGGCCAGCGCGCGCACGAGCGGGGTGGTGAGCACGAGATCCCCGAGGTGATCGTGGCGCAGAATGACGATGCGACGGGGGGGCGGGGCGCTCATGCCGGAAAGGCCCCGCGGAACCGGCGCCAGCACGCGGGCGGGGTGTGCCAGAGGTTGAAAAGGATCTGCCCGACCGGGGCGGCGAACAGGATGGCCCAGATGCCGGCGGCGGGGGCCAGCAGCAGGGCGAACGCGACGGCGGCAAGCCCGGAGGCGAGGTAGTTCCGGTAGTGGCCGAGGGAGTTGGTGGCGACGAGCGCGGCCGAGCAGAGGGCGGTGAAGAACTCGGTCCCGTAGGTGAGAAAGAGCGTGCCGAATTCCGCCCGCGGGAGGGGCAGCGTTTTTGCGTGGAGCGCTTCGAGCAGGGGGGCGGAGAGCAGGACGGCGGCGACGGCAAGACCAGCGTAGGTGGCGAGGGCCATGCCGATGCGACCAAGGGCGAGGCGCCCGGCCGCGGGATGGTCGCCCGCGGCGTAGGCGGTGCTGATCTGCGGGATGCGCACGGCCAGCCAACTGATCGCCAGGTTGCCGCAGAGGATGGCGATTTGGAAGGAGAGCGAGTAGCTCGCGGTGACGGTGAGGCCGAGGGTGGCGGAGCAGATGGGGATGCTGGCGTAGGTGAGCATCCACGCCCCGAGGGTGATGATTCCGCACCGCCACGCCGGCTGCCACAGCTCGCGGAAGGGGAAGGGGCGGGGCGTTGAAGTTTGGATGGACGGAAAGGTGCGCCGCAGGACGAAGCGGGCGGCAAGCGGGGGGACGATGAGCATGAAGGCCTGGCCAAAGGCGAGGGCAACGACGCCAAAACCGGCGAGGAGACCGAGGAGCGAAAGGGCGTAGTTGCCGATGAGGCCGAGGAAGAGCGTGTTCTGCCAGGCCCGCACGCGATGGAGTCCGAAAAGCAGGGCGGGGGTGTATTGGAGGGTGAGGTTGACGATGATGCCCGCGGCGAGCGCGCCGAAGGAGAGCAGGGCGGCGGGTTGTTCCATCGCGCGGGGATGGGTGGCGTGAAGCCACCAAAAGCCGGCGGCGCAAATGAGGGCGGCGACTGCGCCGAGGAGGGCGTAGATGCGGCGACTCGCGGCGTGGAGTCCGGCGAGACCGGACCAATCGGCGCCCGCGGACGAGTCGGCGGGCGCCGGGGCGAGGAGGAAGCTGGCGGTGCGACCGATGGAGCTGTTGAGCCCGAACTCGGCGAGATTGGCGGCGAGCACGAGGTTGAGCATGACAAACCAGAGGCCAATTTCCTCGGGGGGCAGGGTGCGGAGCGCGAGCGGGAGGATGAGGAGGAAGTTGCCGAGGCGCAGGCCGTTGAAGAGCCACATGCGGGCGACGTCCGAACCGAGAAAGCGGCGGACGGCGGCGCGGAGCGACGGGGCGGGGACTAGGAGCGACATGCGGCGCCCTCGGCGGGAACGGCGATGAGAAACCCGCTGATGGCGGGATCCTCGTGCATCTCGTAGCGGTGGGGGGCGAGCAGGTCGCGGCAGGGTTCGAGGGTGCGGCGCCCGTCCCGGAGGTGGTAGGCCTGTACGAGGACGATGGGGCGATCGTGCGCGAGAAGTTTGGCCGCGCCGGCGAGGGCTTCGATCTCGGCGCCTTCGATGTCCATTTTGATGAGGTCGACGGGCGGTCCTTCCGTGGTCTCGCGCCATTGGTCGAGGGAGATGGCGGGGACGTTTTCGGGGAAGGCGAGGGTTTCGGGCAGGGCGGCGTTGATGCCCGGAATGCCGCCGACGGCGCCGTTGGAGCGGAAGCGGAGGGTGGTGGCGTGGTCCCAGAGCGCTTCAGAGCGCAGGGTGAGGCGGTCGGCGACGTGGTTCAGCCGGGCGTTCCGGGTGAGGACGAGACGCTGACGGTGCGAGGGTTCGAAGGTGGTGCAGCGGGCGTCGCGCCAGCGGAGCAGGGCGGCGAGGGAGAAGGAGCCGGTGGATCCGCCGGCATCCACGACGTGCCGGGGCTGCCAACCTTCCGGCAGGACGGCGAAGTAGGGATCGATTTCGGCCGCGAGCCAGTCGGGGGCGGTTTCGTCCCAGAACACGGTGCGCACGAGCGTGGCGGGACAGCCGGCGATCCGCACGCGGCGCCGCAGCGGGGAGAGGCGGGCGTCGAGCCGGCGGATGCGGGATTTCAGGGAATCGGGCAGAAAGGCAATCACGGGAAGCGCGAAGGAGAGTGATAGATCAAGCAGCGCGGGAGTCGAGCATCGCGGCGATGCGCGCCAGATCGCGTTTGGCGCCGGCGGCGTGGAGGAACCAGTTTTGGTCCACGATGCGGCGGAGCGCCCGGCGGAACGGGGGGTAGTGGGTTTGCCAGAGGGTTTCCTTGATCCATTTGTTGTCGACCATCCAGGAGCCGAGGGCCTGGCCGAGAAGCGGGGGGACGAGCGCGTTGAAGCGGGGATCGAGGGGGTGACCGAGGCCAGATTCGCCGACGACGTGGGACAGCGCGGGCATTTCGTAGATGGGGGTTTCGGGGTAGGGGAGGGCCGCGGTGAGGATGTCGTGGTGGCCGGGTTCGAGACAAAGCACGCCACCCTGGACGATGACGTCGTGCGGGGGGACGCCGTGTGCGCGGTGCCAGTCGGCCGGGGTGGTTCCCGGGGCGGGGATTTCCGGCACGAAGCCGAGCCGGCCGGCGGGCAGGTCGGCAAGGATGTCGGGGGCCGCGGGGTGAATGACGATGTCGGCGTCGAGGAATATGATGCGGTTGAAGCCGCGGAGTTCCGGATGTTGGAGCAGGAAGAGTTTTTGCCAGGAGGGGGATTTGCCCGGGAGGGGTGCGAGGAGATCCGTGAAGACCCGGGGGGCGTAGCCGTAGCGCCGGGCGTAGGCCTCGAAGGAGGCGCGGCAGTGGAGGTCAAAGAGGCCGCGGTGCCGTTCGCCGACGGCGATGGTGACCAGGGCGGCGTTCATGGCAGCGCGGCCTTCCAGGGGTGGATGGTCCAGGCGCCCGAGGCCGCCGCGCGGGCGGGCGGGCGGACGATGCGGCGCGGATCACTGTGGACAAACGGACGCTGGGAGGCCGGAACGGGACGCACGCGGTAGCCGAGGCGGTGGGCGGCGGTCGGGAGGTGGAGTTCGAGGTAGAGCTCGGAGCCGAGCGGCGAGCGGGCCACGGCGTCCCAGGCCTCGCGGCGCCAGAAGTGACCGGTGCCGAGCATGGAGAGGGTGATGCCTTCGTCCCAGCCGGCAGAGCGGGCGTTGAGCCAGTGCGGGTGCAGGGTGTGGTCGAAGCGTTCGAGTTCGTAGGCGAGGACGTCGGCCGCCTCCGCGCGGAGGGCGTGGAGGTAGCGGGTGGTCAGGTCCTCCACGAGCGGGAGGTGATCGCCTTCCATGAAGAGGACGTGGGTGAAGTTCCGCCCCTCCATCCACGCGGCGACCTGGCGGAAGATCGCGTGGTAGCTTTGGAGTTCGCGCTGGTGGTCGCGGGTGCGCAGGCGGGGATCGTCGAGGAAGACCTTTTGCGGCCAGGGAATCGCCGGGAAGGTTTCCGCCGGGCCGCCGTAGGCGAGCAGAACGTCCTCCGCGGGGGCGAACCGGGGGCACCAGTGGTTGAGCAGGGCCGAGACCTGCGCGGGGGAGCGGTGATCGAGGACCACGACGAGGGTTCGTTCTCCGGCGGAGATTGGGGCGGACGCAAGGTCGGCGTCCGGCGCGGCGTCGGGCAGGGGATGCGAGGCAAAGGCGAACTCCTGGCGCCAGTAGGTGAGTCGGGGCTGCGGGCGCGGGACGGGGAAGACGGCCGCGGTGAGGCCGAGCACCTGCACGCGACCGCCCCAGCCGATAATGAAGGCGCGTCCGACGGGTTGCCCGGTGCGTTCGTCCCGGATCTCGGTGCCGAGGGTGCGGAAGAGGCCGAGAGCGGCGGCGCGCAAAGTTTTTCGGAGGGCGGACAGGGCCTGGCGGACGCTTCGCACGGCTTCTCAACGCTTGCGGGCAATTCCGATGCGGTCGTTCATCAGCACACATTCATAGCCGTCTCCGAGCTCGAAAAACAGATCCATGATGCCCGCCCAGGTTTCGCAGACGTCGTCGAGGACGAGAAGTCCGCCGGACCGCAGCAGGCGCGCGCAGCATTGAAGTTCGCGGGCGAGGTAGGCGTCGTCGTGGTTTCCGTCGATGAGGACAAAATCGAACCGCTCCGGGAGGAGGTCGCAGAGGTGGGGGAGAGTGTTCGCGCAGGCGTGTTCGTCGGCGTGCCGGAGCAGCGGGTCGTAGGCACCGTCGTAGCGGATGCCATCGTTGCTCACGGATTTTTCGAGGGAATACCCCGCAACGGGGAGCACGGATTGGGCTAGCCCGAAGTGGTCGAGAAGGGCGGCGACGTGCTCCTGGGGGTTGGGGATGCCGCGGTGGGGGATGTTCGGGTCGATGGCGATGACGAGCGAGTCCGGGCACCGGGAGCGATTGGCCGCAGCAACGGCGGCAAGCGACACGCCGACAAAATTGCCCACGTGCAAGCCGAGGGTGCGTCGGGGGCCAAACTCGGCGGCAAGGATTTCGGCGAGCCGGTTGAGCGATGCGGCGGGGATGGAGCCCTGCCGAACCTGGTCTTCATCCAGTCCGCGCGCGGCCAGGAAACGAATGGCCTGCTCCACGGAAAACTCCCGGTCTTCGCTGGCCGGGGCCGTGGAGGTTGCGCGCCCAACGGGTTCGCGGCGCCGTTTATTTTCCCGCGTCCGGCGTTGAATCGCCCGGACGACTCCGTAGGGAAGAAGGTTTTTTAGAACAGATTTCATGCGTGAAGGCCGTTTGATCGGGAGGTTGGGCGGCCGGATGGAAATTGACTGCTAGCTGCTTCATTCTTCGGGGCAAAGGGAGAAGTCGCCGGGGGCGGGCGAATGCGTTTTTCCGTGCATCGACCCTTTGCTGTGCGACACTCTGCGGCCCTGTTTTTCTGATGAGCACCCTTGCGGCCCTTTTTCTCGCTCTCGCCGTGCTGGCGGCGCAGATGCTGCATGGCGGGGTCTGGCATCCGGCGCTGGTGCTGCCCTCGGATGCCCTGCTGCTCGCGGCGGCGGTGGCGGCGCTGGTGGCGATGTGGCGCGGACGGTTTTTTCCCGCCCCCGGGGCTCTGCTCCTCACGGGCGTGGTGCTGGCCTACTTCATCTGGCGGGCGGTGCATGCCGCGGACGCCCATCTGGCGCGCATTGAGCTGGGGCAGATTCTGGCCTTTGGGCTGGCGTTCATCGTGGCGTCGGCCGGGGTGACGGATGAGCGGGCGCGCTGGGTTCTGCTGGGCACGCTGGGGGTGGCGGCGGTGCTGCAGGCGGGTTATGGCTTTTTCCAGCTCGCGGGTCGGTTTCCGGAGCCGCCATTCGGCTGGTTCGCGGAGCCGCTTCGCGGGATGTATGAGGGGCGGTTTTTGACGCGTTTGCGCGGGGCGTTCATCAATCCGAACCAGCTTGCGTGGTTCCTTGGCTGGGCGGCGTTGATGGCTTTTGCGCTGGCCTGCTGGGGGCGGTTGCCGGGGATTCTCCGCGTGGTGCTCGGGTATTTTGCGCTGGTTTTTGTCGCGGCGGATATCCTGACCGGAAGTCGCGGGGGCGTGTTTGCGCTGGGGCTTGGCGGGCTGGTGTTTCTTGGGGTGAGCCTGCTAGCGGCATTCGGGTCGCTGCGGCGCGGGCGCTGGCTGATCGTGGGCGGCGTCGCCGCAGCGGTGCTTGCGGTGGGGGCGATCGGCTACGTGGCCTATTCCTCGAACTGGGTGGCCCGCGCGCGGGTGGATGACGCCCTGCGCAGCGAGAACCTGCGTTCGGCGCTCGCGCGCATCGCCCTGCGCCAGGCGCAGGTGGCACCTTTGGTCGGGGAGGGACCGGGGTCGTTTGTTTACGCGGCTCGCTTCTACCGCGAAAACGGGGTTTCGCTCGACGCGATCTACGCCCACAACGACTGGCTGCAAACCCTGGCCGAGTATGGCCTGATCGGCGTCACCGGCGCCGGGGCGGCCCTGCTTGTCATTCTGGGCGGGGGGCTGATGCGTTTTCTGGAAACGGTCCGGCGACGGGTGGAATCCACCGACCATCCCCACAGCAATCAGGCCGCAGTTGGGCTGGGCGCGATGGCGGCCGCCGTGGCGTTTGCGGCCCACAGCGGGCTGGATTTCAACATGCACGTGCCCGCCAACGCCCTTCTCGCCGGGCTCACCCTCGGCCTGCTGGCGACCACCACGCGCGAGCAAATGACGCCGGGCTCGGAGTTTCTGCGGGCGATGGTGATTCGCAGTTTTGCCGCCGTCCTTTTGTTGGGCCTCGCGGCCGGACTGGTCTGGTATGGCTGGCGTTATGCGCCGGCGGACCATCAGTCCCGGCTGGCGATGAATGCCCTCGAACGCGGCGACGCCCTGCGGGCGCTGCGCCTCACGGACCTTGGCCTGGCGTGGCGGCCGGAGGATCCCTCGCTGCTTGCCCTCCGCGCGCGCAGCCTCTTCGAGGGCGAGACGCAGCTTTCGCTGATGCGCAACCCGCCGGCGGGGGAATTGAGCCGCGCGCGGCGGGAGGAACGCTACGCGGCGGCGGCGGCGGCTTATGCCGCGGCCATCGAACAGCAGCCGCTGGAGCGCTCCCACTATGTCGGGCTCTCCGGGGCGGAGATGACCCTCCGGAACGTCGCCGCCGCGAAGCAGGCGGCGCTGGAGGCGATCGCGCTTGATGTGGGGCACTCGTATCCGTTTGCGGCCTACGGCGATTTGCTGGCTTCGCGGGGGGAAAACCGGCGAGCCCTGAGGATCTTTTTCGTCGGCGGCCGTTACCCCGACTCGCCGCTTTGCTGGAGCCGCGAACTGGAGTTGCGCGAACAACTGCCGCCGGCACCGCCTGCGACCATGCCATGAAGACGGGTGCATGGGCCGTGGCAATCGCGGGTTGTCTGCTGGCGCTGGGCGGCCGGCCCACGGCCGGGGAGGTGATTCCCGAGGAAATCGCTCCGCCGGACGCCATCGCCACCCCGCCGCCGGGTGGGACGGTCGCGGTCGACTCGACCACTGGAGGCGGGGGCGCCAGCCTGCCGTCGGCGGTGTGGACGACGTTGGGTGACGCGGTGACGGAGTTTTTTGAACCCGGACGCCCCCGGAACTCGGGCAAACCGGACCGCTTCGTTCTGTCGGTGCGCCCGGCCATCGGCTACGACAACAACGTCTTCACGACCCAGTCGGACCAGGTGCGAAGCGGCACGGCGTCGCTTTCGTCGGTGGGTGCCTACAACTTTGGTGACGAACGCCTGAAGCTCTCGGGATTGCTCAGCGGCGGGGTGACGGCCTACGACAACCGCCCCGGCGATGCGACCGACCTCAGCGGCGGCATCAGCGGCACGGCCTCGTATTTTGTGACCCGTCGCCTTCAGGTCGCCGCGCAGGCGGGCATCACCTACCTCGCGCAGCCGAGCCCGACGGTGATCGGCGGCACGCCGCGCTACAGCGGCGACTACATCGTGGCGAACGCCGGCTTTGATGTCTTTTACTCGCTGCGTCCGCGGCTTTCTCTGCGGCTCGGCTACGACGTCAACGGCATCAAATACACCGACGAGGCCCAGAATCAGGCGCTCGGTTACACGCAGCAAACGGTGACGCTTGGTCTCAACTATCTGCTGACGCCGCGGTTCACGCTCGTGACTGAGTATCGCTATACGCCGCTGTCCTACTACGAGACGGGCCAGGACTCCGTTGGGCAGATTGTCAGCGCCGGGTTCATGGCTTCATTCACGCCGCGGTTGCTCTGGAATTTCCAGCTCGGCGCGGAGGCCCGCAAACTGAACTCCACCACGCCCGGGGCGACGAGCGAATACACGGGGCCGTTTGTGGAGACGCGTTTCAGCTACGAGCTTCCGCGGGATGCCGGCGTGGATTTCAGCCTCCGCTACGGCACGGAGCCGTCGGGCGTGGCGGGTATCTCGATCAGCGAAACGCTGCGGGCGGCGCTCAATCTGCGTTACCAGTTTGCGACCCGCCTCACCGGCAACCTGGAGATCGCCTACCAGCACAGCCATTACGACCAGCCGGGCGACGCGGATGATTACTCGCAGGCCTTCTATTCGGTGACTGCCGGGCTGACCTATCGTTTGAACGCGGCCCTGGGCGTGAATCTCCAGGCAACCTACTTCGCGGTGGACTCCGAGTTGCCTTCCAGCGACTACAACCGGACCGTGACCTCGCTCGGGTTGGAGCTTCTCTTCTGAGTGCGCCCGACCGTCCGCCAATTGACATCCCCGGCATCCAAGGTTAGCTCTAACCGCTTGCCCACCCCGAACCATTCATGACCGAGCAACCCGCCTCCAAGCTGCATCTTCTCGATTACGTGCGGGTTCTCCGGGTTCGCTGGCCCATCATCCTGGTGATCTTTCTGCTCGTGCTGGTCACGACGGCGACGGTCACCTTCCTGCTGCCGAAGCAATACGAGTCCACGGCGCTCATCCAGGTGCAGCAGAACGCGGACTTTGAGATTTTCCAGCAGGCCGGCTACCGCGCCACCGATCCGCGGTTCACGACCACGCAGTTTGAGATCATCCAGAGCAAGCAGGTGCTGCAGCCCGTGATCGAGAAGCTCAAGCTGGAGCAGGCCTGGGCCGACCGCTACGAGATCAAATCCCGCGAAGTCGTCTACCGGAAGCTCAAGGCGATGATGACGCTGCGCGAGGAGCGCAACACCGACCTGATTTCGATTTCCGTGCTGAGCCCCGACCGGGAGGAGGCTGCGAACATCGCGAACAGCATTGCGGAGTCCTACCAGCAGGCCCGCGTGCGCGAGCAGCAATCCTGGGTCTCCAAGTCGCTCGCCACGCTCGAGGCGGAAGTCGAAAAGCAACGGAAAAAGACCGAGCACCTGCGCGACGAGGCCGCCCGGATTCGCATTCAGTTCGGGATTAACGACCTGAACCCCGAGAGCGTTGAGGACCCCATGCAGGCCAACGAGCGCGTGCTGCTCAGCGTCGAGGAGGAAGTCAGCAGCCAGCGCCTGAAGACGGCGGCCTGGCGGGCGAAGTATGACCAGCTTTCGCAGATGAGCGACGAGCAGATCATGCGCAGCATCGCCACGCTCGAAGTGCAGGATCAAACCGTGCTGCAGATTCTTCCGCTCTTCCAGGAGGCCGCATCGGAGGAGGCCCGTCTGCTCAAGGCCGGCTACGGCGGGAATCACCCGATGGTGCTCGGCGCCACCGCCAAGCGCGAAAACTACTGGAAGCAGCTCACGACCCAGATCGTCAGCCTGCGCAAGGCGCTGCGGGCGCGCCTGGCGACCGAGGAGGATTCCCTCCGCAACCTCGAGGAAAAGCTCAATGAAAGCCGCGACGCGCAGCAGAACGCGAAGACCCGCGCCAGCTCCTACTACGAGGCCAAGAACAACTACATTCAGGCGAAGAAGGTGCTCGAAGCGGCTGAGACCCGTTTCTGGACGGAGATGATGCAGCGCAGCATGCCGCTGAATCCTGCGATCATCTGGGAACGCGCCGAGGTGGCCGAGTTTCCCGCCCGCCCGCGCGTGGCGCTCAACCTCGCGCTCGGGGTGTTCTTCGGCCTGCTGCTCGGCGTGGGCGTCGCCTTCCTCATCGAATACCTCGACACCAGCGTGAAGACGATGGAGGACATCGAGACCCACTTTGGGCTGCCGGTGCTGGCGGTCGTGCCCAAGGGGATTGGCGTGCTCATGGACATGCCGCCCGAGGCGCCCGATGCCGAGCCCTACCGCATCCTGCGCACAAACGTGGAGTTCAACAAAAAGGACCCAGCGGCCAACGTTCTCACCCTCGTGAGCGGCGGCCCGGGCGAGGGCAAATCCACGACGCTGGTCAACCTGGCCTATTCGTTCGCGCAGTCCGGCTACCGCACCCTCGTCGTCGACGCGGACCTGCGGCGGCCGCGCCAGCACCAGATCTTCGGCGTGAGCAACAGCCGGGGATTGACCGACTACCTTTCCAAGGGCGTGCCGATCGACGAACTCACGCTGACGACGAAGGTCGAGAATCTCAGCTTTGTCCCCAGCGGCAAACTCCCGCCGGGCGCCATCGCGATGCTGAACTCCCGCCGCATGCTGGCGCTCATCACCGAGCTCAAAACCAAGTTCGACATGATCCTCATCGATGCGCCGCCGATCCTGGGCGTGAGCGACTCGTCGGTGATTGTCCGCGCGGTCGACCTGACGATCATCGTCATCCAGCACCGCCGTTTCCCCCGTTCCATGTTGATCCGCGTGAAGAACGCCGTGATCAACGCCGGCGGTCACCTGCTGGGCGCGGTGCTGAACAACGTCGATATCCGACTCGACCAATACTACCAGTATCAGACGAACTACTACGGCTACCACGAGAAGGACGGCTCCCTGACCCCCGAGGCCAAGCCGAAGGCCGCCGGCCCGACGAGCACGGCCGTGCGTCCGGCCACCGTGCCGGCCCGCACCCACTCGCGCGACGAGTATTGATCCCTTTTTTCTGCGTCATGATTACCCGATTTTTCCCGCCGGCCGTCCTGCTGGTCGCGGTGTTGCTGACCTCCTGCGCCACGCGGGAGCCGTCCGTCCAGGCCCCCACGCTCTCCGATCTTGCGGAGAATCCCGCCCAGCGTTCCGCGCAGGGAATTCGACTCCGCTCCGGCGACATCATTGACGTGCGCCTTGGCGGCGTGCCGCGCGAGGAGATCGAGCAGGTCACCGGGACGTATTCCGTCGATACCGAGGGTTTCGTGAATGTGCCGCAGGTCGGCCGGATCAAGGCCAGCGGTCTGACGCAGGAGGCCGTGCAGACGGCCATCGAGGGGGCCTATCGCGCGAAGGGCATTTACTCGAGCCCGACCGTCACCGTCAGCGTCCCGCCCACGGCCCGCTTCGTGAATGTGGGCGGCGAGGTGCGGATGCCCCAGCGGGTTCCCTACACGCCGGATCTCACCATTCTCGCGGCCATCACCGCAGCGGGAGGGTTCACCGAGTATGCCTCGCAGAATCGCGTCCGGCTTTACCGTGACATGGAGGCGATCCCGGTGAACATGCGCGCCATCCGCAAGAATCCCGGCAACGACATTCCGCTTCAGCCCGGCGACACGGTCGAGGTCCAGCGCAGCTTCTTCTAGCGCGCTTCGGTGGCGGTCAGGCGCTCGTGATCAGCGAGCGGTTTTTCCAGAAGTAGCCGGCGCCGGAGTAGACGGTGAGCAGCGTTGTCACGGCGACGATCCAGGGGCCGACCACGTTCCAGGCGGCGTGCGCCCAGGGGAACTTTTCACCCGTCCAGTCCCCCACGGCGAGCAGGAGCAGGAAGTAGATGATGGTGCCCATCTGCCAGGCGGTCTTGTGTTTACCGAGCTTCTCGGCGGGCAGGACGACGCCCTTTGAGCCGGCGAGCAGGCGGAGGCCGGTGATGAGAAACTCCCGCGCGATGATGACGATGACGACCCAGGGCGGCAGGGCGCCCGCGGGGAGCAGGCAGATGAACGCCGCCGCGGTGAGCACCTTGTCGGCGAGGGGATCCATCAGCTTGCCGAAGTCGGTGATCAGGCCGCGGCTGCGGGCGATCACGCCGTCGAGGTAATCGGTGAGCGTCGCGACGAGGAAGATCGCGAGGGCGACGGTGTGGTTGAAGGGAAAGGACGCCGAGAGGCAGGCCACAAAGACCACGGTCAAGCCGAGGCGGGCAACCGTGAGTTGATTCGGGAGGTTCATCCAGGACCGCCACGAAACCCCAGCCGGCGGCGAAGCGCAAGGTTCCGCGCGGGGCGGGTGGCACTTTTCGCGGCGGCGCGAACTTTGCCGCAAAAAGCCGATTGCGCCCGCGGCCCATCGCCGCCTAGGCTTTCCGTCTTTCTACAACCACCAAAGACCTTCATGAGCACCAGCGACATCGGATTGATCGGCCTCGCCGTCATGGGCGAAAATCTCGTCCTCAACATGGAGAGCAAGGGCTTCTCCGTGAGCGTTTACAACCGCACCACCGCCGTCACCGACAAATTTGCGCAGGGCCGTGCCAAGGGCAAAAACATCGTCCCCACGAAGACCCTCGAGGAATTCGTCGGTTCGCTCGCCCGCCCGCGCAAGGCCATGATCATGGTGAAAGCCGGCGCTCCGGTGGACGCCGTGATCGAGCAACTCGTTCCTCTCCTTGAGCCCGGCGACATCATCATCGACGGCGGCAACAGCCTTTGGACCGACACGCAGCGCCGCGAGAAGGCGCTCAAGGAAAAGGGCCTGCACTACGTGGGCAGCGGCGTTTCCGGCGGCGAGGAGGGCGCGCTCAAGGGCCCGTCGATCATGCCCGGCGGTTCTCCCGAGTCCTGGGCCGCGGTCGGCCCGATCTTCCAGAAGATTTCCGCGCAGGTGGAGGGCGAGGCCTGCTGCCGCCACATGGGTCCGGACGGCGCCGGCCATTACGTGAAGATGGTCCACAACGGCATCGAATACGGAGACATGCAGCTCATCTGCGAGGCCTACGCGATCCTCAAGGCCACGATCAATCCCACCGCCGAGGAGTTTCACCAGATTTTCGCCGACTGGAACAAGGGTGAGCTCAACAGCTATCTCATCGAAATCACGGAGCAGATTTTCACGAAGACGGACGACGAGACCGGCAAGCCGCTCGTTGACCTCATTCTCGACAAGGCCGGCCAGAAGGGCACCGGCAAATGGACCGTCGGCAACGCCGTCGAGCACGGCGTCGTCCTCTCCACGGTGAACGCCGCCGTTGAGGCGCGCATTCTTTCGTCGATGAAGGCCAAGCGCGTCGCCGCGAGCAAAATCCTCCCCGCGTGGGACGGCCCGGCCTTCACGGGCGACCGCCAGCAGCTCATCAACGACGTGCGCGATGCCCTCTACGCGAGCAAGATCGTCAGCTACGCGCAGGGACTCGACCTGCTTGGAACCGCGAGCAAGTTCTACGACTGGAACCTGAACTTCGGCGACATCGCCACGATCTGGCGCGGCGGCTGCATCATTCGCGCCGTGTTCCTCAACCGCATCAAGGAAGCCTACGAGGCCAACCCCGGGCTGGAGAACCTCATGCTTGCGCCGTTCTTCACCGACGTGTTCGCGAAGTCCCAGGCCGGCTGGCGCCGCGCGATCTGCGCCGCCGTTGAGCGCGGGGTCGCGGCCCCGGCCTTCACGGCCAGCCTCGGTTACTACGACAGCTATCGCACGGAGCGCCTGCCCTCGAACCTGCTTCAGGCCCAGCGCGACTTCTTCGGTGCGCACACCTACGAGCGCGTGGACAAGCCCGCCGGCGAATTCTTCCACACAAACTGGACCGGCCACGGCGGCGACACCGCCTCGACGACCTACAACGCGTAGACCGCGCCATCAGCGTTTCGATTCGACCGGGCCGCGGGGAGTTTTTCTCCGCGGCCCAATTGTTTTTGCGGGGCGACTATCCGAAGACCTCGGCGCAGGCGTGCGCGGTGTTCACGTGGACCTGAACGACCTTCGACGTTTCCTTCGTGTAACCGCCGGCGAGGACCCACGCGACGGGGATGCCGTGCTCGCGCGCGAAGGCAAACACGCGGTGGTCGCGGGCCTTGAGATCCTCCGGACCTAGATCGAGCGGGGAATACGGATCGTCGCGGAGCGGGTCGGCGCCGGCCTGGTAGAGCAGGATGTCGGGCCGGCCGCGTTCGAGCAGGCGGGGGAGGGTTGCCTCGAGGATGGCGAGCATTTCCTCCCCGCGGCAGCCGTTGGGCAGCACGGCTTCGAAATGATTGGGCCCGGCAGGGTGGCGGATCGTCTCGACGTCGCGGTAGGGCACGTTGTCCCAGTAGTCGTTGCCGTAGATGGAGGCCGCGAGCAGCCAGTCGCGGCTTTCGGCGAGGGTGGCGGTGCCGTTGCCATAGTGGAGGTCCATGTCGAGAATCGCGGCCGTGCGCAGGTGGCCGGCGGCCCGGAGTTTCTCCAGCCCGACGAGGAGGCCGTTGAAGGTGCAGAAGCCTTCGCCGCGGGCGGGGCCGGCGTGGTGGAAGCCGCTCGCGAGGGCGGCGGCGACCCCAGTGTCGAGGGCGGTGGTGGCGGCGGAGTGCAGCCCGCCGTTGGTGAGGAGGACGGAGGGATAAAGCTCCGGGGACCACGGGAATTTCTGGGATTCCGCGAGGGCGCGGGGTTCGCCGGTGCGGACGGCGGCGATATAGTCCGACGCGTGGACGCGGGCGAGGTCCGATTCGGTCACCGGCTCGGGGGCGCGAATCTCGAACCGGGGGTCGGCGCGCAGGGCGTCGGCCACGAGCCGGAACTTCCGGATCGGCATGATGTGTTCACCGAGCGGGGCTTCAAAACCGGGGTGGTGGTAGAGGGGGATCATGGGGAGGGGACGAGGAAAAGGGGAAGCTTCCTAGCGGCGTGGCTATGATGGTTCGTCGATTTTCCTCGTTGATGCTTCAGAGTGTCGGCGGCACGAGGCGGATGGGGGTGTCGCCGCGGGGGAAGGAGTCGAGGTTGCGCCAGACGGATTCCATGTCCTGCGGGCGGAATTCGACGGCATACATGCGGTAGAGGCTTTCGGCGATGCCGCGGACGGCGTTGGCGGGCAGCGTGGCGCGGGCTTCGTCCCCGACGAGGCGGACCATGAGATCGAGCGGCAGGGGGCGGGCGATGCCGTCGGCGTCGATTTCGTCGGGCGGGCGGAAGTCCGGCTGGAGGTAGCGGATGGCGGCTGGATCGACCTTGCGGTAGCCCGCCTTTTCGTAGGCGGTGAGGCGGATCATGCGCGGTTCGTCGGAGGGATCGGCGGGTTCCATTTCGCCTACGAGCGCGATGGGGTGGGGGGCGTCCCGTTGCTGGGCGGCGAGGCAGGCGCGGGCGGTCTGCGCGGGGAGGGCGCGCAGCCAGCCGGCAATGCCGCTGCGGCGGTGGGCGGGGGCAACGAGGTTGTGCGACATGTGGACCACGGCGAGGCCGAAGCCGGGGCGGACGATGGCGGTGTGGTCCCGCACGCCGACGAAGGCCCCGTCGCGGGTGACGAGGAGAAGTTCGTAGAGCAGCGCGCAGCCCTGGTGGAGGTGGGCGGGGTCCCAGCGCAACCGGCGTTCGAGCACCTCGGCGGTTTCCATTTCGTTCTTGGCACCGAACTCGGCCCAGAGCGCGCCGAAGGCCACGCCAAACGCGGGGCTGTGCGCGTCGCGGATGCGGTGGAGTTCGTATCCGGTCCAGTCGAGGCCGGCGCATTTTGCGTCGCCCGGCGCCAGGTCGGCCGGGATCATCCAAGGCGGGAGCATAAGGCAGTCTCGCCCGAAACGGCGCGGGGCGCGATGCGGAATTACGGGGTGAGCGCTGCGTCGATCCAGGCGCGGAGCTGCGGGTAGACGCGGGCGGTTTGTTCGCCGGGCTGGCGCGGGTCGATGCAGTCGTGCGGGACATTCCACGCGGCGGGGAACTCACGGGTCTGCGCGCGGAGGCCCCAGAATTTCGCGAGTTCGGCCACGCGGGGCAGGCTGATGGCGGGGTCGGTGGGCGAGGTGACGAGCAGGATGCGGCCGGCCTTGGGCGGGGTGCGAGCGGCGCGGTGAAAGACGTCGAGTCCGAGGCGCATGACCTGGCCGATGGCATGCGTCGGAAAACGCGGGTAGCTGAAAGGGCTGCCGGGCAGGTTCTCCCGGGCGCGGGGGTCCCACCAGACGAAGGCGTTCGGCGTGCGGAGCAAGAGATTGCTGACGGGGGCGATCGCCCAATCGGGCAGTCCGCCCGGCGCAAAGAACGGGGCGATGCTCACAACGAGGTCCACGTCGGGGCGCATCTGGGCGACCCAGGCCGCGGTGACGCCGCTCACGGACAGGCCGATGACGATGACGCGTTGGCCGTAGCCGCGGGCGAGGTCGATGGCGAGGTTCGCCGAGTCGAGCATGTCCTGCGCGGTGATCTGCGCGGAGGCGGTCGTCATGCGGTCGGCGAGGCCGTGGTGCGGCAGGCGGAGGAGCAGGACGTTGGCGTCGTCGGCGTGGAGCTGGCGGGCGAGGGCGTCGAATTGCGCGGGGCAGTTGGTGAGGCCGTGGAGCAGGACGTAGACCTCGCGCGTGGGTCGGCCGTGATCGAGGACCTGGCTGCGGCATTCTTGACGCACCCCGTCGGCGGGGTGGGCGAGCAGTTCCGTGACCCGCGCGGTGGTGGCGGCGTAGTCGAGCGGCGGGGACGTGCGGAGGATATAAATCCCGTGGCCGGCCGGCCAGGCGGTGAGGACGACGAGCAGAAGGAAGGCCGCTCCGAGGAGGGAGCCGAAGAGGGTCAGCATCCGGCGAGAAAAGGGGTTGAGTTTCGGGCGCACTTTGGGGATAGTGCCAGCCCGCTTCGGAAGAAGCGACCTCGATTGCCTCGTGGTGTAACGGTAGCACAAGTGACTCTGGATCACTTTGTCATAGTTCGAATCTATGCGAGGCAGCCAATTCTGGTATGGATTGCGGCATGGTTTCCCGGATTTTTCCCGCGTTGATTTTTGCCCTCGTGCTGGGGGCTTTGGCCGGCTGCAAGAGCATGGGCGGCGGCACGCCGGCGGGGCAGGCGCAGGTCACGGTGTCGGGCGTCTCGGAGGCCCAGATCGAGACCAAGGCGGAGGAGGTTTTTTACCGGCACGGGTTTGAGTTCCGCGGATCGGGCAACAGCCGGATGGAGTTCGAGCGCCCGGGCGGGACGATGAGCAACATTCTCTATGGGAACTGGCAGGAGAACGACGTAACGACGCGCGTGACGTTATTCGTCGTTCCGAAGGGACCGCTCACCTACGATCTGCGCGTGCGTTCCATGGCGGTGCGTCGCACGTTTGGCGGCGACGAGGACACGCAGCTCTTCGACATCCAGGGCACGAAGTATGGCGTGATCCTGAAGAAGATCGCGAAGGAACTCGCTGAGGAGAATCCGGGCTAGCCGCGGGCGGCGCGGGCGGCCCTAGCGCAGTTCCTCGGGGAGGAGCGGCTGGAGGTTTTTGATGCGCTGCACGGCGTTGCGGTGGCAGACGAGCACGGCGTCGGGGGTTTCCACCACGACGAGGTCGCTCACGCCGCAGAGGGCGATGGTGCGCGTGTCGGCGACGACGATGTTGTTGTAGCCGTCGAGCACCACGGTGGAGCCGCGGAGGGTGTTGGCGGCCTGGTTGGTGCCGAGGTGGGCGGGCAGGGCGGTCCAGGCGCCGACGTCGTCCCAGTCGAACTCGGCGTGGATCGCGAGCACGTCCTCGGCGTGTTCCATGATGGCGTAGTCGACCGAGATCTTCGGCAGGCGCTCGAAGTGCGTGGCGAGGTATTCCGTCGGGTCTCCGGCGGGAAAGCCGCGGATGAAGGCGGCGAGCAGGGGAGCCTGGCGGTCGCATTCGGCGAGGAAGGTGCCCGCGCGCCAGACGAACATGCCGGCGTTCCAGCCGTAGTGGCCGCTGGCGACGTAGTCCTCGGCGGTGTCGACGTCGGGTTTTTCCACGAAGCGGTCCACGATGCTGACCTGGCTGCGCCCGGGGCTGCCGGGGCGGGCGGCGCTGAGTTTCAGGTAACCGTAGCCGGTGGCCGGAAAGGTCGGGGGAATTGAAAAGGTGAGCAGCGCGCGGGAGTCGTGCACGACGGCGGCGGCATCGCGCACCTGGCGCTGGAAGGTCGCGGCGTCGTGGATCATGGAATCCGCGGGCAGCAGGACGCAGGTGGCATCCTCGTGGCGGGCGCGGGCAAAGCCGGTGGCGAGGGCGGCCGCGGGGGCGGTGTCGCGTTTGGCGGGTTCGGCAAGGAACTGCGTGGCGGCGAGGGAGGGAACCGCGGCGCGACAGGCGTCGAGCTGCTCGTGGTTGGTGAGCACGAAGACCCGTTCGGGCGGAACGACCCCGAGCGCGCGCTGGACGGCTTCATCAAGAAGCGTGCGGTCGCTGAGGAGGCGGAGGAGGTGCTTTGGCGTGCGGCGCCGGCTCATTGGCCAGAAGCGCTCGCCGCTGCCGCCGGCCATGATGAAGACGTAGAGGGATTCCATGTTCGTGGGTGCTTGGGGGTTGGACGGGTGTCAGCCGAGGGCGTTGATGGCTGCGCGGACGGCTTCGAGGCGTTCCTCCCAGGCGCGTTGGCGCTCGCGGTGTTCCTCGACCACGGCGGCCGGGGCGTTCTGCACGAAGGTCTCGCTGGCCAGCTTGGCTTTCACTTTG
Organism: Verrucomicrobiaceae bacterium; assembly: GCA_027488755.1. Lineage (GTDB taxonomy): Bacteria > Verrucomicrobiota > Verrucomicrobiia > Chthoniobacterales > JAATET01 > JAATET01. The sequence goes on along the minus strand of JAIYAZ010000103.1, from coordinate 75,593 downwards.
GCGATCTCGGCTTCGACCTTTTTGAGCTCGCCGGTGAGGCGGCTTTTTTCGGCGGCGGCATCGATGATCCCGGCGAGCGGCAGGTAGATTTCGCCGAGCGGGGAAACGCCGACGGCCGCACCGGCGGGAGCGGATTCGACGGGGGTGAGGGGATCCGCGTTGAGCAGCAGGGCGAGGGCGGGGAGTTCCGCGGCGAGCCAGTCGGCGGCGGGTCGCACGGCCCAGGCGAGTTTTTTGTTCGACGGAAGGTTGTAGGTCGCGCGGAGGTTGCGGGCCTGCGAGACGACGGCGTGGAAGGCGTCGGCGCGGGGCTCGGCGGCGAAACCCGACGGCTGGGGCCACTCGGCAAACTGGATCGTTGTGTCCCCAAAGCCGAGGCCGTTCCAGAGTTCCTCGGTGAGGAAGGGCGCGTAGGGGTGCAGGAGTCGGAGCACACGGTTGAGCGTGAAATCAATCGTCGCCAGCGTGCCGGCGCGGCGCGCGGGATTGGGCCCGTTGAAATCGGCCTTAGCGACTTCGATGAATTTGTCGCAGAACTCGCCCCATACGAAGTCATACAGCGCTTGCGCCACCTCGTTGAACCGGTAGTCGGCGTAGGCCTGCTCGATGCGGAGGATGGTGGCGTCGAGCTTCGCGAGGAGGTCGCGCGCGAAGAGCGAGAGTTCGTGCGCGGCGGGGTCGGCCTGCGGGTCGATCGGACCCTGCAAGCCGCGGAACCGCACGGCGTTCCAGAGCTTGTTGCAGAAGTTGCGGCCCTCGACGATCTGCTGCTCGTCGAACTTGATGTCCTGCCCCTGCGGCGCGATGCGCATGAGTCCGAAGCGGAGGCCGTCCGCGCCGTATTTGGCGATGAGGTCGAGCGGGTCGGGGGAGTTGCCGAGCGACTTTGACATCTTGCGGCCGGACTTGTCGCGGATGATGCCGGTGAAGAAGACGTCGCGGAACGGAATTTCGCCGGTGTATTCGAGCCCGGCCATGATCATGCGGGCGACCCAGAAGAAGATGATGTCGGGCCCGGTGACCAGCACGCTCGTCGGGTAGAACTTGGCGCGGGTCGCGGGGTCCATAGTGTCGTGGGCCCAGAGCCACGAGGAGAACCACGTGTCGAGCACGTCGGCGTCCTGCACCCAGCCTTCGCCGGGGCATTCGATCTGGCAGCACACTTCCTCGCCCCGATACCAGACCGGCACGCGATGGCCCCACCAGAGTTGTCGGGAGATGCACCAGTCCTGGATGTTTTCCAGCCAGTGGTCGTAGACCTTCTCCCAGCGGTCGGGAAAGAAGCGGATGAGCCGCTGCCGCACCGCGGCGCGGGCCTCGGCGGTCTTCGGATAGCGGAGGAACCACTGCTCGCTCAGGCGCGGCTCGATGGGCACATCGGCGCGCTCGCTGAAGCCGACGTTGTTCTGGTGCGGCTCCTCCTTGACGAGGAGCTTGAGGTCGCCGAGCACCTTGACGGCTTCGGCGCGCGCCTCGAAGCGGTCGAGGCCGACGAAGGCTTCGCCGGCGAGGGCATTCATTGTGCCGTCGGGATTCAGCACGTCGAGGACGGGCAGGTTGTGGCGTTGGCCGATCTCGTAGTCGACCTTGTCGTGGGCGGGCGTGACCTTGAGCACGCCGGTGCCGAACGCGAAGTCCACGGACTCGTCGCCCACGATCGGAATCTCCGCGGGATTCTCCACGGGAAGCGGCCGGCGCACGTGGAGGCCGATGAGGCCGGCGTAGCGGGGGTCCTTCGGGTTGACGGCGACGGCGGTGTCGCCGGGGATGGTCTCGGGGCGGGTCGTGGCGATTTCCAGGAATGTGCCGGGCCGCTCCACGACCTCGACCTTGAAGTGGTAGAGGTAGCCTTTCTGCGCCTTGGGAATGACCTCCTCGTCGCTGAGCGCGGTGAGCGAAACCGGGCACCAGTTCACCATGCGTTTGCCGCGGTAGATGAGGCCCTTTTGGTAAAGATCGACGAAGACCTCCTGCACCTTGGCGGCGTAGGCGGGGTCCATCGTGAAGCGTTCACGGGTCCAGTCGCAGGAGCAGCCGAGCTTTTTGAGCTGATTGATGATGATGCCGCCGTGTTTTTCCTTCCACTCCCAGACACGCTCAAGGAAGGCGTCGCGACCGAGGTCGTGGCGGGTTTTGCCCTCGTTTTTGCGGAGGGTGCGTTCGACGACGGTTTGCGTGGCGATGCCGGCGTGGTCGGTGCCGGGCAACCAAAGCACTTCGTGGCCCTGCATGCGGGCGCGGCGGGCGAGCACGTCCTGAATCGTGTTGTTCAAAACGTGGCCGAGTGTGAGGACGCCGGTGACGTTCGGCGGCGGGATGACGATGGAAAACGCGGGCTTTGGCGAAGCGGGGTCGGCGGTGAAACAGCCGTCGGTCAGCCAGCGGGCATACCATTTTTCTTCGACGGCGGTCGGTTCGTAGCTCTTGGAAATCTCGGCCATGACAGTCCGCAACTTTGGCGCAGGCACCGGCACCGGCGCAAGCCCGCCGCCGAAAAACCCCTTGCACATGCCTGCCGGGGTTTCCACCTTGAGCGGCTTGATGCGAGGTCGTGCGTTTCCGGTTCTGTGGGTGCTACTGCTGTTGCCAATGATGGCGTCGGCCGCGTGGAACGTCGCGATGATCGACGGGCGCCGCTATGTGCCCATCGCGGATGTGGCGGCCTTCTACCGCATGGCCCGCGTGGTCTCGAGCGCTGAGCAGTTCAAGCTCGCCTCGGTCTCGCGCGTGATTGAGGGCAAGGCCGGCACGAGTGAGGTGCGCATCAACGGCGTGAAATACGTCACGTGTTTCCCGATGCGCTCGCGGGCGGGCAGCGTCTACGTGTCCGCGATGGACGTGACAAAGATCATCGAGCCGATCATGCGTCCCGGGAAAATTCAGGGCGCCCGCCCGGTGCGCACCGTCGTGATCGACGCCGGACATGGCGGCCACGACAGCGGGGCGGTGGGCGCTCTGGGCCGCGAAAAGGCCTACGCGCTCGACGTGGCCCTGCGTGCCCGCTCGCTGCTGCTCAAGGCGGGCTATCAGGTGAAAATGACGCGCGTGGCGGATGTGTTTATCCCGCTCGAGGAGCGGGCTCGGTTCGCGAACCGGTTTCCCGACGCGGTCTTCGTCAGCGTGCATTTCAACAAGAGCAACCGCGGCGGGACGGGCATCGAGACCTACGCGCTGGCCCCGCGCGGCGTGCCTTCGATGGACGAGGAAAACCTGCGCTACAGCGACTTCAAGCAGAACCCCGGCAACGTGCGCGACGCGGAAAACATCGCGCTCGCGGCGGCGGTGCATTCCTCCATGGTGCGTTATCTCCCGGTGCCGGACCGGGGCATCAAGCGCGCGCGCTTTTCGGTGATCCGGAACATCACCGTGCCCGGCGTGCTGGTCGAGGGCGGCTTCGTGGACAATCGGCTCGACGCCCGTTACATCGCCACCGCGGACTACCGCCAGCGCATGGCCCAGGCGATTGTGGACGGCGTGAAGGCCTACACGCGGACGGTGACGGGCGCCTCGCCGCAGCCCTCGGCGGTGGTCACGGTGAGCGAACCGCTTGAGGACGAGAAGCCCGCGCCGACGCCGAGTCCGACGCCGAAGGTTGGCGAGAAAACCAGCGTCGACGCGGATGCGGCGAAGGTGAAAATCGCACCCTGAGGTTTGCAAAGCCCCGGGGGCGGGCCATGCTGGGAGCATGTTCGACTGGACCGCCCGCCTTCGCCCCCTCTACGACAAAGCTGTCGCCCAATACCGCGCCGGCCAGCGGGGGGAGGACACGTTTTTCACGCCCGCGGAGCGGGAGTTCCTTGCCGCGATCGGCTTGAAACCGATCAACGTCTACGATTACGCCGAGGATTTCGTCTCCGCCGGGGAGCCGGATTGGGAAACCTTCCTGCTCGTGGCCGCGGCGCGGCGCGACTACTTCCTCTACGAGCAGAACTGCGAGACCTGCACGCAGGAAATCTCCGGCGACGAGCTGCCCGCGCGCGAGGCGGAACTCGGCGGCATCGCGTGGCTGCCGCGCATCATCGCGAAGGCCCGCTGTTTCCTCGGCGGCGGGCTCTGCCACGACATCATGTATGGCTGCGGGGGCGACCGGCGCTTCCTGCGCACGCATGACCTGCACGCGGCGGATTTTCTGCGGGCCGTGTGGAGTTCACGCGGGGACGACGGCAAGGTGCTCGCGTTCGTCCAGAAAAACGGCCGCTAGGGCGCGGCGACGAAGGCGCTCGTCACCGGCCGGCCCCAGAAGTCCGCGGGCCGGGGCACGCCGAGCAGCCAGAGCGCGGTGGCGGCGGTATCGTATTGCACGACCGGGGCGGTGATCTTGAATCGAGGCCGCACGCCGCGGCCCCAGGCGATCCAGGGAATCTCGACGTCGTCCCGGGAAGCCGAGCCGTGCGTTCCCGGCTGGGGCGGCAGGTTCTGGCGGGCGCGCTCGGCGTTCTCGGCGGGGGTGCGGTCATGCCCGCCGTGGTCCGCGGTGAGGATCAGCACGCTGTCGTCGAGCAGGCCCGCGGCGCGAATGGCTGCGACGATGCGCCCGATGGCCGCATCGCACTCGGCGAGCGCGGCGAGTTTCTCCCGCGACATCACGCCGAACTCGTGACCGGTGGTGTCAGGATCGGCGAAGTGGACGAAACACAGGTTGGGCCGAAAGCCGCCGGCGAGCATGGCCTCGAAGGCCGCGGCGATTTCGCGGCTCGCCGGATTCGCCGGCAGGATGAAGCGGTCCACCGAGCGGGGAAGTTGCAGGGTCTTGAACTTCACCTTGCCGACAATCATCGCCGTGGAGAGGCCCCGTTTTTTCGCGATGGAGAAAATCGTGGGCACGCGGACCAGGCCCTTCGCGGGCAGGAGGTCGTTCCAGTCGATCTGGTGTTTCTGGATGCCGACGCCGGTGAGCATCGAGGCGTGCGAGGGCAGGGTGAGGCTGGGAACGATCGTGTAGGCCTGCCAGGTGTGCGCGCCCTCGCGGGCCAGGCGGTCGAGCACCGGCATGGCGGCCCGGTGGAGCGCGGCGGGATTGCCCTGGTCGATACTGAGGATGAACACGTGGCGCGCGCGCGCCGGTTCTTCGGCCCGGGCGGCCGGCGGGAGGGCGGCCAGGATCGTCAAGAGACCGAGGAGAAGTCCAATTTTCACCGCGGCGAGCCTATGCGAAGGGCCGGGCGGGTCCAGCCGGCAAAACGAAGCCGCCGCGGAACGGGCCTTCGATTGACTCGACCGGACGCGGCGCGTAGGAATGTCGGCTTCCGCTGAATGAAGATCCTCGACCGCTACGTCGGCAAAAATGTGTTTGTGACGATGCTCATCGGCGTCGTCGTGCTGAGCGTGGTGCTCGTGCTGGGCAATCTCCTCAAGGAACTGCTGGACCGCCTGATCAACCAGAACGTCCCGGTCGAGATCGTCTTCGCCTTCATGGCGTTCGTGCTGCCGTTTTCGCTGACGTTCTCGATCCCGTGGGGGCTCCTCACGGCGATCCTGCTCGTGTTCGGGCGCATGTCGGCCGACAACGAGCTCATCGCCCTGCGCTCCAGCGGGGTGAGCGTTCCGCGCATTTGCGTGCCGGTGATCGCGATTACGCTGGCGATGACCGGGCTGTGTTTCTGGATCAACGCCGACGTCGCGCCGCGGGCCGAGCAGCGAATGGCGCAGTCACTCTTTGAGGCGGCGACGAACAACCCGATTTCGCTCTTTTCGGCCGACGAGGTCGTGGATCAGTTCCCCGACCGCCGCGTTTACGTCGGCTCCAAAAAGGGCAACACGCTCTACAACCTCACCATCGTGGAGATCGACCGCGACTCCACGCCGCTGAAGGTCATTTACGCCAAGCGCGGCGAGCTCGTGCCCGACCTCAAGAACCAGCGCCTGCTGTTGAAGTTTTACGACGCGCGCCTTGAGCAGCGGGACAGCGACGACCCGCGCGACATCTATCGCATCCAGCACGGCATCGTCATGCAGCAGGGGAGCTTCCCGATTTCCCTCGATGCGCTCTACCGAGAGAATCTCCGGGGACGCCGGCTGGAAAGCTACACCCTGCCGGAGCTTTATGACTTCATTCAGAAAGGCGCCAACGGCGACTCGCTCGCCGCGCGCGTGGAGTTCAACAAGCGCTTCTCCGCCTCGCTGGCCTGCCTCGCCTTTGCGCTCGTCGCGGTGCCGCTCGGCATCACCACGCACCGCAAGGAAACCTCGGTCGGCTTTGCGCTGAGCCTTGCGATCGCCTTCGCGTATTACATCTTCATCATCATCGCGAACACGTTCCGGAATAATGCGAATGCCTTCCCCGAGGTGTTGATCTGGGCGCCGAACGTGATCTTCCTCGCGCTGGGCACCGTGTTGTTTTACCGCCTCTCGCGGCGCTGAGGGCGGGCGCTACGGCTTGAGGAAAAAGCCGCGCTGTTTCTCGCTGATCGGCGCTCCGAGCCGGTCCAGCACGAGGAGCATGTCCTCCCAGACCTTGCGCTTTTCGGAGAGCGATTGATTCCGCAGCAGGTAGGCCGGGTGGTAGGTCGCCATGACGGGGATGCCCTCGTAGTCGAGCCAGCCGCCGCGGAGCTGGTTCATGGGACGGGTTTCGCCGAGCAGGCCCTCCACGGCGGTCGCGCCGAGGGCGACGAGGACCTTCGGCTGAATGATCTCGATCTGCTTGGCGAGCCACGGCAGGCAGGTGCGCATTTCCTCGGGGCGCGGCTTGCGGTTGCCCGTCGAACCCGCCGGCATGTCGGGGCGGCACTTCAGCACGTTGGCGATGTAAACCGTGTCGCGCGAAAAGCCCATGGTCTGGATGATCTTCGTGAGCAGTTGCCCGGCCTTGCCGACGAACGGCTCGCCGGCGGCGTCCTCATCCGCGCCGGGGGCTTCGCCGACAAACATGAGCTCGGCGTGCGGGTTGCCCACGCCGAAGACGACGTGGCGGCGCGTGCCGGCCAGATGCGGGCAGGCGGCGCAGCGGAGGGCCGCTTCGCGCAGGGACTCAAGCGTCCACGTGCGGTCCGGGAGGATTGCGGGCGTGGTGGCGTCTCCGGTGGGGACCACGGGGGCAACCGGCGCGGGGCGGGGCGGGGCCGGCGGGGATTTTTTAGCGGGCGGGGCGGCGGATGTCTGCGCCTGGAGGCGACTGAGGGCGGCGCGGGTGGCGGCGGGTTTGCGGCCGAGGCCCGCCTGCATTTCGCGCAGCAGGGGCAAAGCGGCGGCGGCGGCTTCGGGGAGGCGGGACATCGCGGGAAACCTTGCTATTTCGCCCCGGGCGGGACGAGCGGAAAATCCGCCGGCACGGGCGCGGTGAAGGTGAGGCGTTCGCCGGTGCGCGGGTGGGTGAAGGCGAGTCGCCAGGCGTGGAGGAGGTGGCGCTCGAAGCGGCCGCGGCGGCCGTAGACGGGGTCGCCTGCCAGCGGGTGGCCGAGGTGCTTGAGGTGGACGCGGATCTGGTGGGTGCGACCGGTGCGGGGGCGGCATTCCACGAGGGAGAGGCCGTCGGCGCGGGTGAGCACGCGGTAGAGCGTGAGCGCCTCGCGGCCGCGGTCGCCGCGGGCGACGGTCATTTTCTGGCGGTTGATGGCGTGGCGGTCGATGGGGGCGTTGATTTCGCCGCTTTCCTTGCGGGGGGAGCCTTCGACGATGGCGAGGTAGGTTTTTTCGATCGTGCGGTCGGCGAACTGGGCGGCGAGGGATTGGTGGGCGGCGTCGTTTTTGGCGATCACGAGGCAGCCGCTGGTCTCCTTGTCGAGGCGGTGGACGATGCCGGGGCGTTCAACGCCGCCGATGCCGGAGAGGTCCCGGCAGTGGTGGAGCAGGGCGTGGACGAGGGTGCCGGTGTCGTTGCCCGCGCCGGGATGGACGACGAGGCCGGCGGGTTTGTCGAGCACGAGCAGGTCGGCGTCCTCGTGGAGGATGCGCAGGGGGATGTCCTCGCCCTGGAGATCGGCGACGGGCACGGCGTCGGGCACGCGCACGAGCAGGCGGTCGCCGGGGCGGAGCTTCTCGGCGGCGCGGGCCGGCGCGCCGTTGTGGAGAACGTCACCCGAGGCCAGCAGGGCCTGCACGCGGGAGCGGGAAAGCCCCTCGGTGCGCGCGGCGACGAAGCGGTCGAGCCGGTCGCCGGCTTCCTCCGGAGTGATTTCAAACGTGTGCTCGGTCATTCCGGGGAAGCTTGCCGCAGTGGCGCGGGCGCGGCAATCGTCCCGGAGGGAAAATCGACCGCCGATTGCGCAGATTGACGCAGAGAACGGGGACTCAGAGGAGGGGGGCGATCTTTGGCGGCTTCTGCATTTGCTGGGCCAACGCGAAGGCCGTATGGAGTTCCGCCTGATGAAGCGAGGCCCATTCGATCACCAGCCCCAAAGCCCTGGGCGGAAGATGACCGTCCACCAGAGCAAGGCTCTGAATATCGATGAGGGCGGTGTGCTCCCCGTAAAGGGCGTGAAAATGCGCCGGAGTATGATCCCCGAAGTAAATCTGGATGATGATTCCGTAGAATCGCGAGACTTCAGGCATGAGCCAACGGGAGCCGGAAAGCGGGAAAGAGGTCCCCGGGCTGCTTGCCGGTGACCTTCAGGTAGAGGGCATCGGGGCAAAGATCGAGTTCGCCCGGCCAGGCAACCGCGCCATGTTCGGTGACCGCGACCTGCTCAAAGAGACCCGGTTCCCGCCACGCCTGAAAAACGCCCTTCCCGGCGAGATCCGACAGGTCGGCGATCCCCTCGGTGCCGTCCGCGAAGGTCAGCTTAAGGTGAAACCCCGGCAAAGGTTGGGCGGAGCGAATCTTCACGCGGGAGAGGATAACTTCTTTGGCCCGGTTGTCGAGTTGGCGGGCCTCACTCCTTCTTCATGTGGAGGGCGATGCAGTTGCCCTCGGAGTCCTCGAACTCGGCGACGAACCCGTAGTCGCCCGTGTCGGTGCGGGGGTAGAGGACCTTTCCGCCCGCGGCGACGGCCCGGCGCAGGGTGGCGTCGAGGTCGGGGGTGGAAAAATAGACCCGGGTGCCGTGCCGGGACGGGAGGTAACTCGCGCCCTTGGCAAGCGCGCCCGTGGCGCCTTCGCCGCCCGCCCGGTAGGGGAACAACGCCATCTCGTTGCCGTCGATGGTTTGCCGCTCGAAGGTGACCTCGAAGGTCTTTGCGTAGAAAGCGACCGCGCGGTCCATGTCCGCCACGGGAATTTCGAAATAGAAGACCGGATTGTTCATTGTTGGGTTGGATTTCAGGTGGGCACACCCGGTGAGCAGGAGAAGGCCCGCGATGGGGCCGGCGAGTCGGAGGAGGGGAAGGTGGATTCGCATTGTCAGATTTCAAGATTAGCCCCTTTTCCACCGCACTCCGGCGTGATTTCAAACGTGTGCTCGGTCATTCCGGGGCAGCTTGCCGCAGTGGCGCGCGCGGCAATCGTTTGAGCGGGGCGGGAGCTAGGCATTAGGCGATGCGGCGCTTCCAGATTGGCGGGACGATTTTTCCGCGCTTTACCGCCATCACGAGCATGATGACTCCGGTCAAGGTGCAGAGGAACAGGGCGAGCAGGGACGATTCCACCCCGAAACTGCCCCCGGTGAGATAGTCCGGCCCTTTGACCGTGGATCGGACCAGGCCCTGCGTTGCTTCGTTGCCGGAGACAACGCTCGAGAAGATGGCTGACTGGGTGTAATTCCACGCGGCGTGGAAGCCCATGCTGAGCCAGAGCCGACCCGTCAGCATGTAGGCCGCCGCCAGCAGGGTGCCAGCCTCCACCGCGATAAAGAGGGCGCCCTCGAGCGTGCCTTGCGGATTGATGAGATGGGTGAGGCCAAACACGAGCGACGAGACCACCAGCGCCGCCCAACTGCCGAACCAGGTTTCCACGGATCGGAAAACCACACCGCGGAACAAGAGCTCTTCATACACCGCCGAACTCAGTGCCGAGGCAATCGCGGGGATCAGGAAGCTCAGGGGGTTGAAGCCGTTGATGCGGTAGATGCCGAGGGCCATGAGGACGAGTTCGCAGGCGGCGTAGAGGCCGACGCCGAGGACCAGGCCGACGCCGAGCTGGCGTCCCATGCCCGGCAAAGCGAGTTCGGAGACCGGGCGTCTCTCGATGAAGTGGGCGTAACCGCAATACACCGCAAACCCGGCGATGGCCAACGCCACGATGTGCGCAATCGCTTTCACCGGCTCCCCGGCGTAGCTGATCATCGCGTCGGTGTTCAGACTCATCATCATGAGCAGGACGAATCCGAGCACCACGATGCGTCCGAGCGGCGATGCGAGGATGCGGCGGGCAAGGTCGGCTGGGTGGAACGACGGGGCGGTTGGCGGGGGTTGGTTCATGGAGGACGCGGAGGGAGGGTGAACCGTTTTTTCGGGAGGATGGAGGGGTGCCGGGCTGGGGGAGTGAAGGCTGATTTTGGTAACAGAGACCGCGGTTGGTGTCGCGACCGAACTCGATCTCCCCCGGCGGGCGGGGCGCAGGGCGATTGCCGGGCGGCGGGAGAGTGACTATGTTCGCGGCATGCCGGAGTCGCCCGAGCCGATTGTCGAACCGTGCCCGACGTGCGGGCAGGCGATTGATGTGACGGAGCAGGCGCCGTTTTCCAAGGTGGCGTGTCCGGCCTGTGGCGGGACGATGCGGGCGCGGATTCAGTTCAATCACTTCACGCTGCTGGAGCCGCTGGGCGAGGGGGGGATGGGCGCGGTTTACAAGGCGCTGGACCGGAATCTGGACCGGCGGGTGGCGTTGAAGATTCTCAAGCCGGAGGCGGGGGCGACGCAGTCGGACCGCGAGAAGCTGGCGGCGGAGGCGCGGCTGACAGCGTCGGTGAATCATCCGAACGTGGTGAAGGTGTTTTCGTTCGGGGAGGATCACGGGCAGTTTTATCTGGCGATGGAGCTGGTGGAGAAGGGCTCGCTGGACAGCCTGATGGAGCTGCAGTCGCGGCTGGCGGAGGTGCAGGTGCTGGACGTGGGGATTCAGGCGGCGGAGGGGCTGCGGGCGGCGCTGGAGGTGGGGTTGATTCACCGGGACATCAAGCCGGGGAACATTCTGTTCGCGGGGCCGAAGCTGGCGAAGCTGGTGGATTTCGGGCTGGCGCGGCTGCTGGCGGGGGAGGCGCAGGAGGCGGGGGAGATCTGGGGGACGCCGTTTTACGTGGCGCCGGAGAAGCTGGACGGGCGGCCGGAGGATTTCCGGAGCGATATTTACAGTCTGGGCGGGACGTTGTTTCACGCGCTGTCGGGGCGGCCGCCGTTTGACGCGAAGACGGCCTCGATGGTGGTGCTGAAGCATTTGAAGAGTCAGGCGGTGAGTTTGCAGGCGTTCGCGCCGGGGATTTCGGACGAGACGGCCTACGTGGTGAACCGGATGCTGGCGAAGGAGCCGGAGGATCGTTACGCGAGTTACGACGAGCTGATCGCGCATCTGAACTACGCGCGGCAGCAGTTGCTGAGGCGGGCGGCGGACCCGAAGACGCGGGCGCGGGAGGCGGCGCGGGTGCGCTGGCGGGGCTGGAGCGAGCGGGCGCGGGCGGTGACGATCGGCGCGGTGGCGGGGATGCTCGCGCTGGGCGTGGCGGGGATTTTTCTGGGCGGGTTTGCGGGCGGCGGGTTGCGGGCGAAGCCGGCGGCGGACGCGGAGGCGGCGGCGGGCCGGGCGGCGTTGCTGGCGGGGGATTTCGCGGCGGCGCGGGCGCGCTTCGATGCGGCTCGGGCCGGAGCGGCGGGGCGGCAGCCGGCGGAGAATTGGGCCCGGGCGCAGGCGGGGCTGGCGGCGTTGCTGGCGGGGGATGGCGCGGGAGCGGAGGCGGCGTTTGCGGAGCTGGCGCGCGGCGGGGTGTTCGACGCGGGGCTGACGGCGCAGCCGCTGGGGCGGGAGTTCGCGGCGCTGGGGCGGAACTTTGCGCGGCCGGACGGGGCGGAGGCGGCGGACGATTCGCCGATGGCGTTTGCGTGTCTGGTTTACGGGCTGCGGGACTGGCGGGGCGGGGACGTGGATGCGGGCGGGGCGTGGCTGGAGCGGTTTGACCGGGCGGCGCCGGTGCCGCCGGATGGCTGGGTGGCCGGCCTGCGGGCACTGGCGGCGCCGTATTTGGAGGATTTTCGCGCGCTGGCCGCGCTGCGGGCGGAGGTGGCGCGGGCGACGCCGGCCGGGGCGGCGGCGGTGCTGGTGCGGATCGAGCGGGCGAAGGAATCCGTGCGCACGGGGGACGTGATGCGGCGGCGGCTGGATGCGCTGGCGGGGGAGTTGAAGCTTTAAGGGAGGATGAGAGGTTGAAAGGTTGAGGGGTTGAGGGGATATCGCGGCGGTCTGTGACCGTCGGACTTTTGCGGACGTTTGAAGTTTGCGACGGTCATAGACCGCCGCTACAGGAGCGCGGGAGGCGGTGGACAGGGGCGCGGGAGGGGTTACCTTTTCGACTATGAGTATCGATCCGCTGAAACTTACGCCGGAGCAGATTCACGAGAAACTCGCGGAGTTGCTCCGGCAGGGCATGGGGGCGCGGCCCGCGGCGGAGGCGCCGACGGGCGAGGGGACGGAGGAGGTGGAGGAGACGCTCGAGGTGGCGGAGGAGCCGTTTGCCTTTGCGTTCAAGCCGAAGGACATCACGCAGCATCTGGACCGCTTTGTGATCCGGCAGGATGAGGCGAAGAAGGTGTTGAGCATCGCGGTGTGCGATCATTACAACCACGCGCGGGAGGCCCGCCGTCTGCGGGAGGAAAATCCGGACGCGGTGATCGAATACGCGAAGCAGAACGTGCTGCTGGTGGGGCCGACGGGCGTGGGCAAGACGTATCTCGTGAAGCACGTGGCGGACCTCATCGGCGTGCCGTTCGTGAAGGCGGACGCGACGAAGTTCAGCGAAACGGGTTACGTGGGCGGCGACGTGGAGGACCTCGTGCGCGAGCTGCTGCAGAAGGCGGACGGGGACATCGCGCTGGCGGAGCACGGGATCATTTACATCGATGAGATCGACAAGATTGCGAGTTCCGCGAACGGCTCGGGCCGGGACGTGAGCGGGCGGGGCGTGCAGACCACGCTGCTGAAGCTGATGGAGGAGACGGAGGTGACGGCGCGGAATCCCATGGATCTCCAGGGGCAGATCAAGGCGGCCTTCGAAATGCAGCGCAACGGGGGCGAGAGTGCGCGGGAAACGATCAACACGCGGCACATCCTGTTCATCGTGAGCGGGGCGTTCGACAAGCTGGACGAGCAGGTGCGGCGGCGGATGAAGCAGTCGCGACTGGGTTTTGGCGCGGAGCCGGCGGCGTTTGAGGCGGAGGAAAATCTGCTGCGGGAGACGACGACGGCGGACTTTGTGAACTACGGCATGGAGCCGGAGTTCATCGGGCGGCTGCCGGTGCGGGTGGTGTGCGATCCGCTGAGCGCGGGCGACCTGTTTGAGATTCTGAAGCGGTCGGAGGGCAGCATTATCCGGCAATACGAGCGGGCGTTTCGCGCCTATGGGGTGGAGGTGTTTTTTGAGGACGGGGCGCTGCGGCGTATCGCGGAGCGGGCGGAGGGCGAGCGGACGGGGGCGCGGGGTTTGCTGACGGTCTGCGAGCGGTTGCTGCGGGATTTCAAATACGAGCTGCCGGATTCCGGCGTGTCGTCGTTCACGGTGGACGAGGCGCTGGTGGGCGGTCCCGCGGCGGCGCTGCGGGCGCTGCTGGAGAGCGGGCACGCGGAGAAGGAGCGGGCGCTGCTGGGGATCGTGGCGGAGTTTGCCGGGCGTTTCCGCGACCAGCATGACCTGGCGATTCGCTTTGAACCGGATGCGGCGGAGGCGCTGGTGGCGCTGGCCGTGGCGGGCGGAACGGGCGTGCGGGAGTTGTGCGAGGCGCGGTTCAAGGATTACCAGTTTGGCCTTCAGCTTATCCGCAAGAACAGCGGGCGGACGGAGTTTGTGCTGCCGCTGCGGGCGGTGGAGGATCCGGACGGGCTGCTGAGTGAATGGGTGGTGGAATCCTATCGCCACGTCCGCGCGAATGAGGCAGGCTCTCCCGCCTCCCCATGAGATACCTCAAGGCGACTTTGATCATTGGCGCGGTGTCCGCGCTGGCGGTGCTTGTGCTGGGCGTGACCGGGTGGTTGCGCACGGCGGATGCGATGCTGGCGGCGGGACTGGCGCGGGTGGCCCCCGGCGGGGCCGTGCATGCGGTGGCGCCGTTCACCGCGGGACTGGCGGCGTTGATCGCGGCGTTTGGCTTTGCGTGGACGACGGTGGATCTGCCGCGGGCCGCGGGGAAGTTCGGTCTGGCGCTGGCGGGCGTGGCTCTTTGGTTCACGGGCGCGCTGGTGCTGGCGCTTTACGGGGTGTTTGTTTCGCCGGTGCCCGCGGTGCTGGCGACGGGGATCAGCCTGGTGCTGGGAAGTTTTTACGGACGGAGCAAATCCGGCGCGCGCAAGCAGGTGCTGCAACGGTTGTTCGGGCAGCGGTTGTCGCGGCGGCAGTTTGGCCAACTCGTGGACGCGCAGGTGCCGCTCAGCTTTCCGGGGCAGGAGACCCAGGCCACGGTCGTGGTCTGCGAAGTGCACAATCACGTGGAACTCCTGGCTGCGCTGGAGCCGGCGGATTACGTGGCGATGACGAACCTTTACCTCAAAACCGCCTCTGACTACCTGGTCGAGGCCGGCGGTTACCTCGACGAATGCGGCGGGGAGAGTCTGCGCGTGGTGTTCGGTGCGCCGCTGGCGCGCGAGGATCACGCCATCGCGGCCTGCCGGGCCGCGCTGGAGCTGGCGAGCCGGGTGGAGGCGCTGAACAAGGAGTGCGACGCGCGGTGGAATCAGCGCCTGGATTTTCGCGTAGGCATCAACTCCGGCCCGATGATCGCGGCGGCCTACGGCGGCACGCGTCTGGGGTCCTTCAGCGTGGCGGGGCCGGCGGTCGAGTTTGCCCGGCGCCTGTGCGCGGCCGGGGCGAATTACGGCGTGCGGATTCTCATTGGCCCGGAGACCTACCGCACGGCGCAGGAGACGGTGGAATCCCGCCCGATCGACCTGCTGCGGCGCGCGGACGGCACGAAGGTCGAGCTCCACGAGGTGATGGCGCCGAAGCACGGGCTTTCGCCGGAGCGGGCCCGCAGCCGCGATCATTTCTGGCGGGGGGTGATTTACTTCCGCGAACGGCGATGGGACCTCGCGATCGAGGAATTCACCAAGGCGCGCGTGCCCGGATTGCCGGACCCCGGGCTGGACACCATCGTGCTGCGCACCGAGCGCGCGCGGCGCGGCGAGCATCCCCAGGAGCCGGTGCCCGTGGCGGCGCTGGCCGAGATCCACTGACGCCCGCGTGAAGCCGGTCGATTACCCGGAGCCCTTTCAACAGCTCGCCCGTCAACTCCGCCGCCTGCCCTCCATTGGTCCGCGCAGCGCGGAACGCATCGCGCTGTGGCTCGCCTCCTCGCCGGACGCGAATTCCGCCGCCCTCGGCGAGGCCCTGGCGGCGGTGGCTCGGGACGTGCATCCCTGCGGGTGCTGCGGGTTTTTTGCGACCGGGCCGGAGTGCGCGATCTGCGCGACGCCCGAGCGGGCGGGCCGCGAAATCTGCGTGGTGGAGACCGCAACCGACGTTCTTCCGATTGAACGCACCGGCTTTTTTCACGGCCGTTACCACGCCCTCGGCGGGCGGCTGGCTCCGCTGGAAAACGTCGGCCCGGAGGACCTGCGCATCGACGCATTGGCGCGGCGCATCGAGGCGGAGAAGCCGACGGAAATCATTCTTGCGCTCAGCAACGACGTCGAGGGCGAGGCCACGGCGAACTATCTCGCCGGCGTGCTCGCCGGTCTCGCACTGCGGGTGACGCGGCTCGCGCAGGGCCTGCCGGCCGGCGGCGGGTTGGAGCACGCTGACCAGCTCACTCTCCAGCGCGCGCTGGCCGGGCGCGTGGCCCTGGGCGGTTGACGCGGCGCAAGCCGGGCGAATCTCTGCTTTCGCGTTTTGGCTTTTGCACTTAAAAGTAATGCCGCGATGTCTTGCTCGAAAATCGATCCCGCCCTCCATCAGGCCAAGAAGCCAGAGTGGATCAAGGTCCGCCTGCCCTCGAATCCCGTCTTCTTTTCCACGAAGGGCCTGATTTCCGACCTCAAGCTCCACACCGTCTGCGAAAGCGCCCAATGCCCGAACCGCTGGGAATGCTGGAGCCAGGGCACGGCCACGTTCATGATCGCCGGGGAGCGCTGCACTCGCGCCTGCGGATTTTGCGCGGTCGACACCGCCAAGCCGCTCGCCCTTGAGGAGGATGAACCCCAGCGCGTGGCGGAGGCCATTCGCCGGCTGAACCTCAAGCACGTCGTCATCACCGCCGTGGCGCGCGATGACCTTGCCGACGGGGGCGCCGAGCATTTTGCCCGCACGATTGAGGCGGTCCGCGCCGTGGATCCGGCGATGATCATCGAGGTGCTGGTGCCCGATTTCAACGGCAAGGAAGGCCCGCTCCAGACGGTCATCAACGCCCGGCCGCACGTCTTCAACCACAATCTCGAAACCGTCGAGCGCCTCACCCCGCTCGTCCGTTCCCGCGCGAAATACCGCCTCTCGCTCGATTTCCTCAAGCGCGCCAAGCAGCTCGATCCCGAGGTGGTCACCAAGAGCGGCATCATGCTCGGGCTGGGGGAGACGGAGAACGAGCTCTTCCAGGCCATGGACGACCTCCGCGAGGCCGACGTGCAGATTCTCACCCTCGGGCAGTATCTGCGCCCGACGCCGCAGCACCTGCCGGTCGTGGAATACATCCGCCCGGAGACGTTTGACCTCTACGGGGAAATCGCCCGCAACAAGGGTTTCGAATACGTCGCCAGCGGTCCGCTGGTGCGCAGCTCCTACCACGCGGCGGATTACAATCCAGTGAAGCCCCGGGCCTGACGCCACACGCGCCGGGCCCGAAAATCGGGTCAAAATCCCCGGCCCTCAAAGGTTGCGGCGCCTCCAGCCGGGTGATAGCTTCCGCCTCCGGTGGAATGGAATCTGCTCCCAGCAGCAAACGCCCTTTTTCACTGTCTTAATCCCAACGCCAACCAGTTCATCCAGGATGTCATTGAACCAAGCCTTCCCGACCGGAACCCGCTCCCTTTATTCGCCGGAGCATGAACACGACGCCTGCGGTGTCGGTTTCGTGGCCCAGGTCAGTGGAAAACGCTCCAACCGCATCCTGAAAATCGGCCTGCGCTCGATCTGCTCGCTTATGCACCGCGGGGCCGTCGACGCGGACATGAAGACCGGCGACGGCGCCGGCGTGATGACGCAGATTCCCTACAAGATTTTCGCGCCGGAAGTGGCCCGCCTCGGGCATCAGCTCTACCAGGAAAGCGATCTGGCCGTGGGCGTGATGTTCCTGCCGTTCGACCACGCCTACGCCCAGGCCCGCGCCAAGGCGATCACCGCGGACGTGCTGGAGAAGCGGGGGCTCTTCCTCTTTGGCTGGCGCGAGGTGCCGATCAACCTCCGCGTGCTCGGCGACAAGGCCCAGAGCACGCTCCCGCGCATTGAGCAGGTGCTCATCGGCAAGCCGTGGGGCATGGCCGACGACGACTACGAGCGCCGGCTTTTCCTCGCCCGCAACGAAATCGAGGACGCCGCCGCCGCGGACGGCATCAAGAATTTCTACATCCCGTCCTTCTCGCACCGGACCATCGTCTACAAGGGCCTGCTTCTCTCGGCGTCGCTCGAGAAGTTCTACCCCGACCTCACGAATCCCGATTACGAGACCGCCATCTGCGTCTACCACCAGCGCTACAGCACGAACACCTTCCCGACCTGGCCGCTCGCGCAGCCCTCGCGCATGCTGGCCCACAACGGCGAGATCAATACCGTGCGCGGCAACCGCAACTGGACCAAGGCCCGCGAGGCCGAGCTCCAGGCCGACTTCTGGGGCAAGGACATCGACCTCCTCAAGCCCATCGTCCAACCCGGCGGGTCGGATTCCGCCAGCCTCGACAACGTTCTGGAAGTCATCGCCATGTCGGGCCGCAGCCCGATTCACGCGATGACCATGCTCGTGCCGCCCGCCTGGCGCTCCGAGAAGAAGCTGCCGGACGACCTCAAGGCCTTTTACGAATACCACAGCTGCATCTGCGAGCCGTGGGACGGCCCGGCCGCGCTGGTCTTCACCGACGGCATCACCATCGGCGCCTGCCTCGACCGCAACGGTCTGCGCCCCGCCCGCTACAAGCTCACGAACGACGGCATCCTCACGCTCGGCTCCGAGGTCGGCGTGGCGGGACTGCCGCCGGAGTGCGTCATCGAAAAAGGTCGCCTCGCCCCGGGCGAAATGATCGCGATCGACACCGCCGCCGGCAAACTCATGCGCGACGCCGAGATCAAGCAGCACCTCGCGGCCCGCAAGCCCTACGGCGAGTGGATCAGCAAGCACCTCCTCAAGTTCGCGCCCGCGAAGCCGGAGGAAATCACCCCGCCGGCCGCCGAGCTCGACGTCCTCACGCTCACCCAGCGCCAGATCGCCTTCGGTTACTCCAGCGAAGAGGTGGACATGATCCTCAAGCCGATGCTCAAGACCGGCGCCGAGGCCGTGGGCTCCATGGGCGACGACACGCCGCTGGCCGTTCTCTCCCTCAAGCCCCGCCTGCTCTACACCTACTTCAAGCAGCTTTTCGCCCAGGTCACGAATCCGCCGATCGACCCGATCCGCGAGAAACTCGTCATGTCGCTCAGCACGAACCTCGGCTGGCGGCGTAACCTCCTGAGCGAGACGCCCGAACACGCCGAGCAGGTGCGCATCGACTCGCCCATCGTGCTCGACAGTGAGCTCGAGCGGCTGAAGAGCCTGCCCGCCCCGCATCAGGCCGCGACCGTGTCGCTGCTCTGGCCGGTGAGCGAAGGCCCCGCCGGGCTGGAGCCCGCGCTGACCCGCATTAAGGCCGAGGCGGAAGCCGCCGTAGACGGCGGCGCGCGCATCCTCATTCTCTCCGACCGCGGCGTCGATCACGCCCATGCGTCCGTGCCCGCCCTGCTCGCGATGGGCGGCGTGCACCATCACCTCACCAAGGTTGGCAAGCGCATGCGTGCCAGCGTCCTCGTCGAAACGGCCGAGGCCCGCGACGTGCACCAGATCGCCTGCCTCATCGGCTACGGGGCGAGCGGCATCAATCCCTACCTCGCCTTCGAGACGATCCAGGAGACCCTGGAAACCGACCTCGCCGCCGCCTACGCCGCCTACGGCGAAGCCGAGAAGGCGCTCGCCGCCGCGGCCGAGGACAAGGCACCCGCCGCGCAGGAGAAGCTGGCAAAGGTCAAGGCTGAGCTCGAAGCGGCGAAGGCCACCACCTTCCCGGTCGCCGTCGCCAACTACCGCGTCGCGCTCGAGAACGGCATCCTCAAGATCATGTCCAAGATGGGCATCTCCGTCGTGAGCAGCTACCGCGGCGCGCAGATTTTCGAGGCGCTCGGCGTCTCGTCGAAGGTCGTCGGGGATTGCTTTGCCGGCACCAGCTCGCAGATCGAGGGCGTCGGCTACAAGGAAATCGCCGAGGAAACCCTCGCGCGCCACGCCCACGCCTACAGCGAGGCAGTGCCCGTCGAGGCCGGCAAGCTGGAGGATCCCGGTTATTACCGCTACCGCCGCGGCGGAGAGGCCCACGCCGTCACCCCGCCGGTGATCCAGAATTTCCACACCTTTGTGGGCATCAAGGGCGCCGAAAAGGCGAACAAGCCCGAGGACTACGCCAAATACGTGGAAGCCGTGAAGGCCACGCGCCCGACCGGCCTGCGCCATCTTCTTGATCTCGTTGCGCTCCCGAGCGGCCCCGTGCCGATTGAGGAAGTCGAGCCCATCGAGGAGATTCGCCGCCGCTTCACCACCGCCGGCATGTCGCTCGGCGCGCTCAGCCCCGAAGCCCACGAGGCCCTCGCCATTGCCATGAACCGCATTGGCGGCAAGTCGAACAGCGGCGAAGGCGGCGAGGATCCCGCCCGCTTCAAGCGCCGCGAGAACGGCGACTGGGCCAACAGCGCGATCAAGCAGGTGGCCTCCGGCCGCTTCGGCGTGTCCGCGGCCTACCTCGCCAGCGCGAAGGAGATCGAGATCAAGATGGCGCAGGGCGCGAAGCCCGGCGAGGGCGGACAGCTGCCCGGCCAGAAGGTGAACGCCTACATCGCCCGGCTGCGGCATTCCGTGCCCGGCGTGACGCTCATCTCGCCCCCGCCGCACCACGACATTTATTCGATCGAGGATCTCGCCCAGCTCATTTACGACCTCAAGCAGGTGAACCCCCGCGCGCGCGTTTGCGTGAAGCTGGTTTCCGAAGCCGGCGTCGGCACAATCGCGGCGGGCGTCGCCAAGGCGCACGCCGACATCATCCTCGTCTCCGGGCACGACGGCGGCACGGGCGCCTCTCCGCTCAGCTCGATCAAGAATGCCGGCGGCCCCTGGGAGCTTGGCGTGGCCGAGACCCACCAGGTGCTCATGCTCAACGGCCTGCGCAACCGCGTGACGCTGCGCACGGACGGTGGCATGAAGACCGGCGAGGACATCGTTTACGCGACCCTGCTCGGCGCCGAGGAATACAACTTCGGCACCGCGGCGATGATCGCCCTCGGCTGCGTTTACGTGCGCCAGTGCCACCTCAACAACTGCCCGGTGGGTGTGGCCACGCTCGACGACAAGTTCCGCGCGAAGTTCAAGGGCAAGCCCGAGAACGTCGTGAACTTCTTCAACGGCGTCGCCCAGGAGGTTCGCGAAATCATGGCCCGGCTCGGCTTTCGCACCATCGACGAAATGGTCGGTCACGTGGAATGCCTGCGCCAGCGGCAGATCGCCGACCACCCGAAGGCCAACACCGTGGATCTCTCCCGCCTGATCGTGGACGTCGCGAAGGACGACCCGACCGCCCCGCGCTGCGCCACCCGCGAGCGCAACGACGGCCCGGAGGATCAGACCCTCGACGAGATCATCCTCCAGGATGCTTCCGACGCCATCAACGACGCGAAGCCGATCAGCCTGGAATACCGCATCACGAACATGAACCGCTCCGCCGGCACCCAGGTTTCCGGCGAAATCGGCTACCAATACGGCGAGGCGGGCCTGCCTGACGGCACGGTCGAACTCAAGTTCAACGGCAGCGCCGGCCAGAGCTTTGGCGGCCTGCTAGCGCCCGGCGTGCGGCTCATTCTCACCGGCGAGTCGAATGACTACGTCGGCAAGGTCATGAGCGGCGGCGAGATCATCATCAAGCCCCGACCGGACGCTCCGTTTGCGCCGCACGAGAACAGCATTATCGGCAATACCGTGATGTATGGCGCGACCGGTGGCCGGCTCTTCGCGAGCGGGCGGGCGGGCGAGCGTTTCTGCGTCCGCAACTCGGGCGGCACGGCCGTTGTTGAGGGCATCGGGGACCACGGTTGCGAATACATGACCGGCGGCACCGTGGTGATTCTCGGGCGCACCGGCAAAAACTTCGGCGCGGGCATGACGGGCGGAGCCGCCTATGTGCTCGATCTGGAAGGTGACTTCCCGGACAAGCTCAACCCGCAGCTCGTTGAGGCGGGCCGCCTGGTGAACGAGGAGGATGTGACCGCCCTGCAGGCGCTCATTTACAAGCACCTCGAAGTCACCGAGAGCCCCATCGCGAAGCAGATCCTGGGCGACTGGGACGGCTTCCGCGCGAAGTTCTGGAAGGTTTCCCCGAAGGTTCCCGCCGCCCCGGCGCCGCCGAAGGAGAAGACCGACAAGACGGTGATCAGCGAAAACGTCACCGCGTCGCGCTGACCGGCGCCATTGCAGCTTACGGGACGGGCGGCACACCTTTGGGTGAGGCCGCCCGTTCGTTTTGGGGTTCAGCCCAGGTTGCCCAGCAGAAGCACCGCGAGCATGCCGAACATCGGCAGGGTGAAGGCGACGGCGATGCCGACGGCCGTCCGTGGTCGGCGAAAGGCGAAGAGCAGCCAGGTCGCGGTGCCCGCGGCCAGTAGCCACAGCGGGTAGGAGCCGATCGCGATCACGAATGCCCACGGCTGCCACATATTCTCCGAACCGGTCGCGTCAAACGCCATGAAGGACAGCCCGGCGATGGGTAGCCAGGCGAGCAGGGAAAGCAACTGGAGGAGTTGGAGTGTGACGAGGGTGATCCACGCCCAGCGGGGACGTTTCGGCGGAAGGCTCGGGGAATCAGTCACGGGAAAACGATGCGCCGAGGGACGTGACCGCGTCGAGAAACAAGGTGCCGGCGAGGAGGTCGGCCGCGCCGCCGGGAGAGAGGTTGCGGGCGACGAAGGCGCGGTGAATTTCTTCGGCACGCGGGTGCCAGTTCGCGGCGCGCACGCCGCCGGCGGCGAGGAAACGGCCGGCCTCCCGACGCGCGAACGCACCGCCTTCGCTGCCGCCGCGATGGAGGAGATTTGTATCCTCGGGCAGGGTGGTGATGAGCAGGAATAGCGTGTCGATGGCGGCGGGCTCGGGTGCGACCCCCGCCGCGCGGGTGGAGCGCAGGTGAGGCAGCGCGCGTTCGAAGATGGCGGGGAAGGCCGCGGCGGCCTCGCGGCGCGCGCCGGCTCCGGCGCGGGGTCCGCGGGTGGCGTGGGTGGTGAGTTCCTCGCCCCAGCGGGCACGGAGATGGGCGCGGACGGCGGCAGGGGCGGGGGGTTCCTCCGGTTGGGCGGCGACCGCGGCGACAAGCAGACCGAGGGCGAAGATCGCGCCCCGGTGGGTGTTCACGCCGCCGGTGACGGCGAGCATGTGCGCTTCGGCCCGCAGTCCAATGGGCACAAGGTCGCGGGTGAATTCCGCGCCGGCGGCGCCGGCCTGGGCCAGCTCGCGGAAGGCGTCGCGCAGGGATTCCGCCGAGGCGCGAAGCAGGGGAGCATCCATGTCGCGGTGGGAGCCGGAGTCCACGGGGCTGACGAGTCCGGGCTTCGGATAGAGCGCGAGTTCGGCGCAGAGCGCGGCCACGGCGTGGTCGGCGAGGGCGGCGGCGCGGCTCATGGCGCGAGAAGTTCGGCGCGGTCCCGCAGGGCGACGCCCTGGAGGGATTTCACGAGCACGCGGGGCACGCCGGAGCGCCATTCCTGCCAGTGGACTTCGCCGTGTCCGGGGAAGGAGAGTTCGGCGTCGAGGCGCGGGACGAGGAGCGTTTGCAGTCGGGTGAGCTCAGCGACGGCGGAGTCGGAGGCGGAGCCGTTCGGAAGATCCACGACGAGGTCGAGATCGGAGCCCGGGCGACCGTAGGGTTCGCCGGTAAGCACCTGCCAGAGCCGGCTGCCGATGAGGCGGATCTCCGCGGAAACCGGCGGGAGGGCGGGCAGCCCGAGGGCGGAGGTGACATCGCCGAGGAGAGGAGGGCGTTCCGTGGTGCGGAGATCACCGAGCGCGGCCGCAAGGGCGTGGCGGCTGGGGGGATGCCCGGGGCCGGAGGGCGGCCGACAGTAACCGAGGGAGAGTTCCTCCCCGGGGCGGGTGCGGGCGACGATGAAGGGATGGCCGGCGGCAAACCAGGCGGCGGCCGCGTCGGCAGCGGGCGTTCGCTTGAGCCAGACGAGGGAATGCCGCCGGATCACCGGGCCGAGTCCGCCAGCACGCGTTGCTGGACGTCGAAGGCGAGCGTGCGGCCGCCGCGTTCCTTGCCGAGGCGGGCGCGGTCGTCCTCCGTGGTGGCGCTGGCGAGGGCGGCGGCGAGTTTTGCGGGAAGGCTGGCGTCGGTTGGCCAGACTTCCTTCACGCCGCCAAGCAGGGCGAAGGGCTCGGCACCGAACTCGAGGGCGGGCAGGGTCTTGGAAAGCTCCTCGAGGGTGGCGACGGGGATTTTCGTGACGGCGGCCATGGCCTCGACGGGCATGAGGCCGACGGAGGCGGAGTCGAGCGCGTAGATCGCGTCGGCAAACATGCCGTAGCAGATGAAGGCGCCGCCGATGGCTTTTCCGGTGGCGAGGGTGAGGAGGCGGTGGCTCTGGTTGCGGGCGAGTTCGAGGCTGGCGAGGAGGTGACCGAAGTAGCCGGCGAGGCCGAGCATTTCGGCGGTGCGGTTCGGCTCCTGGCCGGCGCTGTCGACGAGCATCACGATGGGCAGGCCGGGGCGGGTCTTGACGACCTCGATGACGTGGGCGGAGAGGCGGAGCGCGGCGGCGTTGTTGATGTAGGTGCCGTCCGCGGTGCCGAGGACGGCGACGTCCTGGCCAGCGACGGTCGCGTAACCGGTGAGGATTTGATCCGTGACGGTGATGCCGGCGGCGGATTCGCCGAAGAGGAGGGGGAGGAGTTCGGCGGTGGTCATGGCGCGGCGGGGGCGAGGCTGGCAACGAAGGTTTCGGCGTCGTCGAGCGTGGCGGCGGCGGGATCGGTGACGCCGCGGGCCTGCCAGATGGCTTCGGGGGAGGTCACGGCGGCGAATTGCTCGAGTCGCGCGGCGAGTTCCGCCTGGCGGGCCTCGATGGCAGCGAGGGTCACGGGGGAAGCCGGGCCGAGGAGGCGGGCGATGCCGGCGCGGACGGCGGCGGTGTCGTCGTTCACGAGGGCGTTGGCGTCGCCGAGAAGGTAGCGGGTTTTGCCGCCGCTGGTTTTCCAGACGAGGGCGCGGTCGGCGGAATCATAGGCGGCCTTGCCCATCCATTTTTCGATGACGATGGGGCCGGAAATGCCGAGGCGCCCGTGCTCGGTCATCACGCGGAAGTCGCAGCAGGCAGAAAGGATGCCCATGCCGCCGTAGGCGCCGATGTCGGAGCCGATGACGGCGATTACGGGAGCACCGGCGGCGCGGCAGGCGAAGACGGCGCGGATGGCCTCGGCGATGCCGATCTCACCGGAGGAGCCTTCGTGCAGGCGCACGCCGCCGCTTTCGATGAGGAGCACGCAGGGCAGGCGGTCGCGGGCGGCGGCTTTGAGCAGGCCTACGAGTTTGGCGGAATGGACTTCACCGACGGAACCGCCGACGAATTGGCCGGTCTGCGCGGCGAGGTAAATGGGTTTGCCGTCGATGGTCGCGCGGCCGATGGCGAGGCCGTCGTCAAAGGCAACGGGAATGCCGAGCTTGGGGAGGTAAGGGCTCATCACCCGGGCGGGCGGCGGCAGGATTTCCGCGAAGGAACCGGGATCGACGATGGCGGCGAGGCGTTCTCGGGCCTTGAGTTCGTGGTAGGGAACGCGGCTCATGGCTGGGCGGGGGTGAGGAGGTCGAGCGCCTGGCGGAGGCGCATGGTGATGACGACGGGGGCAGCGCCCTGGTCGTGGAGGGTGATGCGGGTGCCGCCGACGGCGTAGTGGGCGGCGAAGTCGGCGAGCGCGGCCTTCCACGAATCGGCGTAGCCGGGGATGGAGGTCTGGAGGTCGTAGGCGACCGCGTCGGGCGCGGCCGGGTTCGGCTCGATGAGGACTTCGAGGTTGCCCGAGCCGACGACGCCGGCGAGCGCCCAGGAGCGGTCGGCGGGCCAGGCGAGGGGCCGGGAAGGGAAGGAATGTTGGAAGGTCTCCATGTGCGGGAGTGGTGTCAGCGGCTACCAGTCGACGAATTTCGCCGGCGGGTCGTAGAGGCCGCCGGAGATGCGAACGAGGTCCTTGATCTCCTGGGCGGCAAGCAGGCTGCGGTTTGCCCGGGCGGGGGAAACGCCGAGATCCTCGGGCAGGCGCACGATGCCGCGGGCGCGCAGGGCGGCGGTGTCGGCGAGCGAGCGCTTAAGGCCCACGGGCGTGTAGCCGGCAACGGCGCGGATGGCGGCGGTGCGTTCCTCGGGGGAGCGGCAGGCGCCGAGATTGGCGATGCCTTCCTCGGTGACGAGGTGGGTGACGTCGTCGCCGTAGATCATGACGGGGGCGACGCCCTGCATGGCGGCCTTGATGGCGGGGTCCTGCGCGTCGAGGGATTCCACGAAGGTCGGGACGCGTCCGCTTTGGAACGTCTCGACCATCTGCACGACGAGCTTGCGGCCGGGCAGGGAGCCGGGGCCGGGGTTCGCCTCGCGGCCGGCCTTGAGCCAGGCCTTCGAGGGGTGGCGGCGGCCGGTGGGCTGGCAGCCCATGTTGGGCGCGCCACCGAAGCCGGTGATGCGGCCCTTGGAGACCGTGGAGGAATTGCCGTGGATGTCGACCTGCAGGCTCGCGCCGATGAACATGTCGATCGCGTAGTGGCCGGCGAGCTGGCCCATGGGGCGGTTCGAGTGGAAGCTGCCGTCGCGGCCGGTGAAATAAATGTCGGGCCGGGCCGCAGTGTAGCGTTCCATGCCGACCTCGCCGCCGACGGAAAAGACCGTCTCCACCCAGCCGGCCTCGATGGCGGGAATCATCGTCGGCAGGGGATTGACCATCCAGTATTTGCAGATCTTGCCTTTGAGGCCGAGTTCTTCGCCGTAGGTCGGCAGGAGGAGTTCGATGGCGGAGGTGTTGAAGCCGACGCCGTGGTTGAGGGACTCGACCTCGTATTCCTCGTAAATGCCGCGGATGGCCATCATGGCCATGAGAATCTGCACGTCGGTGATGGCGGCCGGGTCGCGCGTGAAGAGCGCGGTGAGGTGCATCGGGTAGGGGGCTTCGATGACGAAGTCCACCTGGTCGGTCGGGATGTCGATGCGGGGGAGTTCGTCGACGATTTCGTTCACCTGCGCGATGACGACGCCGTCGTAAAACGCGGTGGGCTCCACGATGGCGGGGGTTTCCTCGGTATTCGCAGCGAGGAAGAGGTTGCCGGCCCGGTCGGCCTTCGCGGCGGCGATGAGGGCGACGCGCGGGGTGAGGTCGATGTAGTAACGGGCGTAGAGTTCGTTGTAGGTGTGAATCGCGCCGATGGGGAACTGGCCCGCGGCGAGCAGGTCGGCGACCGCATTGCCCTGCGGCCCCGCGTAGCAAAAGTCGACCTGGCGCACGACGCCTTTTTTGAACAGCTCGAGGTGCGATGGCAGCGTGATGCAGGACATCACGAGGTGCAGGTCGCGCAGGGAATCGAGCGAGGCGAGTTGCTCGGCGAGGAAGTCGGCCTGTTTCTGGTTGTCGCCCTCGAGGCAGAGGATGTCGCCGGGTTCGATCACCGCGCGCAGGAGGTCGGCGGTTTTTTCGTGCGGAACCAGTTTGCCGGCAACGAGGGCGGCGGCGCGCGACAACCGGGCGGCCTTGTTGCGGCGGCGGGTGTCCCGGGGAGAACTCGTCATGCGGCGCTTGATAAGGATTTCCCGAAGTCGGGTAAAGACCTAACTCGGCGCGGACGGTCGCCCGGGTTTCCCGGAGGTTTCCGGAAACCATTATGATTCGCACGCCATGCCCGCTCGACACGATTTCGGAGGATCCGTAGATATTTCCGTCGGCGAATGAAAACCAACCGACTCGAGGCCTTCAGCGACGGGGTGATTGCGATCATCATCACGATCATGGTGCTGGAAATGAAGGTGCCGCACGGCGCCGATCCGGCCAGCCTGCGGCCGTTGCTCCCGGTGCTTCTGAGTTACATCCTGAGCTTCGTTTACGTGGGGATTTACTGGAACAATCACCACCACCTGTTCCAGATCACCGGACGGATCAGCGGAGCGATCCTGTGGGCCAATCTCCACCTGCTGTTCTGGCTTTCGCTGCTGCCCTTTGTCACCGGTTGGATGGGGGAGAACCATTTTCAAGCGTGGCCGATGGCCCTCTACGGCGGCGTGTTGCTGATGGCGGCGATGGCCTACTGGATTCTTCAGCGCACGATCATTGCAGACCAGGGGGATTCGTCCCCGCTGCGCGGCGCGGTGGGGCGGGATTTGAAGGGCCGCCTCTCGCCGTTGCTTTACGCAGCCGGGATCGCCGCCGCATTTTTCGCCGGCTGGCTCGCGGCGGTGTTTTACATTCTGCCCGCGCTGATGTGGCTGCTCCCCGACCGTCGGATCGAGCAGGCGATGGCTGCGCGGGAGGATGAGGCGGCCCGATGAACCCGACGCGGATTCGGCTGGGGGTGTTCAGCCTGCTGGCGGTGATGATCGGGTTGCTGGCCGGGTGCGGCCCTTCCGCGACGAACGCCCGGACGCATCCGCTGGTGGGGGCGTGGCTGGCGGAGGATGGGACGATTTTTGATTTCCGGTCCGACGGGACGTTCCATGGCGTGGACTTTCGCAAGCGCGAGATTTGGGGGAATTGGGTGACGCTTTCGCCCTCGCGCATCGGCTTCCAGAGCCTGCTGCACGATTCGTTCTACGACCCGCAGTATGCGATCATCCGTGAGCGGGATGCGGATGCGATGGATTACATCGTGACGGGGGGGAATGGCTTTATCGCGGCGCGGCGCATGGAGACTGCCAACGCGCGCGCGGCGATCGAGGCCGTGGTGGCCCCGCAGGTGCATCGGCCCGGCGGGTGAGGCGCCGCGAGGTCAGCCCGGAGGCGTCGGCGCACGCGGAGGTTCCACTTCCCGGCCGAGCCAGGCGGCGACGTAGTGGCAGGCGGGGACGATGCGGAGGCCGTGGGCGCGGGCGTGGCTGACGCCGGCGGCAACGAGGCGGGCGGCGTATCCGTGGCCGCGTTGGGTCGCGGGGACGAAAGTGTGGGTGAAGACAATGGCGCCGTCGCGGAGTTCGTATTCGAGCACGGCGGGCTCGCCGCCGGGCAGGCCGATTTCAAAACGGCGGGCCTCGGGGGCGTGGCGGACTTCGGGGGCGTCCATGTTCGGAACGTTAGCACAGAATGGCGGGCCGCGGCGATTTTCTCCGCGAGGGAGGCCCGGCGCTCGCCAAGGTCGCGGGAACGCGTTATGGGGTGGCTTTCCGGCGGAGATAACCGGCCGGTCCTCCCCAAGAAACATGACCATCACAGGGCTGCATCACGTGGCGATCATCACGGCGGATTATCCGCGGGCGCGGCGTTTCTACACGGAGGTACTGGGCTTGCCGGTGGTGGCGGAGACGTTTCGCGCGGAGCGGGATTCCTGGAAGCTGGATCTGGCGCTGCCGGGTGGGGCGCAGGTGGAATTGTTTTCGTTTCCGGGCCCGCCGCCGCGGCCCACGCGGCCGGAGGCGTGCGGTTTGCGGCATCTGGCGCTGCGGGTGGCGAATCTCGACGCGGACGTCGCGGATCTGGAGCGCGACGGGGTGGCGGTTGAGCCGGTGCGGATCGATCCGGTAACGGGGCGGCGGTTTACGTTTTTCGCCGATCCGGATGGCCTGCCGATCGAGCTCTACGAGGAGCCGGCGGACGCGGGCGCGAACGAAGCTTGACGGAGGCGGGGGCGGAGAAAAGCGTGGGGGCGATGCGTTACGCGACCGAGAACGTGGAGGCGACCCTGCAGCCGGAGGGGTATCTTGAGGTGGTCGTGGCGGAGCATCGTTCGCTGAGCTGGGAGGAATGCCGGGCCATCGCCGCGTGGCTGCGGGAGCAGGGGTGGACGGAGGTGCGGGTGCTGGTAACTCGGGCGCACCAATATGGACCTCCGCGGGATTACATGGTGCACGATCTGAGCGAAGATCTTGGCGTGATGGTGACCCGGATCGCGTATTTCGCGCCGATGCCGACGGGGCAGACGCTTTCGCACGTCGTGGGAGAATCCACGCTGCGGCATGTGGCTCACCAGATTTTTGCCGAGCGCGAGCGGGCGGTGGCGTGGCTGCTGGCGGAGTCGGCCCCGCCTAGGGTTTGACGAGGTAGGCGAAGCCGCCGGGCTGGAGGAAGTAGCGGGAGGGCAGGGGCTGGCCGTTGACTTTGGCGTCGGGCTTGAACTCAAGGAAAACGTAGTCGTCGAGGCGGTGGGCGTTTTCCACCATGGCGATGAGCCCCGGGGTGGTGCTGAGCGGCGGGTCATTCGGCCCGAGAGGCTTGAGCCGGCGGGCGGGGGTCCAGCCGCCATCGGGTTTGCGCACGGCCATCACCGGTCCGCCGAGGCCGGAGGCAACGCGGAAGAAGGGTGGGCCGCCAGGTTGATTCGAAAAGGTGCGGGCGGTGCCGGGCATTTCGAGCGAGCTGCAACCGGAGCAGGCGAGCGCCAGCAGCGCGAGGAGGGCGGAGAGGCGTTTCATGCGACTGAGAGTTGTCGCCCACGGGACGGGCGGACGCAACGACGGAGCGGGGACGCGCCAAATTAACGCCAGGGCGCGAGGGCGGCGTCGACGGCGGCCGGGCTGAATCCCTGCGCGTGAAGCGTGCGGCGGGCGGGGGCGGTGAAGGTTCGCGCGGGCGGCGCGGGGTCGAAGCGGGCGAGGGCCGTGAGGAGGCGGGAGTTGGCTTGGTCGATGTCGGCTCGCACGCCGCCGGCGAGGGAGCGCGGCGCGTAGGTGGGCAGCGGGGCGCCGCGGCGCCAGAGGTGCTGCCGGAGGGATTGCTCGGCGCAGGAGGCGGCGATCTGGGCGGCGAAGACGACTTGCACGCGTTCCGGCGCGAGGCCGTGCGCGGGGGCCTGTTGACTCACGGCGGCGAGCACGGCCTGCTCCCGTGCGGGGTCGCGCACGGGAAGACCGTCGAGGTATTTGATCCACGCGACCTCCGGCGCATAAGCCAGCCGGTGGCCGATGGCCGCGGTGAGGGCCGCCGCTTCCGGCGACGGCGGGGCGGGCGGGCGGTGGGCGCAGCCGATGAGCGGGAACAGGGCGACCAGGAGGAGCGAAGGGACGGTGGCGATTTTCATGCGGAGGAGGACGGGGAGCGGCGCCAGCCGAGCGCGGCCACGAGCACAAGGAGGGCGCCGGGCAGGGCCAGGCGAAGCGGCAGGAGGGCGAGGGGTTGGAGCCCGCCGAGCAGGGCGCCGAGGAAGTAGCTGCCCCAGCTGGCGGCGGGCAGCCAGGCGGGAGCGTCCGGCGAAGGCCCGCGCGGCGCGCTGACGAGTCGGGTGATCGCGGTCGTGAGCGTGCCCGTGACGAAAACCGTGGAAACGCCGGCGATGGCGAGATGCTGCACGGCGGCGCTTTGGAGACCCATGGCCACGGCGGTGAGCACGAGCAGGCCGGGCAGATAACTGCGCCCGGTGGCGGCGATGAGCGCGGTGACGGTGACGAGCAGAGCGCCGGCGAGGAGGAGGGAGAGGTCGACGCGGCGGGTCCACTCGTGGCCGGGAGCTTGAACGAGCCGCGCGCCGGTGGCCGCGCCGACGAGGTAGCCGAGCAGCGCGACGCCGCAGGGGAGCATGGCGGCGAGGTCTCCCCGGGCCATGGCGAGGGCGAGGAGAACGGAATTGCCTGTCATGTTCGCGGGGAAGGCCCCGCCGTGCACGAAGGCAACGGCATCCACGCAGCCGGCCGCGAGGCTCAGAAGCAGAAGGCGGAGGGCGAGGGGGGACATGCTTTACTTTCGGGCGATGACCAGCAACCCGGCCAGCATGAGCGCGCCGCCGCCGATGAGGCGCAGGGTGAGCTGTTCCTTGAGGATGAGCACGGCCAGAACGATCGCGACGAGGATGCTGCCCTTGTCGATCAGCGCGATGGTGGCGACCTCGCCCTGTTTGAGGGCCTTGTAGTAGAAAATCCACGAAAGCGCCGTGGTCGCGCCGGAGAGGCCGAGCCAGGCCCAGTTGCGACCGGTGAGCTGGCTCAGTTCGGACGCGGGCACCGCAAACGCCGCAAAGGTCAGCACGAGGACGAACACAAAAATCGTGCGGATGGCCAGCCCGAGTTCGCCCGAGATTCCGGTGAGCCCCAGCTTGGCGATGGTGGAGGTGAATCCGGCAAAGAGCATGGCCATCACCGCCCAGAGAATCCATGGCTTCATGCCGGCATTGGAGCAGAGTCGGCTGCGGCGCGCACCGTGGTTTTTCATCGACGCAGGGCCGCGTTGTGAATAACCCTCGTCTCACCCCTTTAGAACCGATGGACCATTCCCCTGCCACGCCGGAGGTCGGTTCGGACTCCACAAAGAGTGCCGAAAAAATTGTCGAGAGTTTTTCCGATGGGCTGCTGCTGAAAGCCCTGCTTGAGTCCCACCCGGACCACCTTTACTTCAAGGACCGCCAGTGTCGGTTGATCCGGAGCAGCCTTTCCCACGCGAAATCCTCGGGTTTTGCCTCGCCGGAGGAGATGATCGGCAAGACCGACTTCGACTTCCATGACGCGGAGGATGCCCGCGGGTTCTACGAGAACGAGCAGCACATCATGGCCACGGGCGAGCCGATGCTCGCGGTGGAGGAGCGCATCATCCGCAAGCACACGGGGGACGAATACTGGGTGTTCACGAGCAAGATTCCGCTCCACGCCGAGGATGGGACGATCGTAGGCATCATCGGCATCGGGCGGGACATCACCGAGCGCAAGCAGGCTGAGTCGGCGCTGCGCAAGGCCGAACTCCAGCTCGTGGAGTCGGAGAAGATGGCGCTGCTCGGGCAGTTGATCGCCGGCGTTGCCCACGAGGTGAACACGCCGCTCGGAGCGATTGGCGCGGCGGTGGGCAACATCTCCGGCACGCTGGATCAGATTCTGCAAATCCTGCCGGCGTTTTTCCGCACGCTGCCGGCGGAGTTTGAGGGCACGTTTTTGGAACTCGTGCGGAGATCGGTGAATCCGGCGTCGCCGCTGTCCGCCCGCGAGGAACGGCAGCACCGCAATGCGTTGCGCCGCCGTTTCCAGGAGGAGGGCATTGAGAACGCCGACCATGCCGCGGAGATCTTTGTGATGATGGGCATCTCCGAGGACATCGACGGCCTGCTGCCGATGCTGCGCCATCCACAGGGCGCGCAGTATCTGGACATGGCCTACAAGCTTTCCGGGCTGGGCCGCAGCGCGAGCATCATTGCGACGGCGGGGGACCGGGCGGGCAAGGTCGTGTTCGCGCTCAAGAGTTACGCGCACTTTGACCGCGTCGGCGAATGGGCCTACGCACAGGTGAGCGAGGGCATCGACACGGTGCTCACCCTTTACCACAACCAGCTCAAGCGCGGCGTGATCGTGGAGCGCAACTACTCGCCGACGCCGGAAATTCGTTGCCGGCCGGACGAGCTCAACCAGGTGTGGACGAATCTCATCCACAACGCGATCCACGCGGTGAACCTCCAGGGCACGCTGTCGATCAAGGTCGAGCCCATCGATGGCGGGGAGAAAATCCGCGCGACCTTCGCGGACTCCGGCCACGGCATTCCGCACGAAATCGCCGAGCGCATTTTTGACCCGTTCTTCACCACGAAGCCGGCGGGCGAGGGGAGCGGGCTCGGCCTGCACATCGTCCGGCAGATTGTGGAGAAGCACAACGGCACGATTTCCGTCCGCAGCGAGCCGGGGAAGGGAGCCACCTTTGAGGTGATCCTGCCGGTCGCGGGGGGAGCCCAGAACTGAAATTTCCGAACATGAAAAAAAATATCATCCTTTGCGTGGACGACGAGAAGATGGTGCTCGATACGCTGCGCACCCAGCTCACGAACCACTACGGCAAAAGCTACCAATGCGAGATCGCGGAGAGCGCGGAGGACGCGCTCGAGCTGCTCGCGGAGTTCCAGCAGGACGAGCTGGACGTCATCATTATCGTGTCGGACTGGCTCATGCCCGGCATCCGCGGCGATGAATTTCTGGTGAAGGTGCACCAGCGCTTCCCGGGCATCGTGAAGGTGATGCTCACCGGCCAGGCGACGCCGGAGGCGATCGAGCGCACCACGAAGGAGGCCTCGCTCCACCGCTGCCTGCACAAGCCGTGGAAGGAGTCCGACCTCATCGAGACCATCGACAGCGGCCTGGCGAAGCTATGAGCAAACCGGTCATCGTCTGCGTGGACGACGAAAAGTTCGTCCTCGACAGCCTGCGCACGACGCTTTCGCAGGCGGTGGGCGATGACTACGTGATCGAGATCGCGGAGGATGGAACCGACGCGCTCGAAGTGGTGAAGGAGCTGCTCGCCGAGGGGCGGGAGGTGCCGCTTGTGATCTCCGACTACGTGATGCCGCTCATGCGCGGCGACGAGCTGCTGCGGCACATTCAGATCGTCTCGCAAAAGACGCTGAAGATCATGCTAACCGGTCAGGCCAACATCGAGGGCGTGACCAACGCGGTGAACGAGGCGGATCTCTACCGCTTCATCGCCAAGCCCTGGAACAGCAACCAGCTCGTGCAGATCGTCCGGCAGGCGGTGCGCGAATACTTCCTGGACAAGGAGCGCGACGACCGCAGCCGCGCGCTGCTGGACGCCACGCCCGACCGCGTGCTTTTTCTGCGCCGTGACGGCCTTGTCCTGCAGGACTACCGCGGACCGGCGCCGGCGCAGGAGGCCGGCGGTCCGAACGGCGAGACCCCGAAGTGCCGGTTGGAGGATTTGTTCCCGGCGGAGGTGGCGGCGCGTTTCCGCGCGGAGATCGCGGCGTTGCCGGCCGGCGGCAAGTGCGTGGCCTTCGAGTTTGACCTGCTCGACGCGGGGCTGCCGCGATTTTACGAGGTGCGCATCACCCCGTGCGGGGCGGAGGATGTGCTGGCCGTGGCGCGGGACGTGACCGCGCAAAAGGAGGTGGAGGAATCCCTCCGCGCCGCGAAGGAGGAGGCCGAGCGCGCGAACCGGGCGAAGTCGTCGTTCCTCTCGGCGATGAGCCACGAGATCCGCACCCCGCTCAACAGCGTGATCGGCTTCTCGAACCTCCTGCTCGAAACGCACCTGAACGCCGAGCAGTTCGAGTTCACTGACACGCTGCACCGCAGCGCGGAGACGCTGCTGTCCGTGGTGAACGACATTCTCGATTTTTCCAAGATCGAGGCCGGCCGCATCGAACTCGAGCAGGTGCCCTTCAACCTCCGCGAGGCGGTGGATGACTGCCTCGCGCTCATCATGCCCGACGCGAACCGCAAGGGTCTCGAGGTCTGCGCGCTCGTGGACGACGAGTGTCCGGAATTGCTCCTCGGCGACGTGACACGCCTGCGTCAGGTCCTCACCAATCTGCTCACCAACGCGGTGAAATTCACCGAGACCGGGGAGATCGACGTCACCGTCAAACGCGAGCCGGCCGGCGACGACGCGAACGCGGTTCATCTCCGCTTCCAGGTGCGCGACACGGGCATCGGGATGTCCGCGTCGCAGCGGGCGCGCATCCTTGAGCCCTTTATCCAGGCCGATGCGAGCACGACCCGGCGGTTCGGCGGCACCGGGCTGGGGCTGGCGATCTCGCGCCGCCTCGTCGAGCTCATGGGCGGACATATCGTGGTCGAAAGCCAGGCGGGCCAGGGCAGCAGCTTCCGCTTCAACGTGCGGATGGAGATCGATCCACATGCCGCCGCCGCGGTGGCGGCGACGAATCAATCGCGGCCGCTGGCCGGTCTGCGCGTCGCGGTGGTGGACGACAACGACACGAACCGCCGCTACCTCTCGTTGCAGATGGAGGCATGGGGCGCGGAGGCGCTCGCGTTTGAAAGCGGGGCGGCGATTCTGGCGTTTCTTGAGGACGGGGGCGTTTACGACGTGCTCCTCATGGATTACCACATGCCGGTCATGGACGGGCTTGAGGCCGCCAAGGCCGCCCGGGCAAGGCCGGCGGGGCGTGCGCAGCCGATCCTGCTGCTCTCGTCGGGCATCTCGGGGCAGGACGTGCCGTCGGGTTTGTTCGCCCGCGTTTTCACGAAGCCGGTGAATCCCCGGCTGCTCAAAAAAACCCTCGCGCTCCTCGCGGGAAGCGAGCCGCTGGACCGGCCCGTGGACCCCGCCGCCAGCCAGCTCGCCGCGAAGTATCCGCTGCGCATCCTGCTCGCCGAGGACAATCCCGCGAACCAGAAACTCGGCATGCTCGTGCTCTCGCGCCTCGGTTACCGCGCGGAGGTTGTGGCCAACGGACACGAGGCGATTGCGGCCCTCCAGGCGCGTCCGTTTGATGTCGTGCTCATGGACGTGCAGATGCCCGACATGGACGGCCTCGAAGCCACCCGGCTGCTGCGTGAGATTCTCCCCGCCGAGCATCGTCCCACGGTGATCGCGCTCACCGCTCACGCCTCGAAGGAGGATCACGCCCTTTGCCGGGAAAGCGGCATGGACGACTATCTCACCAAGCCGCTGCGCCCCGAGCTGCTGGTGCAGGCCCTCGTGCGCGCGGCGCAAAGCCGGGCGTAGGCCGGTGGTTAGGCGTCCCCGGGCGCCCGACCCGTCAGGGCCCGGCAGGCGGCGCGGGCCATTTCCCGCGCGCCCGCGGTGTTCGGATGCACGCAGTCGGGCAGAAGCTCCGGCCGGCCCGCGAGCGCGGCCTGCATGTCAATAAGACCCGCGCCGAGCTCGGCGGCCACGGCGCGAATCCACGGAATCTCGGCCTCCACCCCGGCCTGCGTGATGTCGAAGTTTCCAGGCGCGACGACGGGGCAGGGCAGGCAGGCAAACAATCGCGGACGCCCGGGCAGGGCCTGAAACCGCTGAAGGAGGTCGCGGTAGTCGCCGGGGAATTCCGCGCGATGGGCCCAGTTTTGCGGCTTGGTGTCGTTGGTTCCCAGCATGACGATGACGACCTGCGGGGCGAAGGCCAGGGCGGCGGACAGGGCCGGCTCGTTCCAGTAGGGAAAGTCGCCTTTGCGCAGCAGCGTGCGGCCGCTGACGCCGAAGTTTCCGACCTCCCAGGCGGGCCCGAGCATTTCCTGAAGCTGGGTCGGGTAGGAGCGGCCGGGCTCGGCGCCGGCGCCTTCGGTGATGCTGTCGCCGACGCAGGCGACCCGGCCGGGGGCGAGAGGGGAATCGATGGACATGGATGGGGGAGGGGAAAAGAGGGTTAACCGAGCAACCACGTTCGCACCAACGGAAGGGTCACGAGGGCGAGCAGGGTATTGCCGAAGATGACGGCGGAGAGCGTGGCCTCGTCGAGCTTGAAGCGGGTGGCGAGCACGAACGAGAGCAACTGGCTGGGCATCGCCGCCTCGAGCACGGCAAGGTCGCGTTCGAGCCCAGTGAGGCCGATTGGGCCGGTGATCACAGAGGCCACCCAGGGCGAGACGAGGAGTTTCAGCGCGGCCACCGGCAGGATGAGCGCAAGCAGGGGCGTGGCCCGGAAACGAAGCGCCATGCCGAGCGAGAGAATCATCATGCCACTCACGGCCGCCGCCATCACGCCGGCCCCGGCGAGGAGGAAATCCGGGCATGGCAGCCCGGTCGCCCGCCAGACCAACGCGACCGCAAGGGCCCAGAGCGGCGGCAGGCGCAGGGCTTCGCGGGCGGTGAGGGCAAAGGTGATCTTTTGCCCGGTGCCGTAGCCGATGGCGATCATCGCCCCGAGCGTGAGGTTCAGCGTGGAGGTCGTGACTTCAAAAAGCACGGCCACGGTCGCGGTGGCCAGACCCTCGGTCGGATAGAGGCCCTGGAGCAGCGGCAGGCCGAGGTAGGTCACGTTGCCGAAGGCCGCGGCGAGAATTAACGCCCCGCGCGTCGCCCCCGGCAGCGGGAGAAAGTGAAACGCCGCGACGCCAAGCGCGACCATCACCAGCGCGGTGAGGGCCGCGGTGAGGGGAACCAGCACGAACGTGCGATCCATCGGGCAGGTCATCACCGTGCGGAACACGAGCGCGGGCAGAAAGGCGTAAAGGACGAGGCGGTTGAGCCCCACCCGCGCCTCTTCGGCCCCGGGCAGGAAGGCCCGCAGAAGCGCGCCGATCAAGGCGACGGGCACCAGCGAAAGAAACACCGCAAACACGGCGTTCTTGAATAGCGGGTCGGCCCTGCAAATCCACGCTCATCGGAAGTTTTTTCTTTCCGCCCCGTGAAGGAGTTGGCGCTGAGCCTGCAAATGCCTGAAGACAGCCCGCGGATGCGCGAGCAGAGTTCCGGTCCGAAAGATCCCGGCCCGTGCCCAGCAGCTTCAGAAAATGCGAATATTTTTCGAAAAAGACCTTTTCTCCCGCAATAGCTTTGCTAGCAAGGCGGAGGCGGCTGACTCCGCTTTTCATCCCATGGCCCGGTCGCTTTTTTCCCCATCGTTCCTGCGTCGCGCGGGTGGCGCGTTCACCCTCGGCGCGATGCTTTTCGCGGGAAACCTGACCGCGCAGCCGACGACGGGTCGTTGGGAGACCTTTGGCAACGGGCCGGAGCACACGGGTTTTTATCCCGCGACGCTGGGGCCGAATTCCTTCACGGACAGTTGGAGCCGAAACTTCACCGTGCCGATCAACCCGGTCGCCGTGTCCGGTGGCCGCGTCTTTTACACGACCAACGGGTATTTCACGAGCGGGATGCAGGCCGGCGCCTTGGACGAAAACACGGGCGAAACGCTCTGGACCTACGCTCTCGCGAACGCCTATTCGATCAATCCCCCCACGCATGCGAATGGCCGCGTCTATTTCCAGCGTGGGAACAGCTACAACGACACTCACCTCTGGTGCCTGAACGCGACCACCGGCAATCTCCTCTGGAACGCGCCCCATAGTGCGCAGTGGGAACGCTACGGGGCGCCCACCGTGGCGGGAAATATGGTCTGGGTTGCGAGCGGGGCATACAGTGGAATCACCGGCTTTGACGCCACAACGGGGGCGCAGAAGTTTTTTGTCAGCCGTCCCCAGAAGGACCAATGGACCCCGACCCACGCCGACGGGGTGATCTACAGCTGGGTCAACGGTTCCCTTGAAGCAGCCGACGCCGCCACGGGGACCTCGCTCTGGTCGCGCACCTACGACAGCGACAATCAGGGCCACATCGTCGTCGTAAGCGGGGGCAAGGTAATTGTCGCCACGCAATACGCGCTCCGTGCTCTCAGCCTCGCCAGTCGTCGACAGTCTTGGACGGTGACGGCTGATTTCTTCAGTGGCACGCCGGCCGTAGACGGCACCAACGTTTACGCGTTGCTTGGCAATACGGTCACCGCCTACTCGCTCGCTACCGGAGCACTGGTGGGCGTTTATCCACTGCCCGCGACTCCCATCGGTCAACCCATTGTAACGAATGACCGACTCCTTGTCGCGACTTCGAACGCCACCTACGTGTTTGACCGCACCAGTCAGGCCCTTATGCAGACGCTGCCCGCGGGCGGCTCGCTGAGCTACGCAGCCGGACGGCTTTTTGTCGCCAGCGAGTTTAATGTGGCCCAAGCAGGCAGGCTCGCCACCTTCACGATCGCGCTGAACCAACCCGAGGGGGAGGGGACGCCAACCCCGACGCCCACTCCGTCCCCCACGCCAACCCCGACGCCGTCGCCGAGCCCCACCCCGAGCCCGACGGCCACTCCCGTCCCAAGCCCCACGACCTCGCCAAGCCCCACGCCCAGTCCGACGCCGCTCCCCACGCCCCCTCCCGCCAGCACGTCAGCCTGGTTGGACGCGCAAGCCCACGGCGACCTCGCGTATTTTCTTTTTGCCTCGCCCGCGCGGCTCGAACGCTACCGCCTGAGCACCGGCGAATGGCTCGCGCCCCTCTCCCTCACGGGCGCCACCCCATCGGCGTTTACCGTGGACGCCAACGGGCTCTATATCGCGTCGGGCGCGGCCATTGCACGCTACGCCCTTGACGGCAGCGCCCGCACGGACCTGCTCGTCAGTGGATTCTCGGTCGGCACGCTGCGCACCCGCAACGGCATCCTTTACCTCTTCGATCCCAACGGCAGTAAATCCGCTTGGGTCAATAAAGAGACCGGGCAGAGCCTCGGCGCAAAAAACTTCGACTACGCGCTCACAGGCTTCTCGTTTGCCGCGCAGCGAAATGCGTTTTTCGGCCGTAGCACGGGCATCTCGCCCAGCGATATCCTGAAGATCGCGATGGATGCCGGCGGCAACCTCACCGCGCAGACGGACAGTCCCTACCATGGGAGTTTTGCCTCGGCGAACCAGACCTTCGTTTCCATCTTCTCCGACCTTGTCGCGGAAAACACCGGCCTCGTTTACCAGGCGGGCAATCTCACCTATTCCGGCAGTCTCGGCGGCAATCTCACGGATCTTGTCTTCACGAGCGACGGGGGAGGCCTGCTGCTGCGTCCCGGTTATCTTGCCTCCTTTAACGACCGGTATCTGGAAAAGGGACGGGTGACCGTTCCCGGACCCGCCCGCCGCCTGTTTTTGACGGAGGACGCCGCCGTGGTTTTCTTCCCCGCCGACACCCGCGGGGTCTGGGCCCTCCGCGTTCCGTTGACTTACCTGAGCCCCGCCGTCACCCCCCCGGGGGTCAATCCCGACGGCCTCGCCTACACGCCGGATGCCCTCGCCTACGGGGGAGGCATCGTCTACCTTCTTAGCAAATCCGAACGCACGCTGTTCCGCTGGTCGGTCGCGGAGCGGCGTTATCTGTCCTCGCTCGGGTTTGAGACGCCGCCCACGCACCTCGCCTACTCGGCCGCGAATCAAAGCGTTTACCTCGGTTACGAGACAGGGCGGATCACCTCGGTGTATGCGCCGTATTTTGGGGCGGAATCCCCGGTGGTGAACCTCCCTCAGGCCGTCAAGGGCCTGACCGCCGTGGGACCGATGCTCTTTGCGTGCGACCCCAGCGGACCCTGGGCCACGCATTATGTCTTCGACGCCAAGGGCACACTCCTGGGCCGGAAGGACTGGAACGAAACCTCCCCGGAGTTCGTTTGGAGCGAGGAAAACCGAACGATCTACTTCTTCCGATCGGGCAGCCCCAGGGATCTCCTGGGGGAATCCATCGAGGTCTCCGGCAGCCTCGGGAACAAGACGGAAACGCCCTACCACGACAGCTTCGGCTTCGAGAGCCCGATTCGGGTTTCCCCGGATGGCTCGCGCGTCCTGCTGGGATCCGGGCGGATTTTTGAGACCACCAGCCTGACCCTTTACGACACGCTCGAAACGAAGCTCACCGACGCCGCCTGGCTCGGCGCGAAGGTGCTCACCATCAGCCCCCAGCCGGGGGACGCCCCGGGCACCACGGTGCAGACTTGGGGGGCCAACACCTTCGCCCCGTTGCCCGCCAGCACCAACCTGCCAGGCGCGCCACTTCGCCTCTGGAGCGTGGATTCCGAAGCGGCGGTGGTCGTCACCCTGCCCGAGGGTGTGCCCGCCTTCACGGTGCTGGATGCCGACTTGCAGGTCGTGACCTCCGGTCCGTCCCCGACGCCCACCCCAACCGCGACCCCGACGCCCACCCCAACCGCGACCCCGAGCCCAAGTCCGACGGCGACCCCGAGCCCTTCGGCCTCGCCTAAACCGAGCGCCACGCCCACCCCTGCTCGACCGGCAATCCGCGTTCGCGCCGAGACCGACCCCGCGAAGGGAATCATGCTGTTCACGCTCACGAACGCGGGAGGCAAGGTCGACAATTTCCGGCTCAACATCGTCACCCACCTCACGCCACTCGAACGCGGCCGGAGCGCCCGACTGCCGGCGGTCACCTACACCTTCCGCGACGCCCGCGTCACCAAGGCGAGCCTCAAGGCCACGACCGGGTTGCTGCCCCCCGGCCAAAGCATCCAGCTTCGCATGCAACTCGACGGCCTCACGCCCGCCACCCGGGCCTCCCTCGTATCGTCCCTGCTCGTCGTGACCAGCGCCAACGACCCCGCCGTCATCCGCCTCACCCAGGCACAGATGGCGATCAAGTTCAACGCCGGCGCGCGGCGCTAGTCGTGAAGGTTCGCGGAGCCCTCACCGGCGGGTGAGGGGAGATCCGCCCCGACGTTGACAAGCCCGTTTGTTCGCGGTTGTTTGAGGAAATATTCTCGGCAAGGTTTCCTTTTGCGCCGAGAGTCGTCTGTTTGCGCCTTCCCCCCGCGTCCCCCATGCACCCCGGCAAGAACGTCCCCCTCGTCCTGTTTACCGCCTGGCTCGCGCTTTTCGGCGCGCTCCAGCCGCGCCTGGAGGCCAATACGCCGCAGTTCCCGAATCCCATCGCGATCAATCCCGATCAAACGATCACCTACAGCCCGACGCCGAAGGGGGACATGATCCCCGATTTTTCCACCGTCGGTTACAATTTCGGCAACACCCCGCTGCCCGACGAGCCGGGTGGGTATCAGGTGCCCGTCCTCGTCACACTGTCGCCCCAGACAGGCGACCAGACCGACCGCATCCAGGCCGCGATTGATTTCCTCTCCGGCCGTCCACTCGTGAACGGCTTTCGCGGTGCCATTCTCCTCAAGGCCGGCCGCTGGGAGATTCACTCCGTGAACAAAATCTTCGTGCGGTCCTCCGGCATCGTCATTCGGGGCGAGGGGGACAACCCGTTCACCGGCACGCGCATTTACGCGCTGGGCACGACGAACGAAACCAACACCCCCAACACGCTGAACTCCCGCCTCATCACCTTTCAGGGCAGCGGCAATACCGTGAACGCCACGGCCAAAACTCTCGTCGACAATGTCTACGTGCCCTCCGGCACAAACGTCATCCCGATCACCGGCCACCCCTTCACCGTGAATCAGCGCATCCAGATCCGTTGGCCCGGCACCGTGGCCTGGAAAAAGGCCAGTCTCTTCGAGTGGGACGCGACGACCGATTCCGACCCCGCCGTCACCATGAACCGCGTCATCACCGCGGTCACCGCCAACAGCATCACCCTCGACGCGCCCATCACCACGCCCCTCGATCCGTTCTACGCCCGCGGTTACGTCGTGCCGGTCACCGCGTTCAACCACATCACCAACGTCGGCATTTCGAACTGCTACTTCGAGAGCGTCTACGCGAACGACACCGACGAAAACCACCTCTGGAACGTCATCCATTTCCGCGAGGTGGAGGACGGATTCATGCACAGCTGCACGGCCCGCTACGTCGCCTACTCGATCGCCTACGTCAACACCACCACCCGCAAGATCACCATCAACCGCTGCCAGGTCCAGGACAGCATCTCCCAGATCATCGGCGGCCGCCGCTACAGCTTTGTGCTCACCGGGGAAATGGGGCTCGTCTCAAATTGCATCGGCCGCTACGGCCGCCACACCTTCGTCATCAACTGGCCCGCCGCGCCCGGCCCGAACGTCTTCGTCGATGGCGTGGCGACCGGCGCCTACGTGGAATCCGGCTCCCACGCCCAGACCTGGAACAACGGCGGCCTCTGGGACAACATCACCGACAACACCCTCCAGGTGAAGCTCGAGCGCCCCGCCGGCAATTGCGTCGCGTGGAACTGCACGCTCAACAACCTCACCTTCGAGAACATGCCGCTCTCGCCCAACTGGTCCTTCGGCTGCGAGAAGGCCAACGGCGATCCCGTCGCCTGGATCAACTCCGTCTCCGGTTACGCCCAGCCCTACCTCGGCAAGGCCGAGCAGTGGTCCAACGGCACCCGCATGCCCATCCGCTCCCTCTACGAGGAGCAGGTCGAAACCCGCCTCAAAGCGGCCCGCAATCCCTACCGCTACCAGGCCAACCCGCCCACGCGCATTCTCTACCCGCCCGTCCTCCGCACCCCGGCCCAGCTCGTCGCCCCATCCGGCACCACGTGGTCCTACCAACTGCCCGTCTCGGGCATCGTCCGCGCCACCAGCACGCCGAACTACGCCGCCACCGGCCTGCCCACCGGCCTCACGATCAACGCCACCAGCGGGCTCATCTCCGGCACCGCGCCGACCGTCACGACCTCGACGAACTACACGCTCAACCTCTCCGCCCGAAACGTCGACGGCACCACGTCGAAGCCGATGACCCTCACCGTCCGCCCCGCCGGCTCGCCCAAGATCCCGCTCACCATGAGCCTCGAGGTGGACATGAACCGCACCACCCCCCTCGCAATCATCACGGGCAACAGCACCATCAACGCCGTGCCCATGGTTCCCGCATCCCGCCTGCTTGCGCCCATGATCGTGCGGAAATCCTACACGGCCGACATGAATGGCGCCGCCTACACCGCGGCCGACGTCCCCGTGCCCGTCCGCGGCGTCCTCTCGCTCGAGGGCCTCACCTCGCCCGTCACCATTACCTACAACGGCTCCACCACCCTGCCCACCGCCCCCGGCACCTACGACGTCGTCGCCACGCTGAATGACCCGAATTACGAGGCTTCCGCCACCGGCCGCCTCCTCATCACCACGGCCACCGCCGTCACCGTCACCCTCGCCAACACCTCCACCCCCTCCGCCGCCTCGCCCGTCACCGCCACCTCGACCCAGCCCTCGATCCCCCCCGTCATCACCTACGACGGCTCGCCGACCTTCCCCACGACCCCCGGCCAATACACCGCCAAAGCCGTCGTCGCCGACCCGACCTACTTCGGTTCGCGCATCGCCTTGATCAGCGTGCAACGCCCCACCGCCACGCTCTCGCTGGGAAACACCAGCCTCTCCTACACCGGCACCCAGGGGGCTCCGCCGGTCACCACCAACCCCGCCGGCCTCACCACCCGCGTCTCGGTTCTGGGGCAGGGGGTCATCCCGGGAACCTATCCCATCACCGCCTGGATCGACGACCCGAACTACGTCGCCACCCCGGTCGCGGGAAA
The DNA here is from genome assembly GCA_027488755.1 of Verrucomicrobiaceae bacterium. Taxonomy (GTDB): domain Bacteria; phylum Verrucomicrobiota; class Verrucomicrobiia; order Chthoniobacterales; family JAATET01; genus JAATET01. The sequence continues at coordinate 31,517 of JAIYAZ010000103.1, read as the reverse complement.
CATGACCATCTCCGGCCTCGTGGTCACCACCCCGGGCAACCTCACGATCAACGGAACCCCCGCCGGAGCCATCGTGAACTTCGACGTCAGCGCCGGCGATGGCCTCACCGCCACCACGCCCGCCACCGCCAACCCGCCCTCCGGTTCGGTCTTCCCCGTCGGCACCACCACCGTCAACGCCACCGCCACCGACGCCAACGGCAAAGTCTGGACCAAATCCTTCACCGTCACCGTCTTCCCCGGCCCCGCCAACCTCCAGCAAATCAACCCATCCGCCGGCGTCACCCCCGGCACCGCCGAAATCCTCTCCGCCAGCTCCATGCGCATCGTCGGAGCCGGCGGCACCGCCTCCGGTGGAGTCACCGCCGACCTGTGGACCGGGAGCGGCAGCGGGGATTCGAACACCTACCTCTCCATGCCCTGGTCCGGCGATGGCATCTTCACCGCCCGACTCGCCTCCTTCACCGCGAGCGACACCTCGGCCAAAGCCGGCATCATCTTCCGGGAAACCACCGCCACCGGCTCGCGCAACAGCGTCGTCTACCTCATGAACGGCGGCGGCGGCACCGCCGGCTACCAGCACAAAACTGCCCCATCCGGCGCGACCACGGGAACCAACTTCTTCAGCGGTTCAACCGGCAGCCGCGGCATCCCCGAATGGATCCGCCTCGTCCGCCAGGGGGACACCTTCACCACCTTCTTCTCCGCCAACGGGACGACCTGGACGCAAAGCTCCAACCAGACCAACGTGATGACCGGTTCCACCCTCAGCGTCGGCTTCGTCGTCGCCCCCCGCACCGGCAACAGCACCGCCACCGCCGTATTTGACAACATTTCGTTCTTCACCCCGCAGCAGGCCTGGCGGCAAACCCACTTCAGCAACCCGCTCAACACCGGCAACGCCACCGACACCACCGATCCCGACGGCGACGGCGTCGCCAACCTCGTGGAATACGCCCAAAACACCGTGCCCACCTCGGCCGCGTCCGTCCCGGCCCTGCCTCTCGTCGTCACCGGAGCCGAAACCGCCCCCGCCCGCTTCCTCAAAATCGGCTTCACCCGCATCGCCGACCCGGGCCTCACCTACCGCGTCGAGGCGAGCAACACCCTCAACGGAACGGACTGGACGACGCTCTGGCAATCCACCGGCACCGCCAATGTCGCCGGCGCGGTCACCGTCACCGACACCGTGGACCTCGCGACCGTGATCAACCCCTACCGCCGCTTCCTGCGCTTGCGGGTGACCTCCCCGTAAACCCCGGGATGGGTAGCAGGGTGGGGGAGAAGCCTAGTTGGTCTTCAGCACCTCGATGAAGGCTTCCTGCGGGATGTTCACCGACCCGATGGCCTTCATCCGCTTTTTGCCTTCCTTCTGCTTCTCCAATAATTTCCGTTTTCGCGTAATATCCCCACCGTAACACTTGGCGGTCACGTCTTTACGCATGGCACTCACGCTCTCGCGGGCGACAATTTTGCCGCCGATCGCCGCCTGAATCGCCACCTGGTAAAGCTGCTTGGGAATCACGTCCTTCAGCTTCGCCGCGATGGCCCGGCCGCGGAATTCGGCCTTGTCGCGGTGAACGATGGAGCTAAACGCGTCCACGGGCTCCGCATTCACGAGCATGTCGAGCTTCACGAGATTCGACGCGCGATAACCCGCCGGCTCGTAGTCCATGCTGCCATAGCCTTTGGTGAGGCTCTTAATCTTGTCGTGGAAGTCGACGAGAATTTCGTTGAGGGGGACGACGGCGGTGAGCATCACGCGCTTCGTGTCGATGCTCTCGGTGTGTTCGACGACGCCGCGCTTGTCCATGATGAGTTGCATCATGTCGCCGATATTTTCGTTCGGCACCATCACAAAGCATTTCACGACCGGCTCGCGGATTTCCTCGATCACGCTGGGGTCGGGGAGGTTCGCGGGGTTGTCCACTTCGAGCATGTCGCCATTGGTCTTCACGACCTCGTAAATGACGCTCGGATACGTGGAAATGATGTCCATGTCGTATTCGCGGCGGAGGCGCTCGATGATGATCTCCATGTGGAGCAGCCCGAGGAACCCGCAGCGGAAGCCGAAGCCGAGGGCAACGGAGGATTCTGACGAAAACACAAACGCCGCGTCGTTGAGCTGGAGCTTACCCATGGCCGCCTTCAGGCGCTCGAAGTCGGCCGTATTGATCGGGTAGATGCCGCTGAAGACCATCGGGTGGACTTCCTGAAAGCCCGGGAGCTGCTCGGCGGCGGGCTTGCGCGCGTCGGTGAGGGTGTCGCCAACCTTGAGCTCGGCCGTGCTTTTGATGTTCGCGATGAAGTAGCCGACGTCGCCGGAGTTCAGCTCGGGCTGGGCGAGCATCTTCGGGGTGAAGACGCCGACCTCCTTGATCTCATAGTTTTTGTTCGTCGACATCAGCTTCACCAGCTGGCCGGGAGCGATGCGGCCGGAAAAAACGCGGGCGTGACCCACGACGCCGCGGTAGCCGTCGAACACGGAGTCGAACACCAGCGCGCGCAGCACGTCGTCCACGTTTTTGGGCGGGCAGGGGATGCGCTTCACGATGGCCTCAAGGATGTCGTGAATGCCAATGCCGGCCTTCGCGCTGGCCGCAATCGCCTCGTCGGCGGGAATGGCCAGAATGTCCTCAAGCTGCTGCCGCACGGCGGGAAGGTCCGCGTTCGGCAGGTCGATCTTGTTGATGACCGGAATGATCGTGAGATTCTGCTTCGCGGCGAGGTGGACGTTGGCCACGGTCTGCGCCTCCACGCCCTGGGCGGCATCAATGATGAGCAGCGCGCCTTCGCAGGCGGCCAGGCTGCGGGAAACCTCATAGGTAAAGTCCACGTGCCCGGGGGTGTCCATCAGGTTGAGCCGGTAATCAAGGCCATCATCGGCCCGGTAGCGCATGGCGACCGGGTGGCTCTTGATCGTGATGCCGCGCTCGCGCTCAAGGTCCATCGAGTCGAGCAGCTGGTCCTCCTTCTCGCGCTCGGAAATGGTGCCGGTTGACTCAAGCAGACGATCCGACAGCGTCGTCTTGCCGTGGTCAATGTGGGCGATAATGCAGAAGTTGCGGGTGCGTTCGATGGACATCGGGCGAGCCGAGGAGGTTCCGCGAACAAAAGAATCAAGTCAATCGAACGAAACGGGATTGACAGGAATTTCCGGATTCCCCGGAGTGGGCCGCATGAGCGCGGAGCCCAAACCCGAGCGCGGGGAATTTCAAATGTCGTGGCAGGTCGCGGCCATTCTCGCGCTCACCATGATCGCCATGGCCGTGCCCTTGCTCGGCGTGGCGTTGCTTGCCCGGGGATATTTCGACGCCCGGTCCGCGGCATCCTCCAGCCCGGGAAGCGCATCGGTCGTCGCCAGTCCTCCCGCCACGGCGGCGTTGACCAACGCCCTCGAACGCACCGCCGACCAAACCCTGGGCGCGAACGCCACCGCGCTCCTTGGCCTCGAAATCAAACTCGTCCTTCCGCCGGATCAGATTGCCGCCCGGGCCGCCCGGATTTCCGAACTCGGGCGGTCGGCCGGCGGCAGCGGGCTGGAGATTCCGCCCGCCGAGGGTGAATCCGTCACGCGACTCATCCTGCACGTGCCCAAGTCCCGCATGGATCTGCTGCGCCGCGCCATCGCGGGCGACCCGGTGGATTTTTCGGCGATTCCCGCCTCGGCGGACGGCGAAATCCTTCAAGTCATCCTCAGCCCGCCGTGATTCTCGTCACTTTCGCCGTCCCGTTCGAAAGCGCGGCTTTTCGCAAAACCCCGGCGAGCCGAAGCGTCCGCATCGTTCACACGGGGGTGGGCGCCGACCGCGCGCGGGTGGCCGCGGAACTCGCGCTCTGCGCCGAAGCGGAGCCGCCCAGCCAGGTAATCGTGTCCGGTTTTGCCGGCGCGCTCGATCCCGACCTCGAAATAGGCGCCATCGTGCGGGACCACACGCACCGCTTTTCCCAAGCCCCCGAGGTCCTCGCCACCGCTGCCGCCAAGGCCGCGTGGCGGGCCGAAACCCGCGCCGACGTCGTCGACATGGAAACCGCCGCCATCCTGGAAGTCTGCGCCGCCGCCGGAGTGCCCGCTATGGCGCTGCGCGTCATCAGCGACCGGGCCGACGACGACCTCGGGGTGCCGCCCGATTTACTTGAGGATCTGGCCCGCCAACCGCTTTTGGCCGGACCACGCCTGCTTGCCATGCTGGCGCGGGACAAGGCGCGCCGGCGGGCCTTCCTCCGCCTCGTGAAGGATTGCAAGCAGGCTCAACGGGCGCTCGCCGACGCGCTGACCCGCGAACTCGCGGCGGAGCCGTCCGACGACCGCGTTCCGCGGTAAGCCGCGCCGCCCAAAATCGTCCGCCAGCCGGTTAAGCTCCCACGGATCGTTCCGCGAAATGCGGGCCCTGCCGCGGAAGTTTCCCGATGGCTTTGGGGATAAGTTCCGTATGGCAGCAGAAAGTTCGTGAACCCCTCGAGCTTTTCCCAATCTTATTCACAACCCCGAAAGTTCCTCGCTGCCAACCAATAACCGATAATATCATACAATAAATGTCATGTCTAATCGGCATGGAAATGGCAGGCGTGCCGTGCACTCCGCACAGTGATCCGTGGTGAGATATAGTGGGATAGACAAGCCGACGGCCTTGCGGCCCTTCGTCCGCTGCGCGGACTCCCGCCGCCGCCGGGGCCACGTCCCCCCTCCGGGGGTCCGCCGCCCGGTCCGCGTCGGGGTCGGTTTGGCGGTGCATGGCCCAAAGTTTCGCACGCATGGCAACCCTCCGCATTTTCCGGGTCTCTTTCCGGGCCGGTTCAGGTTCGGCCGCCCTACGCATTTTCCGTAGGTTCGTGACCCAAAAATGGAGTTCGTCCGGGCTGAGCAGCGCCGCCGCCTGCGCTTCGTGGCCGTTTTCCGCCAGCCAGGACGCCGCCAGACCTTGCGCCCAACCCTTCGCTTTGCCGAGATCCGGCACCCGATCCCGGTTGAACTCCGCCATGACGGTCAAGAGCTGGCCAGATTCCTCGATCCGCAGCACCAGAGATGCCCTCCCCCGCGTCGTGAGGCTCAAAATGGCCCACAGGCCTCGTCCGGCCCCATACGCGGCCAGACGAGCCCGCAAGGCAGGCACGATGCTGCCCTTCCACGGTTGCCAGTCGATCGCGGCGGGCGGATCGCCGGGCAAAGCTTGTCCGTTCGGCTCCGTGGTGGGGTCAAATTCGCAGGGGGGTTGAGGGTGGCGGCGGCTGTTTTGGAGGGTCGGCGGGCCTCTTTCCCCCCGCCCGGCGGATCGACCGCTCCCAGACCGCTTGCCGGGGGCGGATGATGCGCCTCCAAGGCCGGCGCGGGCCGGTCCTTCACCCCCTAAAGTTCCGTAAATGTCATGTATGATCCAAGGGTGGAGGCGGCTGAACCGCGACGCGAACCGGGCCAACGCGAGCCGGCTGGAGCGCGGTTTCTGTTTTGGGGCCTTTTATCTGGTTGCTGATGGAGAACGCGGGACCGTAGAAATCACGGTCAGCCACTTCATGGATTCAATAACCCCGAGGGACAACGCCCGCCAGCCCGTGGTCATTCTCGGCATGCATCGCAGCGGAACGTCCGCCCTGGCCGGCGTGCTCCAGAAACTCGGCGTGGAGTTTGGGAGCGATCTCATCGGAGCCTCGCCGAGCAACCCGAAAGGCCACTTCGAGATGACCGCGGCCGTCCGGCTGAACGACCACCTGCTCCGCCGGGTTTTTGGCGCGCGCTGGAAAACCCCCTTTGCCCTGCCCGAGGACTGGCGGACCCGCGTCGATCTCCCCGCGTTGACGGCCGAATACGGCCTCCGCTTCCCCGCCCATCCGCTCTTCGGCCTCAAGGACCCGCGTTTGTGCCGCCTGATGCCGGTCTGGCGGGAGCTCCTGCAACGCGAAACGCCCCGGACGCCGCGCTTCGTTCTCATGGTGCGGCGTCCCCAGGAAGTCGCCGCCTCGCTGGCCCACCGGGATGACCTTCCCCGCGAGGCGGCGCTGGACTTGTGGCGGGAACACGTCCAGGCCGCGGAACGCACCACCCGGGATGCGCCCCGCATGGTGCTCACCTACGAGCAGCTCCTGAATGAATCAGCGGAAACCTCCGCCCGGCTCGCCGGGTTTCTCGACGTTCCCCCGCCGGATTCGGCCGCCCGGGCGGCCATCCACGAATTCCTCGACCCCCACCTCCGCCACCACGCGGGCGTCCCCCGCGCTCCGCTCGCGGCCTTCTCCCCGCTGGACGACGCGATCTACGACGCCGCGCGGGAGCACGACCTCAACGCGCTGGGTCGGGCCCTGGAAGCCGCCGCGTGAGGGAGTTTTCGGCACCGCGCCTCCCCTCACCCGTCCGTTTGCTGCCGGTGATGGGCGGGATTACGCCCAGGGCAGCTGAAACATGTAGGTGATCGCGACGCCGAGCACGAGGCCGCCCAGCACCAGAAACGCCCAGCGCACGCGGCTTTTGAACACGAGCCCAAGACCGGCAAAAAACAGCGCCATCGCGTATTGCACGCCGTTGAGGGCAAACTTATCGCCGATCGTGCTGAAGCGCTGGCCGTCCTCAAAGTGGCGGGAGGCCTCCTCGGCGTTGCGGACCTTTTCCTCATACATCCACCGGTAGTAGGTCTTGGAAAAATCACGCTCCGAGGCTTCGAAAAGCACTTCCGCCGAAAAGCCGGTGAGCTCCCCGGTTTTGTCGTAATGCTTGCGCGGCTCAAGCGGCAGGTCGAAGTCGTCGTAGGCTTCGTCGCTGAATTCCCGCAGATAAAGCTCGCTGGCGAGGCGCAGGAGGTAGTCGCGCTCGTCGCCGGGCGGTAGCATGTGGGCCTTCGTGAGCGCCTCGATCGTCTTCATCTTCACGGCGCTGTCGCTGCCGATTTTCGCGTCGGCATACGTGCCGCTATCCGCCGACTTGGTCATCACCTGGGTGGCCTGCGCGAAGCTCTCGTTCGACTTTCCGTTCCAAAGTCCGTTCTGGTAGCTGGCCACGCTGCAAAGCGTGGCCCCGAGCCCGAGCAGAATGGCGGAGAGAAGTTCAAAAACGTCGAAGGTTCCTTTGTTCGTCATGGGCGGGCGCTGAGGTCGCCGTAGTGGGCGATGAGGTTGCGGTAGAATTGTCCGGAGGGCTCGAGGGTGCGCTCGCCGGTCCTTGGATTCAGGCTCGAGAGGCCGAAATTGGCCTTGTAACCTTCGTGCCACTCGTAGTTGTCGGTAAGCGTCCAGGCGAAGTAACCGCGCACGTCCGCCCCATCAGCCATGGCGCGCCGGAGCTGGATGATGTGGTCGCGGAGATACTTGATTTTCTTTTGTTCGTTGAGCGTGCCGATGCCGTTCTCCGTGACCACGATCGGCTTCCAATAGCGGCGCCGGACGTCCATGAGCACGTTGTAGAAGGACTCGGGATCGATCACCCAGCCCATCTGGGTATAGTTCGCGGCCTTCTCCCCTCGCCCGGCGTAAAGGAAGTCCAGCAGCGTCGCGTTCTGGCTGTAGTAATAATTGACGCCAATGAGGTCGCAGACGTCCTGCACGGCGTCGAGGTGGTCGAAGCAAACCCGCCGCACCGTGTTGTAAACGAGGCTCGTGGGATCCCCGAGGAAGTTGCGCTTCCACCACGGGATCGCCTGCACGTTCATCACGAGGGCGTCGGGCCGCTCCGCCTTGATGATGGCCGCCGCCTCGCGGAACTGGGCCACGCAGGCCTTCATCGCGCGTTTGTAGGCAAACGTATTCAGCAGCATCGAGGGCGGCCAATGGTCGCCGAGATACGCGAGCGGCAGCATGCCGTTGGGCTCGTTCTGCGGAACGTAAATCCGCACGTAGGGCTTCAACGCGACGACCATCCGCGTGACGTAGGCGCGCCAGCGGGCGTCGGCATCGGGGTGGAGCCAGTGCGAGCGGTCCTTGCGTTTGAAGTCGGTGAGCCAGTCGGGGAACGTGAAGTGCCAGAGGCAGACGATCGGCTCGATGCCCGCCGCGCGCGTCTTGCGGGCGATTTCCACGTAATGCCGAATGGCGTCTTCGTTGAATTCGCCTTTGCGCGGCTCGACGCGGGCCCATTCCACGCCGAACCGGTAATGATTCACGCCGATCTCGCGCAGCAGCGCGAGGTCGCGGTCGAACTGCGAGTAGGAAAAGGTCGCGTCGCCCCGCTCCGGCGCCCGCCCGTCCTGAATGAAAAGGTCCCAGTCCGTCAGGAAGTAGCGCGGATCGCCGGGCAGGTAGCCCTTGTCCTCGGTCTGGTAGCCGCTCGTCGAAACGCCCCACCAGAACGGCCCGGTCGGCACCGCGGCATTGCGGGCGGCCTGAGCTTTCGACACGCGGGGTCCCCACGGCTCCGTCACGCAGCCCGCGAGGGCGAAGAGCAAAGCCGCCGGCAGCAACGCCCCGCGGAAAATTCTCGCAGGCGGCGGCAACTTCCCGGGACGAGTCGGCATGGTCGAGACGCATACGAACTCGCCCGCGCATTGGCAATTCCCATTGCTTCAAACCCCCGCCAGCCCGCTTTTGACAAAACGCCGCCCGCACTTTACGCATCGGGCATGCCGCTCCGCCGCCCGCCCCTCTCCGCCCTGGCGGCAACCGGCGCGGTGACCCTGCTGCTCCTCGGAACCGGGGTTGCGCCGGCGATGGACAGCGTGACCCTTAAGAGCGGCGCGCGCGTGAGCGGGCGGATTCTCGCGCAGTCCAAGGATCGCGTGTTCATGGAGGTCGGCTCCGGCAAGGTCGTTTTCTCCAAGAAGGCCATCCGCCGCATCTACGAGGACATCACCGACAAGGAACCCCTCACCCGCGTGATGGAGCCCGACGAACTGCCGCCGTGGTGGATTCCGCTCTCCGACCTCTACCACTCCGACTGGGTGAATTCCCTGCGCGTCCTGCCCGCCCGGCCCATCACCGACGGCCCGTTTCGCAACGTGCCGCGGCTCTCCTTCCGCGCCAACCGCATCTACCAGCTCGACATCTTCGGCGACCCGGAAAACCCCGCCGCGGTCCAGATCGGCTACGACGGGAAATTCTGGTTCCACAGCGGCGACGCCCAGAAACGCTGCCGGCAGTTCCTCGCCTCCTACCTCGCCTCCCGCGAGCAGTTCGAAGCCCTCTACCGGCTCGACCGCACCGGGGGCCAGCGCGCGGCCGACGGCCTCGTCATCGAAACCTGCCGCGTCAAGCAGGGGGCATCCCCCGAGTGGCGCGTCACCATTTGGAATCCCGCCCGCCTCGAGGCGGCGCGACAGCCGACTGAAGCCGCGTGGCAGGCCGCCTGCGCCCGCAACCTCGCGCTGATCACCCGCTCCACCGACGGCGAGCAGGAATGGGTGAAGTATTCCTTCAAGGACGCCGCCCAGCGCTACCTCCCGCTGGAACGGATGCAGGAGCGCTGACCGCGCCCCGGCATCCGCTCGATGAATCCGTCTGATGCGCCCTAGCGGCGCGCCCCGCCCCGGCGATGATGCGGCCGCCCGGCCGGCTTCGGCGTGGGTTTCGTCGCCGACACGGTGAGGAAGGCCGACGCCGGATAGCTCCAGCTCACCACCGCGTTGCGGCGCAGAATGCCCGCCAGCGTCTGCTGCTCGACCAACCGGACAAGCTCCGTCGGCAGATAGCTCTGATACCAGAAACGATCGCCGTCGCGAAGCCGCTCGAATTGGTCGCGCAGGATCGCCTGGAACGTCGCGCCCACCAGCGCGCCCGGGGCGTGCGGCTCGGCCAGTCCCCCCACCCACAGGTCAATGTCCTCGACCGAGGGATACACCCGCGCGAGGTTGGCCTGCACGGTCGCGTCGGGGGTGATGTCGGCGAACTTCACCACGTCGCGAAGCCCCAGGCTGCGCCGCACCTGGGCGTAACCCGACAGCCCGTGATCCCGGCCGCGCTGGATGTTCAGCGAGGCTAGGTCAAAGCCCGGACTGCCCGGCGCGCCGAAGAGAAAGTTCCGCACCTCATCCACGAGGTAGGAATCGATCTCCTGGCCGACCTGCCGCGTGAGCCCGCCCAGGATCGGCTCGATGCCGTTTTTCGTGATTTCCCCCACGTTGAAGAACGACGCCGCGAGCGACAGCTCCCCGTCGGCATGCGGGCTGCCATCGGCGTTCACGCGCAGCAGGGTCGGCGAGAGCATGGTGTGGCCCACGCGGTAGGCGGCGGTGGCGAACTCGTTGCTGATGCCGGGATTCACCTCCGGGCGGTAACCGCGATACGGCCGCAGAGCGCCGGGACCGATGAGCACCGGCAGAAACTCCCGGTAGGTGATGGCCTGAATCTCCGCTCCGACAATGGCGCGAGCGCGTTGGTAGATTTGCTCGTCCGTGAGACCCGCCTCCTTCCGCTGGATCTCCGCCGCCCAGTAATTGTGCTCGCGGACGAACAACGTCTGAATCGCCATCAGGCCCACCTGCTCGTTCACGCGAAAATCACCTGCGACAAAAAAGTTCGCCGTCGGCGCGGGGGCATTGTCGAGGCCGGTGGTGTTGAACGGCAGAAGGTTGCCGTCGCCCGTGCGCAGACGTCCTCCCTCCAGCGTCCGCAGGGCGCGGGCGCGCTCGTCATCCGAGCCGTAGACCTGGGAGCCGTCGATGAAGGCCGTGAGGGCGTTCACCTGCTGGCGAACGCCGTAGGCATCCGTGAGCGAGAGCGTGCGGTCGAGGGCGATCACCGCATCCCCGCTGCCGTCGGGATCAAAGCTCGGATCGCCGGCGGGCACGGCGATGTCAAACTCCTCGGCCGGCGTGGCGACCGGCGAGAGGTCCAGATCGTGGTCAAGGAACTGCCCCCATTGCCAGACCATGGCGGAGGCGCCGCGGGCGTTCGGGATGGAGCCCGTCTGCGCCACGACGGCGTTGCTGATCGCGCGAGCGGTGGGCCGCGTGGGACCGGCCGGGGCGCTCACGCCATCCGCGTAGGCCGCACCGGTCAGGCGCAGGAAGGCGACGTTGGCGTTGCCCCATTCGGGGTGGACGGCGTTCGTGCCGGCTCCGTTTGCCGGGCGAAACTCCCGCGGATAGCGCGCCGGGGCGTTGGTGGCGTTGCCCGCGGCCGGGGCGGGCGGACGCCGGCCGGCGGCCTCTTTTCGCATCGCCGGCAGGTTCGGAGAATTCGGGGTATTGAACAGCGGTTCGCCGGTCGCCGTCGGGGAGACGACGGCAGCGAGGGACATCGCAAGGAAGAGCGTGGTGGTGGGAGTGGGGTGTTTCATGGGAGTGGGTGACTTCGCCTCCGAGTTCACTCCCGCGACGTAAAGAGGATGTGTGAAAGTGCCGGGAAAATTGTTAAGCAAATGTAAATTCGCGGGCGTGACGTTTTCCGCCGCTTCCGCTTCGCTGGGGTTCCCATGAGCGACGCGGTCCTGGCTTTCTTTTTTCTCGGCATGCTGGGTTCGATCGCGGCCTGGATCGCCATTTACAAACTGATCGTGCGCCGACTGCGCGCGGGCCATCACGGGCTGCACGGAGGCATCTTCGGAACGTCCACCCGCCGCCGCAACGGCATGGACCGCTTTTTCGGCGTGATCGCCTTCGTGCTCCGCAACGGCCACCGCGACACGGTGGGCGACCCCTGGCTCGTGGCGGCCTGCATCGGCCTCAAGCTGGCCACGGCCCTTTGCGTGCTCTGCGGGCTGGCGATGATGTTCGGGCCGTTTTTCGTGCGCCTGCCGGGGGAATAAACCCCGCCGCGCCATTCGCGCTTTTCGCCGGCGGGGCATTTGCGGCAGTCTGTTCCGCTCGCCCATGACCGCTCCCAACCGCATCGACACCTGCTTCGCCCGCCTCAAGACCGAGGGACGGCGTGGCCTCGTCGCCTTCCTCACCGCCGGCGATCCGAATCTCGCCACCACCGTCGATCTTGTGCTCGCCCTGGAATGCGCCGGCGTGAGCGTGATTGAGCTGGGCGTCCCGTTCTCCGATCCCCTCGCCGACGGCGCGACCATCCAGGCCGCCGCCGGCCGCGCCCTGGCCGCTGGCGCCACGCTTCCCGGCGTGCTGGATGCCGTGCGGGCCATCCGCGCGCATTCGGAGATTCCCCTCGTGCTCTTCACCTACCTCAATCCCGTCTACACCTACGGATTCGCGCGCTTCCACGCGGATGCCGCCGCGGCGGGGGCTGACGGTGTGCTCATCCTCGATCTCCCCCCCGACGAGGCCGCCACCAGCGGCGAATGGGGCGCCACCGCAGGGCTGCGTTCGATTCGACTCATCGCCCCCACCACGCCGCCCGAGCGCATGGCGCGCATCGCCGCCGCGGCCGAGGGATTCATTTATTACGTCTCCCGCGAGGGCGTCACCGGGGAGCAGACGGCCCTGGCGGATTCCATCGGCAGCCAGGTTGCGGAGATCCGCCGCCACACCGCGCTCCCCATCGCCGTGGGTTTTGGCATCTCCAATCCGGAGCAGGCCGCCGAGGTCGCCCGCCATGCCGACGCCGTCGTCGTGGGTAGCGCGATCGTGCGCCGCATCGGCGAACACGGCGCGGCCCCCGATCTGGCGGCGCGCATCGAAGCGTTCGTGCGCCCGCTCGCCGAGGCCGTCGCCCGGGTCTAATACACGAAGCGGACGCCGGCGTTTGCCCACACGACATTGCCCTGCCCAATGTCGCGCAGCGCGGTCATCGCCACGCTGTAGTTCACGCCCCCGTAGAGCGAGATGTTGCGGGTGAGCTTCCAGTCGGCCTCGAGACCGAACTGGAAGTTGTTCCAGCCGTAGGTGTCGGCGGTGTTGTAGCCGAAGTTCAGGCCAAGCAGCGCGTAGGGGTTCAGCGTGACGATGTCGCGGTAGACGGGCACCTCCCCATCCACGCGAAACTCCAGATACATGCCGGGAGTATCGTTGAGGTTGGCCACGAAGGTCGTGGTCGGCGTGATGTAGGGAATCGCCGTCGAGCCGAACACGAGGAAGAGCTCGTTGTTGTAGACCTGGTGGGAATGCGCGTGGCCGGCGTGGGAATGACCCGCGTGCCCGGCGTGATCGTCATGCCCTTCCTCGTGCCCCTCCTCGTCGTGTTCCGCGTGCTCCTCGCCGTGCTCCTCCTCGGAGTGGGAATCCTCGGACTCCGTCGATGAGGTCTCCTCATCCTCCGCGGGCACATACCGGAAGTTGTATCCCGGGCTGAGAAACACGGGCCCCAGATCCAGGTTGTAGCTCGCGGCAAAATTCCACTCCTGGTAATTATTGCCGGTGCCAAAGCCCGCCCAGGCGCTGAAGGTGAAGCGGTCGATTTGCACCGCCAGTTCCGTGATGGAGGCCCCGTAGTTCCCGGTCTCGTCGACGCCGTAGTGCACCTCGCGGCTCGTCCAGCCGGCCTCCAACGAAGCCGCCCACCAGCGGCGGTCCTGCGTCTCGTGCAGCGCCTCCCTGAATGTCTTGCCGCCCGGCCCGGCCGGCACCTCCGCATGATCGTGGCCGGCGTGCGCATCCTCCTCCGCCTCTTCGCGGATCAAATGGCCACCCACGCCATGCGCGGAAGCCACCGGGACCGTCGGAGCCAGCACCAAAAACAGCGCGGCGACACCCACAAATCCACGCCCGCCGACCATCTCTCGAAGCCATTGAGGAGTTTTCATGGGCGGGGGTTTTAGTAGGAGTCACTTTTGTTTACAACTCACTTTTTCTCTTTTTTCAAACGCCCCCGCGGTGTCCCGCGCGTGGTTTTCCTTGATTCCGGGGTCCGCCTGCCCGTCATTGGATTCCGCTTCCATGACGCTTTCCTTCACCAAGATGAACGGCGCCGGCAACGACTTCGTCATGCTGGACAATCGCGACCGCTCGATCTCCCTGACGCGCGAACAGATCGCCCGCCTTTGCGACCGCCACCGCGGCATCGGCGCCGACGGCCTCCTGCTCGTGGAGCCCGCCGAGGCCGGCGCGACCTTCCGCATGCGCTACCACAACGCTGACGGCGGCGAGGCCGAGATGTGCGGCAATGGCGCCCGCTGTTTTGCCCGCTACGCCCACCGCGTGAGCGGACTCGACGCCGCGCCCATTACGTTCGAAACGCCGGCCGGGGTGATCAGCGCCACCTACCACGGCGAGGAGGTGGAGATCGGAATGAGCGCGCCGCACGGCTACGCCCCGGAATGCCCGCTCGCGACGGACTTCGGTCCGGTCGCGGTGCATTTCCTGAACACTGGCGTGCCGCATGCCGTGGTTTACGTCGAGGACCTCGAAACCGTGAACGTGCGCGGCCTCGGCGCGGCCCTGCGTCATCACGCGCACTTCGCCCCGCGCGGCACCAACGCCAACTTCGCCCAGGTCGAAGCCCCCGGCAGCCTGGCGGTCCGCACCTACGAACGCGGCGTCGAGGATGAGACGCTGGCCTGCGGCACGGGCGTGGTGGCCACCGCGCTGCTGCACCACCTGCGCACCGGCGAGACCGGGCCGATCCGCGTGCGGGTGCGGGGCGGCGACACGCTGCAGGTGGGATTCGAACCCGGCGAAACGCCCGGCACCTTCCGCGCCGTGACCCTGCGCGGGCCGGCGGATTTCGTCTTCGACGGCACCGTCACGCTCTGAGTATGCTCGCCGACCATGTTTGAAGGCACGCATACCGCGCTCGTCACGCCGTTTCGCGACGGGCGCTTCGACGAAGCCGCATTCCGCGATTTGATTGAGGTTCAGATCGCGGAGGGCATCACGGGCATCGTCCCCGTGGGCACCACCGGCGAATCCCCCACCCTCAGCCACGAGGAGCATCTCGACGTCATTCGCGTCGCCGTGGAAGCCGCCAACGGCCGCTGCAAGGTCATCGCCGGGGCCGGCTCCAACTCAACCCGCGAAGCCATCGAACTTTCCGTCGAGGCCGAAAAGCTCGGGGTCGACGCCCTGCTTTCCGTCGCGCCCTACTACAACAAACCCTCGCCCGAGGGGGTCTACCGCCACTTTCGCGCCATCGCCGAGGCCGTGCGCACGCCCATCGTCCTCTACAGCATCCCCGGCCGGTGCGGGATCGAGATCAGCGTCGAGACCGTGGCCCGCCTCGCGGTGGATTGTCCGAACATCCGCGCCATCAAGGAATCCGGCGGCAGCATGGATCGGGTGAACCAAATTCGCCTGCGCACGCCGGCGGAGTTCGAAATCCTCTCCGGGGACGACTACGCGACCCTGCAGTTTCTTGCCGCCGGCGCCGTCGGCGTCGTGAGCGTGGCCTCGAACATCATTCCCCGCGAGGTCGTGCACCTCGTCGGCTCCTGGCTGGCCGGCAAGCCCGCCGGTGCCCAGAAGCTCCACTTCAAGTATTACCGCTTCTTCCAGGACATTTTCCTCGAACCCAACCCCGTGCCGACCAAGTTCGCGCTCGCCCAGCTCGGCCGCATGAGCCCCGAAGTCCGCCTCCCGCTCTGCGAAATGGGCCCGGCCAGCCAGGAACGCGTGCTCGCCTCGTTGCGCGCCCACGGCATTCTGCCCGCCGCCTGATCCCGCCCGCTATGCCTCCCCTTCGAGTGATCATCAACGGCTCCCGCGGCCGCATGGGCCAGGCCCTGCTGAGCGGCGCCGCGCAGGACGCCGAGCTCACCGTCGCCGCCGCCATCGATGCCGGGGACGACCTCGTCGCCGCCCTTCCCGGGGCCGATGCCGTGATTGATTTCACCCATGCCCCGGTGACCCCCGACGTCGCCGCGGCCTGCGCCGAAGCCGGCAAGGCGCTCGTCATCGGCACCACGGGACACACCGACGCCCAGCGCGCCGCCATCCACGCCGCCGCCGCGCGGATCCCGGTCGTGTTCGCGCCGAATTTCAGCGTGGGCGTGAACACCCTCTTCTGGCTCACCCGGCGCGCGGCGGAAATCCTCGGCCCGGAATTCGACCTCGAGGTCGTGGAAATGCACCACCGCCTCAAAAAGGACTCCCCCAGCGGCACCGCCCGCCGCCTCGGGGAAATCCTCGCCGAAGTGCGCGACCTCCAATACGCCACCGATACCCGCCACGGCCGCGAAGGCATGGTCGGCGAACGCACCCGCACGGAGATCGGCATGCACGCCGTGCGCGGCGGCGACGTCGTCGGCGACCACACCGTGATCTTCGCAAACGTCGGCGAACGCGTGGAACTCACCCACAAGGCCTCCTCCCGCGACACCTTCGCCCTCGGTGCCCTCCGCGCCGCCAAATGGGCCGTCACCCAGCCCGCCGGCCTCTACGACATGCAGGATGTGCTCGGGCTTCACTGAGGCCCGGTCGCCCCTCCCGCCCGGTCCCCGATTCCCATGCGCGTCGGCATCGCCCTCGGCTCGAACCTCGGCGACCGCGCCGAGCGCCTCCAGCAAGCCGTCGCCCGCCTCCGCGAAAAGGCCCAACCGCCCTTCCACGCCTCCCGCGTTTACGAAACCGAGCCCGTGGACTGCCCGCCCGGCTCCCCCCGCTTCCTCAACGCCGCCGTGGAATTCGGCTTCCCGGGCTCCATCCCCGAGCTTCTGGAATGGCTCCAAACCATCGAACGCGACGCCGCCCGTCCCGCCGTGCGCCCAAAAAATGCTCCCCGCACCGTCGACCTGGACCTCATCTACGCGGATGATCACCAATGCCACACGCCGGAACTCTCCCTGCCGCACCCCCGCGCCATGGAGCGTCTCTTCGTGCTGGTGCCCTTCGCCGAAATCTGTCCCGACCGGGTCCTGCCGGGCGAAACCCGCAGTCTGTGCGAGCAGATAAACCGGCTGACACAAGAATCTCCATCCCCATTACTTCCAACATGTTACACGCTTTGATCTGTAAAACGCATAAGTTTTTTTCCGCGGCGCTTTGGGCGCTTTGCGTCGCCCTCGGAACGGGCCCCTTCGCCGAAGTCCGCGCCGAACTGCCCCCCTCTGCCTACGAAAAAATGCAGGCCGAAGCCCCGGAGGTCCTCCGCATCAAGGTGCTTCGCGTGGAATCGACCCCGGCTCCCGATGACGCCACGGCTCAGGAGGTTGCCGTCGTCGCTCAGGTGCTCAAGGTGGGCCGCACGCGCACCGATTTGAAGCCTGATGATCTGATTACGCTGAAGTATCGGATTGTTCAGCATCCGAAGGAATGGGTCGGCCCCGGTCAGGTGCCGCTTCTCCAGGAAGACGCCGAGCCCCTCGCCTACCTAAAGCGGCTGGAGGATTCCACGGACTACGCCCCGGCCGCGGGCGTGATGAGTTTCAGCCGCTTCATCGAATAACCCGGGGCCCCCTCCCCCACCCATGGAAGCCACCCTCCAGGAACGCAGCCACGCCGGCAGTCGCCTGGTGCTCTATGGGGTCATCGCCAACGCCACCCTGGCGGTGGTGAAAATTCTCGCCGGGTGGTGGGGCCATTCGAACGCCCTCATCGCCGACGGCCTGGAGTCCTCCCTCGACGTGATCAGCTCGATCCTGATCTGGGGTGCCCTGCTCTACGCCGGAAAGCCGCCGGATGAGGAGCACCCCTACGGACACGGCAAATTGGAGTCCCTCGCGGCCGTGGTGGGCGCGATTTTTCTCTTGGCCGCGGGCGCTTCCGTCGCGGTCCATAGCGCGGTGGAGCTGTTTCAGTTCCACACCGGCACCGGGCAGCCCGCGCCGATGCCGAGCGGGTGGACCCTGATCGTGCTGGCGCTGGTCATCGCCATCAAGGAGGGCTTTTACCGCACGCTGATGAATGCGGGGAAACGCGTGGGCAGCTCCGCGATGCAGGCCGACGCCTGGCACCACCGGTCCGATGCCATCACGTCGATTGCGGCGTTTGCGGGCATCTCGGTGGCCTTGATCGGCGGACCC
Source organism: Verrucomicrobiaceae bacterium (assembly GCA_027488755.1). Classification (GTDB taxonomy): domain Bacteria; phylum Verrucomicrobiota; class Verrucomicrobiia; order Chthoniobacterales; family JAATET01; genus JAATET01. The sequence goes on along the minus strand of JAIYAZ010000103.1, from coordinate 13,810 downwards.
GCCTGGCGCTCCGGCGACGACTGGGCCGCCCTGTTTTCCTGCGTGATCATTCTGCGCAACGGCTTCGTGATGCTGCGCAAGGGCGTCGGCGAAGTCATCGACGAACAGGTTTCGCCCCAACTGGCCGGGGACATCATGCGCATCGCCTGCGAGGTCCCCGATGTCGTCAACGCCGAGAAATGCCGGGTGCGCAAAAGCGGGCTTATGTTCATCGCGGACCTCCACATTCGCGTGCCCGGCGGGATGACCGTCTACCGCGGGCACGAGGTCTCCCACGAGGTGAAGGATCACCTCCTGCAGGCCGGCCTGCGCCTCGGCGATGTGACGGTCCACATCGAACCCGCGGGCCGCCCGTAACGCGGCGAAGGGCTAGGCCTCCTCGGCGACCACGCCCATGCGGCGGAACTTGTCGTAACGCTGCTCGACGAGTTTGTCCGTCGGGAGCTTCATCGTTTCCGCCAGCGCGGCGAGGATGCCCTCGCGGAGCAGGTCGGCCGCGGCCGTGTGATCGTGGTGGGCGCCGCCGAGCGGCTCGCGGATGATGCCGTCGATCACCCCGAGTTCGAGCAGAGCCTTGGCGTTGATCTTGAGCGCCTCGGCGGCCTCGGGGGCGTGTTTGCGGTGCTTCCAGAGAATGGCGGCGCATCCCTCCGGGCTGATCACGGAGTAATAGGCATTCTCAAGCATGAGCACGCGGTCGGAGACGCCGATGCCGAGGGCCCCGCCGGAGCCGCCCTCGCCGATGACCACGCTCACGATCGGCGTGCGGAGCACCATCATTTCGCGCAGGTTCACGGCGATGGCCTCCGCGATGTGCCGCTCCTCGGCCCCGATGCCGGGGAAGGCGCCGGGGGTGTCGATGAGGGTCACGACGGGAAGATGGAACTTCTCGGCCAGGCGCATGAGGCGGAGGGCTTTGCGGTAGCCTTCGGGGTTCGGGCAGCCGAAGTTGCGGAGGATGTTTTCCTTCACGTCGCGGCCCTTTTGCTGGCCGATGACCACGCAGGGAATGTCGCCGATTTTGGCGAGGCCGCCGGGCATGGACGCATCATCCCCGAAGAGACGGTCTCCGTGCAGTTCCACGAAATCGGTGAACGCGAGGTTGACGTAATCGAGGAAAAACGGGCGCTGGATGTGCCGGGCGATCTGCACACGCTGCCATGCGGAGAGGTTTTCGTAAATCTCCCGCCGCGTCTGCTCGATGCGCGAGGCGATGCGCTGCACCTCGGGATCGAGACCCATGTCCTGCCCCTGCAGGTGCTTCTTGATGTCCTCAAGCTTGTGTTCGAGCTCGACGATCGGCTTTTCGAAATCCAGCGGTGTAACCCTCATGATGCGTTATTGGATGGTGACCTTCGTGCCCCGGGACACGAGCGGAAAAATTTCTTCGATGTCTTCCTGGCTAAGAACAATGCCGGGCGGCATGGGCGCCGGCTGGCCGTCCGCCCCGGGCTCGGGCCGGCCGCGAATGACGGCATTCGCCACGCCAAGCATGATCCAGCGTTCGCTGCCGAGGTAATCCCGGCCGCCGAACGCGACCCGCTCGCCGCCCTTGAGGGCGACCTTGTCGCGGACGTCGGTCGCGACCTCGCCCTGGCTGGCCGCTGCCGGCAGGTCGACGGCGAGCAGCGCGTATTCCTTGAAGAACTGGCCGTGATTGAGAAGCGTGAGCGTGCGGGCTTCGCGGTTCAGCACCAGCGCGGTGTCGAGCTGCGGGATGCGCAGCGCCTGGCCGATTTGCAGGTCGATGGTCGCGAGGTTGTTCGAGCGCAGGATGAGCTCGGCGTTGGACTTCGTTTTTCCGGCGACGCGCAGCAGCGAATCACCGGCCACGACGGTGTAGTCGATTTTGTCCGGCGCGGGCATCGCGGTGAAGACGAAGCGGGTGTTGATTTCGCCCACCGCGTCCCGGGCCTCGCCGAGCTTGGTGGATTGCGGGTATTGCGCGAGGAACTGGAGAAACGCCTCCCGCGCTTCGAGGAGATTGCCGGCTTTGCGGATCGCCTCCGCCTTCTCAAACGCGGGCAGGCTGTAATCCGGCGTCGGCGTGGGCGGCGGGGCCTCGGCGAGCGTCTTTTCCTCCCGCTTCTCCTCCGCGGCGGGCTTCAGGTAAAGCTGGTAGGCGAAGAAGCCCGCCGTTCCAAAGATCGCGACCGCCAGCGCGAACACGATGAGGAACTTGAACAACTTCATTCGGAAAAGACTGCCGAACCAAACCCGCGATGGGAAGCGCGAATGCCGCTCACAGCAGGCCCCGGCGTTTCCATTCGGCCAGGTTTTCCCCCGCGGAACGCTGCACCATTTCGACCGTAAACTTCATCAGGCAAACCTCCCAGGCGTCGTCCACGCCCTCAATGATCGTGCTCATCGGCTCGCGCCGCGCGTCGAGAATCTCGCCGAGCCGCCCGATGACCTGTTCCTTCGGCTCGTGGACGACTTCCTCGCTGATGTCCGTCTTGCGGAACTCAAAGCCGTAACGCAGGAACTTCAAATCCGCCGCGCGCGTCTCAAGCCACCGCGCAAACTTCCGGGCCTCGTCGCCAAACCCGTCGAGCATCAACTTCGAGTAGTGCTGCGGCGTCATGATCGCCGGCCGCTCCGCGTGGATGCGTCCGTCGCGCACCCGGACCTGATTGGCCTCATCCATCAGCTCCGTCACGAGCAGAAAGCGGAAACTCGTCGTGCCGAAGGTTTGGATCGCCTGCTCGGGGGCGCGGATCACCCGCGTGTTCTCGAGCGCATACTGGAAGTCGTCCTCACGCAACATGGAAGAGGGGAGAAGATAGGGCACCGGCCCGGGAGCGCAACCCTTTCGCCGCGGGGCGGCATTTGACAAACGGCCCGGTTTGGGTTTTGAAGGCGGGCGTACGGTCGCGTCCGCTGCGGCCGCGCGACATCGCCCTCTTCCCGAAACCCGCCGCTCCCCGCCTCCCTTGGCCGCCGACCCCACCACCCGCCCGAGCCCCGCCCCCCGCGTCAATCTGCGCACGCCCGAGGTCATGGCCCGCGTGCAGGCCGAGGTTGAAAGCCACTACCGCAGCACGCTCGTGGAGGAGATTCGCGCCCGCGGCGGCACGCTGACCGTCGGCACGACGACCGTGCGACTCGCGAAGCAGTTCGGGTTTTGTTACGGCGTCGAGCGCGCCATCGACCTCGCCTACGCCTCGCGCAAGGTCTTCCCAAAGCAGCGGATTTTCCTGCTCGGAGAAATCATCCACAACCCCGACGTCAACGCCCAGATCGCCGCCATGGGCATCGAGCACCTCGCCGCCCACCCGGCCGAGGTCGACATCGCCGCGCTGAACGCCGAGGACGTTGTCATCGTGCCGGCCTTCGGGGCGGAGGTCTCCGTCGTCGAGGCCGTCAAGGCGCGCGGCTGCCAGATCGTGGACACCACCTGCGGAGACGTCATGAGCGTCTGGAAACGCGTCCGCCAAAACGCCCGCGAACAGGTCACCTCCATCATCCACGGCAAGGCCCGCCACGAGGAGACCCGCGCCACGGCCTCCCGCGCCCTCGGCGACGGCTCCGGCCACTACCTCGTCGTGCTGGACCTTGAGGAAACCGATCTTGTCGGCAACTACATCCGCCACGGCGGGGACCGCGCGGCCTTCCTCGCCCGCTTTGCCGGCGCCCACTCCCCCGGCTTCGACCCCGACCTGCACCTGACCCGCGTGGGCGTAGCGAACCAAACCACCATGCTCCGCAGCGAGACGGAGGAGGTGCAACGACGCCTCCGAGCCGCCATCACGGCGCGGGACGGCGGCGACGCGGGAAACTTCCGCTTCTTCGACACGATCTGCGGCGCCACGCAGGAGCGGCAGGACGCCCTGTTCGAGCTGCTTCACGGTCCGCTGGACCTGCTCATCGTCGTGGGCGGCTACAACAGCTCGAACACCACGCACCTCGCGGAGATCGGCGAAAAAACGACCCCCACCTACTTCGTGCGCAACGTCGCCTGCCTCCACTCCGCCCAGAAAATCGCCCGCTACGACCTGCACCAGAAGCGCGAGGTGCTCGCGTTTGACTGGCTGCCGGTTGACCGCCCGGTCACCGTGGGCATCACCGCGGGGGCGTCCTGCCCGAACAACCTCATCGAAGAGGTCGTTTCGCGCGTGCTGTCGCTGCGGGGCGAGGAATCCCCCTCTCCCACGTAACAAGACCACTACACCGCCGACTCACTAAAGCGCAAAGTTGGGACGCAGCATCGGGGCAATCAAAGCATCTGGAAGTGACTATTTCCGTCAGCTCTCGCGATTGCAAAACGACGATTGGCATCGTTTTGCTGCTCGGGACTTTGTGGATGACCTGGAGCCTGTTGATTCAACCAATCCTCGTTCGTCAGCGTTACATCCACGCCGTTCAGAAAATCGAATCTTTCAGCTCCGACGGCTACCAGTTCGGAGGCGTCTCGGTGAATATCAATCACGGCTTGGCGGTAGGTTTCATTGATCTTGTCGACCCACGACCGCTTCTTGGCGAGCTGCAGAATCTGACTGGTATTGCGCCACCGCCGCTTCCATTTCATTCCTGGGATGTTTCGCCCAGATACTCGCACCTACTCGACGTTCCCGGCATTTATTTTTTGAGTATTGAACGCAATCCTCACCTAACGGACCGCTCACTAAAATTCCTCCGCGACTTGCCCGAGCTTCGAGTCCTCACTCTCAATGAAACTCCCATTTCTGATCGGGGCACCGGATTCATCTCCGCCTGCCGCAATCTTGAAGTGCTGGATCTCTCCCGAACGAAGGTCAGTGGTTCCGGCTTGCGACCGCTTGCGCGGCTCCGACACCTCAAGGAGTTGAACCTCTGGGAAACCCAAGTCGGTGATGACTTTGTCGCGCTGCTGTGCCAGCGACGCGACTTTTTTCCCGCCCTTGAGAATCTCGATCTTTTGGAAACACTCGTCTCCGATGAGGCCAAAGAAAAACTCCGGAGTGCCCGGCCTGGCATCATTATCCGCTAGAGTTTTGGGCAGGGCGGCCGTCGAAAAGGAATAAGGGCCGAATCAGGGCCGTTCCCTGCAATCACCAGAACTGGTCTCTATTTGGACGGTCACGTGCGTTACGCCAAACTGGGCCCGCACCTCTTTTTTGACCAACGCAAGAAACGCATCGTCAAAATTCATTTCGTCGCCCCTCACCACATGCGCCGTAAGCGCCGTTTCGGTCGTGCTGAGCGCCCAGACATGCACGTCGTGGACGTTGACCACCCCCGGGAGTGAGCCCAGAAAAGTCCGGACCTTATCCGGCGGGGCGTTTTCCGGAGCGGCATCCATCGCGAGGCCGAGCGATTCGGTGAACAGCCCCCACGTGCCCCACAGAATCACCGCCAGCACGATCAAACTCACCACGGGATCAATCCAGACCGCGCCGGTGAAAAGGATCACGAGCCCGGCCACCATCACGCCGAGCGACACCGCCGCATCCGCCGCCATGTGGAGGAAAGCCCCGCGGATGTTGAGGTCCGTCTTGCGCCCCGCCATGAAAAGCAGGGCCGTCGCGCCGTTGATAAGAATCCCAAGGCCCGAAACCCACGCAACAACGCCGGCCTCAACCGGACGCGGATCCCGCAGGCGCGAAATCGCCTCCAACCCGATGGCCCCGACCCCGACGAGCAGAATGATGGCGTTGGCCAGCGCCGCCAGAATCGTGCTGCGCTTGAGCCCATAGGTGTAGCGGCCTCCCGCCGGGCGCCGGGCCAGAATCGTCGCCGCCCACGCCAGCACCAGCCCGAGCACATCGCCGAGGTTGTGGCCCGCGTCGGAGATGAGCGCGAGCGAGCCGGACACCCAGCCCATCGCGAACTCGAGCGCGACAAAGCCGCTGTTGAGAAGAATCCCGATCAGAAACGCGCGTCCGAAATCCGCCGGCGCATGCGCGTGGGAATGCCCGCCGCCGTGATGGTGCCCGTGATCGTGACTCATGCCCCGGTCTCCGCCATGCGGTCCCGCAGGACCTTCGCGATCGCCGTAAATCCCAGCCCGGCGCGCGCCCGGCTCTGCGCCTCTTCGTTCGCCGCCGTCCACGCAGTGTCGTCCGTCAGCAGACGCCGCACCGTGCCGGCTATGTCCCCGTCGGCCAGGTGGCCGAAGGCAATCCGGTCCACCGCGCCGTTTCCGCCCACGCAGGGTAGGCGCCCGAGCAAAGCGTCGCCGGCCACCTGACCCGGCACCTCGCTGGCGTCTAGTTGGAGCACCACGCGATGCGCGGCCATGATGCGCAGGTAGTCCCAGTAGGGAAACGGTCCGACTAGGAAATGGAGAAACGGATTGTCTCCGCGAATCGTCTTGAGCAACCGCAGCCCGTGCCTCCCGCCCGTGACGATCACCGCGGCGGGCACCTCCAGCTCGCGCGCGAGTTCCCCCGCCAGCGCGACCGCCCGCCAGTGGTTGCGGGACGGCACGTCAAACTCCCGCGTGCCCACAAAAATCCCGATCCGCTCGTTGAGCGGAATCCCGCGATCCCACGTCAGCTCCTCGACCGGATAGGGCGTCGGCGCAAAAAATCCCGTTCGGCAACCCGCGGCGCGGTAAAGCGATTCCAGCTCCGGCGTGCTGGAAAGGTAACCGTCCGCCTCCGCGCAGATGCGCCGGAACAGCAACGAACGGGTGTAGTCGTTCAGAAAATCGGCGGCCTGATGGCTCCCGGATTCCTTGAGGCTGATCCACGTTCGCACCCCCGCGGCCCGCAGCCGGACAAGCGCCGCGAGGGCCGCGCGGAGATTCCGTTTGCGCAGAAGCACGAGCGCGGTGTGCGTGCCGGCCGGAACCCGGGCCGCGTCGCGAAGAAACGTCCCCTGCAAACACGCCGCGTAACCGTGGTAGTTCACCGGCGGGTGGCCGCCATCCTTCGGGCTGCCCGCCCCGGCGGCAAAGCTCTGCTCGGCGTCCCGTCCCCCGGGATTGATCACCACGAATCCCCCGCTCACGACGCCTGCGTCCCTCCGGTCGACGCGGCCTTGTGGCGCTCCCAAAGTTCGTTCAACTCCTCCGCGCTGCACTCCTCGACGCGCCGCCCCTGCGCCGCAGCCGCCTGCTCGATGGCCCGGAAGCGCCGCGCAAACTTGTCCGTCGCGGCGTTCAGCGTCATCTCCCCGTCCAACCCGAGCTTGCGCGTGAGATTCACCACCGAAAACAACAGGTCGCCCGCCTCCTCGGCGATCTCCGCCGGGGCGTTCGCGGCCATCGCCGCGCGCAACTCCCCGAGTTCCTCCTCGATCTTCGCGATCACGTCCTGCGCCTGCGCCCAGTCAAAGCCCACGCGCGCCGCCTTCTTCTGCGTGTTCTGCGCGCGCATCAGCGCCGGCAGGGCCCGCGGCATTCCGTCGAGCACGGACTTTCGCTCCCCCTTCTCCGCCCGCTTGATCTGCTCCCACTGGCGCAGCACCTCTGTGGAATCCGCCGCCGTCTGGTCGCCAAACACATGCGGATGGCGGCGGATGAGCTTTTCGCAGATTTCGCCGACCACCGCGTCAAAGGAAAACGCCCCACGCTCATCCGCCATCTGCGCGTGCATGACGACATGCAGCAGCACGTCGCCGAGTTCCTCGCGCAGGTTCGCATCGTCCGCGCTGTCGATCGCGTCGACGAGTTCGTAGGTCTCTTCGAGCAGCGCTCCGCGCAGGCTCTCGTGGGTTTGCTCGCGGTCCCACGGACACCCGTCGGGCGCGCGCAGCCGGGCTACGATTTCACGGAGTCGCTCCACGGGGGAGACCGCATCAGGGTCGCTCAAATGCGCCATAGGGAAACGTTCGATCCGCCGAATTCCGAGACCTCCTCCGAGGTGCGGCGGGAGACAAAAATAATGAGACCGACGACGAGAAGAATCGTCCCGCCAAACACGCCCGCGCTGAACCACCCCGGCAGATGCCCGGTTTCGAGCGCCTTGTAGAACGTCGGAAGCGAGGTAATCGCAGTGCCCGCGTGCATGAAAACCTTAAGCGCCCACGCGACAATAATGATCGCAAAGATGAACACGTAATTCCGCTTGAGCCTGCGCCCGACCGCCTCGATCGCGGTGATCTTGAACGACGGCAGGATCAAATCCTCGCACACCAGCCGCCGCCACTCGCCGTCCAGCAGCCGGTCGCTCTGCGAAATCATCGGCACGAGAAAATGCGACTCCAGCATGCGCACCCGGCCCCGAAACGCGTCGTAAAACCGATACCGACGCGCCTCGATCCAGAGCATGATCCAGACGATCGCCAGGTTGAAAAAGAAGATGATGTGCGGGATCTCGCGAAACGAAAACGCCACCGTGATGATCGTGGTCGAACTCGTAATCGCCCACGTGGTCGTCACATCGAGGCGTTGCCGCCAGACCATGATGCGGCCGAGCTCCCCTCGATAAAAATGCACCATCGCGTTGACGTAGCAGGGATCCTTGAGGCTGGCGGCGGGCATCCGGCTCGCCGCCGACGCGAACTCGCGCGCGGTTTCAAAGGCGGAGTGGGCGGACGCTTCGGGCGCGGGTGAGGGAGGCGGCGGACGGTCCATTCCCTAGTGCGGATGCCGTTCCCGTTCGAGCAACGCGGCCCGCGCCTTCTCAAGCTGCTGGCGCTCCTGTTTCGTGAGGCTGCCAATGCCGCTGCGGGAGATTTTTTCAAGCAGCGGATCGATGGATTCATGCACGTCGGCCGGTTCGGGCGCGGATTCCACCGCGCGCGCCGCGGGCTTCGCCGTCGGCCGCGGCCTGGGCTCGGGCCGCGCCGGCAGCCACGTTTCAAACGCCGCGTTGGTCACGCCCGAGAACCTCAACATCATCGCCGCGCAGGCGCAGTCGAGCCAGAGCACGCCCAGCGGAATCCACGCCTGGTGCGCGAGATATTGCAGCGAGTAAACCGCGAGGAAAATGATGCCCACCCATTTTGCCTGGAGGCCGAAAAAGAACTCCGCGCCCGGGTAAAGGATCACAAACGCGATGAAGATCGCGAAGTGCACCGCGCTGCTCCCGACGAGAAAAGCCGGCACCTTCGCGACGCCCAGCGCCGTCAGCGCGATCGGCGCGGCGAGCACCAACGCCAGGTAAAGCCAGAGAAAGGCCCTCCGCCCGAGAAACTTTTCCACCTCCCGGCCGAACATGTAGAGCATCCACATCTCGACCGCGAACCACAGGCTCGGCTCGTTGACAAAGGCGTAGGTGACAACCTGCCACACCTGAAAGTCCTGCAGCACCGCCGCATTCGAAAAGATAAACGGCTGGAGCAAGGCGGACTGCACGGCCGCGGGCGCGCCGGACACGGCCATCGCCACCGCGGTCGCGATCATCGCCAGCCCGTGCAGGATCACGAGCATGGTGGTGACGTAGATCGGCACCTGCCCGATCCACGTGATCGGGGCGTAGTCGTCTTCCTTTTCGCGCGTGAAACTCATGCGGCCTGCCCGCAAACTAGACGCGCCCCCCGCGCGGGACAAGCGCTTATGTCCCGCGCCATCGGGCCAGTTCGGGCGATGCCCGCCGCCGCCCGCCCGGCGGGATTTGACCGCCATCAATTCCCGCGGCATGCACCCGTCCGACCACCTTGTCACGCCGAGGCGTTCCTGCGACCCTGTGCGTGGGAAAGTTCCTCCGCCAAAGCGCCGAACCCGATCCCCAAGCCCACCAAACTTCAACCCCAACCGACCCACCCAACATGCCCGCCACTCCCGCCGTTCTCGAAAAAATCCGCACCCTTTGCCCCGGCAATCCGCACATCCAGACTTGGGTCGAGGAGATCGCCAACCTCACCGAGCCGGCCGACGTGTATCTCTGCGACGGCTCCGAGGCGGAGGACAAGACCATGCGCCAGCTCCTCGTGGAGGCCGGCGCCGCCGTTTGGCTGAATCCCGCCAAGCGCCCGAACAGCCTCCTCGTCCGCAGCGACCCCCGCGACGTCGCCCGCGTGGAAAGCCGCACCTTCATTTGCTCCCGGGCAAAAAAAGACGCCGGCCCGACCAATAACTGGGAAGCCCCCGACACCATGAAGGCCCGCCTGAACGGCCTCTTCCAGGGCTGCATGCACGGCCGCACCCTCTACGTCGTCCCCTTCTGCATGGGCCCGCTCGGCTCCCCCATCGCCCAATATGGCGTGGAACTCAGCGACAGCCCCTACGTCGTGGCCAACATGCGCATCATGACCCGCATGGGCGCCGCCGTCCTCTCCCACATTGGCGCCGACGGCTTCTTCGTGAAGTGCATCCACTCCGTCGGCCGCCCGCTCGCCGCCGGCGCCGCCGATGTCCCGTGGCCCTGCAACCCCGAGCAAACCTACATCACCCACTTCCCCGAAGAACGCCTCATCATGAGCTTCGGCTCCGGCTACGGCGGCAACGCCCTCCTCGGCAAAAAGTGCTTCGCCCTCCGCATCGCCTCCGTCATGGGCCGCGATGAAGGCTGGATGGCCGAGCACATGCTCATCCTCGGCGTGAAGGATCCCTCCGGTCGCAAAACCTACGCCGCCGCCGCCTTCCCCAGCGCCTGCGGAAAAACGAACTTCGCCATGATCATCCCGCCCAAGCACCTCAAGGACGAGGGCTGGGAAGTCTCCTGCATCGGCGACGACATCGCCTGGATCAAACCCGGTCCCGACGGCGCCTTCCGCGCCATCAACCCCGAAGCCGGCTTCTTCGGCGTCGCGCCCGGCACCTCCTACGACTCGAACCCCATGGCCATGGATTCGATCAAAACCGACACCATCTTCACCAACGTCGGCCTCACCGACGACGGCGACGTCTGGTGGGAGGGCATGACCAAGGAAAAACCCGCCCACCTCATCGACTGGAAGGGCAAGGACTGGACCCCCGAGACGAAGGACGCCGACGGCAACCCCGTCCTCTCCAGCCACCCGAACAGCCGCTTCACCGCCCCGGCGGCGAACTGCCCGATCATCGACCCCGCCTGGGAGGATCCCGCCGGCGTGCCGCTCAGCGCCATCATCTTCGGCGGCCGCCGTGCGACCACCATGCCGCTCGTCTTCCAGTCCTTCAACTGGGTGCACGGCGTCTACATCGGAGCCACCGTCGGCTCGGAGGTCACCGCCGCCGCCGAAGGCAAGGCCGGCGTCGTCCGCCGCGACCCGATGGCCATGCTCCCGTTCACCGGTTACAACATGGGCGACTACTTCGCCCACTGGCTCGAAATGCGCGGCAAGGTCAAACACATCCCCCGCATCTTCCACGTGAACTGGTTCCGCAAGAGCGCCGAAGGCAAGTTCCTCTGGCCCGGTTTCGGCGACAACATGCGCGTCCTCAAATGGATCGTGCAGCGTTGCCAGTTCGGTGCCCACGCCCTCGAAACCTCCATCGGCTGGATCCCGGACTACAAGGACCTCGACATGCGCGGCCTGGAAGCCCAGATCACCGAAGAGAAGTTCGCCGAGATCATGAAGATCGACCAGGGCGACTGGCACCGCGAACTCGTCCTCCAGGATGAGCTCTTCATGAAACTCTACAGCCACCTGCCGAAGGAACTCGTCTTCCAGCGCGAGCTTCTCATCTCCCGCATGTAAAACCCGCGGCAGCGCAAAAAACTCCCCTCCCCGCGCGGCGGCGGATGTGCGGTCGCCCCGACCCACTTCCGCCGCCGCATTTTTTGCACCGCTCGCCCCGCACCGAGAAAAAGCAGGCGCCCCGCGCCCATCCGTGTCACCTTGGCGAACAGCCATTCCGACCATGAACACCGAATACGATTTTTCCGCCGCCACCGACGTCGCCCGTGAAAAGGTTAACGAAACCCTTTCCACCGTCCGCCACCAGGCCGGCCAGGCCGTCGAACGCGGCAGCCGCTACGTCCGGGAACAGCCCGCCGTTTCCCTCGCCTCCGCCTTCGCCGTGGGCGTCGCCGTCGGAGCCGTCGTCGCCGTCCTCCTCCGCCCCGAGCCCCGCAAACCCACCTTCGCCGACGCGCTCGACGGCTCCCGCGACCGCCTCGCCGAACTCCTCGGCAACGTCGCCGATCAACTCCGCGACCCCCTTCAGCGCACCTGCTCCAGCGTCAGCGAAAGTGCCACCAGCCTCGCCGAAACCCTCGCCCACGCCGCCGGCAAGCTCCCCGCCCCCTGGTGGCGGCGCTGACCCGCGCCCGCCGCGGCCAAAATCCGTGACGCCTCCCCCGCCCTTGCGCTAGATTCCCGGCGTTCTCCAAAACGGAGGGGTGGCAGAGTGGTCGATTGCGGCGGTCTTGAAAACCGCTGGGCCGCAAGGTCCCGTGGGTTCGAATCCCACCCCCTCCGCCACCGCCTTTTCAGGTTGTTCCAGCGTGTAAGTGTAGGTGTAGGCGCTCGTTGATTGTTGGGCGTTTCTTTCCGGATATTCGTGGAAACACCCCCTCGATTCTTCCGTTGATCTTTGTTCATCGCCCGTCAACCAAGGAAACAACGGCATCTCGCGGGAGGAGCGCGTTTCGACCCCGCTCATGAATCAACAAGAATTCCGCCCATTTCCGACCCGATCCACGCGAATTGATCGCGTGTTTTAGCTCGGTCGAGGGGGGGAATTCTCGTTGATGCTTGGTCACAGGCGACCGCCGCGATCGCTCCCGCGGCGCGGGCTGGGAGATTTTCATTCGTTCTCAAGCCCTCATGCCAGGCTGAGAACCAGCACAAGGCAACGCTGGCGCTTTCGGCCACAGCCATCCCGCGGGCACTGCGACCCGACAAATTGCGGGCCGCATTCCGATGCGGCAGGCCACACCGGGGGCCCGACTCATCGCACTCTGGATGAAATCTGCGTCAATGTCGCAGTCGCGCTCCGATTCCTCTTTGATAGTCCGCGACCCCTCCGCACCAACAAATTGACGGCTTGGATTGTGCGCGATGTCCGTGCGAAATTCGTCCTGGGTGAGCTTCCTGCCCGGTAACTTCCCGTCACAGCGGCCCTACGCCCAACTTCAGCCTGCCAGCCTTTATATGGAGGTCCTTACTCTCGTTCCTGGGCTACTGCGGATCTTCTACGCTGGCAGTTTTCGCCAGTTCCTTCTTGGCCTGTCGTTGCCCTTTGGATTTCTGATTCTTTACCTTTTATGCGCGCCACTAGCCGTGGTGCTGCACATTTGGAACGCAGCTGAAGAAGCCGAGCTCATCCCATAGACTCAGGTCGAACGTCTTTTCACTAGGTTTCCGCGAAATGCAAAAGCCGCAGAGAGTTTTCTCTCTGCGGCTTTTTTCGTTTCAGAACTGCCTACGCCACCGCGCCCGCTTCGCCCGCATCCGGATTCTCCGGAGCGTCCTTCCCCCCGCCGCCGAAATACTTCTCGAGAACGTAGTTGAGGTAAGCCTCGACCGCGCGGTTGTGCTTGCCGCTTTCGACCGCACGATTAATCAAGCGCTCGAGGCGCGTCGGCGAGGGAGGCAGAAGCTTGAGCCCGCGGTGGATCTCCAGGAACCGCTCGCGGAAGTCCGCGGCGTTGGGCGGATCAAGGAAGATGACCCGCGCATTGAACCGGTTGAGCAGTTCCTCGGGAATCACCGTCTGGCTGCTCAGGTCAATGGGCGGAGCATCGGACTCCGTCGAACCCCCATCGGCCTGAACCCCGAACCCAACTGTCTTCCGCTTGGCACGGAAGAGATTCTGCCAGGTGCCGGCACCGACGATGAGGAACTTCTCACGGAACCGCTCGCGTTCCTCGTCGGTCCACCCCGCGAACCCATCCAGGTTCCCGTCGAGGATCGCGAACACCTCGATCTGGACGCTGCGGTAGTAGTCCTGCTGGCCTTCGAACTTGTCGACCTCGTCGATGAACACGATCCCACGGGGATGCTGCGCGACGAAGTCACGGATCGTCTCATGGGTGCAGGGCGTCACCCGCGAACCCGACGGCGACCAGTTGCC
>JAIYAZ010000058.1 GCA_027488755.1 Verrucomicrobiaceae bacterium | reverse complement strand
TGATCATGTGCCCAGTATCTGCCCATCCTGGCGCGGGCGAAAGGGGATTCTTGCGCTGCCTGCGAGCCGCATGGACATTCCCGCCCGGCTGTGGCAATTTCGCGCAAAACCATGTTCGTCCGTTCCCTGGCGATTTTTCTGTGCGCCACTCTGCTCGTCGCTCCCGCGGTGCTGGCGCAGGCCGGCCCCGATGACATGGAGCAGGATCTCTCCGAAGGCTCCGAGGGCCACATGCGCGAAGAACTCGGGGTCAACGAAACCACCACCCCGCCCATCCAGAAGCTCCTCCTCGACCTGGACAACTTCCAGCCGATCCCGATGAAGCTCGTCGAGGCGAACGACCTCAACGCCACCTTCCCGAACCGCTTCCAGACCGCGCTGCACTTCGGCATGATCATCGCCGACGGCTTCGTCATCGTCATCAACGAGCGCCCCCAGAGCATTCAGAACGTCGGCCGCGCCCTCATCCGCCAATCCCGCGCCCTCGGCGTCGGCGACAGCATCACCAAGCGCGCCGCCAGCCTCATCGACCTCGGCCAAAAGGGCGACTGGCCCAAGCTGCGCGAGGAACTCATCCGCACCCAGGCCGACGTCGAGGCCGCCATGATGAACCTCCACGACGAGGAACTCGCCCACCTCATCAGCTTCGGCGGCTGGCTGCGCGGCTTCCAGCTCGCGGCCAACGCCACCGCCGACAACTACACGCCCCAGCGCGCCGCCGGCCTCGGCCGCCTCGACGTGATGAGCTACTTCATCGACCGCCTTGACACGCTCAACCCCCGGCTCAAACAAGCCGCCCTCGTCGGTCTCCTCATCGGCAACATGAAGACCATCTACCGCATCGCCAGCCAGGCCGACGGCCGCCCGCCCTCGCCCTCCGAGGTGCGCGACATGCGCAAGCTGGCCGACGAAATGGTCGCCTCCGCGATGTCCAAGGCCGATGACAACGACAAGCTCCTCGAAATCGAGTAGTCCCCCGGCGGTGCGCGCCTTCCGCCGCCTTGCCGACGCCTTTCTCACCGAATCCCACGCCCGCTTTCCCGAGGAGGCCAGCGCCCTCGGCCTCGCCCGCTTTGACGCCGGCCTCAGCCGCAACGACGAGGCCACCCACCGCGACCAAAACGCCCTCGTCGCCCGCACCCTCACCGCCGTCGAAGCCCTGCCCGAGGCGGAATTCCGCGGCGACGACTACCTCGACCGCCGCGGCTTCCTCGCCCTGCTCCGCACCAGCCATTTTTACGAACACGACCTCGAACGCTGGCGCACGAACCCCCAGCGCGCCGTCGACGGCGCGGTTCATGCCATCTTCGACCTCGTCGTCCGCCACCCCGGGCGGCTCCGGAAAATCCTCCCCGCGATCGAGTCCCGCCTCGACCAGCTCCCCGCCTACCTCGCCCACGGGGCCCGCACCCTCCGCCGCCCGGTCCCGCTCTGGAGCCGCCTCGCCACCGACGCCGCCAAGGGCGGCATCGAATTCCTCACCGCCCTCGCCCCCGAACTCCTCGCCGCCTCCCCGCACCCCGCCCGCACGCAACGCCGGCTCGACCACGTGTGCCGCGCCCTCCGCGATTACACCCGCGCCCTCCGCCAGAAAACCTCCGGCCGCGCCAACGCCTACGCGGTCGGCCGCGACGGCTTCGAGTTCCTCCTCCGCGAACGCCTCGGCTTCGACCAGTCGCTGCCCGAGATCCGCGCCAACGGCCTCGACCTCGTCGCGAAAATCCGCGCCGACCTGCGCGCGGAAGCCCGCCGCCTCGGCGTGCGCGACCCTGCCGCCGCCCTCCGCGCCGCGGCCGACGCGTGGACGCCCGACCGTCCCCTGCTCGACCTCTACCGCGAAACCACCACCGCCATCCGCGACCGTCTCGCCACCCTCGACCTCGTCACCCTGCCGCGCGGCGAATCCCTCGACGTCCTGCCCGTGCCCGCCTTTCTGCGTCACCAATTTCCCACCGCCGCCTACAACCAGCCCCCCGCCTACTCGCGGCGGCAGGTCGGCATCTTCTGGGTCAACGACCTCAGCCTCACCCAGACCGACCCCGAGAAAAAACGCGCCGAGATCCGCCAGCACTTCGGCCTCGAGCTCACCTGCGCCCACGAGGCCTACCCCGGCCACCACCTCCAGTTCGCCCTCCAGAACCAGCACCCCAGCCGGCTCCGCCGCCTCTTCGCGCACTCGATCTTCTACGAGGGCTGGACGCTCTGGTGCGAAAAACTCTGCGTCAAACACGGCCTCGTCCCCCACCCGCTCGCCCGCCTCCAGCAGCTCCACGACGCCCTCTGGCGTGCCCACCGCATCGTCATCGACTGCGGCCTCCACGACGGCTCGCTCACCTACGCCGCCGCCTGCCGCGTGCTCATGGACGGCGTCGGCTTCACCCGCGCCCGCGCCCAGGGCGACGTGAATTGGTATACCTCATCGCCCACCGTGCCGATGAGCTACCTCCTCGGCCGGCTCGAAGTCGAACGCCTCCACGCCCACTTCTGCGGCCGCGAAGGCTGGACGCTCCGCCAGTTCAACGACTGGATGCTCAGCCACGGCGCCCTCCCCTGGCGCTGGATCCTCGAAGCCCGCCTCCGCGGCTGATTCACGAACCGGCCGCCCGGCGTTGATACCGCCGCGGCGGCAGCCCGGTCAGCGCCCGGAACGCTCGGCTGAAATGCGCCTCGTCGTGAAAGCCACATTCCTGCGCGATGGCCGCGTGCGTCAACGCCCCCTCGGCCAGCAGGCGGCGGGCAAGATTCAACCGCGCAGTGATGAGATACTGCCGCGGACTCACGCCAAGGTGTCGCCGGAACTGCGCCGCGAAATAGGCCGGCGAAAGCCCCTGCCCCGCCGCGAATTCCGCGATCACGATGCGTTCGCGGCAATGCTCCTCAAGGTGATGCGCCGC
>JAIYAZ010000148.1 GCA_027488755.1 Verrucomicrobiaceae bacterium | reverse complement strand
ATCGTCCAGGTAAACGTCGCGCTATACATGCCTTCCCGGCGAAGCCCGGTCTTGAGTTCATCGAGGTCGCAAATGTCGGCCAGCATCGAAGGGCCAATGATCCAGAGGCAGGCCAACCCCGGGCTGATGAGCGCGAGGGTGACGCTCTGGAGGTAGGGCATGGCGGGCGTGTAGGTCCACCAACTCGCCCCAAAGCCGACGATCACCAGCCCCATGCCTAGGGCGAGGGTCATCTTTTTTCCCAGCCCGCGGGCGACCCCGGCCACCAGGGGGCTCATCGCCAGACCGACCACCTGGAAAACGGCATTCATGCCGAAGTTCAAACCCGCGACCCCGTCCTTATTGCCGTCGAAGACGTAAAGGATGTTGATGTAGAGGGCGAAGGCGTTTACGACAAACACGCCGAAAATGAGCGAGAGGGTAAAGCCCACCACGCAAAGGAAGGAGGGGTTGCGGAAGGTGTCGCGCAGGGCCCGGAAAAAGGGCAGCGTCTCGCGGTGTGGGTCCACTGAACGTTCCCGAATCAGCAGGGCGGGAACGATGCCGGCGGCCGCGATGACGACTCCAAAAATCACGCCCACCCAACGCACGCCCTCGACCTCATTTTCGCCGATGTTCAGCGAAAGCCACCAGAGTGCCCCCAAAAAGATGCCGCCCGAGGCTTGGAAAAAATTCTTCCAGGCCTGCACGTTTGTGCGTTCGTGGTAATTGTCGCTCAACTCAAGCCCGAGGGCCTGCCAGGGAACCGTGAACACGGCGTATGCCGTGTAGTAGAGAATCGACATGCCCAGGAAATACAGGCCGATGATTTCCGGGCCGGCCGTAGCGGGAGGCATCCACATCAGGGCAAAAAACAGGCCCGAGAACAGCGCGCCGAAAAAGATAAACGGGCGGCGGCGGCCCCAGCGGCTGCGCAGGTTATCGGAGCTGTTGCCGACGAAGGCGTCCGCGATCGCATCCCAGATGCGGGGAATCCCCATGGCCCAGCCGAGAAAGGCCGGGTCCACCTTCAACGCCACGTTGTAGATGGGCAGCGCGAGGTAGCTGAAGGCGTTCGCCATGAACACATCGGCGATGGCGCCCGTGGCCCAAGAGGCTTTGGTCCGCGCGGGAAGCCGAGCCGCGGGAGGTTCAGGATGGGGGGACATCAGCGGGGAATAATAAAAGTTGTAAATTGTTGCGTCGAGCGCTTTTTTGCGGAAGATTTCTGGTCCGCATGAAACCGTGGTTCCCCTTGTTTGCCCTTGTTTATGGTTTGCTTATCCCCGCCGTCCTGGCCTCGCCCCTGGAGGTGCGAGACGGGCAGTTTATGCGGGAAGGGAAGGTTTATCGGGGGATTGGCATGAATTATTACGACGCCTTCCTGCTGGCTCTGCCGGTGCCGGAGCCGGGGGTCACGCCCGTAAAGGCATTTGGGGAGGGATTTGCCTTTCTTGCCGCTCAAAAAGTCCCGTTCGTGCGCTTTGCCGCGTGTGGATTTTTTCCGTCCCAAATGAAGCTCTACGAAGACAATCCCCGGGAATACTTCAAACTTCTCGACGAGGTCGTGGCGGAAGCGGAAAAGCATAATCTTGGTCTCATCCCCGCGTTGTTCTGGTCGTATTTTTGCGTGCCGGACCTGGTCGGTGAGCCCATTTCGGCCTGGGGGGATGCAAAGAGCAAGACGCGGGCGTTCATGCGGCGCTATACGCGGGAGGTGGTTCAGCGCTACCGGAATTCTCCGGCGATCTGGGCCTGGGAGTTCGGCAACGAATTCCTTAACGAGGCCGATCTGCCCGGCCCGCAGAATTCCGCCGCCTGGATTGTGCCCTCCATGAAGACCGCCGCGAAACGCACGGACAAGGACAAGCTCACCAGCGAGGCGGCCATTGCCGCCTATCGGGATTTTCAAGCGGTGGTGCGCGAGTTGGACCCGAAACGCCCGGTCCTTACCGGCGATGCCTCTCCCCGGGTAAGCGCGTGGAATCTCAGTCGCGGCCAGGGATGGACTCCCGACACCCGCGAGCAGTGGATGCAGGCCCTTGCCCGGGCGAACCCGACCGATACGATCAACCTCCATTTTTATCACCCCCGCGCGACCCGGTCGGGCTACGGGGGATACGGGATCTCCGGGGCTTCCCTCCGGCAGATTCTCGAAGCCACGCAGGCCGTCTCGAAAGCGAACGGAAAGCCGACCTGGCTGGGAGAGTTTGGACCGGGGGGAGGGGAAATGGACGTGGCGGAGCGCCGGCGGCAGGTGGAGGAATTCCTCCAACTTATCGAGGAACTCGACATCCCGCTTTCCGCCTACTGGGTCTTTAACTCGCCGAATCCCGACCTCGTCGTCTGGAACGCGGCGCCCGACAACGAGAACGCCTTTGTCTTTGACCTGATCCGCCGGGCCAACGAACGACTCTCCAACCGCTGATTCCATGACGCCCTCCACCCTCGATGCCTGCTGGATTTGGGACGACTCCCCGCCCCGCGCCTACAATGCCTCGCGCTGGTTCCGCCGACGGTGGACGCCGGGCGGCGGGCCCGCGCACCTCGCGATCACCGCGGACTCACGCTTCCGGCTCTGGGTGAATGGCGAGTGGGTGGCGGATGGTCCCGCCCGCGGGTGGCCCGAGAAATACCTCGCCGACGCGCTCGATCTCTCGCCCTTCCTGCGGGAGGGCGAGAACGAGATCCTGGTGCTCGTGCATTTTTTCGGGTGCGGAAATTTCCACGTCATCCCGCAGCGCGGAGGGCTGGCGGCGGCGCTCTTCGAAGGCGAGCGCGAGGTGCTCCGCACGGATGGTGCGTGGGAGGTCTCCGACGCTCCCGAGTATGTCGCGAACGCGCCGCGGATCTCCGTGCAACTTGCCCAGTTCGAACTCTACGACGCGCGGCTGGCGGGGCGGCGCGACTGGCGGGCGGCGCTTCCCCTGCCTTCCCCCGTGCCCTGGACGATCGACCGCTGTCGCGACGTGCGTCCGCCCACGCGCCGACCGCTCGCCGTCGAAAGCGCGCCGAAAGCCACGCGGCTCGAACGACGCGCGCCGGTGATGAACTTCGCCACCCTGCGCACCTTGTATCCCGACGTGTTTTCCCTGGCGATTCACCTGAGCCGTGGCTTCGCGCTTGCCGCGGAGGCGGTGGTGGAAACCGCCGGGCCGCAGGCGTGGTTTGTCGGTGAGGATTGGAAAATCTACGTCAACGGCGAAAAAATTGACCCGGTCCAATGGGAGCCCGCCGCGGGACCCTGCCGGATCGTCGCGGTGTATGCGCGGCTCTTCGATGACCGCGTGGATATTCCGTTCGGTCCGCCCGGCGGTTTGCGCGGCACCGAGGGCGGGTCGGCACCGACGTGGCGGTTGATCGCGCCGGAGGATTTGCGTTTCGAGGGGGACGACCGTTACTGGATGGGCCATCCCTCGGGCTTTTACGACGCGCTGGAGGAGCGCTGGAAGGCGCACAAGAAAAGTTGGATGGCCGCCGGCCTCGACGAAAAAGGCTTCGCCGATTGGCTGCTCAAAAACGGCCGCGACTTGCCGGCGAAGACGATGTTTACGTGCGATCCGGATGGCGACTTTCGCGCGCGGCGGCCCGCGGAAACCGTGGAAATCGTTCCCGAGGCGGGCGGCTGGCTGGTGCCGTGCCTGCCGGGTCAGGATGTCGAACTCCACTTCGACCTTGGCGACCAGTTTGCGGGCTTTCAGGCCTTTGCGGTGGACGCCCCCGCGGGCACAGTGATCGATCTTTCGCTGGTCGAGTTCATCCGGGAGGATGGCGTGATTCAGCACACGACGGGCAACCGAAACGGCCTGCGCTATATTGCCCGCGAGGGACGGCAGGATTTTGTCGCCCGCCAGCGGCGATCCGGGCGGCACCTGTTTCTCACCATTCGAGCCGCGACGCGGCCCGTTCGGATCGAAAATCTTCGCGTGATCGAATCCCGCTATCCCGCCGAGGCGAACCAGCCCTTCGCCTGTAGCGATGCGGAGCTCACGGCCATCTGGGCGGCCGCCCATCGCACGATGCAACTTTCGATGGACGACGTGTTCATCGACTCCCTCTACGAGCAGACGCTCTGGGTCGGCGATGCGCGGGTGGAGCAGCTCTACGCCTTGCGCGCTTACGACGCCCGCGACATCGCGCTCCGCAGCATGCGCCTCGCGGCGGAGTCCGCCAACCGTGCGCCGATGGTCCTTTCGCAGGTGCCGAGTTGCTGGGAAAATCTTCTTCCGGTCTGGAGCTTCCTGTGGGTTGTTTCGGTCTGGGATTACTACGAATACTGCGACGATGAGGCCGTCTTGCGGGAGATGTGGCCGGCGGTCACGAAAACGCTTCGGGCTGCCACCTACCAACTCAACGAGCGCGCTCTGGTTGAGGCCCCGTGGTGGAATCTCTTCGAATGGGCGCACGTGGACAACGAGCAGCGCACCGTGCTCTACGTTTCGGAGTTTCTGCTCGCGGCCGTAAAGGCCGCCCGCAGCATCGAGCGGGTTCTCGGGGACCCCGAAATGCGCGGCTGGCTTGCTTCGCTCGAACAGCGCCTCCTCTGGGGCATCAACTCCATGTGGTGCGAGAAGGAGGGGCTCTATGCCGAAAGCGTCCATCGCGATGGCACATTGAGCAGCCGCTTCAGCGTTCATCCGCAGTTTCTCGCGGTGCTCTACGGAGCCGCCGATGCCGACCGGAGTCGGCGTTTGCTGGATCGGATCGCCGACGACGATTCGCTGGAGGGTCTCGCGTCGCCGTTTGCGCTGCAATTTTACTGTGAGGCGCTGGAAAAGTTTGGGCGACACGCCGAGATCATTGGGCTGATGCGAAAGTATTTTTCGCCCATGACGAAGGTTGGCTCGACGCTCTGGGAGGCGTTGCCGGGCTCGCGCACAAGTCCGGCGGGATTCCCGACGCGCAGCCACTGCCATGGCTGGTCGGCCTGCCCGATGGATTTCCTTCCCCGGATCATTTTAGGGGTGAGGGCGACCGCCCCGGGCAGTCGGGAGTTCGTGATCCGCCCCGAACCATCGGGCCTCACCTGGGCTCGTGGCGTGGTCACCACGCCCTTCGGCCCCATCGAGATTTCCTGGTCGATGGAACCGTCGCGATTCGTGTTCACCGTTTCCCATCCTTCGGAGTGCCGGCTGGAGGTGATCCCGCCCCCCCTGCCCGTCGGGGTCGAATGGGCGCCAACCCTGCATTCCGTTAACCGCGAGGGTCAGTTGGATATTGCATAAAGTTCCGGGTTGTGTTGAATATTCCGTAACATTTTTCCCCCATGGATCGCTCTTCCAACTTACGTCGTTTGCTCGCTGGTGTTTTTTGCGCCGCCACTTTTTCCATCCCTCTTTTCGCGGCTGAGTTCGTCGTGCGAAGCGAGGGGGACGAAACCGAGGTGGGCTCCTTTGAGCGCGCCATGAAAGCGGGAGGAAAATCCCTGGGAATCAACGATGACCTCTTCCTCGAGGGTAAGGGCGTGTTGGACCAGGAAAACCGCCGCACTTATCAGTGCGCAAATTTTGCCCTCCGCCCGGCGCAAAAGGACGGGCGTGATTTGCCCCCCGCCCTCTACCTGGCGAAGGGGGCCCTCAAGGTCAAAGAAAACGTGACCATCCCCCGCGGAACTGTCGCGGTGCAAGGAGGCACCCTCGAATGGGGGGGGATCTTGAGCCTCAAAGCAGAGCCACCGGCGAATTGGGCGGCACTGGAATTCATCGCGGGGGCCAGCGAGATTCGTGGTCGGGACCTTGTGCTCGATGCCGGATCGGACTTCAACCTGCGGCTTTTTGCCGGTTACTCCAACGCGGCCATGACCGCCGCCCTCAAAAAGCCCCTCATTACGCTCACCGGCACCCTGAAGTTTCTGCCCGGCGCGAAGTTCCGCGTGACCTACGATCAGGCCGCGCCGCTCGCTCCGGGGGAGTATCGGTTGATTCGAGCCCGGGCGATCGAGGGGGAAGTGCCACCCGTCACCGTATTGAGGCAAAACCAGCCGGTGGCGGGAACTCCCCCCAGTCTGAAAATCGACGGGAAGGAACTCCTCCTTGTCGTGCCGTAGTTTCCCCAAATTCTCCCGTTCTTTTCCCATGACCCCTCCTGTTTTCTCTTTCGGTCTCTTCCTCCGCGGAACCCTCGCGATGCTTGCGGTCCTGTCCACGGCTCCGCTTGGTTTGGCTGCGGACATTGTGGCGCGAGTCGTTCCCCCCAATCCCCAACAGGAAACCGGTTCCTTCGCGCAGGCCCTGAGTTCAACCGGGGCGGTGCTTGATGCGAAGTCCGACCTCGTCATCGAGGGGAAAGCGGTGATCGACTCCGGTGACAGCCGGATCTACGAGTGCAAAACTCTTACGCTTCGCCCCGGCAAGTTTGGCGGGAGGGAAGTTTCCCCGGCGCTTTATCTCAAAAATGGCGGGTTCAAGGTCGCGCAGGATATCACCGTTCCGCGGGGAACCATCGGCGTGCAAGGCGGATCGCTGGAATGGGGGGGGACCTTGCTCATGAAACCGGTTAAGGGAGTCGGCACCGACCTGGAGCTCATTGCCGGGGTGAGCAAGGCGGCCGGTAACGACCTGCAGATCGGTGACGGAGGCTCGCTGACCATGCGCCTCTACGATCGCCGGTCCAACGAATCGTTGGCCACGCAGGTCCCGGTGCTGGCGCTTAGTGGTTCGCTAAAAATGCACAGTCGGTCAAAGGTGTCGGTGACATACGATCAGGCGGCTCCGCTCACGAAGGGGGAATATCTCCT
>JAIYAZ010000118.1 GCA_027488755.1 Verrucomicrobiaceae bacterium | reverse complement strand
GGCGCGATCGTTGGAGTCGGTGGCGAGGCCGCCGCTGCCGCCGGTGCCCGCGGTCGCGTTCCAGAGCGCGCCCCAGCCGGCGGTTTCGTTGAAGGTGGCTTCGAAATGGCCCTGGCTGGAGTTGAAAGGGTAGTCCGTGTTGGTGGGCTGGGCGGAGATGGTGATCGAGACGGCGACGGCGGGTGACGTGCCCACGGCATTGGTCGCGGTGAATGCGGGCGTGAACGTGCCGACCTGGCTGGGGGTGCCAGTGAGCAGACCCGTGGCGGCATTTAGAGTGATGCCTGTTGGCAGAGCGCCCGAAGAGAGCGCGTAGCTGGTCGGGCTGGCGGTGGCCTGGATCTGGTAGCTGAAGGCGGTGCCGTTCGTGCCGCTGGCGGACTGGCTGGCCCCGATGACGGGTGCGGCGGGGGCAGCGGGTGTGCCGACGGTAAGGTTGAACGTGACCGTGCGGCTGGGGTTGACGGGGTCGTTCGAGGTAAAATTGATGTTGCCCGAGCGGGTTTGACCAGTGGCGAGACCGGCGGTGTTGATGGTGGCGTTGAGCGTGATGCTGGAACCTGGAGCGAGGGTGCTGCCCGCGGCGGAACTGGAGGCGGGGGTGAGCGCGGCGAGCCAGCCGAGCGGCGGGGTGAGTTGGTAGGCGCGGCCGGTGAGGTCGCTGATGGTGGTGGGTTCGGCGATGGCGGTGCCGAGCGTGCGGGCGGCGTTTTGAATACCGATCACGAGCAAGGCGCTCAAATTGGGGATCTTTTGGTATTGGAAATAAATCCGCCCGTCGGATTTGAGCACGATCTGGAAGCTGAAGCGCGCGGGGTTGGCGGCTGCGCGATCTACGTAGCGCACCAAGTCGATGTAGCTGATGACAAAAGTCTGGGCATCGACCGCACGGTAATAGACGCCGCTGTCGGTGCGCAGGTAGAGGTCGGTGAAGAAGGGCGCGATGATGTTCTCGGGGTCGTTGTTGTTGGGGAAGGTGCCGGAGGGGTAGTAGTTCGCGACGACGCTGGTGAAGCTCGCCCAGCCGTTGGTGCAGATGCGCAGCGAAGTGCGGTCGGTGCCGTAGAAGGGGAAGGTGAAGGGCAGGGTGACGGGGCCGGTGTTGGCGTCGTCGGCGTTGCCGAAGCCGATCTTGGTGCCTCCGTCCACGGCATCAATCCACTCGTAGGTGACCCCACTACCTGGAGTGGTGCTGCTGGCAACTCCATAGTTGCCATCCACGGTGGGCAAGCTCGCCGCCCAGGAAAGCGGCGCGTCACCTGTGTTCATTAAGGTGACCGTAGCGGTTCCGGTGGAATTGCTGGTCTGCGTGTAGGTTGGCGCTGGCGTGCTGGCGCTCAGTCGCGGGCCGGAGGGCACGTTGAGAGTGAGCGTCGCCGTCGCGCTGCCTTTGAAATTGGTCGCCTGAATGGTGACATTCCCGCTGCCGACGATGGTTGCCGTGCCTGAGATGACGCCGGTGGTGGGGTTAAGGGAAAGCCCGGTCGGCAGCGTGCCAGCGGCAATGGAAAACGTGGGCGCCGGGGCACCGGATGCCGTGATGGCATAAGTCAATGCCTGACCGACGAGGCCGTTGAGCGCGGGCAGGGGCTGATTGAGGATGACCGGCGCGGTCGGGATGCGACCATGAAACTCGATCTCCGCGACGTCGGCCAGACCCGTGGGATGCGTGTAGCGGAAGTAGCGGTAGAAATTGGCGTCACTCACGGTGACGACCTGCCATCCGGCTGAGGGAGACGCGGTGAGCGACTGGAGCGTCGTCCAGGTGGAGCCGTTGGCCGAGCCTTCAAATCGTCCGCCGTTCATGCGGCTTTCGAAGCCGGCGCGGGGAAAGAAGCGCACGGAAGTGAGGCGGGCGGACTGGCCGGCGCCGAGGTCGATCTGGGCGGAACCGCCGTTCGCGGCGGGAGCAAACGCGGTCGCGGTATTGCCATCGAAAGCTTTGTCAGCACCGAACGCGGGGTCACCGGAGGCCGGGGCACTCCCCGAGGCTGTGCCGGTGAGGGTGGGGTCGAGGGCGGTGGGGGGATTAAAAATCTGCCACGAGCGGGAGCCGCTGATCCAGGTCTGCCCGGCGCGCCAGGGGTCCACCGAGACGTAACCGGCCCAGATCATGCGGTTTTGGGAGCTTGTCTGCTCCGACCACGTCGAGCCATGATCGGCACTGACGTAAATTTTGTAGAAGGTATCGCCACTGCGGCGCCCCAGCACGGCCAGCCGCCCGGCATAGGCATCAATGGATCGAATATCCTCGAAGTTCGACACATCGGTCCACGAGCCGCCGCCATCGTCGCTGCGGCGGAGCTTGGTCCCACCCACCCACAGTCGGCCCTCGATCGTGGGGTCCACGGCAAACGCCCAGATCCACTGGCCACCCAAGGGATCGGTGCGCTGGGTCCAAGTGGTCCCGCCATCGAGGCTGCGCCAGACCCCGCGAATGAAGGAATTATTCTCCGCACGCAGGGCGAGGTATCGGATGTTGGGGTTGATCCCGTCGCGCTCGAGGTAGGACTGGTGGGTGAGGTAGCGCATGCCGGTGTCGATGCCGTCGAAGGAGGTGCCACCCACCTTGGTGAAGCTGGTGCCGCCATTGGTCGTGCGGTAGAGGCCGGGGTTGTTCGGCTGGCCGGAGTTGCTGGTATAGCCGAGCAGCACGAGAAAGTCGTTGGGGTCGTTGAGAGACATCACCGCGCGTTGGACGCCCTCGTAGTTGTCGGGCAACCCGGAGGGGTTGAGCTTGGTCCAGTTCGCCCCGCCGTCGGTCGAGCGGATGATGACCGTGCGATTCAGACCCTGGTGAACGCCTGCGCCAATGATGGTCTGCCCGTCGGCGGAGACCATCGCCTCGTGGAAGGTGTGCAGTTCGTCGAAGACCTTGCGCGAGCAATACTCCGTCTGGCCGGTGAGGCCGCCGTCCGTGACGACAAAAATCCCGCGATCCGAGGTAGCAAGGTAGGTGCGGCCGGGGTTGATGCGGTCGAACGTGGCGCGATACCCCGCGATGCCCGCCATGCCGCCTGGCTGATAACGCCAGGTGAGGCCGTTGTCCTCGCTCAGGTGCGCAGATGCTCCGCCCGTGAGCAGCCAACGGTTCGGGTTGGCCACATCTTGGACGAGCATGTCACGCCCATAGACCTTGTTGGCGGAAGTGATCAGGCCTGCCGTGGACCATTCTGGAACATAGGCAGCCGTCATCGTGATCTGGCGATCCGTCCAAGTGATGCCATCGGAGCTGATCTTGGGCGGCCAGGTCTGGTCGCCGCCCTCGCGCGCCCAAAAACTGCCGTTGGCCAAAGTGGTCACGTTCACGCTTTGGTTGGCGAAGGTCGCCTGCGAGACAGCGTAGGTCGCCGGGCTGTTCCAGTCGGAGGCGGTGACACGCCAGATACCGGTGTTGGTGGCGAAAACAGAGACGCGGGAGGCGTTGCGGGCAATGCTGTTGACCTGCGGGGCCCCGTAGTATTGGGTTTGCGCACCACCGTTGTTCCAGACTTTCGTCCAGGTGGTGCCGCCATCGGCGGAGCACCAGAGACCGCCCGTCGTGCTCAGTCCGCTGATCGCTTTGGTTCCAACCCACACTTCGTTCGGAGCGGACGGGAAAAAATGGATCGTGGTGGCGCGTTCGTTGACGAAGGCCGAGCCGCCGATGGCAGCCCAGGACGCGCCGTTGTCGGTTGAACGCCAGAGCGTGCCGGTCTGGCCACTGCGGGGACTGGCCAGCCAGAGCTCGTTCGCCTGGGTGGGGTGGTAGAGCATCGCCGTGGCGCCGCGGATCAAATTGTTCCCATAGGCAAGATCGCCCAAGCGCTTCGTCCACGTTTCGCCGCCATCCGTGCTGGTCCACGCCGTTTTGTAACCGCTGAAGGCCACGCGGTTCGCATCGGAGGGATGAACGGTCACTCCGGTTACAAATGTGGTATTTTCGACAAGGCTGTTTTGAAGAAATTTCCAATTCGCGCCGAAGTCATCACTGCGGTAGAGCCCGAAGATATCGCCAAATCCGTAGAGCCGCCCGGTGCCGGCGTGCTGCGCAAACCCGCTCACCCAGCCGCCGCAATCGAGGGCAATGTCGCGGTAGGGGGTTTGGGCATGCAACGCAGCCGTCGCAAGCAGGGCGACGCTGAAGAGAACGTGGGTGAGCTGGCGGAAGAGTTTCATGGCGAAGTCACCTTCACGCGGGCGAAGCGCTTGGCGGGTGCGGGGAGGGAATCGGTGACGGTGACGCGCTCGAAGGTGGCGTCGAGGGAGGTGACGCTTTCGGTGGCGGAAGCG
>JAIYAZ010000056.1 GCA_027488755.1 Verrucomicrobiaceae bacterium | reverse complement strand
GACGCGCCGGCCGCCGGGTTTTTTCGGGTCGGGGGAATCGCCCGGCAGGCGGCCCGCGAGTTCGAGGGTTTGGCCTTCCCATTCCATGGTGAAGGCATACTCGCCGGTGGTGGCGCTGTGCTTTGCCATCCAGACGCCGGGCCAGCCCGTCGTCATGGCGCGGTAGTCGCCGCGGAAAATCGTGAGCGTGCGGAGCGCGCCGTCGGAATGCGGGGACGCGGAGAGTTGCGGGGGAAGGGCGACGCAAAGGGCCGCAACGAGGGCGAACGCAAACCGTGAACGTATGGGGGAGGGGATGATCGTCGGAACCCTGATCGGATCGCGGCCGGGTCGATGAACAGCCGGAGCCCGGGCGGGGGTAAAGGGCGCATGTTCGGGCGCGGCGGCCGCCAGGACAGGCATTGGCTCGCGGGGAAAGGCTGGGAGGCGGAAAAGGGGTAAAGGATCTCGCGCGGAGGACGCAGAGGCGCAGAGGGGGGGGAGTTGATGGGGCGGCGGTCGCCGTCTTCAGCGGACTTTCTCGCCAACTTACTTGGGCCGTTGGGTGTTTTCACGATGCCCCGCGAAGGTTTGCGGCGGGGCGAAACGTTTGCCGGCGCCGGGGTTAGGCGGCGAGGCGGCTGCGTTTTTGGAGGCGTTGCAGGAGGAGCGCGCCGAGGGCGAGGGGGAGGATCGCCGTGCCGGGCTCGGGCACGGGGGCGGGGGCGGTGGAGAGGAGGGCGGCGTAGGGTTCCGTGGTCGGGCCGGAATAGTCGGTATCCTGCGCCTGGATCATGACGGTCTGGCGGTTAAATGTGACGTTGGCGCCGGTGCCGTCGATCGTCGACGTGACGGTCATGCGGGTGAAGGAGAAGGCGTTCGAGAAGTCGTAGAAACGAATCTGAAAGAGGAGGCCGTAGGGGTAAAAGCCGAGGCTGCTGCTGAGGGTCGGGGCGGTTCCGGCGAGGCCTTCGAAGGAGATGTCGGTCGTGAGGATGTTGCCGAGGCTGGTGGCGTCTCCATCCACGTAGTTCACGTCGATAAAGAGACTCAGGCCTTCCGCGAGGGGATCCACTTGAAGGATGCGGCCGGCGGGAGCCGAGAGCGTGAGCGAGACGGAATCGGTCACGCCGTTGATCGAGAGGGTGGGCGGGGCGATGAGGTTGATGCTCTGACTCAAACTGGCCACAAAAAAGAAATCGGCGGGGCGGTAATCTGAGACGACCGTCGTTTCCGAGGTGACGTCGACGGACAAGGGGGAGGCGAGGAGGGTGGCGGGGAGGGCGGACAGGCCGAGAGCGGCCATGAGGAGGGTGCGGAGGGGGGAGGGGATGTTCATGGGTGGGTGAGGGGCCTAGTAGTTCGTGATCCTTTCCGGACGGCGGGGCAAGAAGCGAATGGGGAGGGGGGCTTAGTTCTTGGTTCTTAGTGCTTAGTGCTTGGTTCTTGGTTGATGGGGAGGGGGCCACGGATGGGGCGGATGGTTTTTTCGGGGGGGAAGATGACCGGGGGAAGAGAGGGGCGAGAGTCGGCCGCGGAGGCGGCGGGCATGGCGGAGGTTATCGGCTTGTCCGGTCTTCGCGGTTACTTTGATGATGGGGGGATGAAGTTTGGCTACACGATTCTTTATGTGCCGGAGGTGGCGCGGGCGGTGGGGTTTTACGAGTCGGCGTTTGGCTTTGAGCGGCGTTTCGTGCACGAGGGCGGGGATTACGCGGAGCTGGAGACGGGCGGGACGGCGCTGGCCTTTGCGAGTCTGGAGCTGGCGCGGGCGAATCTGCCGGGCGGGGTGAGGCCGGCGGACCTGGGGGAGCCGCCGGCGGCGGTTGAGCTGGGGTTCACCACGGAGGACGTGGCGGGGGCGTTTGCGCGGGCGACCGTGGCGGGCGCGGTGCCGGTGAGCGCGCCGGTGGCGAAGCCGTGGGGGCAGGTGGTGGCCTACGTGCGGGATCCCGACGGGCACCTGATCGAGCTCTGCACGCCGATGGGCTAGGTCCGGCCGCGGCGGCGGGATTTTAGGCTTGGTCCCGGCAGGCGGGGGCGGCAAGGAAGGAGGGATGAATCCCCCCAAGTTGATGCTGGCCCTGCTGGGGCTGGCGGTTGCCGCGCATGCTTCGGAATCCGTAATCCGGCTTGTGCCGGAGGAGGGCGGGCGCACGTTCGAGGGGATTGGGGCGGTGAGCGCGGGGGCTTCGACGCGGCATCTCGTCGATTATCCGGCAAAGGAGCGCGGGGAGGTTTTGGATTTTCTCTTCCGCCCGAAATTCGGCGCGTCGCTGCAGCATCTGAAGGTGGAGATCGGCGGGGGGGAGAACTCGACCTGCGGCAGCGAGCCGACGCATGCGATGACGCGCGAGGAGATGAAGCGGCCGCGGGCGCGGGGGTATGAGTTCTGGCTGATGGCGGAGGCGCGGCGGCGGAATCCGGGGATCCTGCTGGATGCCCTGCCGTGGTGTTACCCGGGCTGGATCCAGGGGCGGTTTTCGCCGGATTCGGCGGAGTGGTATGCGGGGTTTCTCGACGTGGCGCGGCGGGATTACGGGCTGGAGCTCGACTGGGTCGCGGCCGCGCAGAATGAGATGGGCACGGACTTGAACTGGGTCGCGCACACGCTGCGGCCGACCCTGGACCGGCGGGGCTACGCGAAGGTGAAGCTGCAGGGCCCGGAGGATGCGCGTTCGCCGAAGTGGACGATCTTCGAGGAGTTTCCGAAGGACCCCGCCTACGACCGCGTGCTGCGGGCGGTGGGGTATCATTACCCGAGCCACTGGCTGCCGGAGCTGGAGAACGACAAGGACGCCGTGCCGGAGACCGTGAAGGCGACGGGCAAGCCGCTGTGGGCGAGCGAGGAGTTTTCGCTGAGCGGGCGGTCGTGGGAGAACGCGCTTCTGTGGGCGCGCTTGATCAACAAGAACTACGTTCGCGACCGCCTCACAAAGACCGAGGCGTGGGCGCCGGTGGACGCGATCAATCCCGGCATCATGTGGGAGGGCACGGGACTGATGCAGGCGAGCCAGCCGTGGAGCGGGCATTACGAGGTGTGGCCGACGGTGTGGACGACGGCGCACACGACGCAGTTTGCCGAGCCGGGCTGGCGTTACCTCGACTCGGCCTGCGGGCGGTTTTCGCCGAAGACGTGGAAGGGTTCGCACGTGGCCCTGTGGAATCCCGCCACGGGTGACTGGAGCGCGGTGATCTGCACGGACGGTGCGCGGGAGGTCACGCTCGCCATCGGCGGAGCGTTGAAAGCCGGGCCGGTGCACGTGTGGCGCTCAACGGCGGCGGAGCAGTTTGTCGCGCTGCCGGATATTGGGCCGAAGGACGGACGCGTGACCCTGGCATTGGAGCGCGACGCGGTTTACACGCTGACGACGACGACGGGGCAGGCGAAGGGGAGCCATCCCGCGAGCCCGGCGGCGCGGGCGTTTCCGTTTCCGTATCGCGAAAACTTCGAGGGTTATCCGGGCGGGGTCACGCCGCGGTATCTCTCGGACCAGAAGGGCACGTTCGAGACGGTCGTGCGGCCGGGGGAGGGCGCGTGGCTGCGGCAGATCATGCCGGAGCCGGGGATTCCGTGGTTCGCGAAGTTTCGCACGCCGTTCACGGTCTGGGGGGACAAGCAATGGGGCGACGTGACGGTGGCGGCGCGGGTGCGGCTGGCGGGTGGCACGGTGGAAATCGGCGGGCGCTACGTGCGCACGGGGGTGACGGATTTCCGCGACGCCGACCTGCACGAGCCGCGGCTGGAGTTACGGGCGGACGGCGCGTGGCGGCTGCTGGGGCCGGAGTTTTACGAGGACGCGAAGAAGCCCGGAGTCTGGAAAGCGCGCACGCAGACGCTGGCGGAGGGTCGGTTGGAGGGGTTTGATCCGAAGGCCTGGCATCAGGTTGCGGTGACGTTCGCCGGGAAGACGATGCGCGCCGAGATCGACGGCCATGCGCTGGGGCTGGTGCCGATCGCGGGCCGCGCGAACGGGCTGGCTTTCCTGGCGAGCAGCCATGATCCCAATGAGTTCGATGACCTTGAGGTGCGTTCGGCGGCGTCCCGCCCGCCGACGGAGGCCCGGCGATGAGCCGGTAGCGGGAGGGTCTTTACGGCGGTGCGGTGAAATGCCAGGGGGTGACGAAGGGAGCCACGGATGGGCACCGATGGGCACGGATGAGGGTGAGTGGTTGAAGGGTTGAAGGGGGGCGGTGGGGGGCTTTTTTGGGGTGAGTTTTGGGGAGGGCGGGGCAGAGTGTCCGGATGACCAGCCCGGATGTGCGCGCGCCCCATGTTTTGATCATCCACGAGGTGGCCGATTACGCGGCGTGGAAGGGGGTGTTCGACCGGGCGGCGGAGATGCGGCGCGCGGCGGGGGAGCGGTCGTATCAGGTGCTGCGGTGCGAGGGGGAGCCGAACCGGATCGTGCATTTCTCGCGCTGGACCTCGACGGCGGCGGCGCGGGCGTTTTTCGAGTCCCCGGAGCTGGTGCGGATTCGCGCCGAGGCGGGGGTGCGGGCGCCGGAGTTTGTCTACCTGGAGGAGGTGGCGGCGGGGGAGCTGTAAGGCTTCCGCCGCGGGGGGGATTTACCCGCGCGGGCGACGTCCGCTAGGGTTTGACGGGTTTGGAAACGGTCGCGGCGATCGTGGTCGGCACGCCGAGGACGTTGATGGTGTAGGTGATCTTGAGGATCGTCTTTCGCTTGAGGAAGGTGGGCGTGATCGTGCCGCTGGCCACGTAGGCGTTGTCGTCCGTCGTTTTGCCCGAGCCGGAGAATTTAATGCCCTTGGCGGAAACTCCGGCGGTGCCGTTGATGGGGTAGCCGGGGGTGAAGGTCCCGAGGACCGCGGCGTTCAGGGTGAAGGTGGAGCGGGTGAAGGCAAACGTGCCGTTGGCGGGATACTTCGAAACGCCGGCGCCGAAGGTGCTGGTGAGGGTCATCTGGCCGAGCTTGCCGCGGCTGGGGCTGGAGAATTTCACGGTCACGTTGCCGGGGAAGGGGCTGCCCGAAAGCGTGAGCGTGCCGGTGCCGGTGTAGGTGCCCGCGTAGGCGGCAAAGGGGCCGGGTTTGGGCCGGGCCTGGGCCTGGGCCGGGGACGGGACGAGGAGGAGCGCGGCGGCGAGGAGGGCAAACGCGAGGCAGAAGCGGGCGGGCATGGGGGAGGTTAGAACCCAAAGCGGATTTTGACGCCAGATTTTTCGTCCCCGGCTGGCCCGCGGGCGGGGCGTGGGGGTCAGCCCGGGCGGTTCGTGCCGCCGAGGCTGGCGAGCAGGGCGGGTAGGAGGGAGGCGAGGCCCTGGGCGGGGTTGGCGTTGGGGTCGATCTGGCCGGTGGGCGTGAGTTTGTCGACGATGTTGGGGAGATACTGGGCGAGAAGGCCGGTGGCCTGGGTGGGGTCCACGCCGAGTTGGGCGGCGAGGCCTTTGATCTGGTCGGAGCCGAGGATGGCGGAGATTTGATCGGCGGAGATGGGTTTGTTTTCGCCCGTGCCGACCCAGGACGCGGCGAGGTCACCGAGGCCGCCCTGGTTGAATTTGCCGATGAGGCCGGCGAGGCCGCCGTTCTGGGTGAGGAGGGAGTCGAGGGCTCCGCCGAGGAGGTTGGCGCCGCCGGCCGAAGAGGAGTTTCCGGTGATCGCGCCGAGGAGGGAGTCGAGGAGGGACATGGGGTGGGTTTTTGGTTGGGGGTTGGGGTTGCGGGAGAGAGGAGGGAGCCGAGGGGTGGGGGCGTCAGGCCGCGATCCGGCGGCGGCGGGCGAGGGCGGCGAGGCCGAGGGCGCCGGCGGCGAGGGCGCCGGTGAGGGTGGGTTCGGGGACGGCGGAGACGGTGGTGGTGGGGTTGCCCCAGAGGTCGGTGGCGGTGACTTCGATCTGGTAGCCGCCGGGGGCGTAGCCGGCGAGCCAGGTGGAGGGGACGACGAGGTTGGTCCGGAAGTCGGTGTCGGTGTCGGTGAAGGCGATGGGGTCGACGTAGGGGACGGTAGTGTCCTTCGTGTCGAGGGTGGCGGTGGAGGTGGGGTCGTAGCCGGTGCGCTGGTTGTAATCGAGGGTGAAGCTTTTCGCGACGGAGTTGTCGGCGAGGTTGCGGAGGATGACGCTCCAGCGGTTGAGGATGGGGTAGTCGTCGTTGCCGGTGGCGAAGCGGAAGGTGGCGTTCTGGCCGGCGGTGAAGCCCTGGAGGGTGGTGAGGCTGGGGGAGTAGGCGGGGGTGCCGAGGGCGGGCTCGGCGAAGAGGAACATGGGGTTCATGTGGGGGTCGAAGCCCCATTGGGTGGTGCCGGGGTTGGCGAGCTGGAACTCGACGGAGCTGTTCGTGCCGAGGCGGAGCTCGAAGTGGAGGTGGGGGGCGTAACCGTCGCCGCCGGCGGCGGCGGAGCCGGAGTTGCCGAGGATGCCGATCTGGGTGCCGCGGGTGATGGCCTGGCCGACGGTGAAGCCGGCGACGAGGTCATCGGTGCCGATGCCGTTATTGGCGATGCCGTCGTCGTAGAGGTGGAGGTGCCAGGTGTAGAATTTCGTGAGGGTTTTGCCGGCGTAGCTGATGGAGGTGACGTTGCCGCCGAGGAAGTCGGTGAAGCGGTGCTCGAGGATGACGATGTTGCCCCCGGCGCTGGTGGAGCGGTAGTCGTAGAAATAGCCCTTGAGGGGGGCGACGATGGCGTCGGTGTTGAGGATGCCGTCGACGTCGATGCCGCGGTGCCAGTCGTAGAGGTCGGTGCTGGTCTGGATGCGGGGGCCGAAGGCGGACTCGACGTCGGTGAGGCTGCGGCCGCTGACGGGGAAGACGGCGGCGTCGGCGGAGAGGCTGAGCTGGTCGAAGAAGGTGACGAGGTCGGCGTAGGCGGCGCGGGCGGGGGAGCCGGCGCCGAGGCTGAG
>JAIYAZ010000146.1 GCA_027488755.1 Verrucomicrobiaceae bacterium | reverse complement strand
GAAACGTAAAGCTGCTCAATGAGCATCGTCTCGCATTCCAGCGTGCCGGCGTGCTCCGGGCCGAAGACTTTCTTTCGCTTCTCCAGCACGCCTTCGCGAACCCGGATGGACTCCCGCCAATTTCCGGCCCGCCAGAGGAGGTAGGCGAGGTGATCCTCTTCGTCCATTGTGATGAAATGCGTCGCCCCGTATCGGGTGCGGAGTCGCTCGACGAGCGTGGTCTGGACGCGGGCGGCGTCATTCCGGTAGGCCGCGCGGGAATACGATTTGGAAAGGGCTTGGAGCGCCGTTAAGACCTCACCGTCGGTCGGCGCGTGGACCTTCTCCAGGGATGCGAGCTCGGCCTCCTGCGAGGCCAGCCTCGATTTGACGATATTGTTGCGTTCGGTGTCGGAAAACACGGGCGGCGTGGTCGTCGGGCTGGGAGCGGGAACCGGTGGAGCGGCGGGTCGCGGCTTTTGCCCGGCCAGAATTAGGTTCTCCTCCCTCAGTTGCCAGACGCGTTTGGCCTCTGGGGACTCCGCTCCGTCCAATCGCTTCCGTATCTCTAACTCCTGGCGCTGAAGGTCGGCGGCCTCGCGGTAGTAGCCCCGAAGCGCAAGCAGTCGGCTGAGTTGCTGCATGGCCTCAACCGTGGCCGGAGCGTCCGTTCCGAGGGCCTCGGTGGATAATCGAAGGACCTGTTGCCGGAGGTCCGTGGCCTCAAGGTAGAGGCCGAGACCTTCGTAGGTCTGGGCGAGGGTCTGCTTGAGCAGGGCCTTGCGCTCGGGCTGATCACTCAACGTCGCGTCGAGCTTCGCGTTTGCCTTTTGGAGGGCATCGGCAAGGGTGATCGTGCGGCTGTTGGTGTCCGGGCTGGGCAAACGGAAAACGTCCGCGAGGAGGTCGCTAACGGCTTGGGAATCCTTCAACGCTTGGGCCTTGGCGTTGCGTTCGAGCTCAGTTTCCTTGAGCAGCGATTGGGCTCGTAACTCGGCGTGCGTGGCGCGAACGGCCAGCCACGCACTCACCGCGGTCGCCAGAAGCAGAATCGCTCCGATGACGCCGAGAATCCCCAAGGCCCGCCGATGCCGTCGGGCGAACGTGGCAAGGACGTAGAGTTTGGTGGGGGCGCGGGCGGTAACCGGCTCCCGCGCGAGGAAGCGGGCGATGTCGTCGGCGAGCGCGTCCACGGTCGGGTAGCGCTGCTCGCGGGCTTTGGCCATCGCTCGGCGAAGGACCCAATCGAGATCTTTGGCAAGAGTCCGCGGCAGCGAGTCCGGCGCCAGTTCCCGCGCTTGGGCGACGGTTTCGCGGGTGGCATCCGGCAGCGCCTTGAAACGCTCGGATGCACGGAGAGGTTCAACATCACGAAGAATGCGCCGACGCTCCTCGTAGCTGGCTTCGGCGAGCAGGCGGGCATCAAACGGGGTCGCTCCCGAGAGGAGTTCGTAGAGCAGAGCGCCCAGCCCGTAAACGTCCGCGCGGGTGTCCACGTCATGCTCAGAAACGCCGGCCTGCTCGGGACTCATGTAGACCGGGGTCCCGAGATTCTGCGGGCCGAGCGTGAGCATGGTTGCATCGGTGAGACGCCCTTCCGTCGCTTTGGCGATGCCGAAGTCGATGACCTTGACGGTGGGCCGGCCGCTGACGGTGGCGATGAGAATGTTGGAGGGCTTGAGGTCCCGGTGGATGACGCCTTTTTGGTGGGCGTGGCTGATCGCCCCGCACACGTCCAGAAACAGCTGCAGGCGTTGCTCCAGGCTGAGTTTTGCCTCGTCGCAAAAGCGGGTGATGGGCGTCCCTTGAATCAGCTCCATCACGACGAACGGACGTCCGAGTGGCGTCTCGCCCGCGTCGAGCACCCGGGCGATGTTCGTGTGGTCCATCCGGGCCAATGCCTGCCGCTCGGCCTGGAACCGCGCGAGCACTTCGGCCGTATCCATGCCGGCCTTGATCACTTTCACCGCCACCTCGCGGCGGATGGGGGCATGCTGTTCCGCCCTCCAGACCACCCCAAACCCGCCCTCCCCAAGTCGATCGATAAGTCGGTAGGGTCCCGTCCAATCGCCCGCCCGCTCCGTTTGCGAGGCCGAGCGGTAGACGGGATGCGCGGCCAGCGTGGGAGCCGCGCCAAAGAAGACCTCCGCCCGGTCGGCGTCTTCCAGCAGACCCTCGACGGCGGAGCGTTTGCCGGGATCCCCGGCGCACGCCCGGTCAAGAAAGGCCGCACGCTCCGCGGGCGACATTTCCAGCGCTTCGAAAAAAAGATCTTCCACGGATTGCGTGTCCCTCTGGAGAGATACGCGCGTCTCGACGGACAAATCGGACATCTGGCCGCTACCTCGGATCGGATAACGAGCGATAGAGCCAGATTTTCGCCATCTCCCAGTGGCGACGCACCGTTTTTTCATTCACGCCGAGGAGGGACGCAATCTCCTCGTATTCCATCCCGCTGAAGAACCGGAGCTTCACAATCTGCGCCTTGTAGGGATCCTCCTGCTCAAGCTGATCAAGGACCTCATGAACTCCCAGGAGGCGCTCATCGGCGGCAATATCTGCCGGCTCGACGTCGTCCAAGGGCACCATTTCAGCTCCCCCGCCTCGTTTTGCCGCGAGGCGCTTCCGTGCGGCTTCAACGAGAATGCGGCGCATGGCTTCAGCGGCCGCCGCAAAAAACTGCGGACGATCCCGCCACGCCGGTGGCGAACTCTTCTCCAGGCGCAGCCAGACCTCGTGCACCAAGCCCGTTGTATTGATGGTCATCCCCGCCCGCTCGCTGGCCAGTTTGCCGTGCGCCATTTTCTTGAGCTCCGCGTAGAGCTGGCGGATGAAATCTTCGTCGGAATCGCGAACGAGATTGGCGAACTTCGGGTCGGGGGAATCCATAGGCCAGTTGCATTAGAAGCATTTTGGTTCCCGATTGCCAATCTCCCGCTGGGATGTCTTTCCAATAAATCGACTCAGATTTTTTCGAATGGGTGTCCGTTTTGTCAGCCGAGCAGCGCGTGGCGGATTGTGAAGCCGAATTCCGCCCCGTCGCTCGAACGTTCCAGCCATCCCGTCACCACATCCTGTCGGAATCGGCAGCGAAGAGTTTGCCCTCCGCGGATCATGGGCCGACTTGTATTCAGCGTTTCCGTCGCCTCGCTGCTGCTGGGTGAGGTCTACGCCGCCCCGCCCTCGGCCCCAAACACGGTTGTCGTCTACGATGCCAGTGGAAAACCCCGCGCTGTGGATGCCACGACGCACATCCTTCCTGGATACCAGCGCTATATTGATAACTCGGCCCCGGCGACCACCACGGACGCAACGCCCTCAAATCCGGGCGGAGCCATGGCGCGGGTTCTCGCCAAGCCTGAAAACATTGAAGCCCAGGTCGCCTTTGCGAAGGGAAGCACGCTCAAGAACAGCAACCCAGCTGAGGCGCTTTCCAATTACCGGCGGGCAGCGGCTCTGGGCCATGCTCGAGCAAACCTTGAGATTGGCGAGTGGTATTTCGAACAGCGCCCGCAGTGGGAGCAAATCACCCAAAAAGAGGCCTTGGCGTGCCTGCAGAAGGCGGGCCGGGCAAACGACGCTTACGCCTTGTTTCTCCTCGGGGATCTGTATTCGCAGCAGCGGGAGAACAGTCCATTGGCTCGGGATAACGAAATGGCAGCCACGTTTTATCGGCAATGCGCCGATTATGGAATCGGCTGCCCAAGTCATATCGCGGAGGCCAGCCGAAAGCTCGGAATCATGTATGTGAATGGAACCGGTGTTCCGCGTGATTGGACCGAAGCGGAGGAGCGGCTCACGAAAGGGTGGGGGTATCTGGAACTTGGGAATCTCTACGTGCGTCAGGCTCGCAGCGCCAAAACGCCACAGGAGGCAAATGCGCTCGT
>JAIYAZ010000057.1 GCA_027488755.1 Verrucomicrobiaceae bacterium | reverse complement strand
GTCCGAATCCCGCTCGCCCCGACCACGCGCGCCACCGCCGCCGTGATCTCGTAGGTTCCCTTGCCCTGCGTGGGCACCGTCAGCGTCGCGGCTCGAGCACTCATTTGCCCCGGATCATCACCAGCGCCCACCCGGCAATCAAGAGCGTGCCGCCGATCGGCGTGATCGCTCCCAGCCACTTCAGGCCCGTCACCGCCAGGACGTAAAGCGTGCCCGAAAAAATCGCCACCCCGCCCGTCCAGCAGGCCGTCAGCGGCCAGCTCGCGCGCCCCGCCGCCGCCAGGGCCAGCAGGGCCACCGCGTGCACAAGGTGGTAAAGCGCGGCCGTCTTCCAGATTTCGACCGTCTCCAGCTGCGCCAGCGTCGGCGCCAGACCGTGCGCGCCAAACGCCCCGAGCACCACGCCCAGCAGGCCGAGCGCAGCCGCAATCCGGAACGCCACGCGGGACGATGCCTCCATCCTCTCTCGGTCGGACTTTGCGCCTAGAGCATGTCGGCGACCATCGCCCGCTCGTCGACGAGTTCCTTGTTCGTGAGGGCGATGCGGCTCTGCGCAAAGTCATCCATCGCGTAACCGGTCACCACCTCGTAGCTGCCCGGCGTCGTCGTGCGCACCGGCAGGCCGGCCCACACGTTCGGATCGAAGCCGTAGTGGCCCTCGGACTTCACCGCCACCGAATGCACCTCACCCGGCGTCACCAGGCTGCGCACATGGTCCACGAGCGCGTTCGCCGCCGAGGCCGCCGAGCTCGCGCCGCGCGCCGCGATGATCGCCGCGCCCCGCTTGCCGACCGTGTCAAGAAACGGCCCCTGCAGCCAGGCCTCGTCGTTGATCACGCCCGCCGCCGGCTGGCCGCCGATCGTCGCGTGCGCGTAGGCCGGAAACATCGTCGGGCTGTGGTTGCCGTAGATGAAGATGTCCTTCACCGCGGTCGTCTCCGCGCCCGCCTTCTTCGCGAGCTGGGTCTGCGCGCGATTCTGGTCGAGGCGCACCATCGCGGTAAAACGATCCGGCGTCAGCCGCTTCGCCTGGCTCGCGGCGATCATCGCGTTCGTGTTCGCCGGATTGCCCACCACGGCCACCCGCGCATCGGCGGCGGCCACCTCGTCAATGATGCGGCCCTGCTCGATGAAAATGCGGCCGTTATCCTTGAGCAAATCCGCCCGCTCCATGCCCGGGCCGCGCGGCTTCGCGCCCACGAGCAGACACCAGTTCGCGTCCCCAAAGGCCACGCGGGCATCCCCCGTCGTCACGATGCCCTTCAGCAGCGGAAACGCGCAGTCATCCAGCTCCATCGCCACGCCCGTGAGGGCCTGCTGCGGCTTCTCCGCCGGCACTTCAAGGAGGTGGAGAATCACGGGCTGATTCGGACCAAACATCGCCCCCGAGGCGATGCGGAAAAGGAGGGCATAACCAATCTGACCGGCGGCGCCGGTCACGGCAACTTTGATGGGAGCGGACATACGTGGGGATGATGCGAAATGGAACGCGGACAATAAATCACGGAATCCTGCCTGCCCAGCTTTTCCCGGCGGAAATTGACCGCGCGCAACCCCGCGCCAAACCTGCCCGCCCCGCCGCCCGTGCCCCGCTCACCGGCGCAAAAAATGAGAAGACCCGTTTTGCCTCCTGGCCAAACGGGTCTTCTCGGTGCGGGGGGGGAAATTTTCCGCTCCGCGTTGGGAGGGATGTGATTAGATCGCGTCCTTGAAAGCCTTGCCGGCCACGAACTTGACGGTCTTCGAGGCCTTGATCTTGATCTTCTCGCCGGTCTTCGGGTTCACACCCGTGCGGGCCTTGCGGCTCGCAACCTTGAAGGTGCCGAAGCCGATGAGCTGGACGTTCTTGGTCTTCTTGACCCCGGCCTTGATCGCGTCGATCACCGCGTTCACCGCGCGCTCGGCTTCCGCTTTGCTGGTTTCTTTACCGAGGGACTTTTGGACGGCTTCGACGATGGCGACTTTGTTGCTCATGGGATTTAGGAGAAGTTGGAACGGAGTGGTAAGGGGGACGGTAGAAAACCGCGCCCAAAGTTGTCAACTGATCTTCTGGACTTTTTTGGGGGGAAATTCGCGCCGCCGCCCGCGGCGATTTCCGCTTGGTCGGCGCGACCGGAGCGGTAGCGTGTCAAGCATGAATCTTGAGGACCAGATCGCGCATTTTCTCACCCAGTCACCGCGCATCGCCGACAGCGCCTACATCGCCCCGCACACGTTCATCGCGGGCGACGTCGAGATCGGCGCGCAGGCCAGCATCTGGCCCGGTTGCTCGCTGCGCGGCGACATTGCGCCCATCCGCATCGGCGCGTTTTCCAACGTTCAGGACGGCAGCGTGGTGCACGTCGCGGATGATCTGCCCGCGCTCATTGGCGAATGGGTCACCATCGGCCACAACGCCACGGTCCACGCCTGCACGCTCGAGGACGAAGTGCTCATCGGCATGGGCGCGGTGGTGCTCGACGGCGCGCGCATCGGCACCCGTTCAATCGTCGCCGCCAATGCGACCGTCACGCCCGGCACGCAAATCCCACCCGGCTCGCTCGTGATGGGCTCGCCCGCGAAGGTGGTGCGCCCGCTCACCCCCGCGCAGCAGGAGGGCGTGCGCACCTGGGCCGAGCGCTACGTCACGGTCTCCCGCTTTTATCTGGGCGGACGGGCGCGCATCCACGGCGCGTGACGCCGCGGCGGTTGTCCGGGCCGGCGCTTCCTGCTACGTTCAACCCATGAGCCGCCCCGTGATCGAAATCCGCGTGCGGGCGCTCGTCCCGACCGGCAGCGGGACCGCGGTGTTTCTCGGCAACGCGGAAAAGGTGTTCGTCATCTACGTCGACCCCAGCGTGGGCAGCGC
>JAIYAZ010000077.1 GCA_027488755.1 Verrucomicrobiaceae bacterium | reverse complement strand
GGGGCTGCGCCGGTGGAGGTGACGTTCAAAAAACAAAGCGACTGGGGGCAGGGTTTTGTCGCGGAGTTCGCGCTCGCGAATCAATCGCCCGATCCGGTGAAGGACTGGCGCATTCGCTTCAAGCTGCCGGCGACGATCCAGGGCATGTGGGGCGCACGCATCCTCAAGCAGGATGGCGGGACGTATCTGCTCGGGCCGGAGGATTGGTCGCGGCAGATCGCCGCGGGCGGGCGCGTGGTTTTCGGTTTTCAGGCCTCGCCGGGCAACGTGACGGGGCCGACGGAGGTGTTGTTTCAGCCGCTGGTGGCGGGCGAGGCGCCGGCGGGTTCGCCGGCGAGCACGCGGACGGGGGACGTCGTGCAGAAGCCGATTTACGCGGGTTCTCCGAACGTGCAGGCCGAGGCGGGCGGCGCGGAGGTGCAGTTTCGCGTGCTCAACGACTGGGGCAGCGGCTACCAGGCGGAGGTGACGATCCGCAACCGCGGCAAGGAGGCGATCCCCGCGTGGTCGGTCGAGTTCGCGCTTCCCGGGCGCATCACGACGATGTGGAATGCGCGCATCGCCGCGATTTCGGGGGAGCGTTATGTCATCAACTCGGACGATTCGAACCGCAGCATTCCGCCCGGGGGCGAGGTGCGGTTTGGTTTTCTCGGGGCGCCGGGTGGGATCGTGGGCGGTCCGCGCGGCCTGGCTTTTAACCAAGCGGCAGCTCCCACGGCGCCGCTCCCAACGATGACGCCGGAGGCCCCGCGACCCGGCGTGGCGGCCACACCCGAGCCCGCGCCGCCGGCGCCGGTGGCGGTGAACTACGCCGAGGCGCTGCAGAAGGCGTTGTTCTTTTTCGATGCGCAGCGGTCGGGACGCCTGCCGGAGAATTTCCGCGTGGGCTGGCGGCGCGACTCGGGCCTTGAGGATGGCCGCGACGTGGGAGTCGACCTCACGGGTGGTTATTACGACGCCGGCGATGGCGTAAAGTTCGGTCTCCCGATGGCGGCGGCGATGACGATGCTGGCCTGGGGCGGGCTGGAGTTCCGCCCCGGATATGAGCGCGCCGGGCAATGGGATTACCTGCTCGACGCCGTGCGCTGGGGCGCGGATTGGCTGATGAAGGCGCACCCGCGGCCGGATGTGTTTTACGGGCAGGTTGGCCGGGGCGACATCGACCATGCCTATTGGGGGCCGCCGGAGGAGATGCGCATGGAACGGCCGGCCTTTGCGGTCGATCCCGATCATCCCGGCTCGGACCTCACGGGCGAGGCGGCGGCCGCGCTGGCGGCGACGGCGATCCTGTTTCGCGAGGCGGATCCGGACTACGCGGCGAAGTGTCTCGAGCATGCGCGGGCCCTGTTTGCCTTCGCGGAGCGGTTTCGCGGGGTTTATAGCGACGCGATTGTCGATGCGCGGGCCTACTACAATTCCTTCAGCGGGTATCAGGACGAGCTCGCCTGGGCGGCGGCCTGGCTCGCGAAGGCGACCGGCGAGCCGGCCTACCTGGAGCGCTCAGCGAAGATTTTTGGCGAGCATCTGCGCGGCGCGAACTGGCACGGCACGCAGTCGTGGGACGACAAAAAATACGGCACCGCGCTCCTGCTCGCGCAGCTCACGGGCCGGCGGGAATACATCGATAAACTCGATCGTTGGCTGGATTTCTGGACCGATGGCGACGGCGGTGCGCGCGTGAACCGCACGCCCGGCGGTCTGGCCTGGCTCGACCAGTGGGGCTCGCTGCGCTACGCGGCGAACACCGCGTTTCTGGCGTTGATCTATTCGCGCCTGCCCGATGCGCCGAACGCCAAGCGCGACCGCGCCTTTGCCATCCGCCAGATCCGCTACATGCTCGGCGAAAATCCCCGCCGCAGCAGCTACGTGGTTGGTTACGGCGAAAATCCCCCGCAGCGCCCGCACCACCGGGCGGCGTCGGGCACGCGGGACGTGGGCGACCCCGCGCCGAACCGCCACGTGCTCTACGGGGCGCTGGTGGGCGGACCGAGCGCGCCGGATGATTTCGCCTACGTGGACGACCGCGGGAACTACATCACCAACGAGGTCGCGCTCGACTACAACGCCGGGTTTACCGGCGCGCTGGCCGCGCTCGTCGAGGAATTCGGCGGTCGGCCGCTGGAGGTTTTCCCGCCGGCGGATGCGCCCTGATCAGCCGGCCGGCCAGAGCCAGTCGTCGGCCGTGGAGGGTCCGAGCAGGGCGTTCGGTGTGCCCGGGCGGCCCCCGTCGTCGCGGGCATTCCAGCCCTGGCCGTAAAGTTGGAAGGAGCCGTCGGGGCCGGCGCGGTAGCGGTAGGGCGCCCCGCCCACCACGTCCCGCGGCACGGCGGGGATCCAGCGCGGGGCCAGTTCGTCGAGTTGATGCGGCAGCGCCCCGGTGGCGCGGCGGCAGCGTTCGAGGGCAATCGCGAGCCGGGCCAGGTCGATGCGGGTTTGGGCGTAGGCGGCCGAGCGCGCGGCGCTTTGCAG
Source organism: Verrucomicrobiaceae bacterium (assembly GCA_027488755.1). Classification (GTDB taxonomy): domain Bacteria; phylum Verrucomicrobiota; class Verrucomicrobiia; order Chthoniobacterales; family JAATET01; genus JAATET01. The sequence continues at coordinate 14,441 of JAIYAZ010000077.1, read as the reverse complement.
GGTCGGGAGGGCGAGGCCCGAGAGTGGCGTCTGGAAAAATCCAAAGGCGTCGCGCGTGAAGGCCCGCATGCGCGCGTTCCAGTCCGCCAGCGCCCAGGGGCGCACGCGCCGGTTGTGGATGACCTGGTCGATCCATTCCTGCGCGTGCAGGGCGTAGCGGGCGCGGTCGCGGGCGAGCCAGCCGGAGGGCCGCAGCGCCCAGGCGGCCTGGCAGAGCGTGCCGGTGATCCAGGCCGAGACCGGCGAGCGGAAATCGATGAAGGTGAAAATCTGCCGGGCCCGCTCGCTGATGGCGCCCGAGGATTCCAGAAACACCACCCGCTCGCCGCGCACACCGGCGCGAAAGTCCTCCAGCGGATCAAAGCTCGCGAGCACGGCGTCAATCCGCGCCAGATCGGGGTCGGACCACGTGCCGGCCGCCAGCCCGCCGGCCACGATTTCGACCGCGTTGTTCAGCATGCCCTGGGACGCGAAACCCGAGGCGAGCGTGGCGGGCTCGCGGGCGCTGCCGGCGAGGCGCGCGACGAGTTCGAAGTCGGCCAGAGCCCGGTCGGGCTGGCGTTCGGCGACGGCGACGGTGGCGCGGGCCGCGAGCACCTCGGCGGAGCGGCGCAGCGGGGCGAACATGCGGGCCTGGCGGTCGTAGCGGGCGTTGGCCGGCTCGGGCCAGACCGCCTCGGGGCGGGTGGCGGCCTCGCGCATGGCGCGGAGCACGGGATCCATCGGCGCGAGGCCGTCGAGCACGACCTGGGCGGCGGCGGCAGCGTCGCCCTGGAAATCCGGCTCGAAGCGGCGGGCCAGCGCGATGAGCTCGGGCTCCGCGCCGGCGGCGGGGAGGGATGGTGGCGCGGCGGGCGGAAGCTGCACCCGGTAAAGGGCGGCGCGGTGGGGATTGTGAAAGGTGAACAGGTCGCGGAAGACCGGCGCGGCGGCCATGTTTTCCGCGTCGGGCACGGCCCGGGGCGCCAGCTCCGCGAAGGTGAGTGGTTCCCCCGCCGCCACGAGCCGACGTTCGGCTTCCCGCCAGGCGGACTGGCCCCGCCAGTTTTCCCAGCCATAGAATCCGCCGATGAGCAGCAGGGGCGGGAGCAGAATCGCGGTCGCGGTGACGAGGAGGACGCGTTTCATGGCGGGCGCGGCGCGGGTTGGGCGGCCACAGACAGTGTAACCCAAGCCGCGGAATCGGGGGTGCGGAAATTTCAGATGGTGCGCAAATTTTTCCGGCGGTAGTGTTCGAGGGCGATGAGCGCGATGGTGCAGTTGCGGGGGGTGAACAAACGGTTCGGCGACTACGTCGCGCTGCGGGACGTCGACTTTGAAATTCGCGAGGGCGAGTTCATGACCTTTCTCGGGCCGTCCGGCTGCGGCAAGACGACTTGCCTGCGCATCATCAGCGGGTTTGAGACGCCCACCTCGGGCGAGGTTCTCATCGGCGGGCAGAATGTGACCTTTGATCCGCCCTACCGCCGCGACGTCAACCAGGTCTTCCAGAGCTACGCGCTTTTTCCCCACCTCACCATCTACGAAAACATTGCCTTCGGACTGCGCATGAAGGGCGTGCCCTCCGCGGAGGTGAAAAGCCGCGTCGACCGCGTGGTCGAGATGACCTCGCTAGGCGAATTTGTGCAGCGCCGGCCGGCGCAGATGTCCGGCGGGCAGCGCCAGCGGGTCGCCCTGGCCCGGGCGATCGTGTGCGAGCCGAAGGTTCTACTCCTCGACGAACCGCTCTCCGCCCTCGATGCCAAGCTGCGCAACCAGATGCGCATCGAGCTCAAGCAGCTGCAGAAGCGCCTCGGCATCACGTTTATCTTTGTCACCCACGATCAAGAGGAGGCGCTGACCATGAGCGACCGGATCGCGGTGATGAACCGCGGTCAGGTCGAACAGATCGGCACCGTGGCCGACATTTACTACCAGCCGGCCACCCGCTTTGTGGCGAGCTTCATCGGCGAGACCAACATCATCAGCGCCCGGGTCATTCAGCGCGAAGCCGATTTCCTCCACTGCGAGACGGAGGGTGGCCTGCGGGTGAAGACCCGGGTGAATCCCCGCGTCACCGACGACGAGGTCCTGCTCTCCCTCCGGCCGGAGAAGATCCGCATCTTCCGCGAGGCCCCCGTCGGCGACAACGTCTTCCCGGCCTCGATCTCGCTCGAAATCTTCAAGGGCGCCGTGGACGAACTCACGCTCAACTGCGGCAACGGCCTCGAGCTCGGCGCCATCCTCGCCAATGACGGGGACGAGGCGCTCGACTTCCATGAGGGCGAGCGGGTTTTCTTCCGCATCCAGCCCGGCGACATCAGCGTGATCGCCGCCTGAGCGCGCCCGCGGCGCGGCCTTGTGGCGAGGAAAGTCCGGATGGGCCTCGGCACACTGTCAGGGAATGGGGACACCGCCGGCCCGAATCCGTTCAAAAAAACCGGAAAAAAAGTTTGACGGTCCCGCCCCGGGGCCGCTAAACGCCTTGGCATGCTCCGTGCTTGTTGAGAGGAGCAATCATGCCTAACCATGATTGATCTGCCGGTGGGTTCGCCCGCTTCAGGTCTTTCAACACCAAAAACAAAGAACCAAAACAACCCTATGAAACTCGCTACCAAGTTTGCTGCGGTCCTCGGCACGGCGGCTCTGCTTTCCAGCAGCGCTCTCCTCGCTGGCGACGGCAAAACCTTCAAAGAAAAAGTCGTCGTTGAGCCGGAAGCCACCAAATGGTGGAGCGCCTCGCTCAGCACCGGTTGGGACAGCCTCTACATGTTCCGCGGTGTGAACACCCTCCCGAACCCGAGCAATGGCTACGGCTCCAGCCTTTACTGGACCCAGCTCGGCGTGACCTTCAACCTCACCGAAAACGACTTCCTCACCCTCGCGGGCTGGACGGCTTTCGGTCTGACCAACTCGAGCTACAAGGAATTCGACGCGATCGTCAGCTACACGCACACGATCGGCGCCCTCTCCCTTAAGGCTGGTTACACGATGTATGCCCTGCTCAATGCGAACCAGACCGGTCTCTACTCGAACGAGTTGAACGTCGGTGTGGCCTACGCCCTTGAGTTCGGTTCCGTCACCGTGACGCCCGGCTTGAACTACTTCTTCAACGTCGGCCCGAACCTCGGTAACGGTGGTTTCGTCGAACAGAGCGCCAGCTACCTCGAAGCGCGCATCGATGCCTCGGCTCCTCTCTACAAGGATGTCGTCTCGATTGCTCCTTACGTTTCGTTCGGCACCAGCTTCCGCTATAACTTCAGCACGCAGGACAACCCGCCGTCGCCCTTCGTCGGCACGAACAACATCCAGACGGGTGTTGCTCTCCCGGTTGCCGTCAGCGAGAACATCACGGTCTCGCCCTACGTCGCCTACAGCTACCAGTGGTATGGCCTCGTTGGCACCACCCCCAGCACCTTCTGGGGCGGTGGCTCGGTCACCTTCACCTTCTAAGCAACTCGCTTAAGAAAGCTTCCAAAGCCCTCCCGCTCACGCGGGAGGGCTTTTTGCTTTTTGGCGAAGCGGTGGGAGGCCTGGCGGTGAGTCGCGACCAACCGGGAGGGAGCGGAGAGAACGCGGCAGAGAGAAGAAAAATTGCCACCGGCCCGACGTGGGCTGAATAATTCTGACCACAACGCGTTAGGGGAAAGACAGACTCCTTTTACCGCGACATCCCGAATTCATGGAAACCCTCGATCTTCTTGGCGTGGCCCTAGGCCTCGGCACCCTGGCCGGGCTCAACCTATATCTCACGGTTTTTGTGGCCGGGCTCGCGATCCAACAGGGCTGGATCACGCTGCTGCCGCAGTATGAGCAGCTCGCCGTGCTGGGCGATCCGGTCATTGTGGCGATTGCCGGGGTGCTGTTTGCGCTCGAGTTCTTTGCGGACAAGGTGCCGTGGGTGGATTCGCTGTGGGATGCGGTGCATACGGTGATTCGCCCGATCGGCGGAGCCCTGCTGGCGGTGACCGTGCTGGGCGAGGCGCATCCGGTCTACGATGTCCTGGTGGGCCTGCTGGCGGGTGGAATGGCGCTGACGACCCATGGCTTGAAGGCGGGGACGCGCCTGGTGGCCAACGCTTCGCCGGAGCCGTTCTCCAACATCGGCCTGAGCCTGGCGGAGGATGCCGTGGTGCTCGGGGGGCTCGCGCTGGTGTATCATTACCCGCTCGCCGCGCTGGGGGCGGCGCTGGGGCTGTTTGCCGCGATCCTTTGGTTTGGGCCGCGGCTCTTCGGGGCCGCGCGGAGCACGCTGTGGTTTTTCTGGCGGCGGCTGACGAAGCGGCCGGGGGTTTCAGCGGCGGTCGCCATGCCGACGGGCCTGGAGATTCTGCTGGCGCGGCGTCCGGTGGCGGGGGCCGGCGAGGCGTGGGCGGCTCCCTGCGTGACCGGGCCTGGGGCGCACCTCAAGGGCAACCGCTTTGGCTGGCTGCTGGTGACGGGGCAGGAAACGGCGGCGGTCGATTTCGCCGAACGGGCGGAGGGTGAGCCCCGCCTGACGAGCCTGCCGCCGGGTGAATGGCGGGCCGTTCACCGGCCGGGGTTTTTCCGGGACCGGGTCGAGCTTTACGATGCGGCAGGCGCTGGCCGGCAGAGTTTCCAGTTTGACTGCACGCGGCGGGAGCTGGCGCGCGACCTCGTGCGGCGTCTGGCCTCGCGAGAGCGCGCCGCGGAGGTGGCGGGTTAAGCGCCGATCTGCTCGGTGAGGGATTCGGCGATGCGGTCGGCGTGGGCGTTGATGACGGCCTCGTCGCGGCCTTCGATGAGCAAACGGATCTTGGGCTCGGTGCCGGAGTAGCGCAGGAGGACGCGGCCCTTGCCGGCGAGCTGGAGTTCGGCGGCGGCGATGAGGCCCTCGATGTCCCGCAGGCTGGCGATGGGCGGTTTTTCCTTCACCCGCAGGTTGCGCTGGGCCTGGGGATACTTGCGCAGGCAGCGCTTGAGTTCGCTGAGGGGGCGGCCAGTCTCGACGAGAATCTGGAGAATCTGGAGCGCGCTGACGATGCCGTCGCCGGTGGTGGAGAAGTCGCGGAAAATCATGTGGCCGCTCTGTTCGCCGCCGACGTTGTAGTTTTCGCGGAGCATTTCCTCGATGACGTAGCGGTCGCCGACCTTGGTGCGGATCACGCGGCCGCCGGCGGCTTCGACGGCTTCGTCGAGGCCGAAGTTGCTCATGATGGTGGCGACGAGCGTGTCGCCAACGAGGGCACCGCGGCGGAGGTGGTCGATGGCGGCGATGGCGAGGATTTCGTCGCCGTCGACAAGTTCGCCGTGTTCGTCGCAGAGCAGGGCGCGGTCGGCGTCGCCGTCGTGGGTGATACCGATGTGGGCGCCGGATTCGCGGACGAGGCGCTGGATTTCTGCCGGGTGCGTGCTGCCGCAGTCGGCGTTGATGTTGGTGCCGTTCGGCGTGTGGTGGGCGACGAAAACCTCAGCGCCGAGTTCGCGGAGGATGCTGGGGGTGGACTTGTAGGCGGCACCGTTCGCGCAATCGACGGCGACCTTGAGACCCTCGAGGGTGCGGCCGCGGGGAAAGGCACGCTTGGCGTGTTCCACGTAACGGCCGAGGGCGTCGTCGATGCGCCGGGCGCGGCCGATGTTGCCCGCGGTGGGGCGGATGTTTTCGATTTCGCCGCTGAAGACGAGGCCTTCGATGCGGGCCTCGACGGCGTCATCGAGTTTGTAGCCGTCGTGGCGGAAGAATTTGATGCCGTTGTCCTCGTAGGGGTTGTGGGAGGCGCTGAGCACGATGCCCGCGTCGGCTCGGAGTGAGCGGGTGATGTAGGCGACGCCGGGGGTGGGCAGCGGGCCGATGAGGAGGACGTCGACACCGAGCGAGGTGAGGCCGGCGACCATGGCGTTCTCCAGCATGTAGCCGGAGAGGCGGGTGTCCTTGCCGAGGACGATCTTCGGGCGGGTGCCGTCGCGGCGGCCGTAGGGGCCGCCGTTCGCGCTGAAGACGTGGGCGGCGGCGCGGCCGAGTTTGAGCGCGGTCTCGGCGGTGACGGGTTCGATGTTGGCGACGCCGCGGATGCCGTCGGTGCCGAAGAGTTTGCGTGAATCAGTCATGAATCCAAAGGGGTCGGGGGTGTTCAGCGGGCCTGGGTGGCGGCGGCGGGATCGGGCCAGGGAGCGGGGCGGGTCGACTGCGGCACGCTCTGCTGGATGACATACCAGAGGCCAATCGCGAGGAAGAGGCAGGCGAGCTTAGGCTTCCAGCGATTCGTCAGGATCGGCACGATCTTCATACTTTTCGAGCAGCAGGAGGTGGCTGAGGCGGTTGCGGAATTTGTCGACGTTGAAGTTTCGCTCGATGATGCCGTTGTGGCAGATGGAGACCTGGCCGGTCTCTTCGCTGACGACGATGGCGAGGGCGTCGGATTCCTCGCTCAGGCCGAGGCCGGCGCGGTGGCGAAGGCCGAGGTTGCGGTCGAGGTTCTCGCGCTGGGTGAGCGGGAAGATGCAGCCGGCGGCCTGGATGCGGTCGCCGGAGACGATGAGGCCGCCGTCGTGGAGCACAGTCTTCGGCTGGAAGATGGTGAGGACGAGTTCCTTGGAATACTCGCAGTCGATGGTGACGCCGGTTTCGGCGATGGCCTTGAGGTTGATTTCGCGTTCGATGGCGATGAGGGCACCGAATCCCTTGCCGGCGAGATCAAAGACGGTGTCGGTGATTTCCTCGATGGTTTCGCGATTTTCGAAGGCTGAGCCGAAGAGTCGATGGCTGCCGAGTTCCGTGAGGGCGCGGCGCAGCTCGGGCTGGAAAATGACGACGAGCGCGATGATGAAAAAGAGCGAGAAGCTGCGGAGGAGCCAGCTGATGACGACGAGGTTGAGGAGGGTGGAAACGACGGTGAGGACGATGACGAGAAACGCGAGGCCGATGAGGATGCGGGCGCCGCGGGTGCCTTCGAGGTAGGTGTAGATGTAGTAGAGGCCGACCGCGAGAATGAGGATCTCGATGGGGACGGTCCAATTGCCGCGCACAAATTCCCAGACGGCTTCCATTACGCAACTCCGGTTAGGATGGCCTCGGTCATGCGCAGGGCTTCGCGGTGGGGGCGTGGCTCGTGCACGCGGAAGATGCGGGCGCCGCGCTCGCGGCAAAAGCTGGTGAGGGCGACGGCGGGCCAGAGGCGGGCGGCGGGGTCGTTGGAGCCGACGAGGAGGCCGAGGAAGGATTTGCGCGAGACGCCGATAAGGACGGGCCGGCCGTCGAGCGCGAAGGCGTCGCAGTGGCGAAGCAGGGCGTGGTTGTGGGCGGGCGTTTTGCCGAAGCCGATGCCGGGGTCAAGGGCCATGCGGAGCGGATCGATGCCGGAGGCTATCGCTGCGTCCAGGCGGTGTCGAAGAAATTGGGCCACTTCGGCGACGACGTCGGCGTAGGCGGGGGCCTGTTGCATGGTGGCGGGGGTGCCGCGCATGTGCATGAGGACGACGCCGGCGCCGGTGCGGCGCGCGACTTCGGGCATGGCGGGATCGCCGGCGAGGGCGGTGACGTCGTTGATGATGTCGGCTCCCGCGTCGAGGGCGGCGGCGGCGACGGCGGCCTTGCTCGTGTCGATGGAGATGAGGACGTCGGAGGCGGCGCGGAGGCGCTCGATGACGGGGAGGACGCGGGCGAGTTCCTCGTCGGCGGGGACGGGCGCCGCGCCGGGGCGGGTGGATTCCCCGCCGATGTCAACGATGTCGGCCCCTTCGGCGACCATGGCGAGCGCGTGGGCGCAGGCGCGGTCGGGGTCCACGAAGCGGCCGCCGTCCGAAAACGAATCGGGCGTGACGTTGAGCACGCCCATGATCGCGCCGTGGCGCGAGAGGTCGAGGGTGCGGCGGCGGGTCTGCCAGAGGGGCATCAGGCTTTCTTCTTCGCGCGCTTGGCGGGTTTCGCGGGTTTGGCCGCGAGGCGGATGGAGGCGGAGCGGCCGTGGGCGTCGAGGCCTTCGATTTCGCTGAAGGTGAGGAGGTGGGGCAGGGATTTGCGCAGGGAATCCTCGTCGAAGCGGACGATGCTGGTGCGGCGCTGGAATTGATCGGCGGTGAGGCCGGCGAAGGATTTGCCGCCGCCGCCGGTGGGCAGTTCGTGGCTCGGGCCGGCGAGGAAGTCGCCGCCGACCACGGGGGACATGCCGCCGAGGAAGAGGCCGCCGGAGGTGGTGAGTTCGCGGGCGACTTCGCCGGGCTCGCGGGTGACGATGGAGACGTGCTCGCTGGCGAAGGCGTTGGCAAGGGCGATGGCCTCGTCGAGGTCGCGGGTTTGCACGAGCATGGCGTGCTGGAGGGCCTCCTGCAGGTAGGCGGGGCGGCTGGATTGCGCGGCCTGGCGTTCGACGGCGATGTTCACCGCGTCGAGGAGTTCCCCGCTTGGGGTGAGGAGCACGGAGATGCTGCCGTGGCCGTGCTCGGATTGCGCGAGCAGGTCGGCGGCGATCCATTCGGGATTCGCAAATTCGTCGGCGATGACGAGGACTTCGCTGGGCCCGGGCAGGAGGTCGATGGCGCAAAGGCCGAGGGCCTGGCGTTTGGCTTCGACGACGTAGGCATTGCCGGGGCCGAAGAGTTTGGCGACGGGCGCGATGGTTTTGGTGCCGAGGGCGAGGGCGGCGATGGCCTGCGCGCCGCCGACGCGGTAGATCTCGGTGGCCCCGCAGAGGTGGAGCGCGGCGAGCAGGGCGGGGTGGACCTTGCCGTCTTTGCCGGCGGGGGTGACGGCGACGATCTCCGGCACGCCGGCGGCATGGGCGATGGTGCAGGTCATGATGGCCGAGGAGACGAGCGGGGCGGTGCCGCCGGGGACGTAGATGCCGACGCGGCGGAAGGGATCGAAGCGCTCGCCGACGATGACGCCCTGCCGGTTTTTCGTGAACCAGCTTTCGCGCAGGCTGGCCTTGGCGAAGGCGTGGACGTTTGTGCGGGCGGCGAGGATGGCGCGGCGGGTCTTTGGCGCGAGGGTCGCGAGCGCGGCGGCGATTTCGGCGTCGCTGACGCGGAGCTTCGCGGGCGTGAGTTTCGGGCCGCCGAATTTCTCGGCGTAATGCAGGAGGGCCTTGTCGCCATCCTTGGCGACGGCGGTGAAGATTTCCGCGACGGTCGCCTGGACGGCGGGCTCCGGCGCGGCGCGGCGATCCAGCGGTTTGAGTTTTTTGAGGTATCCGGAATCCGTGCAACGAACGATGCGCATGTCAGGGATACGATAGCGGCAAAGCGGGGGTGCTTCCAAGTCTCTTGGCGGGAAGCGGGATTTCAGGGCGCGGGGGCCGAGCTTTTGATGACGAGGCCGGGTTGGTAGACGTCGCGGTTGCTGGCCTGGAATTCCGCCTTGAGCTGGACGGTGAGGCGGGAGAGGTCGATCAATTCCCAGCTGACGAGGTGGAGCGTGCGGGCGTCGTTGCCGGTGTGGGCGAAGCCGACGAGGAGATGTAGGGCGTCCTCGTGGATTTTTCCGGTGAGGGTGCGGGGCTCGTAATAAAACGTGCGGAGGCTGCTGGTGCGGCTGTCGGCGCGGTAGAGCTTGGGGTCGAGAAAGAAGACGACGCCGCGGTCGGTGTGGACGCGCAGGTCGGGATAACCCGAGCGTTGTTCGCGGCCCTCGGCGGTGAGCGGGACGGTGCAGCTCCAGCCGGGGAGGAGGTTGAGCTGGCGGCGGATTTCGTCCTCCAGGTAGCGGCTGGCTTCGTTCACGCGCCCGGCGCGGTGGATCGGATGGCCCGGGGCGTTCAGCGCGGTGAGGGTGGCCTCAAACACGCCGGAAAGCGCGGTAAGGAGCTGGCGGTGGCGGCGCGGGTCGAGCGGGCGGACCTTGTGGCCGGTGGTGACCTGGACCACGCGGGCGAAGGAAACGGAGCCGAGGGCGTCGCGGCTGCGCAGAAGCGACAGAACGGGGTCTTCCTGCGCGTTCGTCGCGGGGGCGAGGGCGAGGGCCGCCGCCGTGGCGAGTCCGAGGAGGACGGAGCGGCGGGTCATTCGATCGTGAACGCGGCGCCGAGCTCGGTGCGGGCGGCGGCGGCGGCCCCGGCGGTGCGGGCGTGGATGGTGAGCACGGGCTCACCCTCGGCGAGGGGGGAGCCGACCTTACGGATCCCGCTGAAGCCGACGGCGAAGTCCACGGGGTCGGTGGCCACTTTGCGGCCGGCCCCGAGTTGCACGCTGGCGCGGCCGATGGCGCCGGCGTCCAAACGCGAGAGGATGCCGGCGCGGGGGGCGGGGAGGGGTTCGATTACGGGCGCGGCGTGGATGGCGTTGAGGCGTTCGAGGGCGGTGGCGTCGCCGCTCTGGGCCTCAACGAGCTGGACGAAGCGTTCCCAGGCGGCGCCGGAGGCGAGGTGCGCGGCGAATACGGAGGCGGGGCGGTCGGAGACGGCGGCGCAGAGTTCGAGGGTGAGGGCGAGGAGGTCGGCGGGGCCGCGATTTTGGAGGGTGGCGACGGATTCGGAGACTTCGAGGGCGTTGCCGACGGTGTGGCCGAGGGGTTCGTCCATGGGCGTGAGGCGCAGGGTGGTGCGGACGCCGTTGCGGTTGCCGGCGCCGGCGAGGGCGGCGCCGAGGGCCTCGGCTTCGGCGCGGGTTTTCATGAAGGCGCCGAGGCCGAATTTCACGTCGAGGACGAGGCGGTCGAGGGATTCGGCGAGTTTTTTCGACATGATGCTCGCGACGATGAGCGGGATGGAGGGCACGGTGCCGGTGACGTCGCGGAGGGCGTAGAGTTTGCGGTCCGCGGGGCAGAGATCGGCGGTCTGGCCGGCCATGAACACCCCGATGCGCTCAAGCTGGCGCAGGCCCTCTGCTTCGGGGACGTTCACGCGGAACCCGGGGATGGATTCCAGTTTGTCCAGCGTGCCGCCGGTGATGCCAAGGCCGCGGCCGGAGATCATCGGCACCCAGAAGCCTTCGCAGGCGAGGAGGGGGGCGAGGATGAGGGAGACCTTGTCGCCGATGCCGCCGGTGGAGTGTTTATCGACCTTGGGCGGCGTGTTGGCGGGCCAGCGGTGGACGCGGCCACTGTCGCGCATGGCGAGGGTGAGGGCGGCCGTTTCGGCCTCGGACATGCCGCGAAAAAAGATCGCCATGGCGAGCGCGCTCATCTGCGCCTCGGGGATCGCGCCGGAGGTGAAGCCTTCGACCAGGGCCTGAATTTCGGCCGGGGAAAGCTCGCCGCCGTCGCGTTTGCGTTCGATCAGGAGCGGCACGTGCATGGGCAAGGAGAAGCAGGAAATCTCCGGGGGCGAAATCTTGAATGTCCCCGCGGGAAAAGAAAAAGCCCGGAAGGGTGATTCCGGGCTTTTTCCGAACAAACAACCCTGCGCCGCCTGCTACCAGCAACGCAAGATGTGGGAAACTGTCTACGCCGCGAGATCGACGTTCACGCGACGGCCATTACGATCAAACGTAACCTTGCCGTCGGCAAGCGCAAAAATCGTGTAGTCGCGTCCGAGGCCGACGTTACGGCCGGGGATGAATTTGGTGCCACGCTGGCGGATGATGATGTTGCCGGCGATGACGGACTGTCCGCCGAACTTCTTCACCCCGAGGCGCTTGCTGATGCTGTCGCGTCCGTTTTTGACGCTGCCCTGTCCTTTTTTATGTGCCATGGCGGGTTACTTGGTGGAGATGGATTTGATTTTGAGGCGCGTGAGCTGGCGGCGGTGACCGACGGTGCGGTGGTAGCCTTTGCGGCGCTTGAATTTGTAAGCGATGACTTTGTCGCCCTTGTGCTGGTCGACGACTTCGGCGGTGACCGAAGCGCCGGCGAGGAGCGGGGCGCCGAGCTGAACCTTATCGCCATCGGCGAAAAGGAGCACCTCGAGGGTGGTATCTTTGCCGGCTTCCACGTCGAGCTTTTCCACGTCGATCAAGTCGCCTTCTGCGACGCGGTATTGCTTTCCGCCGGTCTGAACAATTGCGTATGCCATAAAATGCCTTGGTGAGAACCGGGGAAAATGGCAGCGACGAAAAGCGGAGACAAGCGAAATTTTCTGCTTGCGTGGGAAATGTTCCGTGAGAGACTGCGCCTCCCACACCTTCCAAAGCTCGGGTGGTGAAATGGCAGACACGTACGTTTGAGGGGCGTATGCCGAAAGGCATGGGGGTTCAAGTCCCCCCCCGAGCACTTTTTCCCGAAAATCCGATCGCATCCCTGAGGGTGCGATTTTTTTTTGCCCGGAGTCGGCGGACGAGGGGCGATGGCCGCCGGGCGGTGAAAAAACGCGGGGTAAAAAAGATGCAGGCCGCCGCGACGATTGCCACGACGGCCTGCTGTTCCCCCCAGAACAAGGCCGAAAATCGCGGATTTCGGCGGGATTGCAAGGGGAATTTTTTCGCGGGGACGATTTCGGGTGCGCTCCGGCCTCAATTTCCTTGCCCGGCGGGCGGGAGTTCCCGACTTTGGCGGGACGGGGTGATCAACCCAGCCCGGCGATTTTTCCATGCCCCAGCCCCTTGGAGACAAAGACATTCTCGAGCGCGCGAACCAGGTCCTTTCAATTGAGATCGAGGAGTTGGAACGGCTGCGTGGCCGGCTGGGGGGGGATTTTGTGCGGGCGGTGCGGCTGTTGCAGGAGACGCTGGACCGGGGCGGGAAGCTGCTGGTGATGGGCGTCGGCAAGTCCGGGCAGATCGGCGAGAAGATTGCCGCGACCTTTGCCAGCACGGGCTGCGTGGCGGTGGCGCTGAACGCGATGAACGCCCTGCATGGTGACCTTGGCGTGGTCGAGGATGGGGACGTGGTGCTTGCCCTGAGTTACAGCGGGGAGACGGATGAACTGCTCAAGACGCTCTCGGCGCTGCGGCAGTTTAACGTGAAAATTCTCGGGTTCACCGGTGGGCGGGATTCGACGCTGGCGAGGCTGAGCGACGTGGTGCTCGACGTGAGCGTGGAGAAGGAGGCCTGCCCGCTCAACCTCGCGCCGACGTCCTCGACGACGACGATGCTCGCGCTGGGCGATGCGCTGGCGATGGTCGTGCTGGATGCGAAGGGGTTGAGTCGGGAGGATTTTTCGCGTTACCACCCGAGCGGAAGCCTGGGGCGGGCGTTGCTGACCCGGGTGACGGACGTGATGCGCGGGGCGGAACGGGTGACGTTTGTCGCGGCGGACGAGACGATTCGCGCGGTGATCCGCAAGATGAGCGAGGGGCGCAACGGGGCGGCGATCATCGTGGATGACGGGGGGCGCCTGGGCGGCATTTTCACGCACGGGGATTTTGCCCGGCTGTTTAATCACTCCACCGACATGGCGAATGAGCCGGTGGGTCGCCACATGACGCCACGGCCCGTGCAGGTGCTGGAATCCGCGCTGGCGCTGGAGGCGCTGGCCCTGCTTCGCCAGCACCAGGTGGATGAAATCGTGGTGGTCGATGCGGCCGGCCGGGTGACGGGCATGATCGACGTGCAGGATCTCTCCCGCCACCGCCTGTTGTAGGGCGCGTTCAGCCGGGGCAGTGGGCCTCGATGGTGGCGATGAGCGTGGCGACGCTGACGGGTTTGGCTAGGAAGGGGAAGCCGCCGAAGCGGGTCTCCGAGGCGGCTTCGTGGGGGGAGACGATGGCCGTGAGGAAGACGATGGGCACGTCCGCCAGCTCGGGGTCGGCGCGGAGTTGCTTGGCGACGTCGCCGCCGTCGATGTCGGGCATGACGATGTCGAGAAAGATGATGTCGGGTCGGAAGGTGCGGGCGACGGTGAGGGTTTGCCGGCCGTCGTTGACCTCCTCGACCAGGAAGCGGCGGGTGCCTTCGAGGGTGAGGCGGAGGAGGTGGGTGAAACCGGATTCGTCGTCGACGATGAGGACGCGGGTGGGGGTCATGGCGGGGTGGGGTTGGCGTTGAAGAGCAGGGTGACGAGGGCGCCGCGGGGCTCGCGGTTGCGGACGGTGACGGTGCCGCGGTGGAGGTTCATGATGGAGCGGACGACGCTCATGCCGAGGCCGGTGCCTTTGCCGGTGGGCTTGGTGGTGACGAAGGGCTCGAAGATGCGGCCGAGGAGCTCGGGCGGGATGCCGGGGCCGGTGTCGGCGATTTCCACGACGGCGACCTGGTCCCCGGCGAGGAAGACTTCGCTGCGCTCCCCGGCGATGTTGTCGCCGACGCCGGTGATTTGTTCGGTGCGGGTGCGCACGGTGAGGGTGCCGCCGGCGGGCATGGCGTGGAGGGCGTTCGTGAAGAGATTGACGAGGACCTGGCAGACCTTGCCGCGATCGACGGGCACGGGCGGGAGCGGGAGGAAATCCGTCTCGATGTGGTGGAGGTCGGCGAGCATTTCGCCGCGGACGAGGCGGAGGGCGGTGCGGATGATGCCGTTGAGGTCGTGCGGCTCAAGGGCGAGCTGGCGCGGGGCGGAGTAGTCGAGCAGGCCCTTGACGACGGTGTCGGCGCGGCCGACGGCTTCGTCGAGTTCGTGGAGCACGTCGGCGGCGAGGGCGTCGCCGGCGAGATGGCCGCGGAGGAAATCGAGCCCCATGGAGATGATGGCGAG